>NZ_LT629771.1:3052083-3662500 GCF_900105175.1 Jiangella sp. DSM 45060 | reverse complement strand
CCTAAGCGTGTGCTAAGTGGAAAAGGATGTGGAGTTGCGAAGACAACCAGGAGGTTGGCTTAGAAGCAGCCACCCTTGAAAGAGTGCGTAATAGCTCACTGGTCAAGTGATTCTGCGCCGACAATGTAGCGGGGCTCAAGCACACCGCCGAAGCTGTGACAATCACACAATGACCCAGCATCTCTCTTCGGAGGGGTGTTCAGGTGTGTGGTTGGGTAGGGGAGCGTCGTGTGGCGGTTGAAGCGGCGGGGTGACCCAGTCGTGGACGCTACACGAGTGAGAATGCAGGCATGAGTAGCGAAAGACGGGTGAGAAACCCGTCCGCCGAATGACCAAGGGTTCCAGGGCCAGGTTAATCCGCCCTGGGTAAGTCGGGACCTAAGGCGAGGCCGACAGGCGTAGTCGATGGACAACGGGTTGATATTCCCGTACCGGTTGTGGCGCGACCATGCCGAGCCCGGTGATGCTAACCATCCGAACCCGCCTTGATTCCTTCGGGAGTCCTGGTGGGGGAGCGTGGGATCCGAACCGGTAGTAGGCAAGCGATGGGGTGACGCAGGAAGGTAGCCCATCCCGGGCGATGGTTGTCCCGGGGTAACAGTGCAGGGCCGTGGTAGGTAAATCCGCCACAGTAGCGCCCGAGGCTGGATGCCGAGCCGATTGCGGCGAAGTGGGTGATCCTATGCTGTCGAGAAAAGCCTCTAGCGAGTTCCATAGCCGCCCGTACCCCAAACCGACACAGGTGGTCAGGTAGAGAATACCAAGGCGATCGAGTGAACCGTGGTTAAGGAACTCGGCAAAATGCCCCCGTAACTTCGGGAGAAGGGGGGCCGGATACGTGAACGGACTTGCTCCGGGAGCGTTGATGGCCGCAGAGACCAGGGGAAAGCGACTGTTTATTAAAAACACAGGTCCGTGCGAAGTCGCAAGACGATGTATACGGACTGACGCCTGCCCGGTGCTGGAACGTTAAGGGGACGAGTTAGCCCGCAAGGGCGAAGCTCAGAACTTAAGCGCCAGTAAACGGCGGTGGTAACTATAACCATCCTAAGGTAGCGAAATTCCTTGTCGGGTAAGTTCCGACCTGCACGAATGGCGTAACGACTTTCCCACTGTCTCAACCACGGACTCGGCGAAATTGCACTACGAGTAAAGATGCTCGTTACCCGCAGCAGGACGGAAAGACCCCGGGACCTTTACTATAGCTTGGTATTGGTGTTCGGTTCGGCTTGTGTAGGATAGGTGGGAGACTGTGAAGCCGGCACGCCAGTGTCGGTGGAGTCAACGTTGAAATACCACTCTGGTCGTACTGGATATCTAACCTCGGTCCGTGATCCGGATCAGGGACAGTGCCTGGTGGGTAGTTTAACTGGGGCGGTTGCCTCCCAAAAGGTAACGGAGGCGCCCAAAGGTTCCCTCAGCCTGGTTGGCAATCAGGTGTCGAGTGCAAGTGCACAAGGGAGCTTGACTGTGAGACCGACAGGTCGAGCAGGTGCGAAAGCAGGGACTAGTGATCCGGCAGTGGCTTGTGGAAGCGCTGTCGCTCAACGGATAAAAGGTACCCCGGGGATAACAGGCTGATCCTGCCCAAGAGTCCATATCGACGGCATGGTTTGGCACCTCGATGTCGGCTCGTCGCATCCTGGGGCCGTAGCAGGTCCCAAGGGTTGGGCTGTTCGCCCATTAAAGCGGTACGCGAGCTGGGTTTAGAACGTCGTGAGACAGTTCGGTCCCTATCCGCTGCGGGCGCAGGAGACTTGAGAAGGGCTGTCCCTAGTACGAGAGGACCGGGACGGACGAACCTCTGGTGTGCCAGTTGTTCCGCCAGGAGCACCGCTGGTTGGCTACGTTCGGAAGGGATAACCGCTGAAAGCATCTAAGCGGGAAGCCTGCTTCAAGATGAGGTCTCCCACACGGTTGACGTGGTAAGGCCCCCAGCTAGACGACTGGGTTGATAGGCCGGACGTGGAAGCCCAGCAATGGGTGAAGCTGACCGGTACTAATAGGCCGAGGACTTGACCACACACACCCCACCCCCGTTCGCGGGACCGGGGTGACCTGCTGAAGACAAATCGCGTCCACTATACGGTTCTGTTCCAACGAACAGGCACCACCCCCAGGCACACACCACACCCCCACAGGGCGGTTGTGGTGGACGGTGCCGGGATGGCTGGTGACAACTCCATAGACGTGCCGGCGGTCATAGCGGCAGGGGAAACGCCCGGTCCCATTCCGAACCCGGAAGCTAAGCCCTCCAGCGCCGATGGTACTGCCCTCTAGCGGGGGTGGGAGAGTAGGACACCGCCGGACACACACCCAAGTGAAGGCCCACCCCACGACACACCGGGGTGGGCCTTCACCACGTCCACCACCACCCGACCAGCCCAGCCCGCCGCGTAGGCGACGCCGCGGCGCGGTCCGCCGCCCGACTGGCGGGCACCCGGCTCCGGCCCGATACACCAGATCGGTGGCCGGCGGTGGAGAATGTGGGTGACCGCCAGCGGAACGAGAGGAATCATCGATGTCTGGTCCCGACCGCCAAGGCACGCCGGATCCGTCCGACGACGGCCGAGCTGGGCGAAGCGGCGGTGGCCGAGACGACCGATCCGGCGGAGGCGCCCCTCGGCGTGGCTCCGGCGGCCCGGGCAAGCCCGATTCCCGCGGCTCCGGCCGCCGCTCCGGCGACGACTCCCGCGGCGGCAACCGTTCCTCCGGCTCGCGTCCCAACGACAACCCCCGCGGCTCCGGTCGCCCCTCTGACCGCCGTGGTGACGACCCGCGCGGCGGCAACCGGTCATCCGGCGGCGGCCGTTCCTACAACCGCCCCGACGACTCCCGCGGCTCCGGCCGCCCGTCCGGTGGCCGTTCCTACCCCTCTCGCGACGACGACTCTCGTGGCGGCGGCCGTTCCTACAACCGCCCCGACGACTCCCGCGGCTCCGGCCGCCCCTCTGACCGCCGTGGCGACGACCCCCGCGGCGGCAACCGGTCCTCCGGCGGCGGCCGCTCCTACGACCGCCCCGACGACTCCCGCGGCTCCGGCCGCCCGTCCGGCCCCCGTGGCGACGACCCCCGCGGCGGCAACCGGTCCTCCGGCGGCGGCCGCTCCTACAACCGCCCCGACGACTCCCGCGGCTCCGGCCGCCCGTCCGGCCCCCGTGGCGACGACCCCCGCGGCGGCAACCGGTCCTCCGGCGGCGGCCGCTCCTACAACCGCCCCGACGACTCCCGCGGCTCCGGCCGCCCGTCCGGTGGCGGCCGCTCCTACTCCCCGCGCCGCGACGACCGTGGCTCGGGTGGCGGCGGCGAACGCCGAGGCGGTCCTGGCGGTGGCCGCCCATACGGCCAGCGCTCTGGCGACGACTCCCGTGGCAGCGGCCGCTCCTCCGGAGACCGTCCCTACCGTCCCCGCTCCGGTGACGACTCCCGCGGCGGCGAGCGCTCGTACGGCGGCGGCCGCGGTTCCGACTCGGGTGGCGGCCGTTGGGGCGGAGGCCCGTCGAGTGGCCGTTCGGGTGGTGGCGGCCGTGGCAGCGATCGCCCGGGCGGCGAGCGTCGTGGCGGCGGCGACCGTGGTCCGCGCGGAAGCGCCTCTCGCGGCCCGGCCGACGGCGGCGACGGATTCCGCACGGCGCCGGGACCGAGCAGCGCGCCCCGCGTTCCGGACCCGATCGTCGACGAGGACGTGACCGGCCGCGAGCTGGATGAGGAGATCAGGTCCGAACTGAGCGCGCTGTCCGGGCAGATGTCCGCCGCCGTCGCCCGGCACCTGGTGATGGCGCAGCGCCTGCTCGAGGACGACCCCGAGCAGGCGTACGAGCACGCGATGGCCGCGCGGCGGAAGGCCGGCCGCATCGGCGTGGTCCGCGAGGCCGCCGGCGTCGCCGCGTATCTGGCCGGCAAGTACGCCGACGCGCTTGCCGAACTGCGGGCCGCCCGCCGGATGACGGGATCGGCCGAGTACCTGCCGATGATGGCCGACGCCGAACGCGGCCTTGGCCGTCCGCAGCGTGCCCTCGACCTCTCGCACGACCCCGCCGTCACCGGTCTGAACACCGCCGGCCGCGTCGAGATGCTCATCGTCGCCGCCGGCGCCCGCCGCGATCTCGGTGACCACGAGGCCGCCGCCGTGTCGTTGCAGGTCCCCGAGCTGCGTTCGAACGCTCGCGCCGAGTGGGTCGCCCGCCTCCGTTACGCCTACGCCGACGCGCTGCTGGCCGCCGGACGCGACAAGGAGGCCCGCCGCTGGTTCCTCCGCGCCGCCGAAGCCGACGTCGACGAGGAGACCGACGCCGCCGAGCGGGCGGCCGAACTGGGCGAGGACTGACGGCCCGCGCCGCCGCAACGCCAAGCGGGCGGCCGAACTCGACCTGGGATAGCGGCGCACGCTGCCGCCGCGCCGGTGGATGGGTGGACAAGCTGATCACGTGCGACCGGCCATCCGATCGCGTTGCCCTGGAACAGAGCGATGATCGATCACCCGTGCCCGTCGCGCGACGACGACCGTGCGGTCCGCCTTGCCGTGGTCGTGGTGTAGCGGTCTGCGCTCGGGTGGACGGCGGCTGCGCGGACGGCAATCGACGGTCGCATGCCGGGGAACGGCGGCGTCACGATGACGACCGGATGGCCCCGCCTGCCGTCATCGTGGCCGAGCGGTGTGGGTGAGTGGACGTTCGCGCGGACCGGCGATCGATGGCCGCATGCCGGGGAACGGCGGCGGCGTCACGATGACAACCCGGTGTCCGTCCTGCTGTGATCGTGGCCGAGCGGTGTGCGTTGAGTGGACGGTCGCGCGGACGGGCGAGCCAACGGTCGCATCCCGGAGTCGCGCCGCCACGTTGACGACCGAGCGATCCGCTCCGCCCTCATCTGGCCGAGCTGTGCGCGCTCGGAGTAGACGCGGCCGACGATCGCATGGGCTGAACGGCACCGCCGATACCGGGCGACGGCTGCTGGGCCAGCGGGCTAGCGTGCCGTTCGGGGTGGACGGTGCCGCGGTCCGGCGGCCGACGGTCGCATGGGCTGAGCGGCACCGCCGATACCGGGCGACGGCTGATCGGCCAGCGGGCTAGCGTGCCGTTCGGGGTGGACGGTGCCGCGGTCCGGCGGCCGACGGTCGCATGGGCTGAGCGGCACCGTCGATACCGAGCGACGGCTGATCGGCCAGCAGCTGAGCGCGCCGTCCCGGCGAGCGGTCCGCGTCGGTCGTGACGGCGGTCCACCCCGGTCCGGGTGACGTCCCGCTGAGAGGTGGAGTTCTTCGACCACTGTGCGGGGTCAGTGGGTTAGATCATGCCGTCATGAGTTCGGGTTTGGCCACCTCCTTGGTGGTGGGTGTGGTGAGTAGCGCCATGGAGGCTTCGGAGAGGTAGCGGCGTTCGGCGGCGACCTGCCATTCATCGTGGGCCTCCACCAGGACAGCGCCGGCCAGGCGGAGCAGGGCGGCGGGGTTGGGGAACACTCCGACGACGTCGGTGCGGCGTTTGACCTCCTTGTTCAGCCGTTCCAGCGGGTTGGTGGACCAGATCTTCTTCCAGTGACTGATCGGGAACGCGGTGAACGCGAGGAGATCGTTACTGGCGTCGCGCAGCATCTGTTCGACCTTGGGTAGTTGCCGGCCGAGCATGGTGGCGATGACGTCGAACTGCTCGTGCACGTGCTCGGCGTCGGGCTGGGCGAAGATCGTGCGGATCGCTGCGGCCACCATCTCGGCGTTGCCCTTGGGGACCTGGGCGAGCACGTTGCGTAGGAAGTGCACCCGGCAGCGCTGCCAGGCCGCCCCGAGCAGGACCGAGGCGATGGCGTGCTTGAGGCCGGTGTGGGCGTCGGAGATGACCAGCTGGACACCGCCCAGCCCGCGGGCCTTCAACGAGCGCAGGAACGCGGTCCAGAACGCGCCGTCCTCGCTGTCACCGACGTCGAATCCGAGCACCTCGCGGCGCCCGTCGGCGGTGACGCCGGTGGCGATGACCACCGCCTGGGACACCACGCGGCGGTTCACCCGAGCCTTGCAGTAGGTGGCGTCGAGGAACACGTACGGATAGGCCTGATCGGCCAGCGACCGGTCCCGGAAGCTGGAGACCTCGGCGTCGAGGTCGGCGCAGATCCGCGACACCTCCGACTTGGAGATCCCGCTGTCCGCGCCCAGCGCCTTGACCAGGTCGTCGACCTTGCGGGTCGACACCCCGTGCAGGTAGGCCTCCATGATCACGGCGAACAACGCCTGGTCGACTCGGCGGCGCCGCTCCAACAGGGAGGGGAAGAACGACCCGGTGCGCAACTTGGGAATGCGCAACTCCAGATCCCCGGCCGTGGTCGACAGGGTCCGCGGTCGCGAGCCGTTGCGGTGCGCGGTCCGATCCGCGCTGCGTTCCCACGGACCGGCGCCGATCACCGCCGTCGCCTCGGCCTCGATCAACGCCTGATACATCGCCTGCGCCGCGGTGCGAACCCGATCGTCCACGTCAGCGGCCCGCATCGCCTCGAGCACCTCAAGTAGGGCAGCATGGTCCAAGGCCATCGTGCGTTCGTGTCCTCTCGTGAGATCCCTAGTCAGGTCTCACTGACCGTCGCACGATGGCCGCCCTACGCCACCGTCGACACGACGACGCTCAAGCGGGCCGGGAACTCCACCACGCCAAGGGACGTCACCCCGGTCCGAGCCCGGCCACCGTCGCCGTCGCGGCCCCGCAACGACCGCCGGCCCGTTGCCGCAGGTGATTCGGCGCGCGAAGTCCCCCCGAGCCGTCCCTTGTCCACAGCCTCGATCACTTTGCCCGCTCATCCACAATTCGCGATTCCGCAGCTGCGAGCTCCTTCATCCCCGCCCACGATGGGACCAGATCCACTTCCCATTCACCCGAAGGAGCCGCACGATGAGCACGAGTACGAGCCCCGTCGAGCACACCAACGAGGTCCGGCTGATCGGCCGGCTGTCCGTCGAACCCGAGGCTGTCATGCTGCCCAGCGGCGACGAGATCGTGACGACTCGTTTGGTGGTCCAGCGGCCACGTCCACCGGCGGGCCCGCCCGCACCGCGCCGCGTGGACACCGTCACCTGCACCGCGTGGGGGCCGACGCAGCGGCGCAACCTGCGTCTCCTCGGTGAGGGCGACACGGTCGAGATCACGGGGGCGCTTCGCCGCCGGTTCTGGCGGTCGGGCGCCGGACCTGGACAGAGCACGTTCGAGATCGAGGTCGAGACGGCCAACTTCATGGCCCGCGAACCACCGCCGACACCGAGGAAGCGCGCCGCAAGTGCGTCGGCAGCGGCACAGCGGCCGCCGGAGCCCGATCCGCAGACCGAGAGGCGCCTAGTCCTGGTCGGCGGTGAGGTCGCGCATCAGTAGCCCCGTCCACGGCTTCGGCCCGAACGACGTCGACTTGCGTGGCATCCGCTCACCGCGGGCCGCCAGGGCCAGGACGTCCGCCAGCGCGGGCGGTCGCACCAGCACGGCGACCCCTGCACCGCGCCCGGCCGCGCGCAGCGCGTCCCGGCGGTCGTGGTGGTACGTCACGCGTGGATCGGAGTCGTCGACCCCCCACAGATGAGCCAGCAGCACGTCCACCAGCACACCGGCGTCCAGGGCGGCCCAGCCGTCCGGGCGGTCGGCGGGGACGACCTCGACGAGTGTCGTCGGCTGCGGCGAGCGCAGCAGCGCCTGTCGCTGCCCGTCGCCGATGACGAACGCGGTGCCTCGCTCGGCTTCGAGTGCGGCAGCGGGGTCGTCGTCGGCAGCGAGCGCGACGACGTCGAAGGCTTTCGCCGCGGTGGTCGCCGCCTCGTCGAGGGTGAGCCCCGAGACACTGCGGTGGATGCCGCGCAGCTCCAGCGGATGCCGTGCGGCGTCGACGAGCAGGGCGAGGCCGTGATCGGTGGCGGCAGGGACGGGGTCGGCGGCGTGTACGGCGCGATAGGCGGCGAACCGATGGTGCCCGTCGGCGATCAACGCGGTCCGGCCGGCCAGGTCGGCGGCGACGGCGGCCAGCGCGTCGGGCTGGTCGACGCGCCAGAGCCGGTGCGACTCGCCGGCGACAGTGAACTCCAGGTGCGGCTCCGTGCCGGCCGCGTGGTCGACGACCTCGCTGGCCGCGCCGCCGCCGTCATACGTCAGCAGGATCGGCTCGAGCTGCATCCGGGTCGCGCTCATCAGCGCGGCGCGGTCGGCCACCGGGCCGGGAAAGGTGTTCTCATGTGGAAGAACGGGTCCGTCCAGACCGACGCCGCCCACCAGGCCGATCGCCGAACCCCCGGTGGTCACGTGCTGGTAGACGTACAGCGCCGGAGACGGGTCGCGGCGCAGCACGCCGGCTTCGCGCCACTCGCGCAGCGTGTGCGCGGCCCGGGCGTACCGGTCGCCGTCGCCCGGCAGCGGCCGGGGGAGCGTCAGGTGAACGATGTTGTGCGGGTCGTGCGCCTCGAACTCGGCGAGCGCGCGGTCACCGATCACGTCGTACGGCGGACATACCACCGCGGCCAGGTCGGCGCCGGGTGCGTACGTGGTCGCGCGGAACGGCGTCAGCCGCAGCGGCGGCCCGGCGGTGGTCATCTAGCGGATGGTACGCGGGCCGCACCCGCTGCCCGGCCACGACCACCGGGGGAACCTGCTGGGAGGATGGGTGCCGTGCATCCCCTGACCCAGACCTACGACGTCGCCCTCCTCGACCTCGACGGCGTCGTCTACGTCGGCGACCACCCGGTGCCGCACGCGCCCGACGCGTTGCAGGTGGCTCGCGCGGCCGGCATGCGGCTGGCCTTCGTCACCAACAACGCCTCGCGGCCGCCGGAACGGGTCGCCGCGCATCTCAGTGAGATCGGCGTCGAAGCACGGCCCGACGAGGTCGTCACGTCCGCTCAGGCGGCCGCGCGGCTGCTGGCCGAGCAGCTGCCTAGCGGCTCGAAGGTGCTGGTGGTCGGCGGCGAAGGGCTCGAGGTGGCGCTGCGCGAACAGTGCCTGATCCCGGTGTCGAGCGCCGACGACGGCCCGGTCGCGGTCGTGCAGGGATTCTCACCACAGGTCGGCTGGCCGATGCTGGCGGAGGGCACGTACGCGGTCTCCTCCGGATTGCCGTGGGTCGCCACGAACACCGATCCGGTGGTTCCCACCGCCCGCGGACGGGCGCCGGGCAACGGCACGCTGGTCGACGCGATTCGAACGGCCACCGGGCGCGAGCCGGTAGTCGCCGGTAAGCCGGAGCCACCGATGCACCGCGAGGCCATGCTGCGCTCGCGGGCGGAGCGGCCGCTGGTGGTCGGCGACCGTCTCGACACCGACATCGAGGGGGCCAACGCGTCCGGCGCGGACAGCCTGCTGGTACTCACCGGCGTGACCGATCCGATCGACCTCGTGCTCGCACCGCCCCGGCTGCGTCCGACCTACGTGGGGTTCGACTTACGGGCGCTGCGATGGCCGGCGGAGGCGTTGTCGGTTCGCGCGGGCGAGTCGAAGGTGGGCGACTGGCACGCGGTCGTCGACAGTGGGACCCTGCGGATCGCCCGGGTCACGGCGGACGAGGTCGGCCCGCGCGGCGATGGAGCCGGCGGCGGGGGCGTCGACGGCGGGGGCGTCGACGGCGACGGTACAGGTGAAGGCGGGCTCGACGCGCTGCGAGCGGCGTGCGGCGCCGCCTGGGCCGCGGCCGATGCCGCCGAGGCCGGCAACGGGACGGTCGCCGGCCCGGCGTCGGTCCGGGCCGCGCTCGATGCCGCCCGAATCACCCGTGCTCCCACGCGGCCGTACTAGCGTTGTCGTCATGCAGGAACTGACGGACGACGGCGGCAGCGGAGACGCCCAGGTCGACGAGGCGGTGCGGACGCTCGAGGCGCTGGAGGGTCTGCCGGTGCACGAGCACGCCCCGGTGGTCGAGTGGGTCCATCAGGTGCTGCAGGACCGGCTGTCCGGCGAGCCCGACGCGGTGGCCGACGACGACTTCGGCGATGACGGCCACGGCGCGGCGGACTCGCCCAGTGACGCCGCAGAGCCTGGCGCACGGCCGGCAGCCGGTGCGGTGCGGACGACTGACGGATCGCCGACGCCTGGTGCGGGGGCGGTGGCCGGTGGTTCGGCGAGGCCTGGTGCGGGGTCGGTGGCCGGTGGTTCGGCGAGGCCTGGTGCGGGGTCGGTGGCCGGTGGTTCGGCGACGCCTGGTGCGGGGTCGGTGGCCGGTGGTTCGGCGCGGCCCGGCGCGGGGGCGGCGGCCGGTGGATCACCGTCGCCTGGCGTCGCGCCGGTGGCCGGTGGATCGCCGCGGCCCGGCGCGGGACCGACGCCCGGCGCGGGACCGACGCCTGGCGGGTGGCTGGTGTCTGGCGGGACGTCGAAGCCTGGTGCCGCGTCGGCGCCGGGCGAGGACACGGGCAGCGCCGGCTCCGGCGACGGCGAAGGCTGATCGCGCGGTGCCACCTCGACGACGTCTCGATGCGGAACTGGTGCGCCGTGGCCTGGCCCGTTCGCGCGAACACGCGGCGACGCTGGTGGGCGATGGCCGGGTGATGGTCGGTGGGCGGGTGGCGACGAAGCCGGCGACGGCGGTCGATCCGGCCGACGCGGTGCTGGTGACCGAGCCGGCCGAGGGCGACGAGTACGTCTCGCGCGGCGGTCACAAGCTGGCCGGCGCCCTGGATGTGTTCGAGCCGGCCGGGTTCACGGTCGCCGGGCGGCGGTGTCTCGACGCCGGCGCGTCGACCGGCGGCTTCACCGACGTGCTGTTGCGGCGCGGCGCGGCGTCGGTGGTGGCGGTCGACGTCGGGTATGGGCAGCTGGCGTGGTCGATCCGCTCCGACGACCGGGTCGAGGTGCACGACCGCACGAACGTCCGTGAGCTGACGCCGGAGATCGTGGGCGAGCCGGTCGACGTCGTGGTGGGCGACCTGTCGTTCATCTCGTTGCGACTGGTGCTGGGCCCGCTGGTGACGGTGAGCCGGCCCGGCGCCGACTTCGCGCTGATGGTGAAGCCGCAGTTCGAGGTCGGCAAGGAACGGGTCGGCAAGGGCGGCGTCGTGCGCGATCCCGCGTTGCGGGCCGAGGCCGTGGTCGACGTCGCGCGGGCGGCCGGCGAGCTGGGCCTGGGTGTCAACGGCGTCACCGCGAGCCCGCTGCCCGGCCCTTCCGGCAACGTCGAGTACTTCCTCTGGCTGCGCTCCGGCGCGCCCGAGGTCCGCCCCGAAGACGTCCAGCGCGCTGTAGAGGAAGGGCCGCCATGACCCGCACGGTGCTGCTCGTCACCCACACCGGGCGCGAGGAGGCCAGGCAGATCGCCGCGAAGGTGATCGGCAAGCTCGGCGCGGCCGGCATCGACGTCCGCGTCATGGCCGACGAGCGTCACGACATCGACATCCCCGAGTCCGACGGGGTCGCGGCGGTCGTCGCCGAGGGCGATCCGAACGCGGCCGACGGCTGCGAACTGGTCGTCGTCATCGGCGGCGACGGGACGATCCTGCGCGGCGCCGAGGTCGCCCGGCCCACCGGCACGCCGATCCTGGGCGTCAACCTCGGCCACGTCGGCTTCCTCGCCGAGTCCGAGGTCGACGATCTCGGATTCACCGTCGACCACATCGTGAAGCGCGACTACGTCGTCGAGGAACGCATGACCATCGACGTCGCCGTGCGGAACGACGGCACGCGGACCGCCGTCGGCTGGGCGCTCAACGAGGTCAGTGTCGAGAAGGCCAGCCGCGAGCGCATGCTCGACCTCGTCGCCGAGATCGACGGGCGGGCGCTGTCGCGGTGGGGCTGCGACGGCGTCGTCATGGCGACACCGACGGGATCGACGGCGTACGCGTTCAGCGCCGGCGGGCCGGTGGTGTGGCCGGAGGTCGAGGCGCTGTTGATGGTCCCGATCAGCGCGCACGCCCTGTTCGCCCGGCCGCTCGTGGTCGCGCCGACGTCGGTCATGGCGGTCACGGTGCAGCATCGGACCCGCGGCGCGGTGCTCTGGTGCGACGGCCGCCGAGCGGTCGAGCTGCCGCCCGGCGCACGGGTGGAGGTTTCGCGCGGGACGCAACCGGTTCGGCTCGCGCGGCTGCACACTGCCCCGTTCACCGACCGGCTGGTCGCGAAGTTCGCGCTTCCGGTCGAGGGTTGGCGCGGCGCGCGCTCATGACCGGGACGTGCGGTTCGACGGCGGCCGATGCGGGCAGGCTCGACGGCGGCTCGACGAGGCCTGGGTGGCGGCCAGGCCGCGCGGCGCGCGGGGTGGCTCGCGGGGCCGGGCGTTGCGCGTGGGGCCGGGTGGCGCGTGGGGCCGGGTGGCTCGCGGGGCCGGGCGGCTCGCGGCGGCGCGAGGCTCGGATGTCGTGGGTTCGAGCGTCCGGCGACCGGGAACAACCACGCATCCACCGACAAGTCGCAACCGCGTCCCGCGGCCCTGCGACGGTAGGCTGAGGTCCCGTGCTTGAGGAAATCCGTATCCGTGGACTCGGCGTCATCGACGACGCTCAGCTGGAGCTGGGGTCCGGGCTCACCGTCGTGACGGGGGAGACGGGCGCCGGCAAGACCATGGTGCTGACCGGCCTCAACCTGCTCATGGGCGGCCGTGCCGACGGCGGCGCCGTCCGCACCGGAACCAGCCGCGCGCTGGTCGAGGGCCGCGTCACGATCGACGCCGGAGGGGTGGTGGCCGAGCGGGCGGCCGAGGCCGGCGCCGAGCTCGAGCCCGCCGAACCTGCCGGCACGGGCAAGAAGAAGACCGCACGCGTCGAACTGCTGCTCAGCCGCACCGTCATGGCCGAGGGCCGGTCCCGCGCCCACGTCGGCGGGCACAGCGCGCCGGTCAGCCTGCTCGGCGAGCTCGCCGACGGGCTGGTCGCGGTGCACGGGCAGAGCGACCAGCAGCGGCTGCTCCGGACGTCGCGGCAGCTCGCCGCGCTCGACCGGTACGCCGGCGCCGCGGTCGCCGAGCCGCTGGCCGAGTATGCGACGAGGTACGCGCGGCTGCGCGCCGTCGAGGCCGAGCTTGACGAGGTCACGTCGAAGGCCCGCGAGCGCGCCCAGGAGGCCGACCTGCTGCGGCTCGGCCTCGGCGAGGTCGAGGGCGTCGACCCGCAGCCCGGCGAGGACGAGGCCCTGCGCGGCGAGGAGGGCCGGCTCGCGCACGCCGACGCGCTGCGCACCGCCGCCGTCACCGCGCACCAGAACCTGTCCGGCGACGAGACCGTGCCCGACGCGCCGGACGTGCTCGCCCTGATGGCGCAGGCCCGCCAGGCGCTCGACCCCGAACGCGACCACGACCCCGAGCTGGCCGCCCTGGCCGACCGGCTCGCCGAGGTCGCGTACCTGGTCGGCGACGTCGCCGCCGACCTCGCGTCCTACGGCGCCGGCATCGACACCGACCCCGAGCGGCTCGCCGAGGTCCAGTCCCGCCGCGCCGCGCTCACCGCGCTGACCAGGAAATACGGCGAGACCATCGACGAGGTCCTGGCGTGGGCCGAGCAGGGGTCGCGGCGGCTGCTCGAGCTCGACGGCGACGACGATCGGGTCGCGGCGCTCGGACAGGAGCGCGAGTCGCTGACCGCCGAGCTGGGCGACCTCGCCACGACCATCACCAAGGCGCGCACCGAGGCCGCCGCCCGGTTCGCCGACGACGTCAGCGTCGAGCTCACCGCGCTCGCCATGCCGCACGCCCGCATCGTCGTCGAGGTCCGGCCGCGCGACGGCTTCGGCCCGAACGGCGTCGACGACGTCGAGATCCTGTTCACCGCGCACAACGGCGGCCAGCCGCGGCCGCTCGACAAGGGCGCGTCCGGCGGCGAGCTGTCCCGGCTCATGCTGGCCATCGAGGTGGTGTTCGCCGGCGCCGACCCGGTCCCGACGTTCGTGTTCGACGAGGTCGACGCCGGGGTGGGCGGGAAGGCGGCGGTCGAGGTCGGCAGGCGGCTGGCCATGCTGGCGAAGCACGCGCAGGTCCTGGTGGTGACGCACCTGCCGCAGGTCGCGGCGTTCGCCGACCACCACCTCAAGGTCGTGAAGTCCGACGACGGCCGCGTCACCAGCAGCGGCGTCGAAACCCTCGACGACACCGGCCGGGTGAGCGAGCTGTCACGCATGCTCGCCGGCCTCGAGGGATCGGCGTCGGCGCGGGCGCACGCCGAGGAACTGCTCGAGAGCGCGGCCAGCTCCAAACGGGCCCGCTGAACCTCCCGCCCACGGTCCCGGCGCGGGGCTAGGGTGATCGCCATGGTGCCGGCGCTGCTCGCCCTGGTCGCGGTTGCGGCGACGACGATGCCCGCGGTCCTGGCTCCGGCCGACGCCGCGGCGGCCGCGACGACGACGGCTGGGGCGCCCGCCGGTGTCACTCTGGACGCTGTCCCCGTCGCGGCGGCGACGACGGCCGGGGCGGCCGCTGCCGTCACCGTCGACGCCGTTCCCGTCGCGAGCGCGCCGCCGCCGTCCGCCGTCCGGACGCTGGAGCCGGAGGAGGACGAGCTGGTCGAGCGGTACGCGCCGGTCGTGCGCGTCAGGGAGCAGCTGGAGCCGTGCGGCAACGGTGAGCCGTACCTGCCGGTCGACGTCGACGTGCTGATGGACAACGACGGTGTGGCGCTGCGCGGCCCGTGGACGACGAACGACCTGGTCGGCATCGCGCCGAGCGCCGACGACATCGGCGCCGGCCTGCTCGACTACCACCTCGACTTCCCCGGCGACGCGCTCGACCCGGGGTGCGGCTACGAGCAGTGGGCCCGGACCGTCAGCAGTGGCACCGTCCCGACCGTCTACGGCCGGGTCGTCGAGGACGCCGCGCGGCCCGACCAGCTCGCCGTCCAGTACTGGTTCTTCTACATCTTCAACGACTTCAACAACCTCCACGAGGGCGACTGGGAGATGATCCAGCTCGTCTTCGACGCCCCCGACGCCGCGGCCGCGCTGGAGGTCGACCCGACGAGCATCGGCTACAGCCAGCACTCCGGCGCCGAGCGGGCCGACTGGGGCGACAAGAAGATGGAGATCGTCGACGGCACGCACCCGGTCGTCTACCCGGCGGAGGGCTCGCACGCGAACTTCTTCAGCCCGGCGCTGTACCTCGGCGCCAGCTCCGCGACCGGAGTGGGCTGCGACGACGCCACCGGGCCGCACACCCAGCTGCGCACCCGGACCGACGTCGTGCCCACCGCCGGCTCCCAGGACGGCTACCCGTGGCTGGGGTTCCGCGGCCGCTGGGGCGAACGTCAGGAAGCGTTCTACAACGGCCCGACCGGCCCGAACATGAAGACCCAGTGGACGGCGCCGATCCGCTGGTCGGAGGACAGCTGGCGCGACTCCAGCGCGACCGTCCCCCTCGGCGCGTCGCTCGCGCCGACGGCCACCGACGCGTTCTGCGGCGTCGTCGAGGGCGGCTCGAACCTGCTGCGGCAGCTGATCCGCAACCCGCCGGCCGTGCTGCTCGGTCTCGCGGTCATCGTCGGGGTGCTCGCCGCCATCGCCAGCCGCACCCGCTGGGGTCCCGGCGACCCGTACCCCGTCAGACAGCGGCGCAGCTGGGGCCGGATCATCGTCGCCGCGCGGCGCATGTACGGGCGGCACCCGCTGCTGTTCATCGGGATCGGGCTGGTGTACCTGCCGGTCATGCTGCTGGCGGCGGGGCTGCAGTGGCTGCTGGTCGAGGCCGGCGAACTGACGTCGCTGGTCGACACCGACGGCGACCAGAACGCGGCGACGGTGTTCGTCGTCGTGCTGATGGGCGGGGCGATCTCGCTGCTCGCGTACTTCTGCGTCGTCGCGGCGACGGCGCAGGCGCTGCGCGACCTCGACGACGGGCAGCCGGTGACGGTGCTGTCGGCGTACCGGGCGGTGCGGGCCAAGCTGCGGCCGCTGGCGCTGGTGGCGGCGCGGCTGGTGCTCGTGGTGTGGGCGCTGCTGCTGTTCGTCTTCACGGCGCCGCTCGCGCTGATCTACGCGGTGCGCAACGGGTTCGCCGTCCAGGCCGTCATGATGGAGGACCGCCCGGCCGGCGCGGCGTTCCACCGCAGCCGCGACGTCGTGCGCGGTCAGTGGTGGCGGGCGACGGCGGTGGCGGCGCTGGTGGTGGGGCTGGGCGCGATCACGGGGCCGTTCGTGGGGGTCGTGCTGCTGCTGGTGTCCGACGGCTCGTTCAACGTGATCAATCTGATCACCGCGCTGGTCTACGTCGTCACCATCCCGTTCGTCGCGCTCGTGCTCGGCTACCTGTACGTCGATCTGAGCCTGCGGGCCGGATCACCTGACGCGGGTGAGGACCGGCCGGAGGTGTCCGCGGGAGCCTTGCCGTGAGGGTGAGGTGGCGCGATGGGCGCGAACGGGACGGAGCGGCCCGCGGCGGTCCGGGCGGCCGGACGGTTCGGGCGCGTGCTTGTGGGCGGGGCCGGGCTGACGGTCCGCGGCTTGACGAGCCTGGTCGCGCCGCCGCGCGAGCCGGGGCCGGCCAGCGCGAACGGGCGGACGGAGAACGGGCGGACGGCGGACGGCCGGCCCGCGCCGCCGCCTCCGCCTGAACGGCGCGCGACCCGGGCGGAGACCGGCGCGACGGTGATCGCGGCGGCCGGACGGCTGGGGGAGGCGGCGCTCGGGATGGCCGCGTTGACAAGCCGCCGGACGCTCGACGTCGCCGCGGGGGTGGCGATGCCGATCGAGGCAGCGGCGTCGGTGCTGGTCAGGGCCGGTGCGGTCGTTGCCGGGCGGACGGGCGTGGCGCGGCGGGTGGACCGGCTGGCCCGCATCGGCCGCGAGGAGCAGCGCCGGAACGAGCGTGAGGCGGCGCTGCTGTTCCGGTCGGCGTGGCGGCGCTCGGTGGTGGGCGCTGTCGCCGTGACCGACGTCGGCGCCGTGCTGGACGAGGTCGACGTGGACGGGATCGTGCGGCGCGTGGACCTCGACGGCGTGGTCCGCCGCGTGGACCTGAACGCCGCCGTCAGCCGGGTGGACGTCGACGCCGTGGTGGAGCGGGTCGACCTGGACGCCGTCATCGTGCGGCTGCGGGTGCCTGAGCTGGTCGAGCAGGTGCTGGACGACATCGACCTCGGCCGGATCGTGCGCGAGTCCAGCGCCGGGATGGCCGCCGAGACGGTCGACGCGGTGCGGGTGCGCAGCGCCGGCGCGGACCGGGTGCTCAACGGCTTCGTCGACCGGGTCGTCCTGCGCCGGCCACCCCGTGACGGCGTCCGGGTGGCGGCCGCGCCGGAGCGCAACAGTGCGGTGGACGAGGAGCCCGCGGGCGACGGGACGGGGCGAGCGCCGCCGTGAGCGGGGCGGGCCTGGTGTCGCGGACCGCGGCGGCGGTGGTCGACGTCGCCGTGGTGGCCGCTGCGACGGCGCTGGTGGGTGTGGTGCTGAGCGGCATCCGGTACACGGTGCAGGGACCGCCGTTCGCGCTGCCGTCGCTGCCGGGGTGGGCGTACGGCGCGGGGCATTCGGTGCTGGTAGTGGCCTACCTGGCCACGGGCTGGGCGCTGATCGGGCGGACGCCCGGCCAGCAGGTGCTCGGCCTGCGCGTCGTGACGCTGGCGGGCCGGTCGCCCGGGACGTGGCCGCTGGGCGTCGGCCGGGCGCTGGTGCGCGCCGTCGTCACGGTCGTGTTCCCGATCGGGGTGCTGTGGACGCTGGTCAGCCGCGACACCCGCGCCGTCGGGGACGTGGTGGCGGGGACGGCGGTGGTGTACGACCCGCCGAGGGAGGCGGCACGGTGAGGAACGTCCTGCGCAGTGCGGGCATGCTGGCCTGCACGATCCTGGTCTACTACACGCTGCCGCTGCGTGCGCCGGACGAGCTGGGCGAGGTCGTCGGCGCGGTGGCGTTCGCCGCCGGGGTGGCCGGCCTGATCTGGCTGACGTTGCACGAGGTCCGCCGATTCGCCGCTCACCTCGGGCAGACGCGGGCGCGGGTGTCCGGCCTGCTGGCGGTGCTCTACGTGGTGGTGGTGTTCTTCGCGCTGGCGTACTACCTGATGGAACGCAACGACCCGGGCCAGTTCGCCGGCCTGAGCACCCGCACCGACGCCCTCTACTTCAGCATCGTCACGCTGGGCACCGTCGGCTACGGCGACGTGCACGCCGTGGGCCAGGAGGCGCGGATCGCGGCGATGGTGCAGATCGTGTTCGACCTGGTCGTGATCGGCGCGCTGTTCGCCGTCGCGTCGTCGCAGATCGCGCACCGGCTGAGCGTCGCGCGGGCGGAGAGCGAGCGCGGCGAGGGCGAGCCGCCCGGGATCACCCGCGAGGGGTGAGGAGCACGCGGCCGCCGCGGGCCAGGCTGTCGGTCGGAGGTGGACCATGGACGATTACCCGCTCCTGAACCTGTTCCTGACGATGCTCTGGTTCTTCCTGTTCATCGCCTGGATCTGGCTGCTGGTGACACTGCTCACCGACGTGTTCCGCAGCAAGGACCTCGGCGGCTGGACGAAGGCGCTCTGGACGGTCTTCATCCTGGTGCTGCCGCTGTTCGGTGCGCTCATCTACCTGATCGCGCGTGGTTCCGGCATGGCCGAGCGGATGGCCGCCGACTACCAGCGCCGTGACGAAGCGTTCCGCGAGTACGTGCGCGACGCGGCGAGCGACGGCGCCGGCGCGAGTACGGCCGACGAGCTGACGAAGCTGGCGCGGCTGCGCGACGAGGGGGTGCTCAGCCCGGAGGAGTTCCAGTCGCAGAAGGCCAAGTTGCTGGTCTGACGGGGGAGCGCGGCGATGCCGCTGACGGCGTACCCGGCCGGGCGGGCGTTCCCGGGCGTGTCCGGCGACGGCGTCGTCGATCATGCGGCGCAGATCCGCATCGCGCCGGCTCGCCGGTGACCGCCGGGCCGGCCGGAACCCGTCCCGGACCCGGCCCGGAGATCGTCCGTCGCGGTCCCGGTGAACCTGCGGGAATCGGCCAACACACACCGGACCGATGCGGTGTTACGGGCCCGGACATGGCAGGATTCGCTTGGTGAGGATGCCTGCACTACGCCGCCGCAAGCCCGATGACCTGCCCGGGGTCAGCGGCGTCGTGCGCCTCGATCACCGCACCAAGAACCTCACGAAACGGCTCAAAGCGGGCGAGATCGCCGTCATCGATCACCTCGATCTCGACCGCGTCTCCGCCGAGGCGCTCGTCGCCTGCCAGGCCGGCGCCGTCGTCAACGTCCGCCCGTCGGTCAGCGGCCGCTACCCCAACCTCGGCCCCGACATCATCGTCCGGGCCGGCATCCCGCTGGTCGACGACGTCGGCCCCGACCTCTTCAGCGCCATCAAAGAGGGCGAGCGGGTCCGCGTCGACGGCACCACGCTCTACCGCGAGGGCACCGGCGAGGCCGTCGGCGCCGGCATCCGGCACGACGAAGAGAGCCTCGCCAAGCTGATGAGCGCGGCCCGCGAGGGTCTCTCCGCGCAGCTCGAGGCGTTCGCCGCCAACACCATGGAGTACCTCAAGCGCGAGCGCGAGCTGCTCCTCGACGGCGTCGGCGTGCCCGAGATCCGCACCGACCTCGATGGCCGGCACGTCCTCATCGTCGTGCGCGGGTACGACTACAAGGAAGACCTCGTCACGCTGCGGCCGTACATCCGCGAGTACGACCCGGTCCTCATCGGCGTCGACGGCGGGGCCGACGCGCTGCTGGAGGTCGGGCAGAAGCCCGACATCATCGTCGGCGACATGGACTCCGTGTCCGACGACGCGCTGTCCAGCGGCGCCGAGCTGATCGTGCACGCCTACCGCGACGGCCGCGCGCCGGGGCTGGGACGGCTCGAGCGCATGGGGCTGTCCGGCGTCCCGTTCGCGGCCACCGGCACCAGCGAGGACATCGCCATGCTGCTGGCCGACGACAAGGGCGCCAGCCTCATCGTGGCCGTCGGCACCCACGCCACCCTGGTCGAGTTCCTCGACAAGGGCCGCTCCGGCATGGCCAGCACCTTCCTCACCAGGCTGCGGGTGGGCAGCAAGCTGGTCGACGCCAAGGGCGTGAGCCGGCTCTACCACAGCAGCGTCCCGGCGTGGATGCTGGCCGTGCTCGTCGTCGCCGGCATCACCGCGGTCGTCGCCGCCATGTACTCCACCCCGACGGGCCAGGCCTATCTCGACATCGTCGGCTCGTGGTGGGACCGCTTCTATTTCTGGGTCAAGGGACTCTTCTGACGTGATCGACTTTCGCTACCACCTGGTCTCGATCATCGCTGTCTTCTTCGCGTTGGCGGCCGGCATCGTGCTCGGCGCGGGCCCGCTCGGCGACACCGTCGACGACACGCTGGCCGAGCAGACGTCGTCGCTGCGCGACGAGAACCGCGACCTGCGCCAGCAGCTCGAGGACACCGAACGCGACACCGCGTACCAGCAGGCCTTCCTCGAGGAGGTCACGCCGCGGCTGGTCACCGGCCAGCTCGAGGGCGAGTACGTCGGGGTCATCGCGCTGCCGGGCGCCGACGAAGAGACCGTCACCGCCGTGCGCGACACGCTGGCGCAGGCCGGCGCGACGGCCGACCTCACCGTGCGCATCGAGCCGACGTGGACCGACCCCGACTCCGAGCCGACTCTCGACGAGCTGGCCACCGAGCTCGTGTCGTCCGGCACCGAGCTGCCGACCGAGGGCGGCGGCTACGCCCGCGGCGCCGCCGTGCTGGCGTCCGCGCTGATGGCGCCGCCCACCGAGCCCGGCGCCTCGCACGAGACCATCGACACCGCCACGGTCACGGCGTTCGAGGAGTCCGACCTCATCACGCTCGAGCAGGACGCGTCGGTGGCGCCGTCCATGGCGGTGCTGGTCGCGGGCAACGTCTCCGGCGACGACGCGGAGGACCGGCTGGACCGGCTGGCCACGCTGGTCGGCAGCATCGACGCCGCCGACGCCGGCACCGTCGTGGCCGGTCCCGCCTCGACCGCCGAGGACGGCCTGCTGCGCACCATCCGCGACAACGGCGACCTCGCCGAGGTCGTGTCCACCGTCGACTCCGTCGACCTGCCCAGCGGCCGCGCGGCCGTCGTCTTCGCACTGAGCGAGCAGGCCGGTGGCGGCTCCGGCCAGTACGGCGTGGTCGGCGAGACCGACGGCGCGCTGCCGCCGGTGCCCGAGGAACCCGGCGCGTCGGTCACCGACGAGCCCACCGAGGGGAGCTCGTCGTGAGGCGCGTCGTCGGCTCGCTGGTCGCGGCGGGCGCCGCGGGCGCGGTCGCCTGGCTGGCGGCCCGCAAGATCGGTGACGCGAAGCCCGGCGGCGCCGAGCTGTGGGAGCGCAAGAACTTCCGCGGCTCCACGCTGACGCTGGCCGCCGGCCCGGCCGCCGCCGCGGGTGCCGCGGCGGGCGTCGCCGTCGCGCCGGGGCTGACGGCGCGGGCCCGCACCGCCGGGGTGAGCGCCGCGGTCGCCGTCGGCGCCGTCGGGCTCTACGACGACCTCTTCGGCAGCACGTCCAGCAAGGGGCTGCGCGGCCACCTCAGCGCGCTGCAGTCCGGCGAGGTCACCAGCGGCGTCGTGAAGATCGGCGTCATCGGCGCGGCTGGGGTCATCGGCGGGGCGCTGGTCAGCGACAACGTCGTCGACGCCGCCATCGGTGGCGCCGCGATCGCCGGCCACGCGAACCTGCTGAACCTGCTCGACCTCCGGCCCGGCCGGGCCAACAAGACCGTGCTGCTGCACGCGCCGGCCGTGCTCGGCGGCCCCGCGGCGCCGGTCGGCGCGGCCGCCGTCGGCACCGCGCTGGCGCTGCTCCCGGACGACCTCGGCGAACGCACGATGCTCGGCGACGCCGGCGCCAACACGCTGGGCGCGCTGCTCGGGCTGGCGCTGGTCGCCCGCGAGGGGCGGGCCGCGCGGCTGGCGCACCTCGCCGTCGTCACCGGACTCACGCTGGCCAGCGAGAAGGTCAGCTTCACCAAGGTCATCGAGCGCACGCCCGTGCTGCGCGAGCTCGACGGCCTCGGCCGCCAGCGCTGACCCGGTGAGCGCGCGCCGGGTCGCCGCCGGGGCGGCCGCCGGGATCGCCGGGGGCGCGGCGCTGATCGCCGTGGTCAGCGTGCTCGCCCGGGTGGTCGGCTTCGGCCGCCAGCTGGTCTTCCAGTCGCAGGTCGGCGAGACGCTGCTCGGCAGCGTGTACGCCACGGCCAACGCGATCCCCAACGTCGTCTTCGAGATCGTCGCCGGCGGCGCGCTGGCCGGCGCCGTCGTCCCGCTGCTGGCCGCCGCTGCCGGGCGGGGCGACCACGAGCACGTCCGGCAGACGGTGTCGGCGCTGCTCGGCTGGACGCTGGTGCTGCTGGTGCCGGTGGCGCTGCTCGGCGTGCTGATCGCCGGACCGCTGATGGAGGTCATGCTGGGCGACGCCGGCGGCTCCGAGGGCGTCACCGTCGGGCGCTCCATGCTGCTGTTGTTCCTGCCGCAGATCCCGCTGTACGGCATCGCCGTCGTGACCGCCGGCACGCTGCAGGCGCACCGCCGGTTCCTGGCGGCGGCGCTGGCGCCGGTGGTGTCGAGCCTGGTCGTGGCCGGGGCGTACGTCGCGTTCGGGGCGGTGTTCACCGGCGACGCGAACGACCTCGGCACCGTCGACCGCGGCGACGAGCTGGTGCTGGCCGGCGGGACGACGCTCGGGGTGCTCGCGCTGGCGCTGGCGACGCTGCTGCCGATGCTGTTGCGGGTGACCGGGCTGCGGCCCACGCTGCGCTTCCCGGACGGCGTCAGGCGGCGGGCCGTCGTGCTGGCCGGCGCTGGGCTGGTGACGTTGGTCGCGCAGCAGCTGGCATACCTGACGTCGTACCTGATGTCGAACGAGCACGGCGGCACCGGCGGCGCGGTGACCTACCTGAACAGCTGGATGGTGTTCCTGCTGCCGTACGCCGTGCTGGCGGTCCCGATCGCGACGGCGGCGTTCCCGCGGCTGTCCGAGCACGCCGAGACGTCGCGGCCGGCGTACGCGGAGGTGCTGGCGCGGTCGACCCGGGCGGTCGTGCTGGTGTCGCTGCTGGGTGCGGCGGTGCTGACGGCCGTCGCCTGGCCCGTCGCGCGGTTCTTCGCCGCCATCGGCGCCGGCGACGCGCCGGCGGAGCGCATGGCGTGGGCGCTGGTGGCGTTCGCGCCGGGGCTGGTCGGCTACGGGCTGGTCGCGCACCTGGGCCGGGCCCTGTACGCGCGCGGACGGGGCAAGACGGCGGCCGCGGCCACGGCGGGGGGCTGGCTGGTGGTCATCGTGCTGGCCATCACGCTGACCTCGTCGGTGGGCGAGGACGGCACGACGGCGGCGCTCGGGGTGGCGCACACGGCCGGGCTGAGCGTGGCCGGCGTGCTGCTGCTGGCCGGCATGGTGCGCGACTCCGGCGGCGTGGCGCTGGCCGGAGTGGCGCGGACGTTCGTAGTGGGCGCGGTGGCGGCGGGTGCGGGCGGGGCGGCCGGGTGGGCGGTCGCGTCGGCGTTCGGGCCGGGGTCCGCGGTGTCGCTGGTGGTCGCCGGCGTGGCGGCCGCGGCGACGGTGACGGTGGTCGCGGGCGCCCTGGCCTGGCCGGTGCTGCGCGGGTTGCGCCCATGATCATCAATGATCCAACCACCTATGGGGGGTCGGATCATTGATGATCATGGGGCTGGAGAGAGGAGAGCGATGAGGCTGACGATCGTCGTCGGCATGACGGCGGGGGGCGTCGGCATGCACGTGCGGTCGCTGGTGCAGCGGCTGGGCGGGCTCGGCATCGAGGTCGGCGTGGCCGGCCCGCCGGAGACCGAGGAACGGTTCGACTTCACTGGGGCCGGCGCCCGGTTCGCGCCGGTCCGCATCGGCAGCGCGCCGAACCCGCCGGCCGACCTCGCGGCGGTCCGAGGGCTGCGGCGGGCGTTCCGCGGCACCGATGTCGTGCACGCGCACGGGTTCCGGGCGGCCGCGCTGTCCGGGCTGGCGCTCGGCCGCCGGCGGACCGGACGCGTCCCGCTGCTGGCCACCTGGCACAACGCCGTCATCGCGACCGGACCGAAGCGGGTGCTGATCGCCGGCCTGGAACGGTTGGCGGCACGCCGGGCCGACGTCACGCTCGGCGTCTCGTCCGACCTCGTCGCCCGGGCCCGCGAGCTCGGCGCCCCGGACGTCCGGCTGGCCCCGGTCGCGGCGCCGCGGGTGCAGCCTGCGAAGCGTGACGCGGACGCCGTCCGGGCCGAGCTGGGCGCGGGGGACCGGCCGCTGCTGCTGGCGGTGAACCGGCTGGCCGAGCAGAAGGGCCTGGACGTCCTGCTGGCGGCCGCCGCCCGCTGGGCCGCGCGCATCCCGTCGCCGCTGGTCGTGGTGGCCGGAGACGGCCCCCTGGAGGCCGAGCTGGCCGCGGCCGTGGACCGCGACGACCTGCCGGTGCGGCTGCTCGGCCGGCGCTCCGACATCCCCGACCTGCTGGGCGCCGCGGACATCTACGTGCTGACGTCGGTCTGGGAGGGTCGCCCACTGGTCATCCAGGAGGCCATGCAGGTGGGCCTGCCCGTGGTGACGACGGCGGCCGGCGGCGTGCCCGAGCTGGTCGGCGACGGCGCCACGATCGTGCCCGTGGGCGACGTCGCGGCCGTCGCCGAGGCCGTCAGTGCCCTGCTCGACGACCCGCGGGCGCGGGCCGAGCTGGGCGAGCGCGGCCGCAAGCAGGCAGAGACGTGGCCCGACGAGGACGACAACGCCCGGCTGGTCGCCGACCTCTGCCGGGACCTCACCGGGCGCTGACGCAGGCTTGGTCCGCCCCCGCCAGCCGCGAGTCCGGCGGGGGCGGTGGCCACCACGGGGGAAAGTGGCCGAAGCCAAACGTACCGGATCAAGATCGGCAAGCCACCCCGATCGGGGAAAGATCTCATCAAGTTCTACGACGGCGAACACGCGGTGCGGCGAGTCGGCCCGCGCGGTGCTCCGGGACTGTTAGGCTGGAGGTCCGTGGAGCAAAGGTTCAGCGTTTCGTCGCCGAGCCGCTAGTTGACGGATTGACCACGGGAGCCCCTCTTGGCCTTGCAGCCGACCACCCATGTGTTCGTGACCGGAGGAGTCGCCTCCTCCCTCGGTAAGGGGCTCACCGCCTCCTCGTTGGGGAGCCTGCTCACCGCCCGCGGCCTGCGGGTCACCATGCAGAAGCTCGACCCGTACCTCAACGTCGACCCCGGGACGATGAACCCGTTCCAGCACGGTGAGGTGTTCGTCACCGAGGACGGCGCCGAGACCGACCTCGACGTCGGCCACTACGAGCGGTTCCTCGACCGCGACCTCACCAAGTCGGCCAACGTCACCACCGGCCAGGTGTACTCCGACGTCATCGCGAAGGAGCGCCGCGGCGAGTACCTGGGCGACACCGTCCAGGTCATCCCGCACATCACCAACGAGATCAAGGACCGCATGATCTCCATCGGCGACGGCGACGTCGACGTCGTCATCCACGAGATCGGCGGCACCGTCGGCGACATCGAGTCGCTGCCGTTCCTCGAGGCCGCGCGGCAGGTCCGCCACGACGTCGGCCGCGACCGCTGCTTCTTCCTGCACGTCTCGCTGGTGCCGTACCTCGCGCCGTCGGGCGAGCTGAAGACGAAGCCGACGCAGCACTCCGTCGCCGCGCTGCGCCAGGTCGGCATCACGCCCGACGCCATCGTGTGCCGGTCCGACCGGCCCATCCCGGCGGGCGTGAAGAAGAAGATCTCGCTGATGTGCGACGTCGACGCCGAGGCCGTCGTGGCCGCCGTCGACGCGCCGTCCATCTACGACATCCCGAAGGTGCTGCACACCGAGGGCCTCGACGCCTACGTCGTCAAGCGGCTCGGGCTGTCCTTCCGCGACGTCGACTGGACGGCGTGGGACGAACTGCTGCGCCGCGTGCACCACCCGCGCCACGACGTCACCGTCGCGCTGGTCGGCAAGTACGTCGACCTCCCCGACGCGTACCTGTCGGTCACCGAGGCGCTGCGGGCCGGCGGGTTCGCCAACGACGCCAAGGTGCACATCCGCTGGGTGCCGTCCGACGAGTGCGAGACGCCCGAGGGCGCCGCCGCCCAGCTCGGCGACGTCGACGGCGTCGTCATCCCGGGCGGGTTCGGCATCCGCGGCATCGAGGGCAAGATCGGCGCCATCCGGTACGCCCGCGAGCACCAGCTGCCGACGCTCGGCCTGTGCCTCGGCCTGCAATGCATGGTCATCGAGTACGCCCGGTCCGAGGCCGGCCTGGTGCAGGCCAGCTCCGCCGAGTTCGACCCCGAGACGCCCGAGCCGGTCATCGCGACCATGGAGGACCAGAAGGGCATCGTCTCAGGTCAGGGTGATCTCGGCGGCACCATGCGGCTGGGCTCGTACCCGGCGGTGCTGGGGGAGGGGACGCTGGCCCGCGAGTTGTACGGCGCGAACCGCGTCACCGAGCGGCACCGGCACCGCTACGAGGTGAACAACGAGCACCGCGACCGCCTGGTCAAGGCCGGGCTCGTGGTCTCCGGGACGTCGCCCGACGGCACGCTGGTCGAGTTCGTCGAGCTGCCCCGCGACGTCCACCCGTTCTTCGTCGCCACCCAGGCGCACCCGGAGCTGAAGTCGCGGCCGACCCGCCCGCACCCGCTGTTCACCGGGCTCGTCGCGGCGGCCGTCAGCCGCCAGCAGGAGACGCAGCTCCCGGTCGACGTCGAGCCGGCAGTCGTCTCCTAGCTGGGAGAGTCCCTCGTCCAGCCGGTCGTGGTGTGAGGCCGGCGGGCGGGGTCGGCGGGCGGGGGCGTCGCGCGCGTTCGGCGGGTGAGGCCGTGGCGTGAGGTCGGCGGGCGAGGTCGTCGTCGCGCGTGGTTGTCGGTGCCCGCCCGTAGGGTGGGCCCCACCCGGGCCGGGAGGGGTCTACCTACGGCCCGGCGCGGCGTACGTCACGACGTGCCCGCCGTCGCGTCGCGCGTCAGCCGTTGCCGGAGCTCGTCCAGCAGGGCGGGGTCCGGCATCGGCAGCCCGGCCAGCGCGCTGAGGTACAGGCCGTCGCCGACCAGCCGCACGATCTCGGCCGTCACGGGGTCGTCGATGTGCTCGCGCAGGATCTCCGCCCACCGGACGAAGCAGTACATCACCAGCCGCCGGGCCTCCTCGCTGGCGACGTCGTTGGTGCGCAGCGCCGCCAGCAGCGACCAGTAGACGGCGCCGTCCTCGGACGACGGCACCGAGGTGCGCAGGAAGAACCCGACGACGTCGTCGGTGCGCTCGGCCTGTTCGAACTCCGCCTCGACCGCCTCGGCCAGCCGCCGGGCCAGTCCGGTGATCAGCGCTTCCTTGCTGGGGAAGTGGTAGAGCAGGCCGCCCTTCGAGACGCCGGCCTTCGCGGCGACGGACTCCAGCGTCACCGCGTGCAGGCCCGAGTCGACGAGGATGCGCTCCAGCGCGTCGAGGATGCGATCGCGAGAAGAAGGGCGCGGCATCAGGGATGAACCTCGATTCTGACGGTGTTACTGTACCGTCCGGACGGTTTAGCTTACCTCGGAGGTGTTGCGATGACGATGATGGAGCAGCGAGTGCTGGCGGGGCCGCGGGAATGGGGCGCCCTCGTCGTGCTGCTGCTGCCGGTCCTGCTCATCTCGGTCGACATGACGGTGCTCAGCTTCGCCGTCCCGCACCTCAGCGAGGATCTCGCGCCGACGGGCACCCAGCTGCTGTGGATCGTCGACGTGTACGGCTTCATGATCGCGGGCCTGCTGGTGACGGCCGGCACGCTCGGCGACCGGATCGGACGGCGCAAGCTGCTGCTGGCCGGCGCGACGGCGTTCGGCGTGGCGTCCGTGCTGGCGGCGTACGCGACATCGCCGGAGATGCTGATCGTGGCGCGCGCCCTGCTCGGCGTGGCCGGGGCGACGCTCATGCCGTCGACACTGTCGCTCATCCGCAACATCTTCCACGACGCGCGGCAGCGGACGCTCGCGATCGCCATCTGGGCCACGATGTTCTCCGCCGGAGCCGCGCTCGGCCCGATCGTCGGCGGCTGGCTGCTCGAGCACTTCTGGTGGGGCTCGGTGTTCCTGGTCGCGCTGCCGGTGTTGGCGCTGCTGCTGATCTTCGCGCCGTTCCTGGTGCCCGAGTCGCGCAACCCCGCGCCGGGCCGCTACGACCTGCCGAGCGCCGGGCTGTCGCTGGTCGCGATGCTGCTCGCGGTGTACGGCATCAAGGGACTGGTCAAGCACGGGCCGTCGCTCGGGTACGGCGCCGCGCTGGTGGCCGGCGTGCTGGTCGGCGTCGCGTTCGTCCGGCGGCAGCGGCAGCTCGAGACGCCGCTGCTGGACCTCGGCCTGTTCGCGCGGCCCGCGTTCCGGGCATCGGTCATGACGAACCTGCTGACGACGTTCGCGATGATCGGCGCGCTGTTCTTCATGACCCAGTACCTGCAGATCGTGCTGGGCATGCAGCCGCTGCGGGCGGCGCTCGTGCTGGTGCCGGGCCTGGCGCTGGCGATCGCGACCGGCCTGTTCGCGGTGCCGCTGATGCGCCGGCTGCCGATGCCGTACCTGCTGTTCGGCGCGCTGATGGTCGTGGCGGCCGGGTTCGCGCTGATGGTGCTGGCCGGCCGCGACCTCGGCGCCGGGCTGGTGGTGGTGGCGTTCGTGCTGGTCGGCGGCGGTGTCGGGCTGGTGCAGACGATCACCAACAACGTCATCATGGGCGCCGTCGACCCGGATCGCGCCGGCGCCGCCGCGGCCGTGTCGGAAACGGCGTACGAGGTCGGCGGCGGCATGGGCACCGCGGTGCTCGGCAGCCTGCTGACCGCGGTGTACGGGTCGTCGCTGGGCGCGGTGAGCGGCGTCGACGGCGCCACGCTGGCGCAGGCGCGCGAGACGTTGGGCGGTGCGGTCGACCTCGCCGGGACACTGCCGTCGCCGGCGGCATCCGCCCTGGTCACAGCCGCCGAGGACGCCTTCACCCGGGCCGTCGAGGTGACCAGCGTGGTCGGCGCGCTGATGGTGGTCGCGGCCGCCGTCCAGGCCCTGGTCGTGCTGCGGCACCACCGGACGCCGGTGAGCGCGGGCTCGCACGAGTAACCTGAGCGCTCGTGGGGATTCAGATCGCGCCGAGCATCCTGTCGTCCGACTTCGCCAACCTCGAGGCCGAGATCGCCCGCCTGGGCGACGCCGACCTCGTGCACGTCGACGTCATGGACAACCACTTCGTCCCCAACCTCACGCTCGGCCTGCCGATCGTCGAGGCGATCCTGGCCCGCACCGACCGGCTCGTCGACTGCCACCTGATGATCGACGAGCCGGACCGGTGGGCGCCGGGGTACGCCGAGGCCGGCGCGCACAACGTCACGTTCCACGCCGAGGCGGCCGCCGCGCCGGTCCGGCTGGCCCGTGAGCTGCGCCGGCACGGGGCGCGGGCCGGCGTCGGCCTGCGTCCGGCCACCCCCGTCGAGCCGTGGGCCGACCTCCTGCCCGAGATCGACATGCTGCTGGTCATGACGGTCGAGCCCGGGTTCGGCGGCCAGCCGTTCCTCGACGTGTGCCTGCCGAAGATCCGGCGGGCGCGCGAGCTGGTGTCGCGGTCCGGGCTGGACGTCTGGATCCAGGTCGACGGCGGCGTGTCGGCCGAGACGATCGAGCGCTGCGCCGACGCCGGGGCGGACGTGTTCGTCGCCGGGTCGGCCGTGTACGGCGCCGAGGACGCCGCGGCCGCCGTCACCGAGCTGCGCGAGCTGGCGGCGAAGGCCGCGCACTAGTCCTCCGGCTCCGCCAGCGGAAGCGTCAGGCGGAAGCGGGCGCCGTCGCCGAGCCGCGTCCGCACCTCGACGTCGCCGCCGTGAGCGCGGGCCAGCGAGCGGGCGATCGACAGCCCGAGCCCCGCGCTGGCGCCGCCGGACCGGTCGCGCGAGCGGTTGGCCCGGTAGAACCGGTCGAAGACGCGGTCCGCCTGCTCGGCGGTCAGGCCCGGGCCGTCGTCGACGACGTCCAGCACCGACCGGCTGTCGACGGTGCCGACGCCGATGCGGACGGCGCTGCCCGGCGGCGTGTGCGCGACGGCGTTGCCGACGAGGTTCGCGACGACCTGCCGCAGCCGGTCCTCGTCGGCGTCGACCGGGGCCGGGCCCGGCGCGCCGTCGCCGTCCGGGCCGGTCAGCTCCACCGTTCTGGACGGGTCGAGCGCGCGCAGGTCGTGCCGGGCGTCGCCGGCCAGCGTGCGCAGGTCCATCGGCGCGCGGTCCAGCTGGCCCTCGGGCGCCTCGTCCAGCCGGGCCAGCAGCAGCAGGTCCTCCGTCAGCGCCGCCAGCCGGGTGGCCTCACGGTCGATCCGCAGCATCGCCGCGTCGACGTCGGCGCGCTCGGGCAGCGCGCCCATGCGGTACAGCTCGGCCGAGCCCTTGATGCCGACCAGCGGCGTGCGCAGCTCGTGGCTCACGTCCGACAGGAACGTGCGCATGCGCGCCTCGGCCTCGGCTCGGTCGGCGAAGGCGCGTTCCAGCTGGCCGAGCATGGTGTTGAGGGACGCCGCGAGATGCCCGACCTCGGTGCTCGGCGCGGCGAGGCCGGGGACGCGCTGCGTGAGGTCGCCGCCGGCGATCGCGGCCGCCGTGTGCTCGATGCGGCGCAGCGGGCGCAGCCCCCGGCCCAGCGCCAGCCAGCCGATCGCCGTCAGCAGCACCAGCAGGACGGCGCCGCTGACGATGCTCGTCACGCGGAGCCGGTCGATCGTCGCGTCCGCCGTGTCCAGCGGGGCCGCCGCGACGACCGTCCCGTCCCAGCCGGCCGCGGACACGCCGACCGCCCGCCACCGCCCGTCGCCGTCGGCCGCCGGGAGGCTGACCGGGGTGCCGTCGGACAGCCCGATCAGCTCGTCGGTTGCCGGCAGCTCACCGCTGTCCAGGCCAGACGTGCGCAGCCCGCCCGCGACCGTCCCGTCCGCGTCGAGGTACACGAGGTACGGCGCGCCGATCAGGTCGAGCGCGGCGTCCAGCAGCTCCGGCCGGCCCTCGGTGTCGATCGGCTGCGGCGGGCCGCCGGCCGAGACGCTGGTCAGGATCGCGGTGAGCGATTCGAGCTGGCCGTCGATGCGGTCCAGCTGGTAGCGCTCCAGGTTGTTCGCGACGACCGCGCTGATCAGCGTCAGTCCGGCCAGCAGCAGCCCCGAGGTCAGCAGCAGCAGCCGCGACCGCAGCGACAGCCGCCTCACCGCGGTTCCCGCAGCACGTAGCCGACCCCGTGCACGGTCCGGATCAGTTTCGGTTCCTCCGCGTCGATCTTCCGGCGCAGGTACGAGATGTAGGTGTCGACGATGCTGGCGTCGCCGCCGAAGTCGTAGCGCCAGACGCGGTCGAGGATCTGCGCCTTCGACACCACCTGTCCGGCGTTCTCCATCAGGTATCTGAGCAGCCGGAACTCGGTGGGGGACAGGCGGACGGCGGCGCCGTCGCGGGTCACCTGGTGGCCCGCCGGATCCAGCGTCAGCGGCCCGGTCCGGAGGAGGTCGGCGGGGTTGCCCGACGTGCGGCGTAGGATCGCGCGGATGCGGGCGATCAGCTCCTCCAGGTCGAACGGCTTGGTCACGTAGTCGTCGGCGCCCAGCGAGAGGCCGGTGACCTTGTCGGCCTGGCGGTCGCGGGCGGTCAGGAAGAGGACGGGCACGGGCCCCCTGCTCCCGGTCGCGGCCTCGCGCAGCCGGCGGACCACCTCGAAGCCGTCCATGTCCGGCAGCATGACGTCCAGCAGGACCAGGTCGGGCGGTTCCTGTCGTGCCGCCGCGACGGCCTCGGCGCCGGTCGCCGCGGAGGACACCCCGAACCCGGCGAAGCGCAGCGCCGCCGACAGCAACTCCCTGACCGTCGCCTCGTCGTCGACCACGAGCAGCCGCTGGGACGTCATGGCCGGGCCCGGTCCTTCCACGGTCGCCAGGGTAGTGAAGACAGCGCCCCTGCCGCCCGGACGACGGCGACTCCGGCCGCGCCCGCGACGGCGCCCACCGCCGCACCGACGGCGAGTGCTGCTGCCGGGTCGGCGCCCAGGCCGGCGTCGAGGAGGTCCAGCCCGCCCACGCCCACGTCGACGTTCACTGTCGTGAGCAGCGTCATCGCGGCCAGCCCTGCCCCCGTCGACACCGCCATCCCACCGACGACCATCAACTCGCGCCAGGTTCTGACGTGCGGCGCCCGGCCTCCCTGCCTCCGTGCCTTCGCGGTGACGAGCACGCCGAGCGCGAGCAGTGCCGCCCCCGACACCCACCGCAGCGGCGTCGTCGAGACCATCGGCGCGGCGCCGTCCAACGCGCACCCCAGCAGGCCGTCCGCCCGCACCGTCACCGGCACCCCGAGCCCGGCCGGCAGCGCGCCGGCCACCGCGAGCGGCAGCATCAGCAGCACCCCGCCCGCGGCCTGGCGCCCGCCCGACGCTCCGGCGGCCACCATCCCCATCCCGACGACGACGGCTCCGGCCACCGCCCACCACCCGGCCCGCGTCCGCCGCGCCGATCCGCCGAACCGCAGCACCAGCCAACCCACACCGACGACGGCCAACGCACCTGCCGCGCCGGTCACCGCCACCGGACCGCCCGTCACCGAGTACCCGACCTCCAAGGGACCTGCCGATCCACCCGCGCCGAACGGCAACCCGCCGCCGTCCAGGCACCCGTCTGCCGACGACCGCCCCGCCGCCGCGTCGGCCGGGAGCGAGACCGTCACGGTCCCGCCGGCCAGCTGCGCCACCGCCAGCAGCCCGGCCGCCACGGCCACCGTCGCGGAAGCGGCCCGCACGCCGAACCCGTCCCGGCCCCGTCGCAGCACCAGCACGCCGAGCACCACCGCGCCCGCCAGCGTCACCCCCAGCGGCAGCACCTCGACCCCCGCACGCAGCGGGATCGGCAGCTCGCCCGGCGCCGTCGTCGTCAGCGCCGCCCGGCCACCCGCGGCCAGCGCGACCACGGTCGCCGTCAGCTCGCCGGTCGCGCCGATCCGGCCCGCGTCGAGCAGCAGCAGCCCGGCCGCGGCGACGCCCGCCATCGTCAGCAGCGCCGCCGCGCCCGCGACCAGGCCGGCGCCGACGTCCTTTGGCCGCGGTGCCACGTCACACGTCGCGGCGACGGAAGACGACGAACGCCGCGACCAGCACGGCGACCACGCCCAGGCACATCCCGCCCAGGTTCAGCCAGGGGTGCGGATACTCGGGGTCCGGCACCGTCGCGAACACCGCGGCCGCACCCCGCGTCGGCCACACGTCGACCAGACCCTGCAGCCACGACGGGAACAGCCCGGCGAGCGCGGGCACCAGGAACACGATCCCGACGAGTGTGGCCAGCGCACCCGCCGTCGCCCGCATGATCGTGCCCAGACCGGCCGCGAGCAGCGCGATCGCCGTCAGGTACAGCCCGCCGCCGCCGACGGCCGCCAGCACGCCGGGATCGCCGAGCGACGCCGACGGCACGTCCTGCGCGCTCAGCATCGCCTGCCCGAGCAGGAACGACGCGAGCATCAGCAGCTGACCGGCCACGACGGCGACCGCGGCGGCCACCGCGACCTTGGCCGCCAGCAGCCGGCTCCGGCGCGGCGTCGCCATCAGCGACGTCTGCATCAGGCCGGTGGCGTACTCGGATGTGACGATCAGGATGCCCAGGACGCCGATGATCAGCTGCGCGACGATGTACGTCGTCAGACTGAGGTTGGTCGGGTCCCAGGCGGCCCGCTCCGCCGCGGAGGCGTCCGCGTAGTCGGTCCCGGCCGAGCTCATCGCCAGCGCCGTGACGCCGAGCCCGACGCCGAAGAGGCAGGCCAGCGTCGACCACGTCGACCGGAGGCTGCGGAGCTTGACCCACTCCGCGCGCAGGGTGTCGGCGAACGTCACCGCTGGCGCCGTGACCAGTGTGCTCATGCGGCCACCCCCTGATACTGGACGCTGTCCCTGGTCAGCTCCATGAAGGCGTCCTCGAGGGAGGCGCGCTGCGGGGTGAGCTCGCTCAGGGCCACGCCGTGGAAGGCGGCGAGCGCGCCGACGTCGTCGCTGCTCATGCCCGACACGACCAGCGACGACTCCAGCCCTTCGCGCACGGTGGCGCCGGCGGCGGTCAGCCGCACGGCGAACGCGCGCGGCTCGCGCGTGCGGACGAGGACGGTGCCCTCGCCGCTGGCGCGCAGGAACTCGCTCATGCCGGTGTCCGCGATGACCCGGCCACGGCCGATGACGACGAGGTGGTCGGCGCTCTGCGCCATCTCGCTCATCAGGTGGCTGGACACCAGCACGGACCGCCCTTCCCGCGCGAGCGTGCGCATCAGGTCGCGGATCCAGCGGATGCCCTCGGGGTCCAGCCCGTTCACCGGCTCGTCGAAGATCAGCGCCTGCGGGTCGCCGAGCAGGGTCGCCGCGATCCCGAGCCGCTGCCGCATGCCCAGCGAGAACCCGCCGGCGCGCTTGCCGGCCACGCCGTCGAGCCCGGTCCGTGCGAGCACCTCGTCGACCCGGCGGCGGGGCAGCCCGTTGCTCAGTGCGAGCGCCAGCAGGTGGTCGCGGGCGGTCCGGCCACCGTGGACGGCGCCGGCGTCGAGCAGCGCGCCGACCGTCGTCAGCGGGACGGGCAGGTCGCGGTAGCGGCGGCCGCCGATCGTCACCGATCCGTGGGTCGGCGCGGCCAGCCCTGTGATCATCTTCATCGTGGTGGACTTGCCGGCGCCGTTCGGCCCGAGGAACCCGGTCACCTGGCCGGGTTCGACGGTGAACGAGACGTCGTCCACCACGATGTCGGGTCCGTAGCGCTTGGTCAGTCCGCGTAGCTCGATCGTCGTCATGAGGCGATCGTGACCGGCCGATCCGGGCGGTTCCGGGGAGCTTCTGGGAGAACCCTGTGAGCCGGGCGCGCGGTGGGGCCGGTTGCCCGGCGTCCGGCCGGGGCAGAACGGGCTGCGGCGGCCGGACTCACAGGAAATCCCGGCCTCGCTGAGCGTGCTTTCCGGCGTTTCGCAAGGTCGGGAGTTAGCCCGGAAGTTAGCCCGGACGGACTCGATTCGCTCGGGCAGACTTGCCCGGAAACGGGCAACCGCCGAGCCGCGATTTCGAGGCGACAATCGGCGTTCGAGCTGCTTAGCGTGGTGTGAGGCGCGGATCGTCCGCGCTCCGCCGGCAGGCGTGCAGCACCCCGAGGAGTCGTCGTGAACGTTGCCCAGTTGCTGGCCCACTCGCCCGGATCACGCGGCTACCGCGCCGCCGACCTTCGTGCCCTGCCCGACGGCGGGCCGCGCTACGAGGTCATCGAGGGGTGCGTCCAGGTGTCGCCGCCGCCGTCCGTCGCCGAGACCGCGGTCTGGCGGTGGCTGGCGAACACCCTCGAGGTCGCCAACCGGGGCAGTCCGCTCGTCGTCGATCGCGGCCAGCCGGTGCACATCGGCGAGCACGACGAGGTGCGGCCCGACGTCGTGGTGGCGCAGGTGGCGCTGGCCGAGACCACACCGATCCCGGTCGGTGCGCTGACGCTGGTGGTCGAGGTGGTGTCGTCCACGTCGGCGCTGCGCGACACCGTGACGAAGCGGGCGTTGTACGCGCGGGCGGGCGTGCCTGCGTACTGGATCGTGACCCCGCGGCGCCGCCCGCCCGATGTCGAGGTCACCGAGCTGCGCCGCGACGCGGCGACGGGCGCGTACACGGAACGCACCCCGGCCACGTCGGCGAGGTTCAGCACCGACCACCCGTGGCCGCTCACCGTCGACGTGCCCGCGCTCGCCGACGTCTGGTCGGCCCTGGCGCCGTCGGCCGCCGACAACTGGGAGGGGGTCTGAGCTGGGCGGATGCGACACGGTTCTGGCGACGAGGTGATAAGGGTCAGGAGGTGATCCCCATGTGAGAAGAAGCACGGAGTGTGGCCGGGGAATGCGTTCCGCGCGGTGGAGGTTAGGCTTCAAGAGACACGACGCGTGCTCCGGGGTCGGTGAAAATCCGAACCGGCGGTGACAGTCCGCGACCCGGTCGGCGTCCGCACCAGCGGGCGACGGACGGTTGACCCGGTGGAACTCCGGGACCGACGGTGAAAGTCCGGATGGGAGGTAGCACGCGCGGCCGTCTCGGCGGGTCGCGTCCTGGTGCGCGTCCGTACCGCCGAGCCGGTCGTCTGTGGCGCACCCGCGTCCGCCCCGGAGCTCGCCCGATGAGGCGAGGAGGGTCCGGTGGCGAGTCCGGTGGAGCTGACGGCCATGCGCCGCGCCATCGAGCTGTCCCTGAACGGCGCCTCCACGACGCCACCCAACCCCGACGTCGGCTGCGTCGTCCTCGACGCGACCGGCGCGACGGTGGGCGAGGGCTGGCACGCCTGGCCCGGCGGCCCGCATGCCGAGGTCAACGCCCTCACCCAGGCCGGCGAACGAGCCCGTGGCGGCACCGCCGTCGTGACGCTGGAGCCGTGCGACCACACCGGGCGCACCGGACCGTGCACGCAGGCGCTGCTCGCGGCCGGCGTCGCGCGGGTGGTAGTGGCCGTCGCCGATCCGAACCCGGCCGCCGCCGGGGGAGCGGCGACGCTGCGGGCGCACGGCGTGGACGTGGAGCTGGGCGTGCTGACGGACGAGGCGGCCGAGGCGAACGCGCGCTGGCTCACGCCGTTCCGCACCCATCGGCCGTTCGTGGTCTGGAAGTTCGCCGCGACGCTCGACGGGAGGAGCGCGGCCGCCGACGGCACCAGCCGCTGGATCACCGGACCCGAGGCCCGTGCTGACGTGCACCGGCTCCGCGCCGCGGTCGACACCGTGGTCGTCGGGGCGGGGACCGTGCGGGCGGACGATCCGCAGCTCACCGTCCGGCTCGACCCGGCCGACCCGGCTGTCACGGAGACCAGCGCCGACGACCTGCCGCCTGGGCACGTCTCCGGCGACCTGCCGCCTGGGCACGTCTCCGGCGACCTGCCGCCTGGGCACGTCTCCGGCGACCTGCCGCCGGCCCACGTCCCCGGCGACCTGCCGCCTGGGCACGTCTCCGGCGACCTGCCGCCGGCCCACGTCCCCGACGACGCACGGCCGGCCCGCGTCCACGGTCTGCCCGGCGACGGCGGTTCGGCTCGCGACGGCGGCGCAGCGGCTCGTGGCGCTGAGGCGGGCCGCGGCGGCGCTGTGACCGGCGATGGCGGTGCTGTCGTGCTCGACGCCGGCGACGCGGTTCGCGGTGGCGCTGGGACAGGTAGCGGCGTTGGGGCAGGCGGCGGCGTTGCCGTGACCGGCGCTGGGGCAGGCGGCGTCAGCGCGCCGCAGGGTGCCCTGCCGCCGGGCGGGCCGGCAGTGGTGCAGCCGCTGCGGGTCGTCGTCGACAGTGGGGGGACGACGCCGGCGTCGGCGCGGGTGCGCGACGACGAGGCGGAGACGTGGATCGCGACGGCCGAGGAGGTCGGGGCGACCGCTGACGGGCGCGTCGACCTCACCAGGCTGCTGACCCAGCTCTACGAGCGCGGCCAGCGCTACGTGCTGCTCGAAGGCGGCCCGACGCTGGCCGGGGCGTTCTGGCGGGCCGGTCTGATCGACCGGGTCGTCGGCTACGTCGCGCCCGCTCTGCTCGGCGCCGGACCGGCCGCGCTGGCCGACGCCGGCGTGAACACCATCGACGCCGCGATCAGGCTGGACGTCGCCGACGTGCGGATGGTCGGGCCCGATCTGCGCATCACCGCAACCCCGCACGACCACAGGAAGGCGTGAGGCCATGTTCACCGGGATCGTCGAGGAACTGGGCGAGCTCGTCGCCATCGAGGGCGACGCCGACGACGGGCGGCTCACCGTCCGCGGCCCGAAGGTCGCCGAGGACGCCGTGCACGGCGCGTCGATCGCCGTCGACGGCGTCTGCCTGACCGTCACCGCCATCGACGGCGACACCTTCACCGTCGACGTCATGCGCGAGACGTTCGACCGCAGCACGTTGGCGAAGCTGGGCACCGGCGACGTCGTCAACCTCGAGCGGGCGGTGCGGGCCAGCGACCGGCTCGGCGGCCACATCGTGCAGGGCCACGTCGACGGCGTCGGCACGGTGGTGTCGCGCACGCCGGGCAGCCGCTGGGAGGTCGTGCGCGTCGAGGCGCCCGCCGGGCTGCTGCGCTACGTCGCGGAGAAGGGATCGATCGCCGTCGACGGCGTCTCGCTGACGGTGTCCGGGCTCGGCGCCGACTGGTTCGAGGTGAGCCTCATCCCGACCACGCTCGAGCTGACGACGCTCGGCCGGCGGCAACCGGGCGACGGCGTGAACCTCGAGGTCGACGTGGTCGCGAAGTACGTCGAGCGGCTCCTGGCGAGCGAGAAGCGCGGGGCCAGCGGAACCGGCGAGGCCGGCGGAGCGGGCGAGGCCGGCGGAGCGGGCGAGGCCGGCGAGGCCGGCGGAACGGGCGGGACCGGCGAGAACACGACAGAGGTGGACGCATGACCGTGCAACTGGACACCGTCGAGCGGGCGATCGCCGACATCGCCGCGGGCAAGGCGGTGGTCGTCGTCGACGACGAGGACAGGGAGAACGAGGGCGACCTGATCTTCGCCGCTGCCAAGGCCACGCCGGAGCTGATGGGCTTCACCATCCGGCACACGTCGGGCGTCATCTGCGTCCCGATGCTCGGCGGCGAACTGGACCGGCTCGACCTCCCGCCGATGACCGTCGTCAACGAGGACCGCAAGGGCACCGCGTTCGCCGTGTCCGTCGACGCGCGGCACGGTATCACGACCGGCATCTCCGCGGCCGAGCGCGCCCACACGGCGCGGGTGCTGGCCGACTCCGCGACGGAGGCGTACGAGCTCAGCCGGCCGGGTCACGTGTTCCCGCTGCGTGCGCGCGAGGGCGGCGTGCTCACCCGTCCCGGTCACACCGAGGCCGCGGTCGACCTCGCCCGGCTGGCCGGCCTGACGCCCGCGGGCGTGTTGTGCGAGATCGTCCACGACGACGGCTCGATGATGCGGGCGCCGGCGTTGCGCGAGTTCGCCGACGAGCACGGGCTGGCGATGATCTCGATCGCCGACCTCATCCGGTACCGCCGCCGCACCGAGCGGCAGATCGAACGGGTCGCCACGACCCGCCTGCCGACGGCTCACGGCACGTTCACGGCGCACGCCTACCGCGACGTCCTCGACGGGAGCGAGCACGTCGCGCTGGTCATGGGCGACGTCGGTGCCGACGCGGTGGGCGACGAGGCGGTGCTGGTCAGGCTGCACTCCGAGTGCCTGACGGGCGACGCGTTCGGCTCGCTGCGCTGCGACTGCGGCCCGCAGCTGCGCGCCGCCATGGACCTCGTCGCCGGCGCCGGCCGCGGCGTCGTCGTGTACCTGCGCGGCCACGAGGGCCGCGGCATCGGGCTGGCGCACAAGCTGCAGGCGTACGAGCTGCAGGACGGCGGCCTCGACACCGTCGACGCCAACGTCGAGCTGGGCCTGCCCGCCGACGGCCGCGACTACGGGACGGGCGCGCAGATCCTCGCCGACCTCGGGGTGCACACCATCGCGCTGATGACGAACAACCCGGCCAAGCTGACCGGCGTCGAGGGATACGGGCTCAAGCTGGCCGAGCGGGTCGAGCTGCCGGTCGCCGTCAACCCCGAGAACCTGCGGTACCTGACGACGAAGCGGGACCGCATGGGCCACGACCTGGGCGATCTGCCAGGCTCTGAGGATTCCGCGGAACGAGAGGACACCGGACGATGAGTGGTCAGGGCGCGCCCGAACTGCAGGTGGGCAAGGTGGGCGACCTCCGGGTCGCGGTCGTCGCGTCGCTGTGGCATCAGCAGGTCATGGACGGCCTGATCGCCGGTGCGCAGCGGGCGCTGGACGAGGCCGGGGTGCACGACCCGCTGATCCTGCGGGTGCCCGGCTCGTTCGAGCTGCCGGTCGTCGCGGCGCGGCTGGCGCGGGCCAACTACGAGGCGGTCGTGGCGCTCGGCGTGGTGGTCCGGGGCGAGACGCCGCACTTCGACTACGTCTGCCAGGCGGCCACCGACGGCCTCACCCGGGTCGCGGTCGACACCGGGGTGCCGGTCGGCTTCGGCGTCCTGACCTGCGACGACGAAGCGCAGGCGCTGGCGCGGGCCGGGCTCCCGGGGTCCAAGGAGGACAAGGGCTACGAGGCGACGCAGGCCGCGCTGGCCACGGTCGTCGCGTTGCGCGCCTGCTACGCCTGACGCGGACGGAGACGGCTCGCCCGCTGGTGGGTGACGCCCGAGGCGGGCCGGATGCGGGCGGAAGCGCGCTGGTCGCGCGGCCCGGACTGTCCGCCTCGTGAACCGGGCGGCGGCGAGGGCCACCGTTTCCGTACCCTTGTGCGACGTGAAGAGTTTCGAGGACCTCTGGGTCGAGCTGTCGGCGAAGGTGGAGTCCGGTGCGGCCGGTTCCGGCACCGTCGAGGCGGTCCGCCATGGGGTCCATCACGTCGGCAAGAAGGTCGTGGAAGAGGCCGCCGAGGCGTGGATGGCGGCAGAGCACGAGAGCACCGAACGAGCGGCCGAGGAGATCTCGCAGCTGCTCTACCACGTTCAGGTGCTCATGCTCGCCCGCGGCATCACCCTCGCCGACGTCTACGAAAGGCTCTGACATGACTCTTCGCATCGCCGTGCCCAACAAGGGCTCGCTGTCCGGACCGGCCGCCGACATGATGCGCGAGGCCGGCTACCGGCAGCGCGCCGACGGCGGCCGCGAGCTGGTGCTGCGCGACCCCGACAACGACGTCGAGTTCTTCTACCTGCGTCCGCGCGACATCGCGGTGTACGTCGGTGCGGGAACGGTCGACGCCGGGATCACGGGGCGCGATCTGCTGCTCGACTCCGGTGCGTCGGCCGAGGAGCTGCTGCCGCTCGGCTTCGGCGGCTCCAGCTTCCACTTCGCGACGCGGCCGGGCACCGCGGAGAAGGTGTCCGACTTCGGCGGCCTGCGGGTCGCCACGTCGTTCCCGGGTCTGCTGCGCGACTACCTCGCCGACCGCGGCGTCGACGCGTCGGTGGTTCGGCTCGACGGCGCCGTCGAGACGGCCGTGCAGCTGGGCGTCGCCGACGTCATCGCTGACGTCGTCGAGACCGGGACGACGCTGCGGCAGGCCGGGCTCGAGGTCGTCGGCGAGCCGATCCTGCGCTCCGAGGCCGTCCTCATCGCCCGCGCCGGCGGCGAGCGTCCGTCCGCCATCGACCTGCTGCTGCGCCGCCTCAACGGCGTCATGGTCGCCCGCGGCTACGTGATGATGGACTACGACATCCGCGCCGACCACGTCGACGAGGCCAGCGCGCTCACTCCGGGCCTCGAGTCGCCGACGGTGTCGCCGCTGCACCGCGAGGGCTGGGTCGCCGTCCGGGCCATGGTGCCGCGGTCCGAGGCGCAGAAGGTGATGGACGACCTGTGGGCGGTCGGCGCGCGGGCCATCCTGGTGACGGAGATCCTGGCCTGCCGCATCTGAACCGTTCCTGGGACGCAGCGATGCAACCCGGAGCGACCGCCGTTCCGTGCACCCGGTGAGGACCTCACCCGGAACGGCAGCGGAGGCGGTGGATGCACGCAGCGGACGAGGCGTCATACAAGGACTTCGTCACCGCCAGGCGCCGTGCGCTGCTGCGAACCGCCTTCCTGCTGACGGGCGACTGGCACGCCGCGGAGGACCTCGTCCAGGAGGCGCTGACCAAGCTGTACGTGTCGTGGCGGCGGCTGTACCGCGGCGACGACCTGCTCGCATACGCCCGGCGGGTCCTCGTCAACGCCCACATCGACGGGACCCGGCGGCCGTGGCGGCGCGAGCATGCCGTCGACGTCGTCCCGGACTTCGCCGCCGCTGACCCGGCGGACGCCGGGGACCCGTACACGCGGGAGCGGCTGCTGGCGGCCCTGGCGGTCGTCCCGCCGCGGCAGCGGGCGACGCTCGTGCTGCGGTTCTGGGAGGACCTCTCGGTCGAGCAGGTCGCCGACCTCCTCGACTGCAGCACCGGCAACGTCAAGAGCCAGACGGCGCGCGGCCTGGACCGGCTGCGCGACGTGCTCGGCTCCGAGGCCTTCGCCGAATCGAAGGAGGCGTGATGACCGAACCCAGCCTCAGGGACCTGTTCCAGAAGACGCTGACCGGCGAGCCGGCTGACCCGGTCGTCGCCGACGAGGACGTGTCCCGCGGGCGCGCCCGGGTGCGGCGGCTGTGGCGCCGCCGCATCGCCGGTGGCGTGGCCGTCCTGGCGGTCGCCGGCCTCGGCGCGGCGACGCTCCCGGCCGTCCTCGACGACGACCGCGACGACGTCGTGGCGGGCGACCCGGCCGACTACCCGCCGCAGATCGGCGCCGACCCGGTCAAGCAGCGCATGTGGGACGCGATCGAGCCGGCGCTGCCGGCCGACGTCGAGGTCGCCTCCATCGAGGAATCGGGGGACGAGGCCGCGCCGGCAACCGGCCCGATCATCGACGTGACGCTGATCCGCGGCGGCAGCGGGGTGAGCTTCGATCTCGCCGTGACGCTGGAGCCGACCCGGACCGACCTGCCCGAGTACCGGCCGTGCAGCGAGCCGGGCCTGTACGACGGCATGCCGGGCCAGTGGCTGAACTGCGAGGAGGGCCGCGACGACAACGGCGTGTACCGGGCCGCCGGCGATCTGAACGGCTTCGTGGCGTCAGAGGTGCTCGCGGAGAACGACGATGTCTCCGTCACGGTGCGCTGGGCCGTCCATCCGCCCAGATCGGCCGGCTCCGACCAGCCGCCGCCGGACGACCCGCACCCTGCGTCGGCGCTGGACCGCGCCGAGGGCGAGGCCATCGGTGATGCGGTGCTCGCGGCGGCCGCCGACCTGGACCCCGCCGACCTCACCAGCGGCGTCGAGCTCGCCGCCGTCGCGGAGGCGTGGCCGGAGCTGACGAACGTCCTCGAGGAGGCCGTCGGGGCCGAGTTGACGGCGGTCAGCGCCGAGGACCCGGTCGTCGACCTGCGGGACGCCGAGCACCAGGAGGGCACTGTCTCAGCCGAGTACGTGACCGACGACGGTCTCGAGGTGGAGCTCTGGTTCAGGCAACGGTCGCGGGTGTCCGAGCTGACGTGCCGCGATCGGATCACGTGGTGCTTCGCGGTCACCGCCGGGCAACCGGCGATGGGTAGCGGTGTTGTGCCTGGCGTGCAGGTGGGGATGCGCGGCGACGCCTGGGTGCTGGTCTCCGCGATCCCGGGCGACGAGCGTGTGGTGGCAGTCTACGATGACGTGCTCCAGGCGGTTCAGGAGCTGCTGGCGCCGCTCGTCCAGTCGCCGCTCGACGCCGGCTGAGCCCGATGCAACCCGGAACGTCCCCGCTCCCGTCCAAGGGGTGACGGGCACGGACCGGGCGTGGGGGGAGGCGGTGCATGGCGATCGACGAGGCGTCGTACCGGGAGTTCGTGTCGGTGCGCCGCCGCGGCCTGCTGCGCACCGCGTACCTGCTGACCGGTGACTGGCACGCCGCCGAGGACCTCGTCCAGGAGACCCTGACGAAGCTGTACCTGAGCTGGCGCCGGGTCCGCCGCCGCGAGGACGCGCCGTCGTACGCCCGCCGCATCATGCTCAACGCCTACGTCGACAGCACCCGGCGCCCGTGGCGGCGCGAGCAGGCCGTCGCCGTCGTGCCGGACCGGTCCGGCGGCGGCGACCCGGCCGACGCCGCCGACCCCGACACCAGGTCGCGGCTCATGAGGGCGCTCGCGGCGGTGCCGCCGCGGCAGCGGGCGGTGCTCGTGCTGCGGTTCTGGGAGGACCTCGCGGTCGAGCAGGTGGCCGAGCTGCTCGACTGCAGCACCGGCAACGTCAAGAGCCAGACGGCGCGCGGCCTGGACCGGTTGCGCGAGGTCCTCGGCCCGGCCCAGCTCGCCTCGATCAGGGAGGTGCGATGACCGACGACGCGCTCAAGGAGCTGTTCGCCGACGCGCTCCTCGACGAGCCGGACCGCATGGTGTCGCCGGACGAGGACATCGCCCGCGGCCGCGCCCACCGGGCCAGGCGCAGGCGCGGCCGCCTCACCGCCGGCGTCGTCGGTGTCCTCGCGGCCGGCTCGCTCGGCCTCGTCGGGCCGTCGCTCCTCCCCGACGACGGTGCTCCGGCGGCGGGCGGTGTGGCGCCCGAGGACCAGGTCTGGCCGTACGACGGCGCCGCCCGATCGTCGGCTCAGGAACCCGGCAGGTTGTCGGGCGGACCGCAGCAGGCCTACGCGGAGACCGGCGACGCGAGAGCGGCCACCGAGTTGTCGTCGGCGGTCCGGGGCGCGATGCCGGCCGACGTCCACGTGCTGCACGAGGAGTACGACCCCACCCTCCAGCCGGTCGTGCAGCTCCAGGCGCGGCGTGACGGCGTCGTGTTCCACCTCAGTGTCCGCCTCCAGGACGCCCGGCCCGACCTGCCGGAGTTCGAGCCGTGCACGACACCGGCGGAGATCCCCGATGGCGTGGCCCGGTGGGACTCCTGCGCGCAGGGCTACGACGACCGGGGGCGCTGGCGCGTCGTCGGACACGCCGGGCCGAGCCTGGGGGTGGCCATCGCCGAAGGCGGCAGCGCGTCGGCCATGGTGTCGTGGCTTCCTGCCCCCGTCGAGGCCGCCGACGGCACGCAGACCGAAGGAAGCCTCGCCGGGACGTTGACGCCGGACGAGGCGAACGGCATCGCGGAGGCGGCCTGGGAGGTCGGCGCCCGCTCCGGCGCCGCGGAGCTCACCTCGGGGTTCGACCTGGCCGCGACGCGCCGGGCCTGGCCGGACCTCGAGCTGGCCCTCCAGGCCGCGACGGGCCTCGGCCCGCTGACCCGGGTGGAATTCGAGGATGACGATCCGTCGACGATCCGTGCGCGGTACGTCACCGCGGACGACATCGAGGTCGCTCTGACCGTCTGGCAGGACGACAGATTCTACGACAACCTGTGCACGGGTCCGGGGGCTCGGACGTGCGAGTCCTGGGTCGCCGGAACGCCGGACGACTACCGGCTGGAGCAGCAGATACTCGATTGGTCGCTGGCCGACGCGGGCCTCGGGCACGTCCTGATCACCGCCAGCGAGGCGGGGGTCATCGGCCGGGCGGGCGACACCTTGCGCCAGATCATTCCCCGTCGTGTCAGCGTCACGCCGGCGTCGCTGAGCGGCGACTGACGCGCTCAGCCGGCGGTGACCTCGACGTCGTCGCCGAGGGAGAGTACGCCGGGGGCGTCGGGGACGAGGTTCATGCCGAACCAGACCTTGCCGTCCCAGCGGCGGTGCCGGGCCAGCGTGCGCAGCGGCTCCTTGCCGCGCACCCGGGTGTCGGGGTCGATGGTGGTGAGGACGCAGCGGTCGCACAGCTTGACGGCGCGGAAGGGGACGTCGCCGATGCGGAGCCGGCACCAGGTGTCCTCGGCGAACGCGTCGGGGCCGTCGACGACGACGCTGGGGCGGAACCGGCGCATCGGCAGCGGCTCGGCCGGCGGCTCCTCGCCGCGCAGCAGCGCCTCCTCGACGACCCAGTCGTTCAGGCGCGCCAGCGACCCGGTGGTGGTGAGCAGCAGCGGGAACGCGTCGGCGAACGAGACGCGGTCGGCGGGCAGGCCGTAGGCGGGGTTGACCGGCCGCCGCGTGGGGTCGTCGAGCCAGACGAGGCGGACGTCGTGGTCGAGCAGCTTGCCGAACCAGGAGTCGGCGGCGGCGCTGGGCCGGACGGCGTCGAGGGTGTTCTTCCAGATCTGCACCGGCACGTAGTCGTGCGTCCCGGTGGCGTCGACCTCCAGCGGCGCGGCGTGCGGGCCCTCCAGCCGGAGCCGGCCGCGGCCCAGCGGCGTGGCGGTGACGCCCAGCAGTGCCGGCCACACCCGCGCGGTGACGACGTAGCCGGCGTCGTCGACGACCATCCAGCGGCGGTCGTCGGCCAGCCCCCACGGCTCGACCTCGGCCTGGGTGCGCGACTGCCCACGCGTCGACTTGACGGGGTAGACGTTCAGCTCGACGACGCGCACGGCACCACGCTAACCGAGAACCGGCGCCGGCTCAGAGTCGAGATTCGGCGACGACCTCGCGCGCGGGGTCGTGCGGGACCGGCGACGCGGTGTCGACGCGCAGGTCGGCCCGCTCGCGGGTGCGCTCGGCCGCGAACAGCGCCTCCTCCTGACGGGCCCAGCGCGACCAGTGCGGCCGGAAGCCGTCGCCGTCGCGCTCGAAGCCGCGCGCCTGACGCAGGTCGTGCGGCGCGTCGACCCACAGCAGCAGCGACAGGTACGGCGCGCCGGGCGTGGACCCGCTGCCGCTGCCCTCGACGACAAGCACCGGGGCGGCGGGAACGTCCACCCACCCCGCCCAGCGGTCCGCGTGCCAGTCCCACCGCCGGTACCGCGCCGGACGCCCCTCGGCCAGCGGCGCCAGCACCTCGGCCGCGACGGCGGCAGCGGCGTGCGCGAGCCCGTCCCAGCCGGGGTAGAGGTCGTCCATGTGCAGGACGGGCGCGTCGTCGAGCCGCGCCGCCAGCCGCCCGGCCAGCGTCGTCTTGCCGGACCCGGCCGGCCCGTCGACGGCGACGACGACGGTCGAGCCGGCCCGCGGCGGCAGCGACCGGACCCGCTCGGCCAGCGCGTCGAAGGAGAGAACGCCCACTTCAGGGGGTGGCTGACGGGTCTTCGGCGGCGCGGATCGACGCCCAGACGCCGACCAGCGGCGTTGTCGTCGTCGCTCGATGGCTCCGCATCGACCTCCTCCTCCGCCTTGCTGGACCGACGCCTGGACGCCGCCCGCATCCGTCAATACCCGTCAGACACCCCCTACAGGAACGTCTTGCCGTCCCCGCGGTACGTCGCGATGGTGTCGACCAGCCGCTCGCCGCGCACGAGGTAGTACTGGTCGAACCGCTCGGCCAGCTCGCCGGCCTTGGCGTGCCGGAACCAGACGCGGTCGCCGATGGCGAGGTCGTCGGCGGGGGAGCCGAGCAGCGGGGTCTGCGCCTCGCCGGCGCCTTCGTCCTTGTCGAGCGTCAGGCCCTCGGGCAGCCACGGCACCGGGAGGCGGTCGTCGCCGGCGGCGCCGCTGGCGACGTAGCCGCCGCCCTGCACGGTGACGACGCCCGGGCCGGGCCGGCGCACCACGGGCACCGCGAAGAACGCCGCCGGGCGCGGCGAGAAGCTGGTGTAGCCGTCGAACAGCCGCGGCGCCAGCAGCCCCGACCCGGCTGTGACCTCGGTGATCGACACGTCGGAGACCGTGCGTTCGACCGAGCCGCTGCCGCCGCCGTTGACGAACTCGAGGTCGGCGAACTTGCGCACCGCCTCGACCGCCTCGACCCGCCGCTCGGACAGCTCCGCCCACGACCGCTTCTGCATCGACCGCACCATGCGCCCGCGCCAGCCGCGCCCGGGCGGTGCGTCCTGGACGCCGGCGATCTGCGACTCGTAGCCCATGACCCCGACCAGCCGGAATCCCGGCCGCGACTGCACCGCGTGGGCCAGCCGGACGAGGTCGTCGACGGTGTGCAGCGGCGAGCGCTTCGCGCCGACGCGCATGCGCCCGCCCAGCGGCTGCCAGGAGAGGTCCAGTTCGAGGCAGACCCGGATCTCGACCCGCCCGTCGGTCGGTGCCACGGCGTCGACGAGGTCGAGCTGTGCGACGTCGTCGACCATGAGCGTGATGCCGGCCGCCAGCTCCTCGTCGCCCGCCAGCCGGGCCAGGCCGCGGCGGTCGGCGGTGGGGTAGCCGACGACGACGTCGGAGCTGAGCTCGGTGCCCACGAGCCACAGCGCCTCGGACAGCGTCAGCGCCAGCACGCCGTGGAAGCCGTCGCGGCCCAGCACGTCGCGCAGCAGCATGCGGCTGCGCAGCGACTTGCTGGCCACCCGGATGGGCTTGCCCGCCGCGCGCCTGACGAGGTCGGCGGCGTTGACGTCCCACGCCTCCATGTCGATGGCGGCGAGCGGCGCCTCGAAGCCGGCCGTGGCCGTGTTCAACCGGTGCCGCAGATCGGCGCGCGAACTGGCCACCGGCGGCGCCGCGGGGTCGGGGGCGGCGGGCGGCGGCGGGACGTCGGGCACGGTGGCGTCGGCATCGGCATCGGGCACGGTGATCTCCACAGCGAATCCTTACCAGATCGGGACGATCGTGGCTATGCCCGCCATCGCGGGCGACCCCATCCTGCCGCAGGGTACTGGAGCACCTAGGCTTGCATGGATGGCGAGGACCCTCGTGCTCATCCGGCACGCGAAGGCGCAGCACCCCGACGACCGCGCCGACCACGGCCGCGCGCTGGCCGGACAGGGTCGCCGCGACGCGCCGGTCATCGGCCGCTGGCTGCGCTCGCAGGACGTCGCGCCGCAGGTCGCGGTCGTGTCGAGCGCCCTGCGCACCCGCGAGACGTACGAGCTGCTGGCCGCCGAGCTGAGCGCCGCGCCCGACCCGGTCGTCACGGACGACGTCTACTACGCGTCGGCCGGCGACCTCCTCGAGATCGTGCGGGCGCTGCCGCCGGAGGCGGAGTCGGCGGTGCTCGTCGGGCACAACCCGGGCATCGGCATGCTGGCCAACGCCCTCGACGACGGCGACTCCACGGTCGGCGACACCACGCGCATGCGCACCGGCTTCCCGACGTCGTCGGTCGCGGTGTTCGCCGTCGAGGGCGACTGGTCGGCGGTCGACCCGGGCGGCGTCCGGCTGGTCGGCTACACCGTCGCCCGCGGTTAGCGAACCGGGGGAGCGGGCGTGGGCGTGCCGTCGGCGGCGTCGGCGGCCTCGATGTCGTCGCGGCTGATGCCCAGCAGGTAGAGGATCGCGTCGAGGTACGGGACGTTGACGGCGGTGTCGGCGGCGCTGCGGACCACCGGCTTGGCGTTGAACGCGACGCCCAGCCCGGCGGCGGCGATCATGTCGAGGTCGTTGGCGCCGTCGCCGACCGCGATGGTCTGCGACAGCGGGATGCCCTCGGCGGCGGCGAACCGGGCCAGCGCTGCGGCCTTGCCGGGACGGTCCAGGATCGGCCCGACCAGCCCGCCGGTGAGGACGTCGCCGTCGATCTCCAGCGTGTTGGCGGCCGCGTAGTCGATGCCCAACTCGTCCGCCAGCGGGTCGGTGATCTGCGAGAACCCGCCGCTGACGATGGCGCACTTGTAGCCGAGCCGCTTGAGCGTGCGCACCAGCGTCCGCGCGCCGGGGGTCAGTTGCACGGCGTGGCGCACCTCGGCGACGGCGGACGCGGGCAGCCCGGCGAGCAGCCGGACCCGCTCGCGCAGCGACGCCGCGAAGTCGAGCTCGCCGCGCATGGCCCGCTCGGTGACGGACGCGACCTGGTCCTGCACCCCGGCATGGGCGGCCAGCATCTCGATGACCTCGCCCTGCACCAGCGTGGAGTCGACGTCCATGACGACCAGCCGCTTGGCCCGGCGCAGCAGCCCGGACGGTTGGACGGCGACGTCGGCGCCCTCGGCCAGCGCGACGGCGGCGAGGTCGGCCCGCAGCCGGGCGGGGTCGGCGCCGGACACCTCGAACTCGATCGACGTGACCGGGTAGGACGCCAGCCGCACGATGCGGTCGATGTTCGCGCCGGCCTTCGCGACGGCGTCGGTGAGCGCGGCGACGGCGCCCGGGCGCAGCGGGAAGCCGAGGACGGTGATGTGGGCACGCCCCGGCGGGCGGCGGCGGTCGCCGTGGCCGGCCGACACCTCGATCTCGACGTCGAGCAGACCGGCGAGATCGGCCAGCGTGCGCCGCAGATCGGGCTCGTCGGCGGACGCCGGTTTCAGCAGCACCGCGAGGACCAGGCGGCCGCGGACGGTGACCTGTTCGACGTCGAGCACCTCGACGTCGTGGGCGGTCAGCGCCGTGAACAGCTGGGCAGTCAGCCCCGGCCGGTCGCGTCCGGTGAGGGTGACCAGCAGGGTGGTGGCGGGGGGTTCCGGTGGCAGGCTCATCGCAAGCCGCAACGCTATCGGGTGGCCAGCGCGTTGCACGCGGCGGCCAGGGCCGAGCGCGACGCCCGCTCCAGCGGCGTCAGCGCCGCCCGCCGCGACGACGCCTCGGACGTCGTGACCGCGCCGCCGTCGTCGCCGAGCGCGAACCGGACGACGGCCAGCAGCCGGGCCGCGCGCGCCGCCACGGCCTGCGCCTGCGGCGGGAACGCGCGCGGCAGCGGGTCGGACTCGCGGTTGGTGCGGATGTCGGCGAGCAGCGCCTCGACCTCGGGCCGCCACGACGGGACGTCGAGGTCGGTGAGGATCGACCCCGCCGCCAGCAGCGCCGTCGTCAGCTCCTTGTCGGTGTCGGCGAGCGACGGGGCGGCCGGCGCCGGCTGCGCCGGGCGGACCATCCAGGTGACCAGGTGGCCCTGGTCGCCGGGCGGGCCGAACGTGCGGACGTCGGGCACCAGCGCGTACGGCGCGCCGTCGGCGATGACCGCCTCGCCGGCGTCGACCGCGTAGCCGTTGAGGTCGGCCGGCCCGCCCAGGCCGCTGGGGTCGCCGGGCACCGGCAGCGCGACGAGGAACGCCGTGGCGCCGGCCTCGCGCAGCGCCCGCAGCGCCTCGGACAGGCCGGTCGCGGTGGCGGCGCCGGGGACGTCGACGGCGTCGTGCGGCTCGTCGTCGGCGCGGACGCGGTCGACGACGTCGTCGAGACCCGCCTCGTTCCGCAGCCAGGCCGTGCCCCACGCCGCGAGGCGGGCGGAGCGGGGGAGGGTGACCATGACTCTAGAGCCTACGACCCGCCCGCTAGAGTCGGGCGGGGATCCGGGGCGAGCGCGTCGCCTCCGTCAGCCGTTGTCGAGGGAGCCGTCCACGCGATGTCCGAAGTGCTGGAACTTGCCGACGTCACGCTCGTGCGCTCGGGCAGCCGCCTGCTCGACGACGTCACCTGGTCGGTGGCCGACGGCGAGCGCTGGGTGATCCTCGGGCCGAACGGCGCCGGCAAGACCACCCTGCTGCAGATCGCGGCCGCGCAGCTGCACCCGACCACCGGCTACGCCGCCGTGCTGGGCGAGATGATGGGCGCCGTCGACGTGTTCGAGCTGCGGCCGCGCATCGGCATCACCAGCGCCGCGCTGGCCGAGCGCATCCCGCGGCAGGAGTCCGTCCTCGACGTCGTCCAGACCGCCGCCTACGGCGTCGTCGGCCGCTGGCGCGAGTCGTACGAGAACCTCGACTCCGAGCGGGCCCGCTGGCTGCTGGCGCGCATGGGCATCGGGCACCTCGCCGGGCGCACCTTCGGCACGCTGTCCGAGGGCGAGCGCAAGCGCACCCAGCTGGCCCGCGCGCTGATGGCCGACCCCGAGCTGCTGCTGCTCGACGAGCCCACCGCCGGCCTCGACCTCGGCGGGCGCGAGACGTTGGTCGCGACGCTCGGTGAGATCGCCGCCGACCCCGCCTCGCCGGCCACCGTCCTCGTCACCCACCACGTCGAGGAGATCCCGCCCGGGTTCACCCACGCGCTGCTGCTCGCGGGGGGCCGCGTCGTGGCCGCCGGGCCCGTCGCCGAGACGCTCACCGACCAGCACCTGAGCACCGCGTTCGGGCTGGCGCTGCGGGTGCGGCAGGAGGACGGCCGGTGGTCGGCGCGGGCCGTTTCCGGCGCGCGCGACGCGGTCCCGACCCAATAGACTGAGACCATGCAGGACTTCCTGGACTGGCTCGGCGAACACGACTGGGTCGCCTGGCTCGGTCTGGCGTTCGTCCTCGGCATCGTCGAGACCACCACGGTCGACCTCATCTTCCTCATGCTGGCCGGCGGGGCGGCGGCCGGCGCGGTGGCGGCGCTCGTCGGCATCGACGCGCTGTGGCTGCAGATCGTCATCGCCATCGCCGTCAGCGTCGCGCTGCTCGGGTTCGTCCGGCCGGTCGCCAAGCGGCACCTGCGCACCAGCGGCAGCACCCGCACCGGGGCCGCCGCGCTGGTCGGGCGCAAGGGCGTCGTCGTCGAGACGGTCGACTCCGAGCGCGGCCTCATCAAGCTCGCCGGCGAGATCTGGACCGCCCGCTGCTACGACGGCACCTCGGTCATCGAGGCCGGCCGCGACGTCGACGTCATCGAGATCCAGGGGGCGACGGCGCTCGTGTTCGAGGCCGACCCGCGATAGACCCGGCACTGATAGGTTTTGCCGCGACTCGCCCGGCCACGGAAACTCGGAAGGTCAATTCATGGAAGCCGGTCAGATATTCGTTCTCCTCGTCGTCATTCTCCTGGCCATCTTCGTGCTGGTGACGCTGGCCAAGTCGGTGCGCATCGTGCCGCAGGCGCGGGCCGGCATCGTCGAGCGGCTGGGCCGCTACCAGCGCACCCTCGACCCCGGCCTGACGGTGGTCGTGCCGTTCATCGACCGCGTGCTGCCGCTGCTCGACCTCCGCGAGCAGGTCGTGTCGTTCCCGCCGCAGCCGGTGATCACCCAGGACAACCTGGTGGTCTCCATCGACACCGTCATCTACTACCAGGTGAACGACCCCAAGGCGGCGACCTACGAGATCGCCAACTACATCCAGGGCATCGAGCAGCTGACCGTCACCACGCTGCGTAACGTCATCGGTGGCATGGACCTCGAGCGCACGCTGACCAGCCGCGAAGAGATCAACAACGCACTGCGCGGCGTCCTCGACGACGCCACCGGCAAGTGGGGCATCCGGGTGAACCGGGTCGAGCTGAAGGCCATCGACCCGCCGCCGTCCATCCAGGACTCCATGGAGAAGCAGATGCGCGCCGACCGCGACAAGCGCGCGGCGATCCTCAACGCCGAGGGTGTGCGGCAGTCGCAGATCCTCACAGCCGAGGGCCAGAAGCAGTCCGCCATCCTGACCGCCGAGGGCGACAAGCAGTCGACCGTCCTGCGGGCCGAGGCCGAGAAGCAGGCGCAGATCCTGCGCGCCGACGGTGAGGCGAAGGCCATCGGCGCCGTCTTCGACGCCATCCACCGCGGCAACCCCGACCAGAAGCTGCTGGCCTACCAGTACCTGCAGATGATGCCCGAGATCGCGAAGGGCGACTCCAACAAGGTCTGGATCGTGCCGAGCGAGTTCGGTAAGGCGCTCGAGGGCCTCGGCGACGCCGTCGGCCGGTTCGGCTCCGGTTTCGCGCCGGGCGCCATCCCGGCCGACGACAACGCGGCCGAGGAGATCGAGGCCGCCGCCCAGGAGGCCGCCGCCGAGGGCGAGGCGGCCGCGGCCGCTGCCGCCGAGGAGGTCCGCCGGGCGCTGGCGGCCGCCGAGGTCGCGTCCGACCCGTCCAAGCCGCTGCCGCCGTCCGACGCCGACGTCAGTGAGCAGAGCGACGACTCCGCGTCCGGCGACGCCGTGTCCGGCGACGCCGCGTCCGGCGACGGCGCGTCCGGCGACGAGCGCGGTCCCGCGGGCAACGGCGCGACCGGCCCGGCCCTGGGCCGCGACCTGACCCAGGACCCCGGTGACGAGCCGCCGTCCACGCCGCCGCCCGCACCGCCCGCGCCTCCGGCGGGGTGAGCCTGCTCGACGTCGTCGCGATCGTCGCGGCCGGGTTCGCCGCGGGTGCGATCAACGTCGTCGTGGGCTCCGGGACGATGATCACGTTCCCGACGTTGCTGGCGCTGGGCTACCCGCCCGTGGTGGCCAACGTGTCCAACACCGTCGGGCTGGTCCCGGGCTCGCTCATGGGGGCCTGGGGCTATCGGCGGGAACTGCGCGGCCAGCGCGACCGGGTGCTCCGGTTCGGGCTGGCCGCGCTCGTGGGTGGCGCCGGTGGCGCGGTGCTGCTGCTGGCGTTGCCGCCCGGCGCGTTCGAGGCGATCGTGCCGGTGCTGATCGTGCTGGCCTGTGTGCTGGTGGCGGCGCAGCCGTGGATCGCGCGGCGGCTCAAGCAGCGCCCGTCCGGACGTGAGCACGGCGGGCCGGTCATCTGGCTGCTGGTGCTGCTGACCGCGGTCTACGGCGGCTACTTCGGCGCCGCGCAGGGCGTGCTGCTGCTCGCCGTGCTGGGGCTGGGACTGTCGGACTCGCTGCAGCGGCTCAACGCGGTCAAGAACGTGCAGGCCGGGCTGGTGAACCTGGTCGCGGGGCTGGTGTTCATGGTGGTGGCCGACGTCGACTGGGCGGTGGCCGGGCTGATCGCGCTCGGCGCCGCGACCGGCGGTCTGGTCGGCGCGCGGATCGGGCGGCGGCTGTCGCCGCTGGTGCTGCGCGTCGTGATCGTGGTCGTCGGCGTCACCGCCGTCGTCGTGCTGGTGCTGCGATGACGGGCCCGCGCCTGGTCGAGGTCGCCGGGGTCGACGACCCGCGGCTGGCCGACTACGTCTCACTGCGCGACGTCCAGTTGCGCACGTCGCTGGAGGCCGAGCACGGGCTGTTCCTCGCCGAGGGCGAGAAGGTGGTGCGCCGGGCGGTCGCCGCGGGCTTCCGGCCGCGCTCGTTCCTCATGGCGCCGCGCTGGGTCGACGCGCTGTCCGACGTGCTCGCCGCGGCCGGCGACGTCCCCGTCTACGTGGCGCCGGAGCCGGTCATCGAGGGCGTCACCGGCTTCCACGTGCACCGCGGCGCGCTGGCGTCGCTGCACCGCCGGCCGCTGCCGCCGATCGACGAGGTGCTGGCCACGGCCCGGCGGGTGGTCGTCCTGGAGGACCTCGTCGACCACACCAACGTCGGCGCGATCTTCCGCTGCGCCGCGGCGCTGGGCTGGGACGCCGTCCTGCTCGGCCCGCGCTGCGCCGACCCGCTGTACCGGCGCGCCGTCAAGGTGTCGATGGGCACCGTGTTCTCCGTCCCGTACACCCGGGTCGAGGAGTGGTACGACGCGCCTGCCGCGCTGGCCGCCGCCGGGTTCGAGACGCTCGCGCTCACCCCGGCCGACGACGCCGTCGACCTCGCCGACGTGGACCCGGCCGAGCGGACGGCGCTGCTCGTCGGCGGCGAGGGGCACGGATTGTCGGCGCGCTGGATGGCGGCCGCTGACCGGCGCGTACGCATCCCGATGCAGGCCGGCGTCGACAGTCTCAATGTGGCCTCAGCGACTGCTGTGGCCTGTTATGCCCTGCGTCGTCCCCGGTAGTCTGTGCCGATCATGCGTGGGGGAAACGATTGCCGGGCTGGTGAGCACGGCTGATGCGAATCAAGCGGGCCCGCGCCCACGCCGCCGTCGTGGCGACGGTGGCCGCCTGGGCGTTCGTGGTGGCGGCCGTCACCACCGGACTGGTCGGCTACCTGGTCGTGGCCAGCCAGGACGGCGTCCGTGAGGCGTTGCGCACCGCGCCGCCGGCGGAGGCCGCCGTGCAGGTCGTCACCCGGCTGGCGCCCGACCCCGCCGACCAGGACGCCGCCGTCCGTGAGGTGGTGGCGGAGCGGTCCGGCGGGGCGCCGCTGGCGGCGTACCGCAGCCTGGCCGGCGGCGAGGACGCCCTGGCCGTGCCCAGCAGCGACCAGGACGCGCGCGGCGTCCTCACCGTCTACGAGGGCCTGGAGGAGCACGCCGAGCTGGTCGACGGCGGGTGGCCGGTCGACGGCGGCAGGGTCACCCAGGCAGCGCTGCACGCGACCGCCGCCGAGGCGCTCGGCCTGGCCGTCGGCGACCAGATCACCGTCGGCGAGACCCTCGTGCGGGTGACCGGCACCTGGCTGCCGGCCGACCCCGACGACCCGTTCTGGTTCGGCGAGCCGATCGAGGTGACCGGCGTCGACGGCTCCGCGTACGGGCCTTTCGTGGTCACCGAGGAGGCGCTGACCGCCGTCGAGCCGTCGCCGCGGGTGCGCTGGCGCGTCACGCCGCAGGCCGACGCGATCACGCCCGGGCAGGTGGCCGCGCTGGCCGGCGCGCTGCCGGGGCTGCCCGGTGCGCTGGAGGGCGACAACCGCGTCGACGTCCGCGGCGTCGCCGTGAGCGGCGAGCTCGCGGCGACCGCCGGGTCGCTGGACGCCGACGTCAGCCGCGGCACCAGCGTGTCCGCCGTCCCGCTGGTCGTGCTGGTGGCAGTCGCGATCGTCACCGGTGCGCAGGTGGCCCGGCTGCTCGGCGTGGTCCGCGAGGTCGAGACGACGCTGCTGCGCTCGCGTGGGCTCTCCGCGGCGCAGCTGGTGTGGTGGTCGGTGCTGGAGTCGGTCGCGGTGGTCGTGCCCGCGGCCGCGCTCGGCGCCGCCGCGACGGTGGCCGCGCTGCGAGCCGCCGGCGGGCCGGCCGTCGACACCGGGGTGGCCGCGTGGTGCGCCGGGGGCGTCGCCGCCGGGACGCTCGCGCTGCTGGTCGCAGGCGCCGCCGCGACCGCCCGCCGCCGGGTCGAGGACACCGTCGCGTTCAGCAGCCGCCGCGCCACCGGCGCCATCGGCTGGAGCTTCGCCGCCGTCGCGCTGATCGCCGCCGCGGTCGCGATCTGGCAGCTGCGCCGCTACGGCGAGGCGTCGGGCACTGGCGGCGCCGATCTGCTCGCCACCCCGGGTCCGGCGCTGGCGCTGCTGGCCTGCGCGGCGCTCGCCCTGCTGGCCGTCCCGTTCCCGCTGGCGCTGGCCGAGCGGGCGCTGGCCGGGCGCCGCCGGCTCGGGCTGCTGCTGCCGGCCTGGCAGGTGACCCGCCGGCTACCGGTGTACGCGTCGGTGGTCGTGCTCGTGGTGGTGACGGCGGGCGCGGGCGTGCTCGCGGCGTCCTACTCCGCCACCTGGACCGGCCTGCAGGAGGACCTCGCCGACGTCCGCTCCGGCGCCGACGTGCGGGTGACGTTCGACCGCGCGGGGCCGCTCACGGCGGCCCGCCCGGCGGAGTCGGCGCTGCCGTACGGGCAGGTCGACGGCGCCGCCGAGGCCGTCGGGGTGCTGTCCACCGGCGCCCGCATCGGCGACGAGAGCACGGCGCTGCTCGCGATGCCGGCCGCCGGCCTGGGCGCGGTCGTCGAGGGCCGCGACGACGTGTTCCCCGCCGATCGGGTTGCCGCCGAGGTCGCGCCCGCGGAACCGCCGCTGGCCGGCCTGGAGCTGCCCGAGGGCACCGAGCGGCTGGAGGTCGACGCGACCGGCGTCGGTGCGGCGACGCTGCTGGTCGCCGACGCCGGCGGCGTGCTGGCCCAGGCCGTCGTCGAGGACGGCGTCGCGGCCGTGCCGGCCGGCTTCGGCACCGTCGTCGCCGCGGACCTCACCCTCGCCGTGGCCGGTGAGAGCGAGCCGGCCGTGACGGCGGTGCGCGCGGTCGACGCGTCCGGGACGGCCACCGACGTGCCGCTGGACGGCGCCGGGGCGTGGCAGCCGCAGGCCGAGGCCAGCTACCGCGTCGACGCCGCGGAACCCGGCACGGCGTCGCCGCTGTCGGCCGCGGCCGTGGCGTTCCAGCCCGGCGCCACCGTGCGGCTGACCCCGCCCGCCGCGACCGGCGACCCGGTGCCCGTCGTGGCTTCGCGGGACGCCCTGGACCGCTTCGGCCTGCAGGTCGGTGACCCGGTCACCCTGCACGTCGTCGGCGCCAGGATCGACGCGAGCGTCGTCGACGAGGTGCCGGTCGTGCCCGGCGTGGCCGAGCCGGTCGCGTTCGTGGCCGACCTCCCCAGCGTCACGGCGGCGCTGCTGCGGGTCGCGGACCGGCCGCAGCGCATCACCGAGGTGTGGCTGAGCGCCGGCGGCGGCGACACCGCGGCGCTGGCCGCGGCGGTCGAGGACGCCGGTCTGGCGAGCGCGGCGGACGTGACCGACCGCGAGACCGTCCGCTCCGGGCTGCTCGACCACGGCCTGGCCCGGCACGTCGTGCCGGCGTTCTGGTCGGTGGCCGCGGCGGCGGTGGTGCTGACGGCGATCGGCGCGGTCGCGTCGGCGGCGACGTTGCGGCGGCAGCGGCGCGGCGAGCTGGCCGTGCTGCGCGTCGTCGGCGTGGCGCCGTCGGAGCAGGCGCGGTCACGGCGGATCGAGCAGGCCGGCATGGGGCTGCTGGCGATGGTGGCGGGCGCGCTGGGCGGGGTGGTGGTCGCCGCGCTGACGGTGACGGTGCTGGCCCGCGCCGCGACGTCCGGGGTGCCGCAGGCGCTGGACCCGGTCGGCGGCGCCAACCTGGGCGCGCTGGCCGTGTTCGGGGTCGCGCTGGCCGGAGTGGTCGCCGCGGTGGCGCTGCTGCAGGCGTCGCGGGCCGGACGAGACGCGGCCGCGGCCGTTCCAGGGGAGGAGCGGCGATGAACGAGCCTCGTGGCGCGGGGTGGCCGGTCGGCTCGCTTTGCAACGAGCACCGATACGCATCACCGGGAGCGGCCGGGGAGGTGGCGCGGCGATGAGCCGGGGTCTGGGGACCGGGCGGCTGTTCCGCCGGCAGTTCCTCGCCGACCGCGCGGCGGCGCTGGTCGTCGTCGGGGTGGTGTTCGTGCTGGCGCTGGTCGCGGCGGCGCTGCCGCGGCTGGCCGAGCAGGTGTTCACCGACGATCTTCGCTCGGAGATGGCGGGCACCCGGCCGGCGCTGCGCGATGTGACGTCGGTGGTCGCCGCGCCGCCGCCCATGGGCGAGGACGGTGACCTCTGGGCGCCGCTCGACCAATCGATCGCCGCGGTCCGCGACGGCGCCCCTGAGGCGGTTCGTACGGCGACCGGACCCGGCCGCTTCGTCGTGACCGCGCCGACCTGGCGGGCCGAGGTGCGCGCGTCCGACAGCGTCACCAACCTGCTGCCGACCGCCGACCCGTACTGGGCCGAGACCGTCCGCGTGGTCGAGGGCGAGGCGCCGGCGCCGGTCACCGGACCGGTCACGCCGGGTGAGTCGCTGGTCGTCGACGTCATGCTGTCACGGGCGTCGGCCGAGGAGATCGGCTGGACGGTCGGCAGCGTCACGCAGGCGTTCCAGCCGGTCAGCATGCTGGAGATGACGTATCGGCTGTCCGGTGTGTACGAGCCGCTGGACGCCGGCGCGCCGGCGTGGGCGCACCACCGCGCCGCGCAGACGCCGGAGGTCTACGACGACTGGGACCGCGGCCGGGCGGTGACCGTCGCCGCGTATGTCGACCCGCAGTCGTGGGCGGCGCTCGCGCCCGTGCTCGGGTCCCCGATGGAGACGCGGCTCTGGTACCCGGTGGACGTCTCGTCCGCGCGGGCGGACTTCACCGTGCCGCTGCGCGACGCGTTGAGCCGGTTCATCGCCGCGGCACCGCCTGTCGATGCCGGGACGAACATCTACGGTCTGCCGTTCTCGCCGATCCTCACCACCGGCTCGGTCGACGTCCTGGACCGGGTGGCCGAGCGGCACGACAGCTCCCAGGCGGTGGTGGCGATCGTCGCGGCCGGGCCGCTCGGCGTCGCGCTGGCGGTGCTGGCGCTGGCCGCCCGCCTGATGGTGGAGCGGCGCCGGTCCGCGCTCGCGCTGATCGGCGCGCGCGGCGCGTCGCCGCTGCAGTTGCGGCTGCTGATGGTCACCGAAGGGCTGCTGCTGGGGCTGCCCGCCGCCGCGTTGGCCACCGCGCTCGCCGGCGTCTTCGTCGACGGCGTCGGCGGGTCTGCCGGACTGGCGTTGCCGCTGGTCGTGGGCCTGGCGCCGGCCGTGCTGCTGCCGCTGGCGGCGCGCCCGAAGGGGCTGCGCGCCGTCCGCCGCGATCTCGGGCTGACCCGGCCGTCGCGGGCCCGCAAGCTGGTCGAGGGGCTGGCCGTCGGCGCGGCCGCGGCGGCCGCCCTCGCGCTCAACGCCCGCGGCCTGGACGCCGGCGGCGGGGGTGTCGACCCGCTGACGGCCGCCACGCCGCTGCTGCTCGCGCTGGCCGTCAGCGTGCTCGTCATGCGGCTGTACCCGCGGCCGATGGCGACGCTGGGCCGGCTGCTCGGCGGCCGCCGCGGCACCGTCGCCTATCTCGGCGCCGCGCGGGCCGTCCGCGACCCGGTCGCCGGGTTCGTCCCGATGCTCGCGCTGGTCGTCGGCATGTCGATCGCCGCGTTCTCGATCGTCGTCTGGTCCACCACCGAGCGGGGCATCGAGCAGACCGCGTGGCAGGAGGTCGGCGCGGACGCCCGGGTGACCGGCACGCCGCTCACCGAGGACGAGCTGGCCGCCGTCGCGGACGTGCCCGGCGTCGACGCCGTCGTCCCCGTCGTGACCACCGGGCCGACGCTGTTCAAGGTCGGTGCCATCGACAACCGCGTCCCGCTCTACGTCGTCGACGTCGCCGCCCTCAACGCGCTGCGCGCCGCCGGGACCGCGCTGGACCCGCTGCCGGCCGGGCTGACCGAGCCAGGGCCGGACGGCGCGATCCCGCTGCTGGTCGCCGGCGGCGTCGTCGACGAGGGCGCCACCGGACAGCTGTCGCTGAGCGAGCGGCTGGACGCCGTCGTCGCCGGGACCGCCGACTCGATCCCCGGGCTGACGACCGGCAGCCAGTGGATGCTGGCCGATCGCGGTGTGCTCGAGGACGCCGGCGTGCCGATCATCCCGCCGCGGGTCACGCTGGTCGACCTCGGCTCCGGCGGGTCCGCGTCCGCCGTCGCCGCCGAGGTGGGGGACCGGGCGGTGATCACACCGGCGTCGGCGGTCGCGGACCTGCGCGGCCCGGTGACCGACGGCACCGCGCGGGCCATCGTCGGGGCCATCGCGCTCACCGGGCTGTTGTGCGCGGCCGCCGTCGTGCTCACCATGGTGGTGGGCGCGCCGTCGCGTGGGCGGTTGCTGTCACAGCTGCGCACGCTCGGGCTGTCCAGCCGGCAGGGCGAGGGCCTGGTCGTCTGGGAGGCCGCGCCGGTGGCGGCGGTTTCGTTAGTGACCGGGCTGGTGCTGGGCGTGGCGCTGCCGTGGGCGGTGCTCTCCGGTGTCGACCTGCGGTCGCTGACCGGCGGCGGCGAGCAACCGGCGGTGCACCTGCCGCTCGGCCTGCTCGGTGTCGTGACCCTGGGCTTCGTGCTGGTGGTCGGCGTGGCGGTGGTGGTGTCGGTGCTGACGGGACGGCGGCTGACGCCGGCGGGGATCCTACGGATAGGTGACGAGACGTGACGGAGCTGCTGGCGGCCGAGCGCCGCGACATCGTGTGCGAGGACCTCGTGCGCATCTACACCGCCGAGGGCGTCGAGGTGCAGGCCCTGCAGGGGCTCAACCTGCGCGTCGACGCGGGCGAGGTGGTCGCCGTCGTCGGCGCCTCCGGCTCGGGCAAGTCGACGCTGCTGAACATCCTGTCCGGGCTCGACACGCCCACGGCGGGCGTGGCCAAGGTCGCCGGGCTGGACATGCTGACGATGAAGGGCCGCGAGCGGGTCCGCTACCAGCGGCACACCGTCGGGTTCGTGTGGCAGCAGACGTCGCGCAACCTGCTGCCGTACCTCACCGCGGCCGAGAACGTCGCCGTCCCGGCCGCCATCGCCGGGCGCCGGTCCCGCTCGGCCCGGGTCGAGCTGCTGCTCGAGGCCATGGGCGTCGCGCACTGCCGCGACCGCCGTCCCGCCGAGCTGTCCGGCGGCGAGCAGCAGCGTGTCGCCATCGCCGTCGCGCTGGTCAACGAGCCGCGCGTGCTGCTGGCCGACGAGCCCACCGGCGAGCTGGACGAGGCCACGTCGGCCGACGTGTTCGAGGCGATCCGGCACGCGAACACCGAGTTCGGCGTGACGGTCCTGGTGGTGACGCACGACCAGGCCGTCGCCGGGCACGTCGGGCGGACGGTGCAGATCCGCGACGGCCGCACGGCCACGGAGATCCTGCGGCGCACCGAGCTGGACGAGCACGGCCAGGAGCGGCACATCGCCGAGGAGTTCGCCGTGCTCGACCGCGCCGGCCGGCTGCAGCTGCCCGACGACTTCGTCGGCGCGCTGCGGCTGGAGGACCGCGTCCGGCTGGCGCTGGAACCGGACCACATCGGGGTGTGGCCGGACGAGAAGGAACGCCGTGGAGAAGGGGTCGCCGGTGAGTGAGAACCACGCCGTCCGCGCCGTCGCCGTCAGCCGGGTCTTCGGCAGCGGCGCCCGCGAGGTGCACGCCGTCAACGCCGTCGACCTCGAGGCGCACCCCGGCGAGCTGCTGGTCGTCAAGGGGCCGTCCGGGTCCGGGAAGACGACGCTGCTCAACCTGCTCGGCGCGCTGGACCGGCCCACCAGCGGCCACGTGTACGTCGGTGACCTCGAGGTGTCCGCGATGGGCGAGAAGGAGCTCGTCCCCGTGCGCCGCCACCAGATCGGCTACGTGTTCCAGTCGTTCGGGCTGATCCCCATCCTCACCGCGGCCGAGAACGTCGAGATCCCGCTGCGGCTACAGGAGCTCGACCCGGTCGCGCGGGCGGCCCGGGTCGTGGAGCTGCTGGCGCTGGTCGGGCTGGACGGCCACGCCGAGCAGCGTCCGTACGAGCTGTCCGGCGGGCAGCAGCAGCGGGTCGGCATCGCGCGGGCGCTCGCGGGCGACCCGGACGTGCTGATCGCCGACGAGCCGACGGCGCAGCTGGACACCCGCACCGGCGCCTCGGTCATGGCGCTCATCCACGACCTCGTCCGCCGTCGCGGCATGACGGCCGTCGTCGCCACCCACGACCCCGCCCTGATGGAACAGGCCGACCGCACCCTCGAACTCCGCGACGGCCGGGTGGTGGACGCGGCGGCCGCGGCCTGAGCCGCTGTCGCCGTCACAGCAGGAGCGGGCCGGCGACGGCGGCCGTGCCACCGACGCGCACGGCGCCGTCCGGGCGGACCGTCGCGGTGACGGTGGCCGGCCGCCCGAGCGCGTCGCCCAGGTCCGCCGTCACCCGGGCGCGCCCGAAGCGGGCCAGGTGGGCGGCGAGGCAGGCGGTGCTGTTGGCGTTCGCGACGTCCTCGGGAACCCCGATCGACGGGGCGAACATGCGGGCGGCCACCCGGCCGTCGTCGTCCGGCGCCGAGTGCACGTAGCAGCCCAGCAGGCCGTGGTCGTCACAGGCCGCCCGGAGCCGGTCGAGGTCCGGGGCGAGCGCGGCGACGGCGGCGCGCGTGGCGAGCGGGCCGAGCAGCCGCGGCCGCCCCGACGACGCGACGACGGCGCCGTCCGCGATCGTCCCCGGCGCGGCGCCGAGAGCGTCGCGGACGGCGCGGTACTCGGCAGTCCCGGGGCCGCGGAGCGTGACGGGGCCGGGGTCGAACTCGGCGGCGACCAGCGAGCCGGTCCGGACCGCCCGGCCGGCGAAGGTGCGCCGGCCCGCGGTGAGGGTGACGTCGACGTCGCCACCGCTCTGGTGGGCCAGCAGCGCGAGCGCGGCCAGCGTGCCGTGGCCGCAGGCGGGCAGCTCGCCGGCCGAGGTGAAGAAGCGCAGCCGCACCGGGTCGCCGTCCGTGACGAAGACGGCGTGCGACGTGCCGGCCAGCACAGGGACGCGGCGCCGGTCGGCGTCGGACAGCGGCGCGTCGTCCAGCACGGCCGTCGGGCTGCCACCGTCGCCGTCGCGCAGGCAGGCGGCGACGAGGGTGGCGGCCGGCCCCCTAGACAGCGACCGGCTGGAAGATCGACTCGATGAGCGGGAGATCGCCGTTGAAGACCGCCGCCGAGCACTCGCGGCAGGCGAACTCGACGCCCATGCCGCCCGGGACCTTGTCGAACTCGGTCTCCGCGTCGCATTCGCCGCACCAGGCCGTGAGGGACCCGATGAGCAGTTCGGGCGCCGCGACGTTCAGGTTTCGTCTTGGCCTCATGATCTGAGGGTGACACGCGGCGCGGAAGGGGCCCAGGAGGCGCGCCGGGGCCGTCACGAGCCACAATAGGCTTGGGGCACGCATCGGATGAAGGTGCTGGCGGACGGAGTGGAACATGCCTGTGCAAACGGTCTGGAAGGGTTCGATCTCGTTCGGACTGGTGTCGATCCCGGTCCGGCTGGTGTCGGCGACGCAGGAGAAGGACGTCAGCTTCCGGCAGGTGCACGCCGCCGACGGCGGGCGCATCCGGTACAAGCGGGTCTGCGAGGCGGGCGGGCACGAGGTCGCCTACGCCGACATCGCGAAGGGCTACGAGCTGCCCGGCGGCCAGCTGGTGGTGCTCACCGACGAAGACTTCGAGGACCTCCCCATCACGTCCTCGCGGTCGGTCGAGGTGCTCGGGTTCGTGCCGTTCTCGCAGATCGACCCCACGTCGCTGAACCGCGCCTACTACGCCGAGCCCACCGGCGACACCAAGCCGTACGCGCTGCTGCGCGACTCCCTCGAACGCTCCGGCCGCGTCGGCGTCGTCAAGGTGGCGCTGCGCAACAAGGAGCGGCTGGCGGTGCTGCGCTCGTTCGAGGGCACGCTGATCGTGCAGACCATGCTGTGGCCCGACGAGATCCGCAAGCCCGAGTTCGACTTCCTGGGCGAGGACATCGAGGTCCGCAAGCAGGAGATGGCGATGGCCGAGTCCTACATCGACACCCTCTCCGGCGACTTCGACCCCGACGAGTACCACGACGACTACCGCGAGGCGCTGCTGAAGGTGGTCGAGGCCAAGGCCGAGGGCGCCGAGGTCATCGCGGCGCCGGAGGCCGAGCCCGCCGAGGGCAAGGTCGTCGACCTCATGGAGGCGCTGCGCCGCAGCGTCGAGGAGGCCAAGCAGAACCGGGCGGCCGGCAAGGCCGACGCCGAGGAGGCGCCGGCCCCCGCGAAGAAGACGGCGAAGAAGGCGGCCGCCAAGCGCAAGTCCGCCTGACGGCTCACACCCGTCCTCCGGCCCACCCAGCCCGCTTACGTCACCTGATCGTTTCCGCCCGCCCGATCAGGTGACGCAACGGCGCGGTCCGGCCCAGTTGTGTCACCTGATCATCTCCACCATTCGGACGCGAAACGATCAGGTGACGTAGAGGGCACGATCGGGCGCGGTTGTGTCACCTGATCGTTTGCCGTCCACATCGTGAAGATGATCAGGTGAGGAAGCAGCGGGCTGGGCGCCGCTCAGCGGTCGCGGGCGGTCAGCTCGAACAGGGTGGACGGGCCGACGCTGCGCCCACCCGCGGCGCCGACCCGCGCGCGCAGCTCGCGGTCGGCCGTCACCGCGACGACGTGGTCGGCGGGGCGTTCGGCGACGGCGGAGGCGACGGTGGCTGCGATGGCGTCGTCGCCGCTGCCGGGAGCGTCGACCACTGTGACGCCGTCGAGCGAGGCGACGCCTCGGGCCCGGCCCTCCGCGACCAGCGTGATCCGCGGCCACCACTGCGCCGCAGGCAGCTCCAGCGCCGCCGCGGGCACCGGCGCCAGCAGTCCCAGCTCGTCGCGCAGCCGGGTCGTGGCGCCCACGCGGTCGCGCCACCAGCCGTCGGGCCGCGAGCCCACCACGTTCGCCGCGTCGACCACCAGCACGAGGTCGGACGGCGCCGCCGCCCGGATGCGCGGCCACATCGCGCCGAACGCCGGCAGCAGCGGCAGCGCCGAGACGTCGTCGAGCGGGATCCAGGTGATGTCGAGGCTCTCCGGGTCGGCCGCACGCCCGTCCACCGGCCGCGACGCGCGCGCGACGATCGTCGTGTAGGACCACGGGCCGTGGTCCTCGACCCAGGCGTGGCTGGGCCGGACGGCGTCGGGCGGGACGGCGGCCTCCTCGGCGGCCTCGCGCAGCGCCGCCTCCAGCGCAGTCTCGCCCGACGAGCGCGCACCGCCGGGCACGCCCCAGGTGCCGCCGTGGTGGCTCCAGTGCGCGCGGTGCTGCAGCAGCACGCCGCGCTCGTCGTCGACCAGCATCAGGCCGGCCGCGCCGAACCGGCCCCAGTGCCGCTGCCCGCAGGCGCAGTCGATCCAGCCGTCGCCGTCGTGCCGGTGGTGGACGAGGGTCAAGACGCGCTCCGCGCGCGGACGCGGGCCGGGATCACGTACCAGAACACGATGAACCAGAGTAGTGCCGCTGAGGCGACGGTGATCGCCAGCCAGCGCACCAGCACGACGTCCAACGCCAGCAGCAGCCCGCCGCAGACCGCCAGCATCAGCAGCGCCAGCCCGCCCGCGGTCATCCGCGACGCCAGCGGGATCATCCGGTCGCGCAGGCCCTGCCGGAACACGATGCGGTGGAACGAGACCGGCGCGATCAGCAGCGCCATCGACATCGCCGACAGCACGATCGTCACCGCGTACACGTCGTGGGTGAAGTCGTCGGCGTCGCGGAACGGCGACGTGAACGCGATGGTGAGCAGGAACGCGAACAGGATCTGCACACCGGTCTGCGCGATGCGCAACTCCTGCAGCAGCTCGTTCCAGTGCCGGTCGTAGCGCCCGGCCTGGTCTTCGTTGCGCGTGTACCGTGGTTCGTCCACAGCACCTCCTATCGGGCGGATCGTACCCAAAAGCCGCATGGGCGAGCTTGCCCGGCGCGCGAGCCGCCGCTCGGTAGAGTCCGACCGTGGCTCACAGCGAGGACCTCGCCGCCTACGAGCGCCGGTTCCGGCGCAGTGGCCTGCCCTTGTTCATCGAGGACTACACGGCGAGCGAGGACATCTTCACCCGCGCGGCGCCGTGGCTGGCGCTGGTGTTCCTGGGCGAGATGCTCGGCGCGACCGAGCTGGAGTGGCCGTTCCTGCTCAACGTGGCCGCCGCGCTCGGCGGGCTGGCGATCCTGGTCGCCGCGTTCGGGGCGCTCAACCGCGTTCGCGGCCGCCGCTTCCTGGAACTGCCGCGCGAGGTCGGACGGCCCGAGCTGGCGGCGTTCGTGCTGGTGCCGGCGCTGCTGCCGGTGATCTTCTCCGGTCAGTGGCGGCAGTTCTTCGGCATCATCATCGGCAACTCGGTGTTCCTGCTGCTGGTGTACCTGGTGGTCGGGTACGGCCTCATCGCGACGGTGCTCTGGGCGCTCAGCCGCATGGCCGACGAGCTCGCGGCGTCGCTGGGCCGGCTGGTCCGGACGCTGCCGCTGCTGCTGATCTTCTCGCTCGTGCTGTTCGTCAACGCCGAGATGTGGCAGATGTTCGGGAACATGCCGCGGGCGTTCGCCCTGGTCGTGATGGGATTTCTGCTCGGCCTGGGCCTGGTGTTCTTCGCCGTCCGGGCGCCCGGCCTGGTGCGCCAGCTCGAGACCGACCTCAACGGCGACGCCCGGCCGCTGACCCGCCGGCAGCGCATCAACGTCGGGCTGACGCTCGTGGTGAGCCAGATCCTGCAGGTCTCCGTCGTCAGCGTCGGCGTCGGCGCGTTCTTCGTCGCGTTCGGGCTGTTCGCGGTGACGCCGGAGGTGGGGGAGGCATGGGCCGGCACCACCGGCTCGTGGAGCCAGACGATCTCGCTGTTCGGCCACGAGACGCTGCTGTCGGAGACGCTGCTGCGGGTGGCCGGCGGCATGGCCGCGTTCACGGGGCTCTACTACGCCATCTCCATCCTCACCGACTCCACCTACCGCGACGAGTTCATGGCCGGCGTCACCACCGAGATGCGCGGCGTCTTCGCCGCCCGCACCGAGTACCTCGCCCTGCGCGACTGACGCTCGATCTGCATCGCGCCCTCGGCATGATTCGGCCGATGCAACGGGATCGGCGGCCCGACCCGTCTTCGGGGTGAGGCGGGCGGGGGCCCGCACCGGCCCGTTCACCGGAAGGCACCGCCATGCCTCGATCACTTCTGCCTGCCTGCGCCCTGACGCTGCTGGTCAGCGCGATCGTGGGGTGTGCCGCGCCGGAGCCGGAGCCGGTGGCGGCGGCGCCGCTCGCCGCTCCCGCGCCGCTCCCGCGCCGCTGGCCGCCGTGCCGTTGCCGCCCGCGCTCACGGAGGACCGGACGGTGCCGGGCACCGGCGCACTGGGGGACTGGCGGGAGCTGACGCCGGTCGTCAGCACGCCGCGGCAGTTCCGGCGGGTCCGCGACGGCGACGGCCTGCTGGTGGTGGGCGACTCCATCGCCCGGGCGACGGTGGACGAGCTGGCCGCGGCGTCCGGGCTGTCCGTCGCCGTCAACGCGCACCCGGGGCGGCCGACGGCGCCGGCGGCGGACTGGATCGTCGCGAACGCGGGGCTGATCCCGGATCGCGGCCTCGTCGTCGTCAGCGGGGCGAACGACGTGTTCGCGCCGCTGGGCTGGTGGCGGCAGGTGGAGCGGGTGCTGGCGGCGGCGGACGGCCGCCCGGTCTACTGGCTCACGGTCCACGTGGACCGCTGGCGCGGCGACGCGACGCAGCGGTTCGCCGACCGCAGCCATTCGGACTGGCTGAACGACCAGTTGCGGGCGGTCGCGGACCGGTACCCGAACCTGGTGGTCGTCGACTGGGCCGGCGCGCTGTCCGACGACTGGCTGTCCGACGGCGTGCATCCGTCCGCCGCCGGCGTCGCCGCCTGGTGTGGGCTGCTGGCACGCGCGATGGGACTGGTCGTGTGAGGCGCTGGAGCCGGGACGACTGGATCGCGCTCGCCGCGCTGCTGGCGCTGCTGGCCGGGTTCCTGCTCCTGGCCAGGGACGCGCCGCCCGCGACCTGGATCGAGCGCGACTTCCGCTGACGGCGTCAGGGCGCGGCGATGGGGGCGAGCGCGCGGACGTCGTCGGGGGAGGCGAGGTCCTGGACGGCGACGAAGACGGTGCGGACGCCGCGATCGAACAGCTCGCGGTACCGCCGCGCCGTCTGCTCGGCCGTCGCCGCGTGGTGCTTGCGCGCGTACGCCGCCGCGGTGGCGTTGCCGCGGGCCCGCTCGACCCGCCGCCAGACGTCGTCGCGGTCGCGGCCGACGATCGGGAGGTCGAGGACGGTGACGGCGACGTCGCGGCCGGTGCGCTCGCGGTGCTTCTCGAACACCGCCAGCCGTTCGTCGAAGCCGTCGTCGGTGCGCAGGTTGCAGGCGTCGCCGAGGGCCGCGGCGATGCGCAGCGACCGGTCGCCGGACCCGCCGACGACGATCTCCGGGCGCCCCACGGGCCGCGGGTAGGCCGTCGTCTCGGGCAGCTCGACCCGGTCGCCGGAGTACGCCTTGGTGCCCGGCGCCCACAGCGCCCGCAGGATCTCGACCGCCCGCTCCAGCTCGTCCAGCCGCTGCTTCGGCGGCGGGAACGCCAGCCCGTACGCGTCGTGCTCGCGGCCGAACCAGCCGGCGCCGATGCCGACGAACGCGCGCCCGCCGCTGAGCACGTCCAGCGTCGCGACCGCCTTGGCGATGATTCCGCCGGGCCGGAACGTCACCGGTGTGCACAGCGGGCCGAGCCGCAGCCCGGTGCCGAGCCCGGCCAGCAGGCCGAGCGTCGTGAACGGCTCCGGGATCGGGTCCCACGCGCGGCCGACCTGCGGGATCTGGATGAGGTGGTCCATCAGCGCGAGCCCGGCGAATCCGGCCTCGTCGGCGGCGAGGGCGACCTCCTTGAGCCAGGCGGCCGGGTCGTCGCCCCAGGGGAAGCGGGAGACCTGCAGGATCACCTGGCGCTCGCCCGGTGCCTCGGCGGCGGGGACGGGCCGCGGTGCGGACGCGGCCTGCGGTGCGTCCGACGCGACCGTGACGACCAGGTCCCAGCCCTCGCCGTCCAGCTCGGCCGCGACCTCGCCCGCTCGGCGCAGCTGGCCGGCCAGCGCGGGCGCCGGCACCGGCCGGTCGCGGGCGGCGTTGCGGGCCCGGCACAGCTCGGCGGGGGTGTCGAAGCGGACGGCGACGGCGGGCAGCCCGGCCTCGCGCGCGACGGCGAGGTAGCCGCGGCGCCGGTCGGCGTCGAGGCCGAGCGTGTCGACGACGACGGTGAGCCCGCGTCCGGCCCGCGCGGCGACGATGCGGTCGAGCAGCGCGAACGCGTCGTCCGTCGCGTCGAGGTCGTGCCGGCCGCTGCCGACCACGCCGCGCAGGTCGTCGGAGGACACGATCTCCTGCGCGCGGTACCGGTCCCGCGCCCACACCGACTTGCCCGCACCGGAGGCGCCGACCAGCACCACCAGCGCGGGGTCCGGGATCGGCTGCGTCGTCACGGGCTCAGGCTAGCGGGGCCGGTCAGTCCTCGTCGTGCCCCGCGACGCCGCGCTTCCAGTAGCCGGTCACGAGCGCGTCGACCTCGCCGCGCCGCCAGCTGCGCAGCGGCTTGACGTCGCCCGCCTCGCCGGCCGCGAACAGGAACGTCCGCCCGGGCGGGCGCGGGAGCGCGTCGACGGTCGCGGCCAGCGCCGAGCCGAGGACCGGCCGGTGCACCGTCACCCGATCGCCGCCGGGCACCAAATAGTCGCCCTCGTCCGCCACGACCACGTCGGCGCTGACGCCCGGCGGCGCCGACTCCAGCCAGCGCGCGACGGCCGGCAGCCCGGTCGCGTCGACGGCGAAGACGTAGTGGTCGTAGGTGTACGGGAACGCCTTGCCGCCCGGCGGGCCGGCGATCGTCACCTCCTCGCCGATCTCCGCGCCCGCCGCCCACGTCGAGGCCAGGCCGCCGTCGTGCAGGACGACGTCGACGTCGACCTCGAGCCCGTCCGGGTCGAAGCGGCGGATCGTGTAGTCGCGGGTCGGCGGGAGCGGCCGCGGCCAGTCCAGCAGCTGGCGGTCGTTGGGCACCGGCGCGCGCAGGACGCCGTCGCCGTCGGGGAAGACGATCTTGACGTGGTCGTCGGCGTGGTAGGTGTGGAAGCCGGCCAGGCCCGGCCCGCCGAGCGTCAGTCGCAGCATCCGCGGCGTCACCTGCTCGCGGCGGCGCACGGCGACCGCGCGGACGCCGATGGGGTACGGGACGCGGGTGACGCCGCTGCCGGAGCGGTGGTGCGCGGCGACCTTGGGGCCCGGGTCGCTGCGGTCCTCGGGCGCCCTCACCGGGCGTCCAGCAGCGGCGCGAGCGCCTCGTCCAGCGCGTCGAGGGTGAACATCGCCGACGGGTACGTCGACGCCTCGGTGAAGCGGACCGGGAACGCGCGGCCGGCCTGCACCGCGGGCAGGTTCTGCCACAGCCCGGAGTCGAGCACCGCCTGCACCGACGGGTTCGGCGTGCCGTCGGGCTGGACGGTGTAGGTGATCGCGTCGGCCTCGCCGAGGCTGTCGGTGATCTGCTCCAGCGAAACGTACTCCGAGACGTCCCGGCCGCCGCCGCCCGGCACGGCCACCTCGCCGTAGTACGTCACGCCGACGTCCTCGGCGACGTTCGTGCCCCACGACCGCGCGAACTCGCGCTGGAACGTCCCCTCCTCGGCGACGCCGTACCCGCCGACGTGGCCGAACTCCAGGCCGGTGAGGGCGTCCTCGTACTTCGCCGCCAGTTCCGCGGCCCGCTCCTCGTAGGCCGTCCGGTCCTCATCGAAGTGGTCCAGCCGGTCCGCCGCGTCGGTCTGCCGCTCGGACAGCTCGCGCCAGGCGTCGGGCACCGTCGGCCCGATGGCGACGACCGGGGCGATCGACTCCAAGTACTCCAGGTCGATGTCGCCCATGACCGGCTGCGGGATGCCGAGCACGATGAGGTCGGGCCGCAGCTCGGCGATCGCCTCATAGTCGGTCTCCGCCGCGGACTCCCCGGCGACCCGCGGCAGTTCCTCGTACGTCGCGCGGTCCTCGTCGGTCATCATCTCGACCCCGCGCTCCCACGACGAGATGCCGGCCAGCGCCGCGTCGGCCTCGATCAGGGCGGGGACGGCGTACCCGGTGGCGACCACCCGCTGCGGGTCGGCGGGGATCTCGATGTCGCCGTTGTCGGCGGCGAACACCCGGGTGTCGTCGCTCGCGGTGCTCTCGGTGCCGCCGTCGTCGCCGCAGGCCGTGGCCACGGCGAGCACGAGGGCGAGGGGGAGGATCAGACTACGCATGCAGGTGAGGCTAGCCTTACTATGCCTGCGGGAACTGTCGATGAGAGGTCGGGTTGTGTCGCTGACGGAGCGGTGGGGGAGCGATCCGCTGTGGTGCGAGGAGTACGGCTACGGCATCGGCAGCCCGGGCGGCATCTACCTGCTGAAGTACCGGTCGGTCGGGGTGCTGGACTTCGGTGAGCGGCGCCAGGACTTCCTGCACCAGCTGTACTGGGCGCCCGGCGGCGTGCTCACGGCACGGCACGGGGTGAGCGTGCGCTTCGTCGGCGAGGGAGAGGCGTTCTGGGCGCACCGCGCGGTCAGCCACGAGGTCCGCGTCACCGGCGGCGACCTCGTCTACCGGGTGTGCCTGCGCGAGGTGCCGCCCGCGCTGACCGGCCTGCGCGCCGGCTCCGTCTCCGTCGACGCGGAGGCGGGGCGGCTGCTGCGGGCGATCGCCCGGCCCGGGGTCGAGGAGCGACGCGCCCTGGAGGAGCGGGCGCGGATCCTGGCGGGGCTCGGCCGGTCCGCGGCGGAACTGCCCGGCCGCCCGGTGACCGGCGCCGGCCTCGCCGCGACGGTGGCCCGGGCGCTCGCGCACGATCCCGGCGACGACACCCGGCTGGACGAGTGGGCGGCGCGGCTGCACACCAGCGTCACGACGCTGCAGCGCGACTTCCGCCGCGAGTTCGGCACGTCGTACCGGCGGTACCGGACGCAGGTCCGGCTGCGCGCCGCCCAGGTGCTGCTGCAGACCGAGCCGGTCACGCGGGTGGCGCGCCGGGTCGGCTACGCCAGCCCGTCGGCGTTCGTGGCCGCCTACGGTAAGGAGTTCGGCCACACCCCCGGCGGCCGGCGGCGCTAGCCCGTGCCGGCGTCCATGCAGCTGATGTCCGCGACGTCGGCGGGCAGGTCCGTGGCGAACGACGGGATGTCCCGGGTGACGTTCCAGGCGGTGCGGACGACGACGTCCTCCGGCACCTCGCCGGACGGGGCGATGGTCCGGAAAGCCTCGGTGAGGTCGACGCTGATCGTCAGTGAGGTGCCCGCCTCGGTCAGGACGACTTCGGCCACGGCGTCCATGCCCGTGATCGCTTCCTGGGCGCCGGGATTCCCGAGCAGTGCGCTGGAGACGGGGAAGCCCATGTCGGCGGGCGCGCTGATCTCGTAGGTGGAGCCGGACGAGGTCGTCTCGAGGTGCCGCGGCTTCCCGGTCGCGGCCGCGAGGAACTCCAGCGGTTTCACGGCCAGCAGGTCGCCGGGCTGGAGGTCGGCGCCCATGATCTCGTCGTACGGGGCTTCGGTCATGTCGATCCAGTGGGTGCCGCAGGTCTCCACGGTGCTCGGGTGCCACATGAGCATGGCGGTGTCGGTGTAGACGAACCGGAGCTCGTCGCCGGAGGAGCCGTCCGTGCTCATGTCCTCGGGCACGGTGACCGTCCGCTCGATGTACGGTGCGTCGAGGTCGAAGCGGACCGTCTCTTCCATGAGCGTCATCGGGCCCATGCCGCCACCGGTGATGCCGATGGTCTCGGTGTAGCTGCCGCGCCTGGCGGCCTGGAACGCGTCGACGGTGTCCCAGGGGACGGCGTCGCCGGGCGCCGTTTCGGCCGCCGGCCGAGGTGCGTCGGCGGCGCCGGACGGCGTCTCCCCGGCGCGTGCGCAACCCGCTGTGAGCACCGCGAGGACGGCGAGACCGGCGGCGGCACGAGCCGTCACGCGCAGTGTCACAGATGTTCGAAGTGTGGTTGCCACGAGCAGACTCTAGCGGCCATCCATCAGGTCCGCGACGGCTCGGTCAGGTGCGGCCGCCGTGCGCCCAGCCGGAGCAGGTGCTGGTGCCGTCGATGCACACCTGCACCGACACCGCACGCCCCTCGGGGAAGCTGAGGTTCCAGTCGTCGGCCGCGGTGTCGATGGTGTACGTCGCGGTGCCGAAGCCCTCGACGGAGATGTACGCCTTCAGGCCGTGGCCGTCGGTGGAGTTCTCGCGGGCGTAGAAGCCCTCGCCGTAGGCCCAGAAGCCGACCTCGTAGAACAGGCCGGTTCCGGTGTTGAGCGACGCGAACACGTCGCGGCCGCCGTTGTCGTCGTCCGAGGCGTACGACTCGGTGTGGGGGTACCAGGTGCGCGCCGCCTCCGCGTCGGAGCCGGCCGCCCCCGCGGCGGCCGTCCCCGTGCCGGCGACCGTGGCCGCCAGGGCGCACAACACCATCGTCGTCAGTCGTCGTGTCGTCCGCACGTCTCCTCCTCGTGTCGTCATGACAGAACGACACGACCGTGCGCCGGGCCGCTTGCCGCGCGCTTGCGGGGCGCTTACGGCTGGTCGAGAAGGCCGTGCTCGTGCGCGAAGACGACGATCTGGACGCGGTCGCGCAGCGCGAGCTTGCGCAGGATCGCGCCGACGTGCGTCTTCACCGTCGACTCGCTGGCGAAGACGAGGCCGGCGATCTCGGTGTTGGACAGCCCGCGCGCCACCGCCGTGAACACCTCGCGCTCCTTGTCCGTCAGCGACCGGTATGCCGCCGGCACGGCGGTGCGGGACCGGAACTGGCCGTCCAGCAGCGTCGCGAGATCCTGCGGCGCCAGCACCGCGTTGCCCGCGTACACCGTCCGGATCGCGTCGCGCAGCTGCAGCGGCGTGGTGTCCTTGAGCAGGAACCCGCTGGCGCCGTACCGGATGGCCGTCGCCGCGCGGTCGTCCAGGTTGAACGTGGTCAGGACGACGACGCGCACCGGCGTGGAGCGGCGCGCCACGCGGTCGGGCAGGAAGATCTGACGGGTCGCCTCGACGCCGTCCATGTCGGGCATGCGGATGTCCATGAGGACGACGTCGGGGGAGAGCTCGTCGACCAGGCGGACCGCCTCGAGCCCGTCGCCGGCCGAGCCGACCACCGTCATGCCGTCCTGCGCGTCGACGATGACGCGGACGCCCTCGCGGAACAGCTCCTGGTCGTCGACCAGGAGCACCTGGATGTCAGCGGTCATGCGCCGCCCGCCCGCACGGGCACCCACGCCGTGGCGGTGAACGTCGACCGGCCGTCCTCGTCGCGGCGGCGGACGTCGAGGCGGCCGCCGACGGACTCGAGACGGCGGCGCATGCCGTCGAGCCCGGCGCCGCCGCTGGACCCGTTCGCGGCGAACGGCGACGGCGCGACGACGTTGCGGACCTCGATGCGCAGCTCGCCCTCCCAGTGCCGCTCGACGTGGACGGGGGTGTCGCGGCGGCCGTGCTTGATGGCGTTGGTCAGCATCTCCTGCAGCACCCGGAACGCGACCACCTCCAGCTCCGGCGGCAGCGGGCGCGGCGTCCCGATCTCCGTCGACACCACCTCGTGCCCGCTCGCGCGCACGCCGTCGACCAGGGTGTCGAGGCCGGCCGGCGGGGCGTCGGGCTGCTGGGTGTCGGCCAGCACCTGCCGGACGTCGCGCAGCGAGGTCCGCGCCGACGTCGCGATCTTCGCCATGGTCTCCTTCAGCGCCTTCGGGTCGGTGTCGTCGAGGTACTGGGCGGACTCGGCCTGCGCCAGGATGACGGCCAGCGAGTGCCCCACCACATCGTGCACGTCGTTGGCCAGCCGCGCCTGGTCTTCGCGCAGCCGGGCGATCTCGCGGGCCTGCTCGGTCTCGCTGACGGCGCGCGCGGCGTCCTCCTCGGCGGCCTCCTGCGAGGCCCGCGACAGGCGGGCGCGGTCGCCGAAGCGCAGCGCCAGCCCGGCCAGCCACGGCGCGCCGAGCGCCGCCGCCCCGATGAGCGCGGCCGTGACCTGCCACGTCGTGCTGAGCTCGCGGACGGTGTCGACGACGCTCTCGTTGCCGGCCAGGCCGGCCAGCCCGCCGAGGCCGCGCGAGTTGACGATGGTGATGACGATCATGCCGGCGAGCGGGATGGACAGCGCGCTCAGCCACACCGTCGCCGTGCTGCCCCAGCGGGCCGTCCCGAACGCGACCGCGGCGATCGTCACCTGCACGAGCATGAGGTCGATGCCGGCCAGCAGCTGCAGCCCGCACACCCCCCACACCAGCGCCAGCGCGGCGGCCGGCAGCCGGCGGCTCAGCCCGACGGCGGCGGCGGTGCCGATGGCGACGAACACCAGCTCGAACCGGTTCCCCGGCAGCACCCAGGCCGTCGCCGCCTCGTACAGCCCGAGGAAGGCGACGATCGCGGCGACCGCGAGGTCCGGGACCCACGCCCGCCAGTCCGTCGTCACGGCGTCACCGGCCGGCGCCGGGCCGCCGCGGGACGGGCGTGCGACGAGACGGTGGTGCGGGCGGCGATGGCGGGTCCTCCGGCGGAGTCGGTGCGGGCGTGTCCCCGTAATGGAACCACGCCGCGCGCGTCTGGACCGGTGAGAGTGCCCAGGCCGGCGTTGGCGCGAAGGTTGTCGGTGCCCGCCCGTAGGGTGGGCCCCACCCGGGCCGGGAGGGGTCCACCCAGCACGGCCACGACGGCGATCGGCCGGCTCATCCGACGACGTCGCGGACGAGCAGGTCGAGCAGCTCGGCGTACGACACACCGGCCGCGGCGAACATCTTCGGCACCTGCGACTGCTCGGTGAAGCCGGGCATCGTGTTGACCTCGTTGAGCACCGGACCGTCCGCGGTCAGGAAGAAGTCCACCCGGGCGACACCCGCGCAGCCGAGCGCGTCGAACATCGCGACGGCGGCGTCCTCCAGCTCCTTGCGCTCGGTGTCGGCCAGCTCGGCGGGGATGCGGAAGTCCGCCTCTCCGCCGTACTTCGTGGCGAAGTCGAACAGCCCGTCCACCACGATCTCCAGCGCGGGCGCGACGGTGCGCGTCCCGTCCGGGCGGCCCAGCACGGCGAGGTCGATCTCGCGGCCGGCGACGACGTCCTCGACGAGGACGCGGCGGTCCAGCGCGAACGCGGCGTCCAGGGCGGCCGGCAGGTCGCTCTCGTCGCGGACGAGCGACACCCCCTGGCTGGAGCCCGCCGCGACCGGCTTGACGACCACCGGGTGGGTCCAGTGGTGGCCGGGCGCCGTCGACGAGCTCAGCAGGGTGGCGGGCGCGGTGGCGATGCCGACGTCCTCGGCCAGCAGCTTCGTCGCCCACTTGTCCATCGCCAGTGCGCCGGCCAGCACGCCGGAGCCGACGTACGGGACGCCGGCCAGCTCGCACAGCCCGGCCAGCGTGCCGTCCTCGCCGCGCGGGCCGTGCAGCACCGGGACGGCGACGTCACAGGTGCGCAGGATGTGGATCGCGTCGGCGAGGTCCACGGGGCAGCCGTCGCCCTGGCGCCAGGCGCCGTCCCGGCCGATCGTGAGCCGGACGACGGCGTACCCGGCGGACTCCAGCGCGCCGCCGACGGCCGCCGCCGAGGCCAGCGAGACGTCGTGCTCGCAGTTCTGCCCGCCGCCGATCACCGCCACGCGCGTCCTCATCGGACGCTCCGGAGGGTGGGTGCGGTCGCCTTGTAATGAGTACCTCTAGGCATCGATGCGTAGAGGTACTCATTGCGAAGGGACTGACGGGCGACCCGCGGGCCGATGCCGGTGACGATCTCGTGCTCGATCGTCCCGGCCCAGCCGGCCCACTCCGCGGCCGTCGGCTCGCCGTCGTCGCCGGGCCCGAAGACCGTGGCGATCTCGCCGGGCGCGACGTCGTCGTCGCCGAGGTCGACGACGACCTGGTCCATCGAGAACCGGCCGACGACGCGGCGGCGCCGGCCGCGGACCAATACCTCGGCCCGACCGGACGCGGCCCGCGGCAGCCCGTCGGCGTACCCCAGCGGCAGCAGCCCCAGGTGCGTCGCGACCGGCGCCGTCCACGCGTGTCCATAGCCGACCGGCGTGCCGGCGCGGACCCGGCGGACGGTCACCACCGGCGCGGTCAGGGTCAGCGCGGGCCGCAGGCGCACCGTCCCGGACGGGTCGATGCCGAACAGGCCCGCCCCGACGCGGACCAGCGTGTGGTGGGTGCGCGGGTCGGTGAGGGTCGCGGCGGTCGCGGCGAGGTGCCGGTGGACGGGGCGCAGGCCGGTCGCGCGGGCGACCTCCACGCCCCAGGCGAACCGGGTGCGGCCGGTCGCGTTCGACGCGTCGGCGGGGACGTCCGCGCAGGCCAGGTGGCCCATGACGCCGTCGACCCGGATCAGGCCGCGCTGCTCGGCGAGCCGGGCCGCACTGCACAGCCGGGCCCACTCGGCCGGCGGCGCGCCGTCGCGGGCCAGGCCGGTGTCGAGGTGGAGGTGGACGCGGGCGCCAGGCGCGGCGGCCGTGACGGCGTCCAGGTGCGCGCGGCCGGGGACGGCGAGGTCGATCCCGGCGGCGACGGCGGCGGCGAAGTCGGCGTCGACCGGGTTCAGCCAGCTGAGGATCGGCGCGGTGATGCCGGCCGCGCGCAGCGCCAGCGCCTCGTCGACGCTGGTGACGCCGAGCCGCGTCGCGCCCGCGGCGAGCGCCGTCCGGGCCACGTCCGCGGCGCCGTGCCCGAACCCGTCCGCCTTGACCACCGCCATCAGCGCCGACCCCGGCGCGTGGGCGGCGATCGTCCGCGTGTTGGCGGCGACGGCGGCGAGGTCGGCGGTGAGCGTGGGGCGGCTGGTCACGGCGGTCCGCGGGCGCGCGTCGATGGTCGCGGCGCTCATGCGGCCACCAGGTGCGCGCCGATCGGGCCGTACAGCGCTGCCGGCGCGCCCGTCGTCAGGGCCCAGTAGCGGTCGCCGTAGCTCCAGTGCCACCACTCGGTCGGGTAGTTGACCAGTCCGGCCGACCCGAGGACGTCGGCCAGCAGGGCGCGGTGGACGCGGGCGTTGGCGGAGATGTCGCGCGCGGCGAAGTAGCAGGCGCCGTCGCTCTGCTCCGGCGTGGCGTCGATGGGCGTGCCGAGGTCCAGCTCGCGCCCGTCGCGGTCGACCAGCGTGAGGTCGACCGCCGCGCCTGCCACGTGCGGGGCGACGGCGACGGGGGAGACGAACCGGCTGGTCAGACGTTCCAGCTCGGCGAGGTCGTGGTCGATGCCGGGGTGCGCCGCAGACACCTCGGCGGCGTACCGGGCGATGATCGCGCGCTGGTCGGCGATGCTGCGATGCCCCTCGACCACCCGCAGCCCGATGCCGTCGGGGAGGCGGTCGCGGGCGAGGAGCAGCCGCTGGGCGAGCGAGACCCGCACCCGCGCCCGGGCCGGGCCGAACGGTGCGGTGAGCTCCACCAGCGGCTCGCCCTCGTCCTCGACGGGGATCGCGGAGACGCGCGGGTCGGACAGCAGGATCGTCATGACCAGCACGCTAGGAATCGGAGCCGGTGCCGGGCCTCCACCTGTGGTGCCGAACCGCTGTCCTCGGGTACGAGATCCCTGACCCCGAGGGCTGGGCGATACTCTGCGCCAGAGCGACGAGCTGGGGGACGCGTGGGGAATCTCGGTCGGCCCATGACGGCGCTCACCGGCGCTCTGTTCGCGCTGCTCGTCTGTGCGATCTTCGTTGCGAAGGCCGTCGACGCCGACTCCCGGCTGTGCGATGGCGACGGCTGCTTGACCGAGCACACGGTGCAGGTTGGCGACTCCCGTACCGATGTGGGCTATTGGGCGGTCGGATTGAGAACGTGGCAGCTGGTCATCGAACCCTCGAACCCGAGCCGCGCGAGTGGCACGCGCCTGGAGGTCACCCTCCGACGGCAGGCCCACGATGATGAGCTCATAGCCGGCCGGCGGGTCACGGCGGTCTCGGCCGGCGCGGACGTGCTGCGGCTACGGTTGCCGTCCGGCGACGTCATCGAGACCGAGGCGCACCCGCGGTACGCCGTACCCGTGAACGCCGCGTTCGCTCTGATCGCAGGAGGCTTCAGCATTTTTCTCGCCGGCGTCGCGGTGCGCACGGCCTTCGAACTGCAGTCGTGGACGGCGGCTGCGCTGGTGCCCGTCATACGGGTCGACGTGGGCCTGGTGCTGGTGCTGGTCGGCATCGTCGCGTTCGTCGCCGTCCGGGCCTATCCGAGGCCTGCACCCATCGTCTTCGCGGCGCCGGTCGTGGCGGCCCTGTTCGCCGTGCAGGTCGTGCGCCGCCGCCGGGCCGACGGCGCCGCCGACCCGGACGACGACCGAATGGCCGGCCACGTGGTCGGACTGGTGGCGGCTGACCCGGTGCCGATCGACGCCCGTCGGAACAACGCCCACCTGTACCTGATCGCTCGTCCGGTCCGATGGCGTCGGCGGCCGCGGCTGCCGCACCACACCGAGCTCGCGGAACGGGTCGAGCGGCTGCTCGTGGCGCAGGGGGCGACGGCCTATTGGCGCGGTTTCGGCCCGCTCCGCTCGTCGGCCCGCAGGGGCACCGTGCGGCTCACCCACGGCGTCGACGCCGGCCGCTTCGGCGAGAACGACCTGCTGATCGTCACGTTGGCGAAGAACGGCCTGGTCACGCTGATCTGCGGCCGTGTGCCGGATCCGGCTTTCGTGCTCGGCCTGACCCGGGCCGTCCTGATCCTCGCCGGCGCTCGCGAACCGGACGCCACCGCGCCGTGGCACGTCGCGATGGTCCTGCGCGGAGTGGAGCACATCCGGCCGAGCGGCGGCGAGCTGCAGGAGCGGAGCGAGGCCCTGGCCGACGAGTTGGCCGGGCCGCTGCTGGACGGACTCGACGCGACGCCCGGCTGACCTCGCCGCGGACGTTCAGCGGACCGTCACTTGCTGTCATACTCCCCGTTAACCCCCACGGGAAGCGTGAACTCATGGATGTCTCCCCGAAGCGTCCCCTGTCCCGTCGTCTCTTCGTCACCGGCCTCGGCGCGAGCGTCGCGGCCGCCTCCTTCCCCAGCCTGATCCGCGTCGACGGCGCGCTGGCGGCGCCGCCCGGAACCGGTGGCGCGCTGCCGGACGGCGTCTTCTCGCTCGGCGTCGCGTCCGGCGACCCGCTGCCCGGCGGCGTCGTCCTGTGGACGCGGCTCGCGCCGGACCCGCTGAACGGCGGCGGCATGCCGGACCGTCCGTTCCCCGTCGAATGGGAGGTCGCCGAGGACGACACGTTCGCCCGCGTCGTCCGCCGCGGCCGCACCGTCGCGCTCCCGCAGCACGGCCACAGCGTCCACGCCGAGGTCGACGGCCTGCGCGCGGGCGCGACCTACGCCTACCGCTTCCGCGCCGGCGGTCAGGTCTCGCCGGTCGGCCGCACGAGGACGGCGCCCGCGGGCTCCGTCGCCGCCGTCCGGTTCGCGTTCGCCAGCTGTCAGAACTGGCAGGACGGCTACTTCACCGCCTATCACCACTTGGCCGGTGAGAACGTGGACTTCGTCGCGTTCCTCGGCGACTACATCTACGAATCCGTGCCGCGCACCACCACCGTCCGCACCCACGAGGGCAGCGGCGAGCCGCTGTCGCTCGTCCAGTACCGCAACCGGCACGCCCAGTACCGCTCCGACCCGAACCTGCAGGCCGCCCACGCCGCGTTCCCCTGGATCGTCACCTGGGACGACCACGAGGTCGACAACAACTGGGCCGACGAGATCCCGCAGGACCCCGACCTCCAGACGCCCGAGGCGTTCCGGGCCCGCCGGCAGGCCGCGTTCCAGGCGTACTACGAGCACCTGCCGCTACGCCGCGGCTCCCGCCCGCGCGGCCTCGACCTGCAGCTGTACCGGCGGCTGCGGTTCGGCGACCTCGTCGACCTGCACGTCGTCGACACCCGGCAGTACCGCTCGGACCAGCCGGCGACGCTGGAGCAGGCCGAGACGGCGCCGCTGACGATGACCGGCGACGAGCAGGAGCGCTGGCTCACCGACGGGCTCACCGACGGCGGCACGCGGTGGAACCTGCTGGCCAACCAGGTGATGTGGGCGCAGAACGACCGCACCGCCGGCGAGGTCGACACGTTCGACCTCGACAACTGGGACGGCTACCGCGTCCAGCGCCGCCGGCTGCTCGAGCTGTTCGGCAGCGACGCCGTGACCAACCCGGTCGTGCTGACGGGGGACCGGCACTGCACCTGGGTCGCCGACCTGCACCCCGACTTCGACGACCCGTCGTCGCCGGTCGTCGGCGCCGAGATCACCGGCACTTCGATCTCGTCCGGCGGCAACTCCGACCCCGTCGCGTTCCAGGACACGTACCGGCCGATCGCCGAGGAGAGCCCGCACTGGAAGTACTTCGACAACCAGCGCGGCTACGTCGTCTGCGACGTCACGCCGGAGCGGCTGCTCAGCTCGCTGCGGCTGGTCGACACCGTCTGGCAGCCCGACGGCGCCACGGTGCGGACGGCGGCGGAGTTCCTCGTCGAGGCGGGCCGGCCCGGCGTCACCGTCGAGTACGAGGAGCCGCGGACGGCGCAACTGCGAGCCCAGGCGCGCCGCGACGCCGGCCCCGTGTACGACGTCGACGACGTGGACGAGGCGGCCGACCTGCAGCGCTGACGCCGTCAGTCCCGCCCGGTCGCGCAGGTCACGTCGGCCTCGTTGCCCTCGGCGTCGGCCAGCGTCCACCACGTCGGCCCCGCGTCGCGGATCATCCGGCCGCCGGCCGCGAGCGCCGCCGCGACGCGCGCCTCGGCCAGCTCCGGCGGCACCCAGATGTCGAGGTGGAAGCGGTTGCGCTGCGGGCGGGGCGCGTCCATGTCCTGGAACCAGATGGACGGGCCGCGCCAGCGGGGGTCGACGAGGTCCTCGTCCGGGCTGTCGGCGCGCCGCTCGTAGCCGAGCACGGCCGCCCAGAACGGCATGACGTCCGCGCAGACCAGCGCGTCGATCGTCACCTGGACGGTCTGCACCAGCGCCGGGTCGGCGACGAGGCCCTGGTCGCGGGCCAGCTCGGAGATGCGGACCGCCAGCTCGACGTCGTCCGTCGTCATGCCCATGTAGCCGGGCGTCTCGGTGAGCAGCCGGACGGCGACGGTGTCGTGCCGCAGGTCGACGTCGGGACGGTGCGGCCCGGCGCCGGCCGCGGCCGCGATGGCCGCGACGAGCCGGGCGCCGGCCGCGAACGAGCCGGTGCGGAAGACCGCGGTGGCGCCGTCGCCGACGACCCGCCAGTCGTGGGTGCGGTCGTCGGCGTGGAAGGCGCGAATGGTGATCGGCTCGGGCATGGTCACTCCCCGGTGCTGCCGTCGACGGACTCGCGGATGAGGTCGGCGTGGCCGTTGTGCCGCGCGTACTCCTCGATCATGTGCGTCAGGATCCAGCGCACGCTGGCCGCGCGGCCGTCGCGCCAGGCGCGGTCGGCGGGCCGGCTCAGCCCGCCGTCGGCCAGCGCCTCGGCCAGGTTCGCCCGGGACCGCTGGACCGATTCCTCCCACAGCGCGAACAACTGCTCGGGCGTGTCGTCGGCGGCGGAGTGCCAGTCCCAGTCGTCGTCGGCGGCCCAGTCGACGGTGGCCCACGGCGCGCTGCGCTCGCGGCCGAACAGCCAGAACGTGAACCAGTCGTCCTCGACGTAGGCGAGGTGCTTGAGCAGCCCGCCGAGCGTCATCGTCGACGCGGCCGCGGTGGCGTTCAGCCCGGCGGCGTCGAGGCCGCGGCACTTCCACGCCAGGGTGGCGCGCTGGTAGTCGAGGAAGCCGGTCAGCGTGCGCAGTTCGTCACCGTCGACCGGGGGCTCGGGGCGGCCGTGCTCGTCGACGTCGGTCACTTGGCCGCCGCCGCGTCGATGGCCCGGCCGAGCTCGTCGGGACGGCTGAACTGCGGCCAGTGCCCGGTCGGCAGGTCGACGTACTCGACGTCGCGCAGCCTGGTGAACTCCTGGACGGACGGCTCGCCGGCGTCGATCCAGGCGCGCAACTGGGCCGCGGAGAACTCCGGGCAGATGACGGTGACCGGGACGTCGTAGCGGCGCTCGTCGGTGAGCCGGACCGGGTCGGTGGTGAACCGCTGCGGCGATGGGATGGCGCGGGCGCGGAAGTCGGCCCGGGCGGCGTCGTCGAGGTCCTTGAGGTCGTCCTCGCCGATGTCCTCCCAGCTGGGCAGCGGGATCTCCCCGTTCTCGGCGGCGAAGTTCCCGAGCGGCTCGCCGTCGCGGGCCGGGAAGCCGCCGATGTAGACGGTGCGGGCGACGCGGTCCGGCCGGGCGTCGGCGGCCAGGTACGCCAGCGCCGAGCCCATCGAGTGCCCGACGACCAGCACCTTCCCCTCGTCCTCCGGCACCGCGTCGACCGCCGCCACCACCGCGTCGATGTGGTCCTGCAGCGTGACGGCGGACCGGTCGGCGTCGCGGGACTCCAGTCCGGGCAGCGTGAGTGCGTGCGTCGTGTGGCCGGCCCGCTCGAGGACGGGGATCACCCGGTCCCACGACGACCCGTCGAGCCAGAGGCCCGGGATCAGGACGATGTGCATGGTGCGCCTCTCGGGTTATGATCCAGAACTACGGATCAATCCAACGTAGTGGAACGGACCGGAAATGTCGATCGATCGCGCGATGCCCGACTACGACCTGGACGACCAGGCCGTCGTCACGGCGCCGGCGCAGCTGCGCGCGATGTCCGACCCGCTGCGATCGACCATCCTCGATCTGGTCCTCGAACGCGCCGCGACGGTGACGGAGCTGGCCGCCGCCGTCGGGCGTCCCAAATCCACCGTCGCCCACCACGTCGGCGTCCTCGTCGACGCCGGCATGCTCCGCGTCGTCCGGACCCGGCGGGTGCGGGCGATCGACGAGCGCTACTACGGCCGCACGGCCCGGCTGTTCCGCATCGGGAAGATCGACCACCCCGTCATCTGGGAGAACGACCTCTCCGTGGCGGCCGCTGAGGCGCGGGCGGCGTACGAGGCCGACGTGATGATGAGCATCCACCGGCACGCCCGGATCCCGCGGGAGCGGGGGATGGAGTTCTGGGAGAAGGTGCTCGAGCTGGTCCGCGAGTTCAGCACCATCCCACGCTCCGGCGACACCGTGTTCGGCTTCGTGGCCGGCCTGTACCCGACGGAGCACCCCGCCCTGCCCGACCCCGCCTCCGACGACGACTGAACAGTCCGAGGTTCGCGGCACAGTCGGGCGTATGGCCGGCGACGAGACCACCGAGGTGCCCGCGATCCTTTCCAAACTGTTCGCGGTCGTGCTGCGCAGCAACTACGGCGGCTCCCAGCAGGTGCGATGGAGTGCGCCGGTTCCGTCAGTGGCTCCGGCAGCAGGAAGCACTGGGGGAGTCCTCACGGCGGCCGCTCGGTTGGCCGACATGCGCTGAGCCGGAACGGTGACTGGTCGACGCGCGTCGGGCACCACCTCTACGGCAATCCCGTGACCACCCTTGACGCCCTCGATCGCGAGTGGTGCAGCCGGTGCACCACGATGGCCGGCCGGGTCTACAACCGCTGTGCCGCGCGGTTGCCGGTAGGCCGCGTGCGGCAGATCACCTGAACCACCGCTTGCATAGTCATGCGGAACACTGCATACTTTTGCTCGTGTCCAAAGTGCTCACCTCCCTGCCCGCCGGCGAGCGGGTCGGCATTGCGTTCTCCGGCGGCCTCGACACCTCCGTGGCGGTGGCGTGGATGCGCGACAAGGGCGCGGTGCCGTGCACGTACACCGCTGACCTCGGTCAGGCCGACGAGGACGACATCGACTCCGTGCCGGGGCGGGCGAAGCTGTACGGCGCCGAGATCGCCCGGCTGGTCGACTGCCGCGCCGCGCTGGTCGAGGAAGGGCTGGCGGCGCTGACCTGCGGCGCCTTCCACATCAGGAGCGGCGGCCGCGCGTACTACAACACGACGCCGCTGGGCCGGGCGGTCACGGGCACGCTGCTGGTGCGGGCGATGCTCGAGGACGACGTCCAGATCTGGGGCGACGGGTCGACGTTCAAGGGGAACGACATCGAGCGGTTCTACCGCTACGGCCTGCTCGCCAACCCGAACCTGCGCATCTACAAGCCGTGGCTCGACGCCGCGTTCGTGGGGGAGCTGGGCGGGCGGCGCGAGATGAGCGAGTGGCTGCGCGCGCACGACCTCCCGTACCGCGACAGCGCCGAGAAGGCGTACTCGACGGACGCGAACATCTGGGGCGCGACGCACGAGGCGAAGACGCTGGAGCACCTCGACAACGGCATCGAGACCGTCGACCCCATCATGGGGGTCCGGTTCTGGGACCCGGCCGTCGAGATCGCCGCCGAGGACGTCACCATCGGCTTCGAGCAGGGCCGGCCGGTCACCGTCAACGGCCGGAGCTTCCCGAGCCCGGTCGAGCTGGTGCTCGAGGCCAACGCCATCGGCGGACGGCACGGGCTGGGCATGTCCGACCAGATCGAGAACCGCATCATCGAGGCCAAGAGCCGCGGCATCTACGAGGCGCCCGGCATGGCGCTGCTGCACGCGGCCTACGAGCGGCTGGTCAACGCCATCCACAACGAGGACACCGTCGCCAACTACCACAACGAGGGCAGGCGGCTCGGCCGGCTCATGTACGAGGGCCGCTGGCTCGACCCGCAGGCGCTCATGCTGCGCGAGTCGCTGCAGCGCTGGGTCGGCTCGGCCGTGACGGGCGAGGTGACGCTGCGGCTGCGGCGCGGCGAGGACTACTCGATCCTCGACACCACCGGCCCGGCGCTGAGCTACCACCCGGACAAGCTGTCGATGGAGCGCACCACCGACTCCGCGTTCGGCCCGGTCGACCGCATCGGCCAGCTCACCATGCGCAACCTCGACATCGCCGACTCGCGGGCCAAGCTCGAGCAGTACGCCGGCCTCGGCATGGTCGGCGGCGCGCACGCGGAGCTCATCGGCGCGACGCACCTGGTGGGGGAGCTGCCGGAGGGCGGCGCCGACGCCATCGCGTCACGAGGCGAGGTCGACTCCGACGCCATGCTCGACCGCGCCGCCATGGAGTTCGGCACCGACTGACGCACGAGCTTCGACGGCGGCGGCCCCGGACAGGGAGCCGCCGCCGTCGTCGTCCGATCAGCGGGTCAGGAAGGCGCGGACGGACGCGGCGACGGGTGCGGGCGTCATCCAGAACGCCGAGTGGTCCAGGCCGGGCAGCACCTCGACGGTGACGGCGGGCAGCACGCCGGCCAGCGCGTGGGCGCCCTCGTGCATGAACGGCTCGCCGTTCTCGCCGACCTGCACCAGGACCGGCGCCTCGATGGACCAGCGGTCGCGGGGGAGCGGCGTGCCGTCCTGGGTGCCCTCCACGATGCGGCCGTCGTAGGCATAGGTGTGCGCGAGCGCGGCCATCGCGTCCCACGACGGGTCCTGCTTCATGCCCTCGACCCATTCGGCGGGGATCAGCAGCAGCTGCGTCATGAAGTACTCGACCGCCTCGCTGCGTTTCCCGGCCGCGACCAGCGCCTCCTGGTGCGCGACGTAGCCGGCGGGCGCCGGCGGGCGGATGTCGCTGACGATGAACGGCGGCTCGAACAGGCCCAGGCCGGTGACCTTGTCGGCGAGCGCGGAGGCGGCGTCGAGGGCGAGCACGCACCCACCCGAGCCGCTGACCAGCGCGGCCCGGCCGCCGACGGTGTCGATGAGCGCCTCGATGTCGTCGATCTCGCGGGCCGGGTCGTACGGCTGCGGGTCGCCGCTGCCGCCGCGGCCGCGGCGGTCGAAGTTGACGACGGTGAAGTGCTCGGCCAGCTCGGCCGCGATGCCGGCGACGCCGGTGTGGTCCTCGGCGACCGTGCTGACGACGATGACGGCCGGGCCGGAGCCCGTCGTCTCGTACGCGATGGTGGTGCCGTCCTTCGAGGTCAGGGTCTGCATGATCGGTTCCTTTCAGAGGATGGTGCCGAGGCGCTCGAGCGCCTCCTGGTAGCCCTCGCCCATGCCGCTCGCGACGGCCTGCTGCAGGGTGTCGTGGTCGGCGAACACGGCGGTGATGCTGACGTGGGTGCCGGTGTCGCGGGCGCTGAACGCGACGGTGGTGGACATGCCTTCGCCGGTGGCGACCCAGTCGGCGGTCGCGCGCCGGTCGACGTAGCTCAGCTGCTCGCGCGGGCGCACCTCGCCGTACGTGGCGACGATGTGGATGGGGCCGGCCGAGCCGTCGTCGGGGGCCATGGAGAAGCGCCACTGGCCGCCCGGGCGGACGTCCATCTGCTCGACGGTGGTGGTCCAGCCGTGCGGCCCCCACCAGCGGGCGACGGCGGCCGGGTCGGTCCATGCCGTCCAGACGCGGTCGACGGCGGCGCGGTAGGAGCGGGCGATGGTCAGGGTGTTGGTCTGCTCGTCGATGACGATGCCGTCGGTGGTCATGAGCCGTCTCCGTTCGGGTCGGTGTCGTCGAGGAAGTCGCCCAGGCGGTCGAGCCGCTCGGTCCACAGGACGGCGAAGCTCTGCGCCCAGGCGCCGATGTCGCGCAGCGGCTCGTGACGCAGCCGGTAGATGCGCTGCTGCGCCTGCCGTGTCGCGTCGACGACACCGGCGTCGGCCAGTAGCCGCAGGTGCCGCGACACGTGCGGCTGCGCCATTCCGAGCGCGTCGACGATGCCGCCGACGCTGTGCGGGCCGGAGCGCAGCAGTTCGACGATGCGGAACCGGTTGGGTTCCGCGATCACGCTCAGCTGGTGCCGCAGCTCGTCCATGCCTCGAACATACACGAGCACATATATACATACAAGCAGATGTACGTAGCCTGGGCGGATGGACCTCGAACCGGTGACGGTCGCGATCGGACGCGACGTGCTCGACGCGCTCGGCGGCCGGCTCCGGGCCACCCGCTGGCCGCGACGCGACGCCGCCGGTGACGAGCTGGGCCCGCGGACCGCCGAGCTGCGCGACCTGTGCGACTGGTGGGCGGACGGGTTCGACTGGCCGGCCGCGGAACGGCGGGTCAACCGGGCCCGGCACCTCCTCGTCCGGGCCACCGGGGGCGCCGTCCACGTGGCGGTGCACAGCGGCGACGACCGGCCGCCGCTGCTGCTGGTGCACGGCTGGCCGAGCAGCTTCCTCGAGTTCGAGCGGCTGGTCCCGCTGCTGGCGCCGCGCACCGTCGTCGTCGCGTCGCTGCCCGGCTACGGCTGGTCCGAGCGGCCGCCCGGACGGTGGACGACGCGCGACACGGCGGGGCTGCTGGCCGACGTGATGGCCGCGCTCGGGTACCGCCGGTTCGTCGCGCACGGCACCGACTTCGGGTCCGACGTCGCGAGCTGGCTGGCGCTGGACCGGCCCGGCCTCGTCGCCGGGCTGCACCTGTCCAACGCCGACCTCGGCCCGACCCTCGCCCCGGGCGAGGAGCCGGCCGCCGAGGAGCGCGACTATCTGGACCGCTTCGACGGCTGGTGGCAGGGCGAGCGCGGCTACAAGGAGATCCAGGCGACCCGGCCCGGCGCGCTGGTCCCGGCGCTGCTGGACTCGCCGGCCGGGCTGGCCGCCTGGGTGCTGGACAAGTGGGCCGCGTGGACCGATCCCGCGCTCGGCCCGACGGTGTCCGCGCGGACCGGGCGCGATGCGCTGCCCGAGCTGCTGACCTGGTGGTGGGCGACCGGCACCGCGGAGACGTCGGTGTTGGACTACGCCGACAACCGCGCCGCCGGGACGACGGTGCTGCCGGCGGGTGCCCGGATCGAGGTGCCGACGGCGGTCGCGCGGTTCGGTCACGAGCGTGGCTTCCGTGAGGATCCGCCGCGGTCCTGGCTGGAACGCATGTACCGGCTGGAGCGCTGGACCGACCAGCCGCGCGGCGGCCACTTCGCCGCGCTGGAGGCGCCCGAACTGCTCGCCGCCGACCTGCTCGCCTTCGCCGAGGACCTGAGCTGACGCCGCGCCGGCGCCGGATGAGAGGCTGCCGCCATGACCGCGACCCACCGCGTCCCGTGGCCGCTGCAGCGCCGCCGCCTCGAGCGGGCCAGCGACTACTGGCTGTCCACCACTCGTCCCGACGGCCGCCCGCACGTGGTGCCGATGTGGGGCGTCTGGCAGGACGGCCGCCTGTACTTCAGCACCGATCCCGCGTCGGTGAAGGGCCGCAACCTGGCCGCCGAGCCGCGCGCCGCCGTCCACCTCGACGGCGGGCATGACGTGCTGGTGATCGAGGGGACGACGGCGCGGGTGCACGACGACGAGGTGGCGGCGCAGGTCGACGACGCGATGGCGGCGAAGTACGTCACGCCCGACGGCACCCCGTACCGGCTGGCCATGGACCCGCCGAACCGGCTCTTCGAGCTGCGCCCGGAGCGCGCGCTGGCGTGGTGGGAGCCGCTGACGGGGCCGACGTTCACCCGGTGGGCGTGGAACGGCGGGCCCGACCCCGAGCCGGTGCCCGGCTGACCAGCGCGCTGCCGGCCGCGAGCGCCTCGGCGGTGGCGGCGACGACCCGCTGCATGGCCGCGGCCGCCCGCGTCAGCGTGACGTCGGAGCGGTGCGCCAGGCTGACGGTGCGGGTGAGCCGCGGCGCCGTGAGCCGCACCGAGCGCAGGGCCGGGCGGTCGAGCAGCACCATCGCGGGCACGACGGCGACGCCGAGGCCGCGCTCGACGAAGCGCAGCACGGCGTCCATCTCGGCCCCTTCCAGCACGACGGACGGGGTGAGTCCGGCGGCGCGGAACGCCGCCTCGGTGGTGACGCGCAGGTCGTAGCTCTCGTGGAAGACGATCTGCGGCAGCCGGGCCAGCTGCCGCAGGTCGATGGCCGGACGCGACGAGACCGGCGGCCACGCCGCGGACGAGACCACCACCAGCTCCTCGGTCAGCAGCGGGGTCCGGGTGAGGCTGGCCGGGCGGTCCTCGGCCTCGGTGATCAGCGCGAGGTCCAGCGCGCCGCCGGCCAGCTCGTCGATCAGGACCCGCGAGCCGCCCTCGGTGACGTGCAGGTCGATGCCGGGGTGGGCGCCGTGGAAGGCACTGACCGCCTCGGCGACCAGGCTGATGCACAGCGTCGGCGTGGCGCCCAGCCGGACGCGGCCGCGGCGCAGCCCGGCGAGCTCGGCCATCTCGCGGCGGACGGTGTCGGCGTCGGCCAGCATGCGCCGCGCCAGCGGCAGCAGCGCCTCGCCGGCCGCGGTGAGCGAGATGTGCCCGCGGGCGCGGTGGAACAGCTCGGCGCCCAGGTCGCTCTCCAGCGCCGAGATCTGCCGGCTCAGCGACGGCTGGGCCAGGTGCAGGTGCTCGGCGGCGCGGGTGAAGTGGCCGAGCCGGGCCACCTCGACGAATCCGCGCAACTGCTCCAGGTTCATACGTCATAGCGTAGGCGCATCGAAACGACGCAAACAATGCATTGGAGTTATCGAGCAAGCGCGCTTAGCGTGACAGGCATGAGCGAACGCCAGCTGTCCACCACCGTGCTCGTCATCGGGACGGGAGGGTCGGGGTTGCGGGCGGCCATCGAGGTCGCCGAGCAGGGCGTCGACGTGCTCGCCGTCGGCAAGCGCCCACGCGACGACGCGCACACCGCGCTCGCGGCCGGCGGCATCAACGCGGCGCTGGGCACCCTGGACGCCGGCGACAGCTGGCAGCAGCACGCCGCCGACACCGTCAAGGAGAGCTACGACCTCGCCAACCCGCACACGGTCGAGATCGTCACACGCGGCGCCGAGCGCGGCATCCGCGACCTCGAGCGCTACGGCATGGCGTTCGCCCGCGAGGCCGACGGCCGCATCTCGCAGCGCTTCTTCGGCGCGCACACGTTCCGGCGCACCGCGTTCGCCGGCGACTACACGGGCCTGGAGATCCAGCGCACGCTGGTGCGGCGCACCGAGCAGCTGGGCATCCCGATCCTCGACTCCGTCTACATCACCCGCATCCTGGTGCGCGACAACGTCGTCTTCGGCGCCTACGGCTTCGACCTGCGCGACGGCACCCGCTACCTCATCCACGCCGACGCGGTCGTGCTGGCGGCCGGCGGCCACACCCGCATCTGGCGGCGCACGTCGTCGCGGCGCGACGAGAACACCGGCGACGCGTTCCGGCTCGCCGTCGAGGCCGGCGCCCGGCTGCGCGATCCCGAGCTGGTGCAGTTCCACCCGTCCGGCATCATCGAGCCCGAGAACGCGGCGGGGACGCTGATCTCCGAGGCGGCACGGGGTGAGGGCGGCATCCTGCGCAACGCGCTCGGCGAGCGGTTCATGCAACGCTACGACCCCGAGCGCATGGAGCTGTCCACCCGCGACCGCGTCGCGCTGGCCGCGTACACCGAGATCAAGGAGGGGCGCGGCACCGAGAAGGGCGGCGTCTGGCTGGACGTGTCGGGGTTGCCGCGCGAGACCATCATGACGCGGCTGCCGCGGGTCTACCAGACCATGCTCGAGGTGCAGATGCTCGACATCACCGCCGACCCCATCGAGGTGGCGCCCACGGCGCACTACTCCATGGGCGGGGTGTGGGTCCGGCCCGACGACCACGGCACCGACGTCGGCGGCCTGTACGCGGTCGGCGAGGCGTCCAGCGGGCTGCACGGCGCCAACCGGCTCGGCGGCAACTCGCTCATCGAGCTGCTGGTCTTCGGCCGCATCGTGGGCCGGGCCGCAGTCGCGCACGCCGCCGGTCTCGACGCCCAGCGCCGCTCGGCCGACGCCGTCGCGCAGGCCCGGGCCGAGGTCGACGAGCTGCTGGCGGCGGACGGACGCGAGAACGTGCGCGCCCTGCAGCGCTCCATCCGCAACACGATGACCGAGCACGCCGGCGTGGTCCGCGACGAGGCCGGGCTGAAGGCGGGGCTGGCCGAGCTCGACCACCTCGAGGAGCGCATGACCGACGTCGGCATCCACCCCGACATCGCCGGGTTCCAGGACCTCGCGCACGCCTTCGACCTCAAGGCGTCCGCGCTGGCCGCCCGGGCCACGCTGGAGGCCGCGCTGGAGCGTCGCGAGACCCGCGGTTGCCACAACCGCGCCGACTACCCCGAGCTCGACCCCGCGCTGCGGGTCAACCTCGTGTGGTCGCCCGCGACGGGTGTGGTGCGCGAGGAGATCCCGCCAGTGCCGGACGAGATCGCCGCCCTCATCCGGGACGTCTCGACCGAGGGCAAGCTGGTCGAGTAGTCACGGCAGCGCCAGCAGCACCCGCTCGTCGAGGTCCTGCCAGACGATCGCCGACTCGGTGAACCCGGCGGCGTCCAGCGCGGCCTGGTGGAAGGCCAGCGACGCCGACGTGAGGTCGCGGCGGGTCCCGGCCCACAGCGCGTCGCGTTCGGCGTGCTCGGCGGCGAGGTCCGGGTCGGCCCGCAGCGACTCCCACCAGGCGGCCCAGTCCTCGGCCCCGGCGGCGACGGCGTCGTCCTGACGCCGCTGGTCGACGCGCTGGGCGGCGGCGCGGACGCGGGGCGTCTCGCGCGGGAACGGGAAGTGGTCGCCGTTGAGGAACGGCCCGCCAGACTCCGCCAGCAGCTCGCGCAGCGTCCGGTACAGCGGCGCCAGCTCCTCCGGGCGCAGCCAGTGCAGCGCCGTGGTCGAGACGACGGCGTCGACGCGGTCGACGCCCAGCGCCGACGGCCACCGCGGGTCGCGCAGGTCGGCCCGGATCCAGGTGAGCCGGCCACCGGCGTCGCCGTACGCCTCGCGGCCGAGCCGCTGCAGCACCGGGTCGACGTCGACGGCGAGGCAGCGCGAGCCGGGTAGCCGGTCCAGCACCCGGACCGCCGTCGAGCCGGGCCCGGCCGCGAGGTCGAGCACGAGCGGCGCGTCCGGCGCCAGCTCCTCCAGGAACGTCAGCATGACGTCGTAGCGCCGCTCGCGGTCGCGGATGTAGACCTCCTGCTGGCGGTCCCAGCTGTCGAGCCGGTTCATGCCACCCTCCCCGTGATGAGGAACTGCAGCTGCACCTCGTGCCCGTCGGCGACGCCGTAGCGACGGTCGAGGTCGAGGATCCGCGGCAGCGGTGTGACCGTGACGTCGGCGAACCCGGCCGCGCGCACCTGCGCCGCGGAGTCGTCGATGCTGGCCGCCTCCGCCAGCGGCAGCAGCGACATCGCCGTCCGGTCGTACAGCGGGTCCGGCCCGACGCCGGACGGGAACCAGGTGCTGTCGACGGCGGCCAGCAGCCCGCCCGGCCGCAGCAGCGCCCGCCAGTTCGCCAGCGCGACCTCGGGCGTGCGCAGCGTCCACAGCAGGTACCGGCTGGTGACGACGTCGAAGCTCGCGTCCGGGAAGTCCGGCGCGACGGCGTCGCCGATCAGCAGCTCCGGCGGGTGCGCCAGCCCGGCCGCCTTCTCCCGCGCCTTCGCCAGCATGCCGGGCGAGAGGTCGGTGCCGACGACGTCGTGGCCGAGCTCGGCGAGGAGCAGCGCGACGTGCCCGGTGCCGGTGCCGACGTCGAGCACCCGGGCCGGCGGCGCCGGCAGCGCGCGCCGCCACACGTCCGTCCAGCCGGCCTTCACCTCGGCGTTGCCGAGCTGCTCGCGGTGGTGGGCGTCGTAGGAATCGGCGCGTTCGGTCCAGTACCGGGTGATGCTGTCCTGGGCGGTGGTGACGTCGGTCATGCGGTCGCTCCTTCGGGGACGTCGGCGTCGAGCGGACGGAACAGCAGCTGGACGCCGTCGCCGGTGTCGATGCGCTGGACGCCGATGCGGTACACCGGCTCCAGCACCTCCGGGCGCAGGACGTCGTCCGGCGTGCCCGCGGCGGCGACCCGGCCGCCGTCGAGCAGCACCAGCTCGTCGCAGTAGCGGGCGGCGAGGTTGAGGTCGTGCAGCACCACGACGGTCGTGACGTCCAGCTGGCTGACCAGCTGCAACACCTCGTGCTGGTAGCGGATGTCGAGATGGTTGGTGGGCTCGTCGAGCAGCAGGTGGTCGGCCTGCTGGGCCAGCGCGCGGGCGATCAGCACCCGTTGCTTCTCGCCGCCGGACAGCCCGGCGAACACCCGCCCGGCGAGGTGCCGGGCGCCGACCCGGGCCAGCGACGCGGCCGCGACGCGGTAGTCGTCGCGGCCGTGGCGCTGGAACGTGGACAGGTGCGGCGCGCGGCCGAGCAGCACGGTCTCGGTGACGGTCAGCGGCAGCTCGCCGGTGCTCTCCTGGACGACGACGGCGAGGCGCCGGGCCAGCTCGCGCGGGCGCAGCTCGCCGACCGGCGTCTCGTCCAGCGTCACGAGCCCGGCCTTCGGCGCCAGCGCGCCGTAGAGCGTGCGCAGCAGCGTCGTCTTGCCGCTGCCGTTCGGCCCGATCAGCCCGACGACGGTGCCGGGCGCGGCGGTGACGTGGGCGCCGTCGAGCACCAGGGTGTCGCCGTAGGCGAACGAGACGCCGTCGGCGCCGATCACGGGAGGAACCGCTCGGCGATGCGCTCCAGCCCGTCGATCGACAGCGGCGTGGGCGGCTCGGTGAAGTTGAACAGCTGCACGAGGATGTCGTCGTTGCGGACCGCCGTCAGGTCCTCGGCGCCGGGCAGGGCGACGACGGCGTCCTTGACGGCGGCGGGGTCGCCGTCGACGTGCAGCAGCACCAGAACGTCCGGGTCGGCGGCGATGATCTGCTCCAGCGTCACCTCGAACACCCGCTCGTCGACGTCGCCGAAGACGTTGGTGAAGCCGGCCGCCTCCAGCTGCGGGTGCGCCATGCTGCGGTTGCCGTAGGCGTAGCCGCTGCCGCCGCCGACGGTGGGGTAGAGGACGGCGGCGGTGCGCTCCGGCGCGCCCTCGGCGGCCGCCTCGACCGCCGCGACGCGGTCGCGCAGCTCGCCGACGAGCGCGTCGGCCTCGTCCGTGCGGTCGAAGACCCGCCCGTAGGTCTCGATCTGCTCGTACACGTCGTCGAAGGTGGTCGCGTCGACGCCGTCGGGGCACATCACCGGCTGCACCAGCGCGTTGATGCCGACGCCGGACAGCCCTTCGCGGGTGATGCCGTCGGGCAGCCCCAGCACCAGCTCCGGCTGCCGGGCGATGATGACCTCCTGCGAGATCTGCAGGTGGCCGCTGGTGTCGACGTCGTCGCCGAGCGACTCGACGGCGGCGATGGCCGCGTTCGTCTCGCCGTCGTAGTACGCCTCGGGGAACGCGCCGGCCCGCAGCACCGCGGCGTCCAGCACGCCGAGCTCGTGCATGATCGTCACCGGCGCGCTCTCCAGCAGCACCACCCGCTCCGGCGGCGCGTCGAACGTCACGTCGACGCCGCAGTTGTCCACGGTCACCGGGTAGTCGCCGGCGGTCGCGGCGGCCTCGCCAGTGTCGTCGCCGGCGCCGCAGGCCGCGGTGGCCAGCAGGACGAGCGCGGCGATGGGCGGCAGGTAGCGCATGGGTCTCCTCGGTGGGTCAGGCGCCGGCGGAGTGGAACCGCCGGACCAGGATCAGCAGGAACGGCGCGCCGACGAGCGCGGTGATGATGCCGATCGGCAGCTCGCGCGGCTCGAGCAGGGTCCGCGCGGCGACGTCGGCCCAGACCAGGAAGATCGCGCCGATCAGCGCCGCCACCGGGACGACGCGGCCGTGCGCCGCCCCGACGAACCGGCGGGCGACGTGCGGGATGACGAGGCCGACGAAGCCGATGCCGCCGGACGCCGCGACGACCGCGCCCACGCACAGCGACACGACCACCAGCAACTGCACCCGGAACCGGGTCGGCGGCACGCCCAGCGTGTGTGCGGTCTCGTCGCCGATGGCCAGCGCGTCCAGTCGCCGGCTCCACAGCAGCAGCGCCGCCAGCGTCAGCGCCACCACCACGACGACGATCGCCAGCGGCGCGCCCCAGCGGGCCAGGCCGAGCGAGCCGAGCAGCCAGAACAGCACCGACCGGGCGCCCTCGGCGGAGTCGGCGGCGAAGATCAGGAAGCTGGTCGCGGCGTACAGCGCGTACCCGACCGCGACGCCGGCCATCAGCAGCCGCAGTGACGTGATCCGCCCGCCCGCCCGCGCCACCACGAACACCGCCGCCGACGCCGCCAGCGCGCCGAGGAACGCGCTCGCCGACAGCGCGTTCTCGCCGAACCCGGCGCCCAGCCCGAACAGGATCGCCGCCGCAGCGCCGGTCGACGCGCCGGAGGTGACGCCGAGCAGGTACGGGTCGGCCAGCAGGTTGCGCATCATCGCCTGCAGCGCGACGCCGCACACGGCCAGCGCCGCCCCGACGACGACGCCGAGGACCACGCGGGGGAGGCGCACCTGCCAGACGATGGAGTCCTCGGCCTGCGACCAGGTGACCGCGTCCGGGCTGCCCAGCGTGTGGTGGCCGACGATGCGGGCGACGGTGCCGGGGTCGATGCCGACCGCTCCGATGCCGACCGCCAGCACCACGGTGACGAGCAGCCCGGCGGACAGACCGCCGATCCAGAGCGCCGTGCGGCGCCGCTGCGCCCGCTGGCCCAGATCGTCGTCGACGAGGGGCTCGGCGACCACGCCGGTGAGACTCACGACACCTCCGGAGACCAGATCGCACCTGCGACTCAGTCGCATCTTGCCGGACGCCCGGGCCGGAATCCAGCCCGGAGCCGCGTGTTCACCGACCGCTCCGTCCCCGTTTCCGCCGATGTCGGCGGTTGGACCAAGATCATCGCTTTCTCCAGGTCCGGGCGCGTTTTCGTCATTCCGGACGACGCGGAGTCACGGCTACCGTCACGCGACGGGCACCCGCAGCACCCCGAGGAGGAGCCGTGTTCGCAGGCAGGAAACGCCGCCGATCGACCCTCGCCCTGGCATCGGCGGCTGTCGCCGCGTCCGTCGTCGCGTCGCTGACGACGACGGACCTCGGCGTGGTCCCGGCGCAGGCGCTGACCACGCACACTGTCACGTCCCCGGACGGCGAGATCACCTTCGCCGTCCACGAGCAGCCCTCCGGCGCGCTGACCTACGAGGTCACCGCCGGCACCACCACGATCTTCGAGGAATCGCCGCTGGGCATCGCCACCAGCGCCGTCGACTTCTCCACCGGCCTGACCTACGCGTCGCAGTCGCGCAGCACCATCGACGAGACGTACACGCTGCCGGCCGGCACCAAGCCGTCGTACCGCGACCACGCCAACGAGCTGGTGCTCGGCTACACCAAGGGCGGCCAGACGATGCAACTGGTCGTGCGCGCCTATGACGACGGGGTCGCGTACCGGTACGTGCTGCCGGGCGGCAGCGGCGCCGTCAGCATCACCGACGAGCGGAGCGGGTTCCGGCTGCCGGCGCCGACCGGCGGCTGGGCCGCGGTGTGGAACGGCAACTACGAGCAGGACTACGTCTACCGGTCCGCGGCCGGGCTGAACGACGGCACCGAGCTGACCATGCCGCTGCTGGCGTCGATCGACGACAACGCCTACTTCACCGTCATCTCCGAGGCGAACGTCTACAACGCCGGGGCGAGCTTCGCGCCGTCGCTGCTGAAGGGGAGCCAGGCGAACGACGGCCTGCTGAACGTGGAGCGGACGCCGGACCAGGCGTTCCCGATCTCGAGCACGTACCCCTTCCAGACGCCGTGGCGTGCCGCGATCATCGCGTCCGACCTGGACGTGCTGGTCAACTCCGACCTGGTGCAGCACCTCAACCCGCCGGCGACGGCGGACGCGGACTGGGTGCGGCCGGGCCGGGCGGCGTGGTCGTGGTTCAGCGACGGCGACAGCGCGGCGGACCTGGACAAGCAGAAGCAGGTGGTCGACTTCGCCGCGTCGATGGGCTTCGAGTACGTCACCGTCGACTGCTGCTACGACCCGGATGTCGACCTGCCGGCCATCTCGCAGTACGCCGCGCAGCGGAACGTCGACATCTTCGCGTGGGTGACGGCCGAGCCGTTCGCCACGCCCGCCCAGGCCGACGCGCTGGCCGCCGAGCACAAGGCGTACGGCGTCGCCGGGCTGAAGGTCGACTTCTTCCTCAACGACTCGCAGAACGTCATGGGCTGGTACCAGTCCATCGGCGACGCCGCGGGCGAGCACGAGCTGATGCTGAACTTCCACGGCAGCACCAAGCCCGGCGGCGAGAACCGCACCTGGCCGTGGGTCGTGACGTCCGAGGCGGTCGCGGGCACCGAGCACTACCTGTACCCGCCGCCGACGACGGCCCGGCTGGACGCGACCTTCCCGTTCGTCCGCAACCCGATCGGCGGCATGGACTACACGCCGACGATGATCTCGCTGAACGGGTCGATCCTCACCCAGGCGCACACGCTGGCGCAGTCGATCGTGTTCACGTCCGGCATGGTCAACTACTCCGACTCCGTGGCCGCGTACGAGCAGTGGCCGGGCCGGCACCTCATGCGCGCCGTCCCGACGGTGTGGGACGAGACCCGCGTCGTCGAGGGTTTCCCCGGCGACCACGTGACGATGGCCCGGCGCAGCGGCGACGACTGGTTCGTGGGCGCGATCACCGACCCGGCGCGGACGGCGTCCGTCCCGCTCTCGTTCCTCGGTTCCGGGACGTACACGGCGACGATCTTCGCCGACGACGGCGCCGGGCGGGTGTCGTCGGTGACGACGCAGACCGTCACCAGCGCGGACACGCTGTCGCTGCCGATGCTCGCGACCGGCGGCGCGGCCGTGCACCTCTCGAGGACCCCGCTGGCGCAGATCGGCAGCGGCGACGTCCGGTACGAGGCGGAGGCGCCCGGCAACACGCTGTCCGGCGGCGCGCTGGTCGACGCCTGCAAGGGCTGCTCCGGCGGCGCGAAGGTCGGCTACCTCGGCCAGGGCGGCGCGGTGCGGTTCAACGACGTGATGGCCGGCGCGACCGGCACGCACGAGCTGACCTTCACCTACACCTCCGGCGACCCGCGGTCGATCCAGATCGAGGTCAACGGGGCGGTCGTCGGCACGGAGTCGCTGAAGGACTCGGGTGGCTGGGAGTTCGTGAACAAGTGGACGATCGACGTGCCGCTGAACGCGGGCGCGAACACGATCCGCTTCTCCCACCCGTCGGCCTACGCGCCGGACGTCGACGCGCTGATCGTGTCGCGGCGCACCGAGGCGGAGGCGGCCGGCAACACCCTCGCCGGGGGTGCGACGGCGACCGCGTGCGGTCCGTGCTCGGGCGGGTCGGCGGTGACGGGGCTGGCCGGCGGCGGGTCGGTGACGGTGAATGGGGTGACGGCGAGCGCGGCCGGCAACCACACCGTCCGCCTCGACTACGCCGCGACGCTGGACGCGACGGCGCAGGTCAGCGTCAACGGCGGCGCGCCCGTGACCGTCGACTTCCCGTCGACCGGCGGCGCGACGGCGACCGCGACGGTCACGGCCGGCCTCGACCTGGCCGCGGGCGCGGCCAACGCGATCACCGTCACCGGCGGCTCCGGCGCGGCGCCCGACCTCGACCGGATCACCGTCACGAACTGATCCGGGCCGAGCGCTGCGGACGATCAGGTGACCTACGGCCCCGTCAGGCGGCCGGTACGTCACCTGATCGTTTCGCGTCCACATCGTGGAGTTGATCAGGTGACCTACCGATCTGTTGACCCCCTCGCTTCGTCACCTGATCGTTTTCCCGAAGATGATCAGGTGACAAAGCGGGCGAGGGGTCAGGGGGCGGTGGGGCGGCGGCGGTAGTCGGTCGGGCTCATCGCGTGCAGCTGGCGGAACTGGCGGGAGAAGTGGAACGGGTCGCCGTAGCCGACGTCGCGGGCGATCTCGCTGACCGTCGCGGCCGTCGTGGTCAGCAGCAGCCGGGCCCGGGTCATCCGCAGCGTCGTCTGGTAGGCGTGCACCCCGCCGCCGGTGGCCCGGCGGAACAAGGTCGTCAGGTGCGACGGCGACACGCCGACCAGCGCGGCCAGCTCCGGCACCCGCACTGTCGCGTCCAGCCGGGACGCGAGGTAGTCCATCGCCCGCGAGAGCGGGTCGTCCGCGGCGGGTGATGCGGCTGACCGGTCCGCGATCAGCTGGGTGAGCAGCTTCCACGCCGCGCCGGACGCGCCGACGAGGCGGCCGGGGGCGGCGTCGTCGCGGGCGAGCCGCCCGACGATCTCGTCGGCGAGGGCGACGGCGCGGTCCAGGTGCCGGATCGGCACGACCGGCGGGCCCAGCGCCTCGACCAGCTCCGGCACGTCGCTGCCGCGCAGATGACACCACCACACCGTCCACGGCGACGACGCCGACCCGCCGTACGCGTGCGGCGTCGCGGCCGGGACGACCAGCGCGGACCCGGCGCCGATGCGGTGCCGCCGCCCGCCGGCGTCGGCCCAGCCGCTGCCGCCCGCGCAGACGGCGAGGAGGGTGTGCCGGGAACCCGACGGCCGGGACGCCGCGAACGGCGCCGGGGCGGGGGAGTGGCCGGCGTCGGTGACCACCAGGCGCCGCGTGACGGGCGCCGCCAGCGCCGCCGTGACCTGCCGCCGCGGGACGGCGTAGAGCCGCTGCGGGCGGAGACCGTCGCGGGCTGGCACGGTTCCGAGTATGGCACGAGTTACATACTTGACAAAGTTTATTAAGTCTTCGTAGCGTCGGTCCCGTGCCGATCCAGCGAGGCGGCCCGGTCGAGGGAACCCCGGCCGAGGGCGCCGTCTTCCTCACCGCGCTCACCGCCGGTCCCATCGCCCGCGTCGACATCGCCCGCGAGACGGGGCTGTCGTCGGCGGCCGTCACCCGGGTGGCGAAGCTGCTCATCGACGAGGGCTACCTCGAGTACGCGCCGGACCAGCCGCAGCCCAACGGCGACGAGACCCGGATGGGCCGGCCGAGCAGCCCGCTGCGGGTGCACGCGCGCCAGACCGGTTCGTTCGGCATCATCGTCCGGCGCGACGAGCTGATCGGCATGGTGTGCGACCTCGCCGGCGCGCCGCGGGTGTCCGAGCGCCGCCCGCTGGCCGACACCACCGTCGACGCGGCGGTGGCGGCGATCGCCGCGTTCTACCGCGAGCTGGTCGAGCGGGCCGAGGCCGCGGGGTTCGTCGTCGCGCCGCACGACCTCGGGCTGAGCCTGTCCGGCGACATCGACCACGACACCGGCTACGTCCGCTACTCGCCGTTCCTCGGCTGGCGCGACGTCGACCTCGGCGCCGCCGTGAGCGCGGCCGTCGGCGCCCCCGTCGTCGTCGAGAACGACGTCAAGGCGCTCACCGTCGCCGAGCAGTGGTTCGGTCTCGGCCGCGGCATCACCAACTTCGCCGTCGTCACCATCGGCACCGGCATCGGCTGCGCGCTCGTCGTGGACGGCGGGCTTGTGCGCGGCGCGCACAGCGTCGCCGGCGAGATCGGGCACCTGCCGCTCGGCGACCCGTCCGTCCAGTGCCACTGCGGCGCGCACGGCTGCGTCGAGGCCGAGGCGTCGACGAAGGCGCTGCTGGAGCGCTGCCGCGCCGCGACTGGCCGCGACGACCTCACCATCGAGACCGCGGTCGAGCTGGCCCGCGCCGGCGACGAGCGGGTCCGCGCGATCTTCGCCCGGGCCGGCCGGCTGATCGGGCTGGCGCTGGCCTCGGTGGCCAACCTGCTCGGCCCGGAACGCGTCATCGTCGCCGGTGAGGGCGTGTCCAGCTACGACCTGTTCGAGACGGCGATCCGCGAGGCGTTCGCCGAGCAGGCGTTCGGCGCCGCCCACCAGGTGCCCATCCACGTGCGCGACCTCCCGTTCGAGGAGTGGGCCCGCGGCGCCGCCGCGGTCGCCATCCAGGAGCTCGTGTTCCCGTCCCGCCAGCGTGTCGCCGCCGACACGCGCCGCCGTCCCGGAGTCCGTCGTGTCTGAGTCCACCACCTGGTCCGCGCGGCACGGCCGCCACACCGTCGCCGTCACCTGGTTCCGCGGCCGGCTCACCTGGACGGCGCTGTCCGGCGGCGTGCAGGTCACCCCGCCCGCGCCGCTGCGCCTGCACACGGGCGACGGCCGCGACCTGCTGTCCGGCGTCACGTACGTGTCCGACTCCGCCCGCGACGTGGCCGAGGAGTACGAGCTGGTCGTCGGCAAGCGGGTCGGCCGGCACACCGTCGACCACCGCGAGCGGTCGGTCCGGTTCGCCTGCGCGGACGGCGGCGAGGTCACCGTCGTACTGCGGGCCGCGCCGGACGGCGTCGCGCTGCGGTTCGTGCTGCACGGCCTCGACGGCGCGACGGTGACCGGCGGCGACGTCGCCCTGCGGCTCCCGGCGGCGGCGCCGGCCTGGCCGCTCACGTACACGCCCTGGTACGAGACCACCCGGTTCAGCAGCACGCTGGACGCGCTGGAGCCCGGCGACTACGGCTTCCCGTTCCTCGCCGAGCTGGCCGACGACACGTTCGTGCTGGTCACCGAGGCGGACCTGGACGGCCGGTACGGCGGCTCGCTGGCCCGGTACGCGGGCGGCGGCGCGCTCACCGTCACGTTGGCGAACGACGTCGTGCTGTCCGGCGACGCCGTCGCGACGCCGTGGCGGGTGCTGATCCTCGGCGACCTCGCGACCGTCGTCGCGTCGCACCTGGTCGACGATCTCGCACCGGCCGCTCCGGCCGGGCCGCCGCCCTGGGCGCGGCCGGGCCGGGCGGCGTGGTCGTGGTGGTCGGACTTCTACAGCGGCGCCCAGCTGTCCAAGCAGCTGCGCATGCTCGACTACGCCGCCGAGCGCGGCTGGGAGTACGTGCTGGTCGACTGCGGCTGGGACGGCGTCTGGATGCCCGAGCTGGTGTCGGCGGCCAGCGAGCGCGGCGTCGGCGTGTTCGTCTGGGTGGTCTGGGACCACCTCGCCACCCCGGAGCAGCGGCGCAAGCTCGCCGAGTGGGCGTCGTGGGGCGTCGCCGGCGTCAAGGTCGACTTCATGGAGTCCGAGGCGCAGGAGCGCTACCGCTGGTACGACGAGGTCATCGCCGAGTGCGCCCGCGCCGGCCTGATGATCAACTTCCACGGCTCGGTCATCCCGCGCGGCTGGGCCCGCACGTATCCGCACGTCATGAGCTACGAAGCAGTGCGCGGCGCGGAGTACTACGTCTTCTACAGCGAGCCGCTGACGCCCGAGCACAACACGATCGTGCCGTTCACCCGCAACGTCGTCGGGTCGGCCGACTACACGCCGGTGACGTTCTCGGCGCAGGCCCGGCTGACCACCGAGGCGCACGAGCTGGCGCTGGCCGTCGTGCTGGAGTCCGGGCTCCTGAACTTCGCCGACGACGTCGACGAGTACGCGAAGCGGCCCATCGCCGAGGCGGCGATCGAGCGCATCCGGGCGCACTGGGACGAGACCCGGCTGCTGGCCGGGCGGCCGGGGGAGTACGTCGTGCTGGCCCGCCGATCGGGCGACGAGTGGATCGTCGGCGCGCTGTCGGCGCTGGCCGACGCGAAGCAGGTGAGCCTCGACCTCACCGCTCTCGGCCTGAACACCGGTGAGAACGTCGCGACCATCATCACCGACGACGACGGCGACCGGCTCACCCAGGCGACCCGCACGGTCGCCGCGTCCGACACCGTCGAGGTCACGCTCCGGCCCAACGGCGGCGCGGTGGTGCTGCTGGCGCCGTCCGGCCACACCCGCCCGGTGGCCACGCCGACGCCGCGGCCCACCGTCAGCGTCGCCGAGCCGATCGTGCGCGGCGTCCCCGGCGAGACCGTCGAGATCGCGGCCGTCGTCAGCGGCGCCGAGCCGCACCTCGTCGTGCCGCCCGGCTGGGACCCGCCCCGGCGGGTCCGCGACGGCGTCTGGTCGGTCACCGTCCCTGCCGGCACCGAGCCCGGCCACGTCGCCGTCCTGGCCGTCCACGCGGGCGACCCGCTCGGTTCCCGCCGCTCCACCCTCGCGCACGTGCGCGTCGTCAGCCCCCTCGGCGCGGACCCCGCGTCACTCGTCGCGCTCACCCCCGTCGCCGCCGCCAACGGCAGCGGCCCGGTCGAGCGGGACATGTCCAACGGCGAGGGCAACCCCGCCGACGGCCGGCCGATGTCCGTGGCCGGCACGCACCACCCCGAGGGCCTCGGCGTCTGCGCCCCGTCGGACGTCACCTGGGTGCTCGACGGCGCACCGGCGCGGCTCACCGCGTCCGTCGGCGTCGACGACGAGAGCTCCGCCGGCACGACGGCCACCTGCTCCGTCGTCGGGGACGGCCGCGTCCTCACCACCGTCGAGCTCACCGCGGGCGACCCCGCACGGGAGCTCGACGTGGATCTGACCGGCGTCACCCGGCTGCGACTGGTCGTCCGGTCGCCCGACGGCGCCGAGCCCGCGCACGTGGACTGGATCGACCCGCACGTGCGACCCGCAACGTCCCACTCATGAGAGGCACACGACGATGAAGTCGACGAAGACCATGCTGGCCCTCGCGGCCACCGCGGCCGTCCTGACGCTGGCCGCGTGCGGCGACAACGGCGCCTCGGCCGGCGGATCCGGCGGCGACGGCGGCGACGGCGAGGAGGTCAGCCTCACCTTCGCGACGTTCTCGCCCGACCAGGAGCCGGCGATCCGGCAGATCCTCGACGTGTTCGAGGAGGAGAATCCGGGCGTCACGGTGGAGATCCAGATCATCCCGTGGACCGACTACTGGAGCACGCTGCAGACGTCCACCGCCGGCGGCACCGGCCCGGACGTCGCCTGGATGCTCGGCGCGAAGATCGGCCAGTACATCGACGGCGGCGTGCTGCTGCCGCTGGACGACGCGTTCGCGGAGTCCGGCCTGGACATCGAGAAGTACCCGGAGCAGCTGGTCGACCTGTTCGTCGACGACGGCACCACGTACGCGCTGCCCAAGGACTTCGACACCATCGGGCTCTGGTACAACAAGGCGCTGTTCGACGAGGCCGGCGTGGCCTACCCGACGCCCGACTGGACCTGGGACGACGTCATCGCCAACGCGCAGGCACTGACCAAGCCCGACGGCAGCGTGTACGGCATCGGCGCGCCGATGGACCCGCAGGCCACGTACTACAACACGATCTACCAGGCCGGCGGCGAGGTGATCTCCGAGGACGGCACCAGGTCGGGGTACGACAGCCCCGAGGCGATCGAGGGCATCAAGTTCTGGACCGACCTGATCAACGTGCACCACGTGTCGCCCACGCTGGAGTCGTTCGCCGACACCGAGTCGGTCGCTCAGTTCATGTCCGGCCGGCTGGCCATGCTGACCACCGGCTCGTTCTACGCCATCCGGTTCGCGAACGACGAGTACTCGTCGCAGAACTTCGACGTCACCGAGTTGCCCGGCGGCGCCCAGGAGGCGACCATCATCAACGGCATCGGCAACGTCGCCCTCGCCTCGACCGAGCACCCCGAGGAGGCCGCCCGGCTGGCCGTCTTCCTCAGCGGTGAGGAGGCCTCGCGGATCTCCAGCGAGACCGGCACCGTCATCGGCTCCTACGAGGGCACCGAGCAGGCCTTCATCGACGCGTTCCCGCAGTTCAACCTGCAGGCGTTCCTCGACCAGGCCGACAACGGCGTCGTCCTGCCGGTCTCGCGCAACACCGACGCGTGGGCCAGCCGCGAGGGCGAGTTCCTCACCCCGGCGTGGACCGGCGAGCAGAGCGTCGAGGACGCCGCGGCCGGCCTGGCCGGCGCGATGAACGAGGCGCTGGCGCAGGAGAACCAGGGCTGAGATGACCCTCATGCGGACGAAGGGCCCGGCGGCGCCACCCGGCGCCACCGGTCCCCGCCGCCGCCCGAACCGGCACCCGGACAACGCGTGGGCGGCGATCCTGCTCGCGGTGCCGTTCGGCGGGCTGGTGGTCTTCTACCTGTGGCCGCTGCTGCGCACCGTCCTGCTCAGCTTCTCCGAGGGGACCGCGTTCACCGGCTACACCCTCACCGGCCCGCAGAACTGGCAGCGGCTGTTCGAGAACGGCGACGACGTGTGGCGGGCGCTGCTCAACACGCTGGTCTACGCGGCGATCGTGCTGCTGGGCGTGCCGCTCGCGATGGTGATCGCCGCCCTGCTGCACCAGCGCGGGCTGCGCGGCCGGTCGTTCTACCGGACGCTGTACTTCGTCCCGGTCGTGACCATGCCGGTGGCCGTCGCGATGGTCTGGCGCTACATCTACAACGGCGACTTCGGGCTGCTCAACGAGGTGCTCGACGCCGTCGGCGGGCCGACCCGCGCGTGGGTGGCCGACCCCGACACCGCGCTGTACGCCGTCGCCGTCGTCGGGATCTGGATGGCGCTCGGCACCAACCTCATCATCCTGGCGGCCGGGCTGGAGTCGGTCCCGCAGACCCTGGAGGAGGCGGCGATGCTGGACGGCGCCGGCCCGATCAGGCGGTTCTTCTCCGTCACCGTGCCGCTGCTGACGCCGTCGATCTTCCTGGTGTCGGTGCTCTCGGTGATCGGGTCGCTGCAGATGTTCGACCTGCTGTTCATCATGCTCGGCCGGACGAACCCGGCGCTGGCCGACTCCAAGACGATCGTGTACCTGTTCTACGAGGAGGCGTTCGTGCGCAACGACCGCCCGCTCGGCGCGGTGATCGCGCTGGTCACGCTGGTCGTGACGCTCGCGGTGACGGCCGTCCAGTTCCGCCTGCAACGCCGGTGGGTGACCTATGCGTGAGCGTGTGCGCTCTCGTCACCTGGTGACGCACGTCGTGCTGATGGCCGGCGCGCTGCTCATGGTGTCGCCGTTCCTCTGGCAGTTCCTCACGTCGCTGAAGACGCTGGGGGAGTCGACCCGGATCCCGCTGACGGTGCTGCCGGCGTCGCCGCAGTGGTCGAACTACTCAGAGTTCTTCGACGTCGTCCCGGTCGGGTCGATGGCGGTGAACAGCGTGCTGGCCCTGGTGCTGCGGGTGGCCGGGCAGCTGCTGGTGGCGTCGCTCGCGGCGTACGTGTTCGCTCGGCTGCGCTTCCGCTTCCGCGGTCCGCTGCTGGCCGGCTTCCTCGTCGTGCTGATGGTGCCGCCGCAGCTGTTCGTGATCCCGCAGTACGAGGTGATCCGGACGATGGGCTGGCTGAACTCCGTCCAGGCGCTGGCGCTGCCCGGCATGTTCAGCGCGTTCGGCGTGTTCGTGCTCTACCAGTTCATGCGGACGCTGCCGCCGGAGCTGGACGAGGCGGCGCGCATGGACGGCGCCAACCCGTTCCAGATCTACCTGCGGATCATCCTGCCGCTGTGCCGGCCGGCGCTGGCCGCGCTGACCATTCTCACGTCCCTGTTCTCCTGGAACGACCTGCTGTGGCCGCTGATCGTCAACACCGTCCCGGACCGGATGACGCTGCCGGTCGGGCTGGCCACGCTGCAGGGCGCCCAGGGCACCGACTACCCCGTCCTGATGGCGGGCTCGCTGCTGACGATTCTGCCGATGGTGCTGGTCTTCGTCCTGCTGCAGAAACAGTTCATCCGCGGCATCGCGATGTCCGGACTCAAGGCCTGACGGCCCCTTCTCCCGAGGTTCTCTTCATGTCTCTCTCGACCGGTTTCGACGTCGTCCACGAGGTTGCCGTCTCCGACGGCGCCGAGGTCTTCGAGCACGGCTGGCAGTCGTTCAGCCCGACCACCACGTACGCACTGGGCGCGCGTCCGCACCGGCCCACGTCGGAGCGGAACCGGATGCTCAACTACCGGCAGTCGTCGCACCCGGGTCCGGAGGGGTACTTCGGCGAGGGTGTGCTGGCGGTCGCCGACGGCGCCGGTTCCGTGCACGTCGTGGCGGCCGAGGACCCGTTCACGACGGGGGTGCGGCTGCAGGCCGTCGCGGCGGGGTCCTCGGTCGTCGTGGGTGCGGACGGGCCGGTGGCCGTTCGTGTCGTGGCCGGGTCGGACGTGCAGGCGGCGCTGCGGTCGTGGGCCGTGTCGGCCGTCGCGGCCGCGGGGCTGCCGGCCGCCCGTCCCGCGCCGACCGCCTGGTGCTCCTGGTACGAGTACTGGGGCGGCGTGCGCCGCGAGGACGTCGTCGAGAACCTCTTCGCGATGGAGAGCCTCGATCTCCCCGTCGACGTCGTCCAGATCGACGACGGCTACTCCGCCGAGATCGGCGACTGGCTCACCCCGTCCGACACCTTCACCGACCTGCGCGGCCTGGTCGAGACGATCCGCGGCCAGGGTCGCCGGGCCGGCATCTGGCTGGCCCCGTTCTTCGCCGGCGCGCGGTCCCGGCTGGCCGCCGAGCACCCCGACTGGCTGCTGCGGCACCCGCACGGCGGCGCGCTGCACGCCGGGAACAACTGGAACCAGGACCTGTACTCGCTCGACCTGTCTCACCCCGGCGCGGCCGAGTGGATGCACACGGTGTTCTCGACGTTCGCGTCGTGGGGGATCGACTACTTCAAGATCGACTTCATCGCGGCGGGGGCGATTCCGGGCGAGCGCTTCTCCGGGGCCGATCCGGTGACGGCGTACCGCGACGGACTGCGCCTCATTCGCTCGGCCGTCGGGCCGTCCGCTCACATCCTGGGCTGCGGGGCGCCCGTCCTCCCGTCCGTCGGCCTGGTCGACTCCATCCGCGTCAGCGCCGACACCGGCCACACCTTCGCCCCCGACGACGGCGACATGTGCTCGCCCAGCCAGGAGGCGGCGCTGCTCAGCGCGCGCGGGCGGCAGTTCATGAACGGCGTGTTCTTCGCCAACGACCCCGACTGCCTCATCGTCGGCCCCAAGGTCGAGAACCGCGAGGCCTGGGCCGCGCACGTCGAGTCGGTGGGCGGCGCGGTGGTCAGCAGCGACCGGCTGTCCGGCCTGGACGACTGGGGCCTCGAGACCACCCGGCGGCTGCTCAGTCGTTAGCGGCCGTCGCTGAACGACGCGAGGAAGCGGCGGAGCAGGACGGTGTCGCCGCCGGCCGCCGCTTCTCCCGAGGCGAGGGCGGCGTCGAGGGGGCGAGCGTCGAAGACGAGGTCCTGGACGGTGCGGACGGAGCAGGTGAGCGCGGCATCGGGGGTCGCGGCCTCGCCTCGGGTGGCGCCCAGCCCGCCGCCGTCGTCGACGGTCAGGACGAAGGCGTCGTCGGGGAGCCGCAGCTGGACCGTGCCCCGCGGCGCCGTCCCGGTATAGGTGGTGCGCAGGGCGACCACCAGCGCGTCCGGGCTGAGCTGCGTCGCCGACTCCGGGCCGGGCGGCAGCGGACTGCCCCAGCGGCCGAGCGCCAGCAGGACGGGTTCGAGGGCGCGGCCGCGCTCGGTCAGCTCGTAGACGCGGCCGGGCACGGGCGGTAGTGCGCGGCGCCGCGTCAGCACGCCGGACTCCTCGAGGTCGCGCAGCCGCTGCGTCAGCACGTTCTGGCTCAGGCCGGGCAGGCCGCGGTGCAGGTCGGCGAAGCGCTTCGGGCCGTACAGCAGCTCGCGCACCACCAGTAGCGACCACCGCTCGCCGACGACGTCGAGGGCGCGGGCGATGCCGCACAGGTCCAGGTAGCTGCGCATCCCGTCATCGTACTTCCCAAGAGCAAGCAGTTACTCCTAGATTAGGAGTAGACACTCACCGGGAGGACCCATGCCGCACGTGACCTCGGCCGACGGCACCGCCATCGGTTACGACCTGATCAGCGACGACGGGCCGGCGGTGGTGCTCGTCGGCGGCGGGCTGGACGACGGCAGCGAGAACGCGCCGCTGGGCGAGCACCTCGCCGCCGCCGGGTTCGCCGTCGTCAACTACCGGCGCCGCGGCCGGGGCGACAGCGGCGACACCGCGCCGTACGCCGTCGAGCGGGAGGTCGAGGACCTCGCCGCGGTGATCGAGGCGGCCGGCGGGCGGGCGCACCTGTTCGGCGCGTCGTCGGGCGGGGCGCTGGCGCTGGAGGCGGCGGCCGCCGGGCTGCCGGTGGACCGCGTCGCCGTCCACGAGGTCCCGTACCTGGTCGTCGAGCCGATGGTCGCGGCCTGGCGCGCGTACGTCGCCGAGCTCGGCGCCGCACTGGACCGCGGCGGCCGCGACGAGGCGCTGCGGCTGTTCATGCGGCTGGCCGGGTCGCCGGACGAGCAGATCGCGGCGGCGGAGGCGGCGCCGGTCTGGCCGGCGCTGCGCGAACTGGCGCCGACACTGCGCTACGACGCCGCCTGCCTCGGCGACGGCCAGCCGCCCGCGGACCGGCTGGCGGCCGTGACGCAACCCGTGCTGCTGTCCACCGGCGTGACGGCCGACCCGCACTCGGCCGGGCTGCCGGTCGACTTCTTCGGCGCGGCGGCCGACGCCGCGGCCGCGAGTCTGCCGGACGCCCGACGGCTCACCGTCGAGGTCGCCGGTCATGTCGCCGACCCCGCGCTGCTGGCGCCGGAGCTGGCCGCCTTCTACACCGCCTGAGCCGGCGCCCGCCGACGCCGACGCCGGCGGCCACGGTCACGGCTCAACCTTTCGCGCCGGTCACCGTCTCCGACCCGTCCGACGGGCAGCCGCACCTGGTCGAGCACTGGCTCGCCGCCTACGCCGTCGGCTACCTGACGGAGTAGGCACCAAGAAGCCCCGGCGCGGAGTCACAGCAGCACGCGCCGGGGCCACGGCTGGGATCGCCGGTGTTAGCGCACCTCCTCCAGCTACCGCCCATGGTAGCCGTTGACGGCAGGCGAGAGCGATCGATGCTGAGCAGGCTACGAAAGCTGCGTGAGCACACCGAGGTGCTGGGGAGATCTCCGGCGATCTGCGGAAGTTGCTCATCGAGATCATCGGAACGCTCTCGGTTCTGGGTATCGCCCTGCACCAGTTCGTCACGCTGCTGAGGTAGCGAGGCGAACCGCAGGGAACGAAGGGGTCGGTGAGAACCGGCCCCTCCGTGCGTTGCGACGTCGGAGGCTCAGCTCCAGCGCAGCCGCTCGTGCAGGATCGCCTGCTCGGCCGGGTTGCTGGTCAGCTCCAACGCCCGCGCGTCCGCCGCCCGCGCCTCGTCCGGACGGCCGAGGTCGCGCAGCAGCCCGGCCCGGGTCGCGTGCAGCAGGTGGTAGCCGTCCAACCGGTCGCCCAGCTCGTCCACCTCACTCAGGGCGGCGGCCGGCCCGGCCACGTAGCGCAGCGCGACCGCCCGGTGCAGCCGCGTCACCGGCGACGGCGCGAGGGTCAGCAGCAGGTCGTAGAGCAGCACGATCTGCTCCCAGTCGGTGTCCTCCCAGCGCGCCGCCTCGGCATGACAGGCGACGATCGCGGCCTGCAGCTGGTACGGCCCGGGCCGGCCACGACGCGCCGTCCGCACCAGCAGCGCGACGGCGTCCGCGATGGCCGCGTGGTCCCAGCGGGACCGGTCCTGGTCGGCCAGCAGCACGAGGCCGCCGTCGGCGCCGAAGCGGCCGCCGGAGCGGGCCCGGTGCAGCCGGATCAGCGCCAGCAGCCCGGCCACCTCCGGCTCGTCCGGCAGCAGCTCGTGCAGCAGCGCCGCCAGCCACGCCGCGTCGTCGACCAGCCGCTGCGACGCCACCTCGCCGCCGGAGGACAGGTAGCCCTCGTTCAGCATCAGGTAGACGACGGCAAGCACTCCTCCGATCCGATCACCCAGATCTGCGGCGGTCGGCAGCCGGTACGGGATGCCGGCGTCGGCGATCTTCCGCTTCGCCCGGGTGATGCGCTGCGCCACCGTCGTCTCCGGGACGAGGAAGGCGCGGGCGACCTGCGCCGTCGTCAGCCCGCACACCACCCGCAGCGTCAGCGCGACCTGCGCGGACCGCGGCAGCGCCGGGTGGCAGCAGGTGAAGATCAGCCGCAGCCGTTCGTCCGGTTCCGGCGGGACCGGCCACTGGACGCGCGCCAGCTTCTCCCGGTACCGGGTCTCGCGCCGCAGCACGTCCAGGCCGCGCCGCCGGGCGACGGTGAACAGCCAGGCGTCCGGCCGGTCCGGGATGCCGTCGACCGGCCAGCGCTCCAGCGCCGCGACGACGGCGTCCTGGACGAGGTCCTCGGCGGTGGAGAAGTCGCCGATCAGCCGCACCAGGGCGGCCGCGAGCCGGCCCGCGTGCTCGCGCACCACCCGGGCCAGCTCGTCGTGGGCGTCGTCGGTCACGACTCCAGCGGCCGGATCTCGACCACCGGGCAGCCCGGCCACGTCCGCACCATGCGCAGCGCCTCGTCGAGGTCGGCGACCTCGATCTCGAGGTAGCCGCTGACCACCTCCTTGCCCTCGACGAACGGGCCGTCGGTGACGATCGGCGCCGGCCCGTCGAGGCGGACGGTGGTGGCGGTGTCCGGGTCCTGCAGCTTGTTGCCGCCGCGGATGACGTCACGGTGCTCGGCCATCCACTCGTCCACCTTGGCGAACGCGCGGGCGCGGTCGTCGGGCGTCAGCGCCTGGAGGTCGGCGTGGAACTGCTCGGTGTCGACGAACAACAGCACGTACTTCATCCGGCTCCCTGCATCGCGGCCAGCCGGTGGGCCAGCTCGTCCGGGGCGACGTCCTCGACGTGCGTCGCGATGGTCCAGCCGTGCCCGAACGGGTCGACGACATAGCCGTCGCGGTCGCCGTAGAACTGGTTCTCCGGCGCTCGCTTCAGGGTCGCGCCCTTCTCGACCGCCCGCGCCACGACCGCGTCGACGTCCTCGACGTAGACGAAGAGGAACGCCGGCGAGCCGGGCAGCCCGCCCTCCGGCGGCGGCTCGGTGCCCATCATCGGCGACGCGTCCTCGACGATCAGCACGGAGTCGCCGATGACGATCTCGGCGTGGGCGACGCTGCCGCCGGGCCCGGGGAAGCGCAGGCGCTCGGTCGCGCCGAACACGTCGGCGTAGAACTCCAGCGCCCGCGCCGCCCCGCGCACGACGAGGCACGGGGTGACCCTGCGGTAGGTGTCAGGGATCGGTGTCACGCTCATCTGTCCTCCTGGGTCCTCGATCCTTTCTACCCAGGAGACGAACGGCGAGCAGGCCGTTACGACAACACGGCGGACGACGACGTCACGCGGGGGCGCCGAGCGGCGGGTGCTCGAGCACGCGGGGCTTGTACTCGACCAGCTGGATGCGGCCGTCGAAGGTGCGGTGCTCGGTCATCTCGAGGGCGACGTCCGGGTAGCCGTCGTAGATGCGTTCGGCGCCCGTGGCCCCGGTGATCACCGGGAAGATCCCGACCCGGAAGCGGTCGACGAGTCCGGCTCGTAGCAGGGACCGGCACAGGCTGAGGCTGCCGATCGTGCTGAGGAGTCCCGAGCCACTCGACTTCATGGCGCGGACCGCCTCGACGGCGTCGTCGCGGACCAGCGTGCAGTTGGCCCACGTCAGTGGCTCCTCGAGCGAGGAGGAGAACACCACCTTGGACGCTCGCGTGAGCTCGTCGACGGACGCCTCTTCCTCGGGCCTGAACTCGTCCTGGCCGCTCGGGACCTCGCCGGCGGAGAAGCCCGACATCAGGCGGTAGGTGTTCGCTCCCATCAGGTAGGTGACCTCGGGCTGCTCGCCGAGCCACGCGAGGTACTCCGGGCCCTCGAGGCCCCAGAATCCGGGCCATCCATCGGCCGACGCGTGGCCGTCGAGGGAGGTGATGAAGTCGACGAGAAGTTCCGGCATGGCGGTTCCTTTCCTAGGACGTCACGAGCTCTGACCGGCCGGGAGCCACGAACTCATCGGTCGCGCCCCGCCACGTCAGTACCCGACGCCGTCACGACATCACCGCCGGTTCCTTCTCGTTCAGCCGCCGCTCGCGTTGCCGCGCCCACAGCGCCAGGCCGAGCAGCACCAGCAGCAGGCCGTACGCCACGGCCGCGAACGGGCTGGTCACGAGCGCCGTCAGGTCGCCCTGGCTGATCGCCAGCGTCCGGCGCACCTGCTCCTCCGCCATCGGGCCGAGGATCATGCCGACGACGAGGGGCGCGGCGGGGTAGCCGTGCCGGCGCATGAAGAACCCGGCCAGCCCGATGCCCAGCAGCAACAGCAGGTCGACAGGGGAGAAGTTGAGCGCGTAGCTGCCCAGCGCGGCGAAGGTGAGGATGCCCGCGTACAGGTAGTGACGGGGGATCTGCAGCACCTTCACCCACAGCCCGACCAGCGGCAGGTTGAACACCAGCAGCATGAGGTTGCCGATGTAGAGGCTCGCCACCAGCGTCCACACCAGCACCGGCTGGTTCTCGAACAGCAGCGGCCCGGGCTGGATGCCGTAGGTCTGGAACGCCGCGATCATCACGGCGGCGGTCGCCGTCGTCGGCAGGCCGAGGGTCAGCAGCGGCACCAGCACGCCGGCGGCCGCGGCGTTGTTGGCCGCCTCGGGACCGGCGACGCCCTCGATGGCGCCGTGGCCGAATTCGTCCTTGTGACGACCCTTGGCCAGCTTCTTCTCCGTCGCGTAGGAGAGGAAGGTGGAGACGTCGGCGCCGCCGGCCGGGATGGTCCCGACGGGGAAGCCGATGGCGGTGCCGCGCAGCCACGGCCGCCACGACCGCGACCAGTCCGAGCGCGACATCCACGAGCGCCAGCCGCGCGGCACCGGGATCACCTCGACCGGCCCGTGCCGCAGCCGCGACGCGACGTACAGCGCCTCGCCGACGGCGAACACGCCCACCGCCACGACCACGACGTCGACGCCGTCGGCGAGCAGCGGGACGCCGAAGGTGAAGCGTTGCTGCCCGGTGAGGGTGTCGGTGCCGATCAGCCCGACGAACAGGCCCAGCGCCAGCGACGCCAGCCCGCGCGCCACCGACGACCCGAGCAGCGCGCCCACCGTCACGAACGCGACGACCATCAGCGCGACGTAGTCGGCCGGGCCGAGCTGCACGGCCCAGTCGGCGATCACCGGCGCCAGCAGCGTCAGCGCCAGCGTGCCGATGGTCCCGGCGACGAACGACCCCAGCGCCGCGGTCGCCAGCGCCGCGGCCCCGCGCCCGGCGCGTGCCATCCTGTTGCCCTCGACTGCGGTGACGATCGACGCGGACTCGCCGGGCGTGTTGAGCAGGATCGACGTCGTCGAGCCGCCGTACATGCCGCCGTAGTAGATGCCGGCGAACACGATCATCGCGGCGGTGACGTCCAGCTCGTAGGTCAGCGGCAGCAGCAGCGCGACGGCCATCGCCGGGCCGATGCCGGGCAGCACGCCGACGGCCGTCCCGACGAACACGCCGAGCAGCGCGTACAGCAGGTACATGGGCTGGAGGGCGTTGGCGAAGCCGTCCAGCACCGCGGTCGCGTCAGCCATCGATGAGCGGCACCCCTTCCAGCAGGCCGGCGGGCAGCGACAGCCCGAGCCCGGTCCCGAACACCACCTGCAGCACCAGCGCGAGCACGATGCCGGCGACGACCGGGCGCCACCACGGCCGCGCGCCCAGCGTCCACGCGGCGCCGGCGAACAGGACGGCGATCGCCAGCGGCCAGCCGGCCCGTTCGATCAGCCAGGCGTGCACGAGAAACGCCGCGACCAGCTGCACGACGGTGCGCCAGTCGGTCCCGGCGTTCGGGTCGACGTCCTCGCCGTCCTCGGCCGCGCCGACGCGGCCGCGCGCCGTCGCCACCAGCACCGCGATGCCGGCGCCGACGAGCACGGCGCCGACGACGTACGGGAAGGTCCGCGGCCCCATCGCGTTCGACGACCCGGGCACCGCGATGGTCGCGGTGTCGGCCAGCACGAACACGCCGAGACCCGCGATGAGCGCGCCGATGACGTACTCCTCGGCCCGGCTGAGGAGCGAACGCCCGGGCCCCGGCCCGCCGAGCCGCCCGCCGGAGTCCGGCGGGCCGGGGAGACCGGTGCCGCTCGCGGCCGGCGCCGGTCCGTCGGTGGCGGGCACCGTCACTGCACCAGCCCGATGTCGCGCAGCACGTCCTGCACGGAGCTGATCTCCTCGTCCAGGAACGCGTCGAACTCGTCGCCGGCGAGGAACGTGTCGCCCCACCCGGCCCGCTCCAGCTCGGCCTTCCACTCCTCGGAGCCGTGCAGGTCGGTGACGAGGTCGACCAGCGCCGCGCGGTCATCGTCGGAGATGTCGCCGGACGCGACCAGCCCGCGCCAGTTCGTCAGCTCGACGTCGTAGCCGGCCTCGGTCAGCGTCGGCGCGTCGATGCCCTCGACCCGCTCCGGGCCGGAGACCGCGAGCGCGCGCAGCTCACCGGCCGCGACCTGCTCGGAGTACTCGCCGACGCCGGAGATGCCGGCGTCGACCTGGCCGCCGAGCAGCGCCGCCAGCGACTCGCCGCCGCCGGAGTAGGCGATGTAGTTGAGCGTGTCGATCAGTTCCTCAGCTGGCACCCCGGCGTCCTTGAGCAGCAGGCCCGCGAGGATGTGGTCGGCGCCGCCGGCCGACCCGCCGGTGACGGCGACGTCCTTGCCGGTGGCGACGATGTCGTCGACCAGGTCGTTCACGGTCTGGTACGGCGACTCCGCCGGGACGACGACGATGAGGTCCTCAGACGTCAGCCGGGCGATCGGGGTGGTGTCCTCGAGCCGGGCCTGCGACTGGTTCGTCTCGACCGCGCCGACCATGACGAGGCCCGTCACCATCAACGTCGTGCCGCCGCCGCGCTGGTTGGCCAGCTGGGCCAGCCCGACGGTGCCGCCGGCGCCGCCCACGTTCGTCACCTCGGCGCCGCCGGCCAGGCCGGTCTCGTCGAGGGCCTTCTGGAACGCGCGGCCGGTCTGGTCCCAGCCGCCGCCCGGGTCGGCCGGCACCATGATGGACAGGTCCTCGACGCCGGAACCGGAGTCCGTCGTCGAGTCGCTGCCGCCGCAGGCGGCCAGCACCGTCGCCAGCGCCACCGCGCCGATCGCGACCCGGATGGGACCTCGCATGACTCCTCCTGGTGTCTGTGGTCCACGCCACAGGGGCGTGGTGACGTTGGAGGCTAGGAGCGGGGCGCAGCTGCCGGAACTCTCCGGTCGTACTGGTCGTATTGATCATTTCGGTCGTGTTTCGGTGCGGCGCCGCTCGGTGCACACTGATGCGCATGCTCAGGTCGGTCTCGTTGCGGGTGCAACTGCTCGCGCTGCAGCTGGCGATCGTGCTCGTCACGGTCGTCTCCGCGGGCGGGCTGGCCGCGTGGCTGCAGGCCGAGCAGATCCGCGACAGCTACCAGGACCGCATGATCGCCGTCGCCGACAGCGTCGCCGGACTGCCGTCGGTGCTCGACGCGTTCGACGACCCGGACCCGTCGTCGACCATCCAGCCGCTGGCCGAGCTGATCCGCGAGGCCTCGAACGTCACGTACGTCGTGGTGACCGACGAGTCCGGCATCCGCTACTCGCACCCCGACCCGGACCGCATCGGCGAGCCGGTCTCCACCGACCCGAGCATCCCGCTGTCCGGCGAGGTGTACGTCGGCACGCAGACCGGCACGCTGGGCCGCTCGTGGCGGGTGAAGGTGCCGGTGTTCGACGCCGCCGGGACCGTCATCGGCACGGTGTCGGTGGGCACGCTGGAGTCGGAGCTGCAGGACGACCTTCTCGAGGACATCCCGACGCTGCTGGCCTGGCTGGCCGCCGCCGCGGTGCTCGGGACGCTGGGCGCGACCTGGGTGACGCACGTCGTCAGGCGGCGCATCTTCAAGCTGGAGCCGGACGAGATCGCGACGCTGCTGGAGACCCGCGACGCCATGCTGCACGGCATCCGCGAGGGCGTCGTCGCGCTGGACGACGCCGGGCGCATCGCGCTGGTCAACGACGAGGCGCGGCGGCTGCTCGACCTCGACGGCGACGGCGGCGAGCTCACCGGGCGGCCCGCGGCCGAGGTGCTGGAGCCGACGCTGGCCGCCGTCGCGACCGACGACGCCGATGTCACCGACCGGCTGGTGCTGGCCGGGGTGCGCATCCTGGTCGTCAACCGGCGGTCCGCGACGTCGGACGGCCGCTCCGTCGGTGTCGTCCTGACGCTGCGCGACCGCACCGAGCTGCACGACGCGCTGCGCGAGCTGGAGGGCGCGCGGTCGCTGACCGAGGCGCTGCGCGCGCAGGCGCACGAGTTCTCCAACCACCTGCACGTGGTGTCCGGGCTGCTGGAGCTGGGCCGCACCGACGACGCCGTGTCGTTCATCGACCGGGTCGGGCGCGGCGGGACCGTCACCCGCACCGTCGCCGACGGCGTGACGGCGCCCGCGGTGTCGGCGCTGCTGCTGGCGAAGGCCGCGACCTGCCGCGAACGCGGCCTCACCCTGCGGGTCGACCCGGAGTCGCGGCTGGACGACGACGGCGACGAGCTGGTGACGATCCTCGGCAACCTGGTCGACAACGCCGCCGACGCGACCGGCCACGGCGGCACCGTCGACGTCCGCATCGACCAGTCCGACGGCGGCGAGGTGCGCGTGCTGGTGGCCGACGACGGCCCGGGCGTGCCGGTCGACCAGCGCAGGCTGATCTTCTCCGCCGGCTTCACCTCGAAGGCCGCGTCGCAGGGCGCCGGGCGCGGCATCGGGCTGGCGCTGGTGCACCGCATCGTGCAGCGCCGCGGCGGCCGGGTGACGGTGCGCGACTCCGCCAGCGGGGGAGCGGAGTTCGAGGTCGTGCTGCCCGCGCGGGTCCCGGCGGGTGTTCGCCCGTGAGCGACGTCCGCACCCTCGTCGTCGACGACGACTTCGCCGTTGCCGCCATCCACCGCGGTTTCGTCGAGGCGGTGCCCGGTTTCGCCGTCGTCGGCGAGGTGCACCTCGGCGCCGACGCTCTGCGCGCCGTCGAGGAGCTGGAGCCGGAGCTGATCCTGCTCGACATCTACCTGCCGGACATCTCCGGCATCGAGTTCCTCAACCGGCTGCGGGCGCGGTCCGCGCCGCAGGTCGACGTCATCGCGATCACCGCGGCGCGCGAGCTGGCCACCGTCCGCGCCGCGATGGCCGGCGGCGTCGTCGACTACCTGGTGAAGCCGTTCACGCTGGACGTGTTCGCCGAGCGGATGAACACCTACCTGGCCCGCCGCGAGCAGCTGCGCCGCACCGCGGCCCGGGCCGCCGGCGGGCGGCTGGACCAGGGCCAGGTCGACGAGCTGCTGCGCACCCCCGCGGCCGGCGCGGGCGCCGTCAAGCTGCCGAAAGGGCTGTCCGAACGCACCCTGGACCTCGTGTCGGCCGAGCTGGCCGGCGCCGACGGCGACCTGTCCGCGTCCGAGCTGGCCGAGCGGGTGGGGCTGTCGCGCATCAGCGCGCGTCGCTACCTGGAGTACCTGGCGGCGACGGGGCGCGCGACGGTGGCGCCGCGGTACGGGTCGGCGGGCCGGCCGGAGCACGGGTACCGCTGGATGCCGCACTGATCACATTTCCGCCGAATGCGCCGCACGCGCCCCGGCGGCCCGGTTACCGTGCGGCGGTGAGACCACGTCTGCGCCACGCGGCCCTGCTCGTCGTCGCCCTCGTCGCCGCCGGCTGTTCCTCGTCCGACGACTCCGACGGCGGTTCGCCCGACGCGAGCCCGTCCGCCGGCGGCGCCGAGGTGGTGCGGGTGCCGGCCGACGCGGCGACGATCACCGAGGCGGTGGCCGCGGTCGGGCCGGGCGGCCTGGTGCTGGTCGAGGCCGGGACGTACCCGGAGGCGGTCGTCGTCGACAAGCCCGACGTCACCGTCCGCGGCCTGGACCGCAACGGCGTCGTCGTCGACGGCGAGGGGGAGCGGGCCATCGGGATCCTCGGCATCGCCGACGGCGTCCGCGTGCAGAACCTCACCGCGACGCGGCACACCCTGGCCGGCGTGCTGATCTCCGGCGTCCACGACGCCTCCGGCAACGTGCCCGGCGGCGGCTACAGCAGCGAGGCGCCCGAGGCGGAGCTGCTGCAGCGCTACGAGGTGCGCAACGTGACCTCGACGAACAACGGCCTGTACGGCATCTACGCGTTCCACTCCCAGCACGGCGCCATCGTCGACAGCTACGCCTCCGGCGGCGCCGACTCCGGGTTCTACCTGGGCCAGTGCGAGGACTGCGACGCCGTCGTCAGCGGGAACGTGGCCGAGCGCAACGCCGTCGGGTTCGAGAACGCCAACGCCTCCGGCGGCGTGCTGATCACCGGGAACCGGTTCGCCGGCAACCGGGTCGGGCTGACGCTGACGTCGGACTACCAGGAGGCGTTCGTCCCGCAGCGCGACAACCTCGTCGTCGGCAACGTCATCACCGACAACGTCCAGGCCGACTCGCCGGCGCAGGCCGAGGGCGGGTTCGGCATCGGCATCGGTATCGCCGGCGGCCAGCAGAACGTCATCGAGCGCAACCTCATCGGCGGCAACACCACCGCCGGCACCCTCATCTCCAGCGCCGAGGACGTGCCGTCGCTGGACAACCGGTTCGTCGCCAACGCCTTCGCCGCCAACCGCGTCGACATCGCCGACGTCTCCACCGACCGCGCGCCGTCGACCGGCACCTGCCTGGACGGCAACGGGTCCGCGTCGGTGCTGCCCGACGCCCTGGCGGCGGCGGTCTGCCCGGCCGGGACGCCGGCCATCTCCGGTGCGGCGCTCGGTGACCTGCCCGCGGCCCCGCCCGGCGTGCCCTTCCTGGACGTGACGCCGCCCGGGCCGCAACCGGACCTCGAGGGCGACCTCACCGCCGTCCCGGACCCGCTGCCATCCACGCCGGAGCGGCCCGCGACCGACGCCCTGCCCGTACCCGACGCGGCGCTGCTCGCGGACCGCTCCGCGCTCTGAGCTCACCCGCCAGGGGTGAGGCGAACGGACATCCGGCGCGGGAGCGTCGGGGCATGACCGACATCGAGACGCCGACAGGCGCAGGACCACGCCGGCGCGAGCCGTCCGCGTGGGCCGTCGGATGGACCGTGTTCGCCGCCGTCATGATGGCGATGGTCGGCACGTGGCACGCGATCGCCGGGCTGGTCGCGCTGTTCGACGACGACTTCTTCACCAGGGTGCAGGAGTGGGTCTTCGACTTCGACGCGACCACCTGGGGCTGGATCAACCTCATCCTGGGCATCGTGCTGGTGATCGCGGGCGCCGCCCTGATCACCGGGTCGGTCGCGGCGCGCGCCGTCGGCGTCGTGTTCGCGGCGATCAGCATGGTGGCGGCGTTCGCGTGGCTGCCGTACTACCCGCTGTGGGCGATCCTCATCGTCGCCGCGTCCGTCGCCGTCATCTGGTCGCTGACGATCCACGGCCGCGACATCACCGCCGGCACCTGACCGCTCGGCGCCGATGAACATCGTCGTCGGCGCGGTGATCGTCGCCGTGGTGACGTCGGTGGCGATCGCCGCCATGCTGCTGGTCCGGCGGCGGGCGCCCGACGGCGGCTACTTCCACGACGGCGACCGCGCCGCCGGGGTGTTCGGCGTGCTGGCCACGGGGTTCGCGGTGCTGCTCGGGTTCGTCGTCTTCCTCTCCTTCACCAGCTACGACGCGGCGCGGGCCGGCGCCGAGGACGAGGCCCTGCTGGTCGCGCAGCAGGTCGAGACGGCGCGGCTGCTGCCGGAGCCCGTCGCCGCGGAGCTCACCGGAGAGCTGGTCTGCTACGCGCGGTCGGTCGCGGGCGTGCAGTGGGAGCGGATGTACGCCGGCACCCTCGGCGAGGAGCTCAACCCGTGGGGCGCGCAGCTGTTCGGCACCATCCGGACGGTCCAGCCGGAGACCGCGGTGCAGGAATCGGCGTTCGACGCCTGGCTCAGCCAGACGTCGGCGCGGGAGGCGGCGCGCAACGACCGCATCCACGGCGCGGTCGGCGTCATCCCGGCGCCCCTGTGGATCGTGCTGGTCTTCGCCTCGGTGCTGATCTTCGTGTACATGCTGTTCTTCGCCGACAGCGGCGAGGCGATCCAGGTGCAGGCACTGCTCATGGGCACGGTCGTCTCCGTCATCACGGCGCTGCTGCTGCTCGTGCAGGCGCTCGACGACCCGTTCCACCCGGGAATCGGCGGGCTGCAGCCGGTGGCGATGGAGCGGGCGCTGCAGGTCATCGACGAGGAGATGGCACTGGCCGGCGACGACGAGCCGCCGCCCTGTGACGAGCGCGGTGTCGCGCTGGCGGCCGGCGGATGAGCCGGCTCAGCTCGCTGCCGTCCGGTGTGCTCGTGGTGGGCTGCCTGGCGCTGGCGCTGCTGGTCGTCGTCGCGTCGACGGTGGCCGTGCGGGCGCTGGTGCCGGAGTCCGGGCGGGATCGCGTGCAGCAGATCGCCGCGCCGCTGATGCCGGCGCTGGGCGCGGCGTTCGCGATCCTCACCGCGCTGACGCTGTCCAGTGAGGCCGGCTACCTGCGGGCGGCGGAGGGCTACGTCAGCGACGAGGGGGCCGCCGCGGCCCGGCTGGCCTGGGCCGCCACCAACCCGGGCGTCGACGCGGAACCCGTCCACGCCGCACTGCGCGAGTACCTGGTGACGACCCGCGCCCACGAGTGGAGCGGCGCGGCCGCCGCCAGCGGCGAGGACGCCCGCACCGAGCGGTCGATCGCGCTGCTGGAGCGGGCGGTCCGCACGCAGGCGGCCCGCTGGCCGCAGATCGGCACCCCGGCCTCGACCGAGCTGCTCACCTCGGTGGACGCGGTGACGAGCACGCGGCGGGCCCGCGTCGTCGCCGCCGGCCACGAGATCCCGGCGCTCTACGTGGGCACGCTGGTGGCCAGCGGGGTCGCTCTGATCGCCAACGCGAGCGCGCTGGCCGTGCGCGGCGGTACGCGGATCTCGTTGCTGGTCGTCGGCCTGGCTGGGGTGGTGGGGCTCAGCCTCGCGCTGCTGTTCGCGCTCAGCGCGCCGTGGCGCGGCCCGATCACCGTCGACGGAGACGCCATCGACGCGGTCGTCAGCGACCTCGACAGCGGCCTTTTCATGGGCAGATGAGAGCGCTCTAACCCGTTCCGGGTGATGCCGCCCGCAGGCTCGGCGCTGAGAGTGGCACGGGGGTGAGGCATCGTGACGGGGCACGCTGCCAGAACGACCGAGGGCGCGCGCGTGGACGACGGCCGGGCGCTGCCGCCGGTCACGCGCCTGAGTCCGCCGCCGCACGCGTTCCCGGTCGTCGAGCGGCACCGCGTCGCCGACGCGATCGGGGACGGGGTCCGCGGCACGCCGCTCACGCTGGTCCGCGCGCCCGCGGGGGCGGGGAAGACGGTGGCCGCCGCGACCTGGGCGGCCCGGTCCGCGTCGGCGGCCGCGCTGGCCGGCCCGCCCGCGTGGCTGACGCTGGCCGAGGCCGACGAACGGCCCGGCGCGTTCTGGCCGGACGTGGTCGCCGCCCTGGCCCGGGCGGGCGTGCGGGTCGACGGCGGGGACGACGCCGGCCCGTCGCCGGTCGACCGGCTCGCCGCGGGGCTGCTCGCGCACGACGCGCCGGTGGCGCTCGTGCTCGACCAGGCCGAACGCCTCACCGACCGCCGCGCCGGCCGTCAACTGGACCAGCTGCTGCGGGCCGCCGCGCCGCGGTTCCGGCTGGTCCTGGTCACACGGGCGGAGCCGGTGCTGCCGCTGCACCGCTACCTCTTGGACGGGACGGTCACCGAGGTCCGCTACGACGACCTCGCCTTCACCCCGGCCGAGGTCGGCGCGCTGCTCGACCTGCACGGCGTGCGCACCCAGGAGCTGACCCGGATCGTCGCCGAACGCACCGAGGGCTGGGCGGCCGGTGTCCGGTTCCTGGCGCTCGCGGCGCAGCAGCGGCCCGCCGGCGCCGCGGCCGACGTCGCCCGCAGTGAGCTCGTGCCGGCCGGTTCGGCGCTGGCCGAGTACCTGGCGGCGGAGGTGCTCGAGGCGCTGCCGCCGGACCACCTGGAGTTCCTGGCCCGCGTCAGCGTCGCGGCCGAGCTGCCGCCCGGCCTGGCCCGCGAGCTGACCGGGCGCGGCGACAGCGACCGGCTGCTGTCCGAGCTCGCCCGCGGCAACGCCTTCGTCCTGCCGGTGCCCGGCGCGGCCGGCAGCTACCGGACACACCCGCTGGTCCGCGCCCTGCTGGGCACGGTGCTGGCCGACGAGAGCCCCGCGGCGGCCGCCGAGCTGCGTCGCCGGGCCGCCTACTGGTTCGCCGGTGCGGGCCGCCTCGCCGAGGCGGTGGAGCAACTGGCGGCCGCGGAGGACTGGGCCGGCGCCGCGGCGCTCGTCGTCGACGATGCGGCGCTGGCCCCGCTGCTGGTGCCCGGCGCGCCGCCGGAGCTGTCCCGGAGGCTGGAGTGGCTGCCCGACGACCTGGACGCCCCGGCCGTCGCGGTATTGCGGGCCGCGCTCGCCGTCCGGCGCGGTGACGCGAGCCGGGCCGCGCGGGAGTTGTCCCGGTGCGAGGAGCACCTGGCCACGGCCGGCACCGGGCGGGCCCTGGCCGTCGCCGTCACCCGCACCATGCTGTCCGACACGGTGGGTGACGCGGACGCGACGCTCGCGGCCGCGGGACACCTGCTGGACGCGCTCGGCTCGCCGGCCACCGCGCGCGCCGGCCGGAGCGACGAGCTGCGGGCGCTGGCGCTGCTCGCCGCCGGCACCGCGCGGCTGCGGGCCGGCCACCCGGCCGGCGCCCGCACCCACCTGACCGCCGCGCTCGCCGCGAGCGCGGACGACGGCGACCGCGGCGGCCCGGGTGACGTCGGCCCGGGCGACGGCGCCGCCGCGGCGATCCGGCTGCGCGGCCTGGGGACGCTGGCGCTGGCCGAGGCCGGCCGGGGAGCGCTGTCGCGGGTCGCGGACCTCGCCGGCGCGGCCGACGAACTGGCCGCCGCGTGCTCCGTCCCCGCCGCGGACCGGCCCGCCGCCGCCCACCTGGCGCGCGCCTGGGTGGCGTCGCAGCGGCAGGACCTGACCGCCGCCGAACACTGGCTGCGCCGGGCCCTCCGAGTGCCGGAGTGCCGCGCCGACGGGCTGCTGTCGTCGGTCGCGACACTGCTGCAGGTCCGCCTGCGCCGCGACCACGGCGACACCGAAGGCGCGCGGCGGCTCGCGGGCGCCGCCGGCGCCGGTCCGCCGTGGGTGCGGGCGCTGATCGAGGCCGAGACGGCCGCCACCGCACCGCGCCCGGCCGGGATCGAGCCGGACGCCGCCCGGGTGGAGCAACTGCTGCGGCACGCGCACGGCCAGCTCGGCCGGGGCGCCGCCGGAACCGCGCGGTCCGACGTCGTCCGCGCGCTGGCGCTGGCCCGGCGCGAGGGCCTGCGCCGCCCGTTCGCCCACCTCTCGCCGCGGGTCCGGCGGCTGATCCGGTCCGACGCGGCGGTGCCGGCGCGCGCGGACTGGCTGCGCCCGGCACCGAGCCAGGCGCCGAGCCCGCCGCCGGGCCGTCCGGACGAGCCGCCGGCCGGCCTCCTGCCTGTGGCCCGCGCGCTGACCGACCGCGAACTGGAGGTCCTGCGGCACCTGTCGTCGCTGCTCACGACCGAGGAGGTCGCGGCGGCGATGTACATCTCCGTCAACACCGTGCGCACGCACGTGCGCGGGATCCTGCACAAGCTGTCCGCGACCCGGCGCAACGAGGCTGTCCGCCGGGCCCGTCAGCTGGGCCTGGTCTGAGGCGCTGCCATGGGTTCCGGACTCGCCACGCTGGCCGCCGTCGACCCCGTGCCGTGGGCACGCGGCCAGCTGGCCTTCACGCTCGGCTTCCACATCATCCTGGTGCCGCTCGGGGTGTCGTGGGCCTCTGGCCGGCATCCTCGGCAGCGCCTCCGTCGTCGCCGCCAACGCCTGGATGAACGCGCCGGGCGGCTTCACGCTCGACAGCGAGGGAACATCGTCGACGTCGACCCATGGAAGGTGATCTTCAACGACGCGATGCCGCTGCAGGCCGCCCACCTGATCATCGCCGCCTTGACGGCCGTGCAGCTGGTGGTGGGCACCCGGCAGGTCAACATCGTGCACCTGTCCTGGGAGATCATGGTCGGGCTCGGGACGCTGCTGTTCCTGCTCTCCGTCTGGTACGGCATCGTCTGGGCGATCCGCCGCCGGATGCCGCAGAGCAGGTGGTTCCTGCGCGCCGCCGCCGCGTCCGGCGTGCCCTACGGCCCGCGCGCGCCGGCCGAGCGGGAGCCGGCGCCGTGAGTACGGCGGTCGCCATCGTGCCGATGGCCGGGATCGTGGCGTACGCCGGCGGCGCCGAACGCGGCGCCCGGCCGCTGGCCATCGCGGCCCTCGGCATCGCGTCGGGCCGGGTGCCGGCGGGTGGGCGGCCCGGCGATCCCGTGGCCAGCTGGGCCAACCCGACGTTCGTGTTCGGCGGCGTGCCGGCGGTCGCGGCCCTGGCGTACCTGGCCGCCGCGCCCGACGCCACCCTGATCACCGTTCTGGTCGTCGTCGGGCTCGCCGCGGTCGTCGTGGTGCCCGGCTTGGTCGTCCTCTACGTCCTGGACCAGCGCGGACTTCTACCCGAGGAGGGCTCATGAGCCTGTCGAACTCGCCGTTCCCGCCCATCGCGGATTACGCGTTCCTGTCCGACTGCCATACCGGGGCACTGGTCGCCCCGGACGGCTCGGTCGACTGGCTGTGCCTGCCGGCGTTCGACGCGCCGAGCGTCTTCGGCAACCTGCTCGACCGCGGCGCCGGGTCGTTCCGCTGGGGCCCGTACGGCATCAACGTCCCGACGTCGCGGCACTACGTCCCCGGCACGAACGTGCTGGAGACGACATGGCACACCACCGGCGGGTGGGTGCGGATCCACGATGCGCTCATCATGGGCCCGCGCCAGGGCACCGACCGCGTCACCCCGCACACCCGCCCGCCCACCGACGACGACGCGGAGCACCTGCTGGTGCGCACCGCCGAGTGCCTGGACGGCGAGGTCGAGATCGAGGCGGTCTGCGAGGCGGCCTTCGACTACGGCCGCGAACCCGCCACGTGGACGGTGACCGGCGCCGACGACGGCGCGCACACGGCCGACGCCACCGGCGACGGGCGGACCGTCCGGCTCAACACCGACCTGTCGATCGGCATCGAGGGCGGCTCCGCGCGCGCCCGGCACGTGCTGCGGAAGGGCGAGCGGGCGTACTGCGCGCTGTCGTGGAACCACGACCTGACGGTGCCGGACGACGTCGACGACGCGTGGGAACGGGTCGGCCGAACCATCGGCTTCTGGCGCGACTGGCTGGCCCGGGCCCGCATCCCCGACCACCCGCTGCGCCATCCCATCGAACGGTCCGCCCTGACCATCAAGGGCCTGACCTACATGCCGACCGGCGCGACGGTGGCCGCGCTGACGACGTCGCTGCCGGAGACGCCGGGCGGCGAGCGCAACTGGGACTACCGCTACACGTGGATGCGCGACACCACGTTCACCCTGCAGGCGCTGCACTTCCTCAACCTGGACTGGGAGGCCGAGGAGTTCATGCAGTTCGTCGCGGACGTCGAGCCGCGGGAGGACGGCAGCCTGCAGATCATGTACGGCGTCGACGGCCGGCGCGACCTCACCGAGTCCACGCGCGACGAGCTGTCCGGCTACGAGGGCGCGCGGCCGGTGCGGATCGGCAACGGCGCGTTCGACCAGCGTCAGAACGACGTGTACGGCGCGGTCCTCGACGCGCTGCTGCTGCACACCCGCCGCAGCCGGCACCTGCCGCGGCGGCTGTGGCCGCTGGTGAAGACGCAGGCGGAGGCGGCCGCCGCGGTCTGGCGCGACCCGGACCAGGGCATCTGGGAGGCCCGCGGCAAGCCGCAGCACTACGTGTCGTCCAAGCTCATGTGCTGGGTCGCGCTGGACCGCGCCGCCCAGCTGGCCGCGATCCGCGACGACCCCGAGCGGCAGCAGGCGTGGGCCGCGGCGGCCGAGGAGATCCGTCAGGACATCCTCGAGCACGGCGTCAGCGACCGCGGCGTGCTGCGCCAGCACTACGACACCGACGCCCTGGACGCGTCGACCCTGCTCGCGCCGCTGTTCGGGTTCCTGCCCGACGACGACGAGCGGATCCGGGCCACCATCGACGCCATCGACGAGGAGCTCACCGAGAACGGCTTCGTGCTGCGCTACCGCACCGACGAGACCGACGACGGCCTGGCCGGCAAGGAGGGGACCTTCCTCATCTGCTCGTTCTGGCTGGTGTCCGCCCTCGCGGCCGTGGGCGAGATGGAGCGGGCGACCGCCCTGATGGAGCGGCTGCTCGCGGTCGCCTCGCCGCTCGGCCTGTACGCGGAGGAGTTCGACGTGGACCGGGCCCGTCATCTCGGCAACACCCCGCAGGCGTTCTCGCACCTCGCGCTGATCCAGGCCGCCGGCCGGCTCGTCCTGCACGAGCGGCTCGCGGAGCTGTCGCTGTGAGCGGGAGCGCGGACCGCGTGCTCGTCCTCGGCGGCGGGCTGGCCGGCGTCGCCTGTGCCCGCCGGCTGGCCGAGGACGGCGTCGGCGTGACGCTGGTCGACCGCAACGACTACCACCAGTTCCAGCCGCTGTTGTACCAGGTGGCCAGCTCGCAGCTGCCGGCCGAGGACGTCGCCCGGCCGCACCGGGCCATCTTCCGGGAGCACGCGACGGTCGACGTCGTGACCGCGGAGGTCGCCGAGGTGTGGCTGGCCGACCACGGCCTCGTCCTGACCGACGGCCGGACCCTCACCGGGTCGCACGTCGTCGTGGCCGCGGGCGCCCGGCCGAACTTCTTCGGCGTCCCGGGCGCCGAGCACGCGTTCCCGCTGTACTCCGTCGCCGACGCGGAGCGGCTGCGGCGGCACCTGCAGGACTTGCTGCGCGACGCGGCGCCCGGAACCCTCGACGTCGTGGTCGTCGGCGGCGGACCGACCGGCGTCGAGACCACCGGCGCCCTCGCCGAGCTGCTGGGTGCCCTGCACGCGTCCGGGCGGCTGGGCCGGCCCGGCCGTATCACCATCGTCGACCGCGGCGACGCGCTGCTCGGCGAGTTCTCCGCGCACGCGCAGGAGTACACCGCCCGCAAGCTGCGGGAGGCGGGCGCCGAGGTGCGGCTGTGCACCGGCGTCGCGGCCGTCCACCCGGACCGCGTCGAGCTCGACGACGGCGGCAGCATCCCGGCCCGGACGGTGGTGTGGGGCGGCGGCGAGCTGGGCTCGTCCGTCGCCGCGAGCGCTGGGCCGGAGCCGGGCCGCGGCGCGCGCCTCGACGTCCGGCCGGACCTCACCCTGGCGGGCTACCCGGACGCCTACGCCGTCGGCGACGCCGCGAACATCCCGTCGGGGGAGTCGGGGACGTGGCCGCAGCTGGGCTCCGTCGCGCAGCAGTCCGGGAAGTGGGCCGCGGAGAACATCCTGCGCGACCTGCGGCGCGAGCCGGGCCGCCCGTTCCGCTACAAGGACAAGGGCATCATGGCGATGATCGGCCGCAACGCCGCCGTCGCCGAGGTCGGGCGGCACCGCCACCAGGTCGAGGGACCGGTCGCGTTCGCGGCGTGGCTCGGCGTGCACATGATGCTGATGAGCGGCGTGCACAGCCAGACCGACGCGTTCGTGACGTGGGCCTGGGACTACTTCGACCGCGACCGCACAGCCACCATCGAGACCTCGTCGACGCCGCAGCGCATCGCCTGGGGTGACGACGAAGCGGACCGGCCGCACATCGCGCTGGACTGAGAGGGCCGTCATGGCCGACGAGTACGACGTCATCATCGTGGGATCCGGCGCCGGCCGCGTCCTCGCGCCGGCGGCTCAGCCGGACGACCGGGCCGGGAACCACACGCCACACCACTGCTCGGCGCCGTACGCCTCGTACCGCTCCACCTCCGTGAAGCCCAGCCTCGCCGCCAGGCGCATCGAGCGGTCGTTGGCGGTCTGGGTGGACAGCACCACCGGCTCGCCGGGATGTGCGCCGGCGAACCGGTCGAGCGCCGCCGCGCACGCCTCGGCGGCGTATCCGTGTCCCCACGCCGCGGGCAGGAACAGGTAGCCGAGCTCGACCTGTCCGGCGACCTGCCGCGGGAGACTCTCCCCGCCGCGCGTTCGATCGTGACGATGCCGATCACGACTCCGTCGAGATCGACGACGAAGAGGCCAGGTCGCCGATCGGGCTCCTCGGGCAGCGCCCGCTCGAACTCGTCCCGCGGCCGAGGGCCGCCGATGTACGTGCCCACCTCGGGCGAGGTGAAGAGCTCGATGATCGCCGGGCGGTCCCGCCCCTCCGGCTCGCGGAGCAGGAGTCGCGCGGTCCTGATGGGGGCGGGTGGCCAGCTGGCGGGTTCGGCCTGGCTCACGGCGGGCAACCTACCGGACACACCGCGCGATCACGGGTCGACGACGCGGGTGTCGGCGGCGTGGCACTCGGTCAGCAGCCGGACCTCGTCCTCCTTGGCCGGGTACAGCAGGTGGACCAGCGCCGACCCGGTTCGGCGCGGCGGCGATCGCGGCCGAGACGGCGGAGGCGTAGCCGGCGGTGAGCAGGGCGTCGAGGATCGACTGCATGATCGCGCCGCCGAGATCGCGTCGCAGGTCGGCGGTGCCCGACGCGATGCCGGGTCGGTGCACGGCACCGACCCGGCATCGCGTGCGAGGCGGGAGTCCCGGCGAATCCGACACCGGCCGCGGGCGCCCTGCCTCCACCTTCTCGCGGTGCCAGGGCCGGTGCCTCGTCCGTTCCGGATGACCTCCTACCGGTCGCGGTCGCGCGTCGCCGCCACGAAGGCGTCGCGCGGGTGCTGCACCGACTGCAGCGACACGACGTCGCGGCCGTAGAACAGCGCCGCCGCCCAGACGAGGAAGACGCGGACCTTGCGCTCCCACGTCGGCACCGCCAGCACGTGGTAGCCGCGGTGCATCAGCCAGGCCAGCAGCCCGGTGATGACGATGCGGCGGTACTGGAAGATGCCCTGGCCCAGGCCGAGCGTGGCGATGGTGCCGAGGCTGTGGTGCACGTACGGCTTGGTCCGGCGTCCGCGCAGGTCGGCGACGATGTTCTTGGCCAGCCGCTTGCCCTGGCGCACGGCGTTCTGCGCGTTGGGCACGACGTGCGCGCCGGGCAGGTCCGACGTCAGGTCCGGGACGGCCGCGTTGTCGCCGGCCGCCCAGGCGTCCGGCACCGGCGCGTCGTCGGTGCCGATGCGCAGGTCGGCGCGGACCCGGAACAGCCCCTGCTCGTCCACCGGCAGGTCCGTGTGCCGCGCGACGACCGGGTTGCTCTGGTTGCCGGCGGTCCAGATCAGCAGCTCGTTGTCGTACTCCGAGCCGTCCGACAGCACGATGTGCCCGTCGCGCGCCGACACCAGCTTGGTGCCCAGGTGGACGTGCCCGCCGCGCTTCTCCAGGTGCCGGACGACCCAGGCGCCGGGCTTGTCGGTGACCTCCGGCAGGATGCGGTCGCGTACCTCGACCAGGTGGAACGCGAGGTCGCCGGCGTCGAGCTCCGGGTAGTGCTTCAGCAGCGCGGTGCCCAGCGACAGCAGCTCGCCGAACCCCTCGACGCCGGTGAAGCCGCCGCCGACCACCGTCACCGTCAGCAGCTTGCGCCGTTCCGGGCCCGGAGGCAGCGCGGCGGCCCGCTCGAACGCCGTCAGCAGCCGGTCGCGGATCGCGACCGCCTCCTCGACGTGCTTGAGGCCGATCGCCTCGTCGGCGACGCCCGGGATCGGGAACGTCCGCGTGACGGCGCCCGCCGTCACCACGACGACGTCGTAGTCCAGCTTCCGCACCGGCCCGGCCGCCGTCTCGACGGTCGCCGTCCGGTGGGCGTGGTCGATGTCGACGACGCTGCCGGCGATCAGGCGGGTGCGGCGCAGGTGCCGCCGCAGCGACACCGCGACGTGCCTGGCCTCGACCGATCCGGCGGTCACCTCGGGCAGGAACGGCTGGTAGGTCATGTACGGCCGCGGGTCGACGAGCGTGACGTCCGCCTCGTGCGGGCGGAGCTTCTTCTCCAGCCGCCACGCGGTGTAGAACCCGGCGTACCCGCCGCCGACGATCAGGATCCTGCGCATCGCTGCCTCCTCGTGCTCTCATCTGGACGACGGAGCAGGGGGGTGGTTTCGTGACAGTTTCGGACCCCGATGTGATGGGCGGAACAGGCTCAGCGCGGCGGGGCGGTGGAGGTGCGGACGACGAGCTCGGCGGGGCGGGTGACGAGGACGGGGTCGGTGGCGGCGCCGGCGGGGGCGAGGATGCGCTCGAGCAGCAGCTCGGTGGCCCGCTCGCCGACCCGGGCGGCGTCGGAGTCGACGGTGGTGAGGCCGATGCCGGGCAGCTGGCCCACCGTCACGTTGTCGAAGCCGGCCACGGAGACGTCGTCCGGGACGCGCAGGCCGAGGTCGGCGCAGGCCATGAGGCCGCCGAGGGCCATGGTGTCGCTGGCGAAGAAGATGCCCGTGGGCGGCGAGGCGACATCGAGCAGGGCACGTGCCGCCGCCCGGCCGCCCTCGATGGTGGACGTCGCGACCTCGACGGGGAGGTCCGGGAGGTCGGCGGTCTCCAGCGCGAAGCCGCGGGCGCGGTCGGCGAACGGCTTGACGGTGGCCTCGCCGGCGACGTGCGCGAGCCGCCGGTGGCCGAGCGAGCGCAGGTGCCGTGTGGCCGCACGCCCGCCGGCCAGGCTGTCGACGACGACGGTGTCGGCGACGAGCTCGGGGAGGTCGCGGCTGGCCAGCACGATCTGGATGCCGCGCCGGCGCAGGTAGTCGATGTGGTCGCTCTCGGACCGGACGGCGACGAGCACGACGCCGTCGACGCGGCGGTGCGCCATGGAGCGGATGATGTCGAGCTCGCGGCCTGGGTCGTCGCCGGAGCTGCCGAGGACGAGGGTATAGCCGGCCGCCTCGGCCGCGGTCTGGATGCTGGCGACGAGGTCGGGGTAGAACTGGCTGCGGATGTCGGCCACCACCAGCCCGATGGTCGACGTCGCGCTGCGGGAGAGGCCGCGGGCCAGCGGGCTGGGCTGGAAGTCGAGCTCCTGGATGGCCGCGCGGATCCGCTCGCGCGTCGCCGCCGCCATGGCATAGCCGTGCGCCCGGTTGAGGTACTTCGAGACGGTCGCCTTCGTGACGCCCGCCCGCTCGGCGACGTCCGTGATGGTCGGCCGCTTGTGGTGACCGTCCCCGGGCTCCATCGTCTGCACCTACTGAAAGTACCCGGGGTCCATCGTCCGGACGTCCTCGACGAGCACGTCGAACGGGATCAGGTCGAGGACGTCGCGGCGCACGTCCACCCCGGGCGCCACCTCCAGCAGCCGCAGCCCGCGTGCCGTCAGGTCGAACACGGCCCGCTCGGTGACGTAGCGGACCCGCTGCCCGCGGGCCACCGACTCGCGTGCGCTGAACGTCACCTGCCCGACGGCGGGGACGAACTTCGCGTGCGCGCCCTCGGCCCGCACCCGCAGCTCACCGCCGCCGACCCGGACGTCCAGGCCGCCGGCGGTGAACGTCCCGCAGAACACGACGGTGCCGGCGTTCTGGCTGATGTCGACGAACCCGCCGGTCCCGACGACCCGCGACCCGAACTTGGACACGTTGACGTTCCCCTGCGCGTCGACCTGCGCGAACCCGAGGAACGCGATGTCCAGCCCGCCACCGTCGTAGAAGTCGAACTGGGCCGCCTGGTCCAAAATCGCCTCCGGGTTCGTCGCGACGCCGAAGATGACGCCGCGCGCCGGGATGCCGCCCACGGCGCCCTGCTCGATCGTCGTCGTGAACTCGTCCAGCCGGCCCTCCTCGGCGGCCACCGACGCGATGCCGTCGGCGATCCCGACCCCGAGGTTGACGACGTCGCCCGGCACGACCTCCGACAGCGCCCGCCGCGCCACCACCTTCCGCGCGTCCAGCGGGAACGGCGGCAGCGCCGACGCGGCGGCGCGCAGCTCGCCGGAGAACGCCGGCTCGTACTCGTGCGTCACCACCTGCTTCTGGGCGGGGTGGTGGACGACGACGTCGACGCAGATGCCGGGGACGACGACCAGCCGCGGGTCCAGCGTCCCGGCCTTCGCCACCCGCTTGACCTGCGCGATCACCAGTCCGCCGCGGTTGCGGGTGGCCTGCGCGATGGCCAGCATCTCCAGCCGCGCGCCCTCCTGCTCGAAGGACAGGTTGCCGCGCTCGTCGGCGGTGGTGCCGCGGATGAAGCACACGTCGAGGTCGAACGCGGGGTAGAACAGCCACTCCCGCCCGGCCAGCTCGACCACCTCGACCCGGGTCTGCGGGCTGACGTCGTTGAGCCGGCCGGCCTCGACCCGCGGGTCGCAGAACGTGCCCAGCCCGACGTGCGTGACGACGCCGGGCCGGCCCGCGGCGATCTCGCGGAACAGCTGGCTCATGACGCCCTGCGGGAAGTTGTACGCCTCGAACTCGCCGGCGACGGCCATCGCGCTCATCGCCGGTGCCATACCCCAGTTCCCGGCGACGACGGAGCGCACCAGCCCGCGCTGGGCGAGGTGGTCCATCCCGCCGCCCTCGCGGTCGCCGATGCCGGTGGTGTGGACGAGGTCCAGCCCGCGCGGCGTCCCGGTCTCGCGGAACCGCCGTCCGAGCGCGGCCAGCAGCGCGTCCGGTTCCAGCAGCCCGCCGCCGGACCCGCCGACCGCCAGCGTCTGCCCGTCCTGGACGAGCTCGGCCGCCGCCTCCGCCGTCAGGAACCGGACGCTCACGCCATCACCCCGCCGCCGTTGAGGTGCAGCGTCTGCCCGTGCATCAGCTCCGCGCCCGGCCCGGCCAGGAACACGACCGCCGGCCCGACCTCCTCCGGCGTCCCGAGCCGGGCGGTGACGGAGTCGCGCGTGCGAGCCTCGACCCACTCCGGCGTCGCGTACGGGCGCACCATCGGGGTGTCGATCGGCCCCGGCGCGATGGCGTTGACACGCACTCGCGGCCCGACCTCCCTGGCCAGCGCCTTGGTGAAGCCGAGAACGCCGGCCTTCGCGGTGGCGTACGCGACGTAGTCGACGGCGCCCTTGAAGGCCAGCTGCGACGACACGTTGACGATGCGGCCGTGCGTCTCCAGCATGCCGGGCAGCACGTGCCGGGTGACGACGAAGACGCCGTCGAGGTCGACGCCCAGCGTGCGCCGCCAGTCCGCCAGCGACGAGTCGACGATGCGCACCGGCTCCATGAACCCGGCGTTGTTCACCAGGACGGTGATGGTGCCGAGCGCGTGCCCGACGGCCGACACCGCCGCGCCGGTCTGGTCCCACGACGTCACATCCGCCGCCACCGTTGTCGTCCGGACCCCGAACGCCGCCAGCTCGTCCGCCAGCGCGCGGGCGGCGTCCGGCTCGTCGAGGTGGTGGACGGCGACGTCGGCGCCGGCCCGGGCGAGGTCGCGGCAGATCGCCGCGCCCAGCGCGCCGGTCGCTCCCGTCACCAGCGCGACCTCGCCGGTCAGTGGCCCGCTCATGCGACCGCCTCGCCGTCCAGGAACGCGGTGAGCGGTTCGCCGCGGGCCAGCATCCGCAGCGCCCGCCGCCCGAGCATGGTCTCGTGGATCTCGCTGGTGCCGTCGAAGATCTGCGTCACCTTGGCGTCGCGGTGCATGCGGTTGACCTCCTCGTCGACGACGACGCCGAGTGCGCCGTGCAGCTGCATCGCCTCGTCGGTGTGCCGCCGGGCGGCGTCGGAGGCGAACATCTTGGCCATCGAGACGACGTCCTGGTCGCCGCCGCCACCGCGGGCGAACGACTCGGCGGCGCGCCGGGTCAGCTCGCGCGCCGCGCGGTAGTCGGCGGCCATGCGGCCGAGCTTGCGCTGGACGACCTGCAGGTCACCGATCGGCCGCCCGAACGCCTGCCGCGCGTTCGCCCGCGCCAGGCTGGCCAGCAGCGACGCGCGCAGCAGCCCGCACGCGTACGCGGCGGCGTCGATGCGGGCCATGTTGAGGCCGTCCATCATCCCGGCGAACCCCTCGACGTCGAGCCGGTCGCCGCGCGGCACTATGACGCCGTCGAACCGCAGCTCGCCGTTGGGCATGCCGCGGAACCCGGACAGCTCCGGGCCGGGCCGCCCGGAGGCGCCGGCGGAGGCCATGTCGACGACCAGCGCGGCCATCGGCGCCTCCCGCTCGGTGCCGCCGACCTTGGCCAGCACGATCGCGACGTCGGCGACCGGCGCGAACCCGACCCAGCACTTGTGCCCGGTGAGCCGGTAGTGCTCGCCGTCGGGGACCGCGACGGTGGTGAGCGCGCGGATGTCGGTGCCGGCCTCGGGCTCGGTGATCGCGAACGACCCATACGCCCGCGCCGCCAGGATCGGCGCCACCCAGCGTTCGCGCAGATGCGGCGGCGCGTACTTGGCCAGCAGGTACGCCGACAGCCGCGCCCCCGCGACGCCGAGCGCGACCGCCGGGCTGGCCGCCGCGATGCGCTCGGTCACCTCGCGGGCGAGGTCCATGCGCTCCACCTCCAGCCCGCCGCCGGGGGAGTGGACGAGGCCCTGCAGCCCCAGCGCCGCGGCGTCGGCGAGCAGGTCCGGGAAGAACGCGGCCTCGGCGTCGATGGCCCGGGCGGCCGGCGCGACCCGCGTCTCGACGAACCGATCGACCTCGGCCAGCATCACGCGGCTCCTTCCGGCGGGTAGCAGTAGAGGACGTGGGTGCCGACGAGGCAGCGCTCGCCGTCCTGGGCGGTCGCGGTCATCGCCGCGAACGCCTTGCGGGCGGCCTCGTCGACGCGCTCGATCACGTAGTCGACGGTGACGGTCTCGCCCAGGTAGACGGGACGGAGGAAGCGGACCCGGTCGTAGCCGTACGACACCGCCGTCACGCCGTGCGCCTCGCACAGCCGGGCCGACGCCGTCGACGTCAGCCCCAGCGTCAGCACGCCGTGCGCGATGCGGCGGCCCTGCGGCCGCGAGCGCATGTACTCGTCGTCGACGTGCTGCGGCGCGAAGTCGCCGGTGATGCCGGCGAACAGGCCGACGTCGGACTCGGTGACGGTCTTGCGGAAGACGCTGCTCGCGCCGACCGGCGGCAGCCACGGGACGGTCATCGGGGCACCTCCACGACACCGCCGGCGACCAGCGCGCCGGCGTCCAGGCCCAACTCGGCCAGCAGCTCGGCGGTGTGCTCGCCGAGCAGCGGAGCGGGCCGCCGGGCCGGCAGCTGCTCGCCGTCCAGCGTGATCGGATTGCCGGCCAGCTCGATCGTGCCGGCGACCGGGTGCTCGACCTCGAGCCGGCGCCGGTCCCAGCGCACGTACGGGTCGGTGGTCATCGCCCGGTGGTCGTTGACCGGCGCGCACCAGACGCCGGCCGCGTCCAGCGCGTCCAGCACCTCCTGCGCCGGCCGCGTAGCGACCAGGGCGCCGACCAGCGCGTTCAGCTCGTCGCGGCGGTCCGTCGCGGCCTGCTTGTCCGGGAACTTCTCGAGGATCTCGGGCGCGCCGAGGCCCGCGGCCAGCGCCTCCATCGTCGTCAGCGAGATCGCGACGTAGCCGTCGGCGGCCGCGTGCACGCCGTAGGGCGCCTCGAGAAACGCGCTGCCCGGCACCGCGGCCGGGCGGCGCGGCGGCTCGCCGGAGTTCAGCGTCGACACCACCTCCTGGACGGTCTGGTGCAGCATCGCGCCGACGAGGTCGACCTCGACGAGGCGGCCGCGGCCGGTCCGGGCGCGTTCCAGCAGCGCCGCCGTCGCGCCGAGGGCCAGCATCGTCGCCGCGTGGACGTCGGCGACGAACGGGCCGGCCGGAGTGGGCGCGTCGTCGGCGGTGCCGGTCAGCCAGAGCGCGCCGGTACGGGCTTGGGCGAGCAGGTCCTGGCCGGGCTTGCGCGGGTCCGGCACGCCGGCGCCGTACCCGCTGGCCGTGCAGTACACCAGGCGGGGGTTGAGCTCCCTTGCGCGGGACCAGCCGAGGCCGAGCCGCTCCATGACGCCCGGCCGGAAGTTCTGGATCAGCACGTCGGCGGTGCCGACCAGCGCCTCGGCGACGCGCAGCCCGTCCGGGTGCTTGAGGTCGACGGCGAGCGAGCGCTTGTTGCGGTTCATCGCGAGGAACTGCGCGCTGACGCCGTTGAGGAACGTGGTGCCGGACTGCCGGCCGCGTTCGCCGGTGCCCACGACCTCGACCTTGATCACGTCGGCGCCGAGGTCGCCGAGCATCTCGGCGGCCCACGGGCCCTGCATCATGTGGGCGAAGTCGAGGACGCGGACGCCGTCCAGGGGGAGGGTCGTCATGGGCTCACTTCCCGTCGAAGACCGGCGCGCGCTTCTCCAGGAAGGCGGCGGTGCCCTCCTGGAGGTCGTGCGTGGGCAGCGTCTCCTCGACCAGCGCCGTCAGCGCCCGGCGCACCTTCGGCAGCCCGGCGCTGATCAGCTCCTCGGTGAGGAACCGCTTGGTCTGACGCAGCGCGTGCGGCGACGCGGCCCCGATGCGCGCGACGGTGGCGCGCACCTCGTCCTCCAGCCCGTCCGCCGGGACGACCCGGTTGACCAGGCCGAACCGCCGCGCCTCGGTGGCGTCCAGCACCGGCATCTCGTAGGACAGCTCGCCCGCGAGCTTGCGCCCGCTGACGTGCGCCGCCACCCCGACGGCGACCGTCGGCCAGGCGCCGATGCGGCCCTCCGGCAGGCTGAACGTCGCGCCGTCGGCGGCGATGGCGAGGTCGCTGACCAGCACCAGTTCGCAACCGCCGCCGAACGCGATGCCGTTGACCGCGGCGATCACCGGGTACGGGTGCGTGACGATCGCCTCGATGGTCGCGTACAGCCCGCCGATGAAGAAGTCCATGCCCTGCTCGGGGGTGGCGTGCTCCTGGAAGGTGGCGATGTCGTCGCCGGCGCAGAACGCCCGCCCCGTCCCCGTCAGCACCACCGGGCCGGGCGCCTCGTCCGCCGCCCGCGCCAGGTGCGCGGTGATGGCGTGCCAGCCGGACAGGTCGAGCGCGTTGAGCTTCTCCGGGCGCTCGATCCGGATCCAGGCGGTCCCCTCACGGACCTCGTAACCGACGTACATGCGTCCCCTCTCCGCTGCGATCTACTTGATGGCTCCCGCGCCCCAGCCCGCGACCAGGTACTTCTGGACGAACAGGAACGCGATGAGGACGGGTAGGTTGATGAGGACGGCGGCCGCCATCAGCAGCGGCCAGTCCTGCAGGCTGGCGTTGTAGAGGTCGTGCAGCGCGATCGGCAGCGTCTTCAGGTCGTCCTGCGTGATCAGCACCCGGGCGAACAGGTAGTCCTCCCAGGCCAGCAGGAACGTGAACACCGACACCGCGATCAGCCCGGGCAGCGCCTGCGGGAACACGACGTACCACGCGCTCTTCACCCGGTTGGCGCCGTCGACGAACGCCGCCTCCTCCAGCTCCGCCGGGATCGCCCGGAAGAACGGCTGCAGCAGCCACAGGCTGAACGGCACGCCGAACGAGGCGTAAGCGAGGATCATGCCGAAGTGGCTGTTGATCAGCCCGGCCTCGCGGAACATCCCGTACAGCGGCACGACGATGACGATCGGCGCGAACGTGTACGCGTAGAGGATCGCCGTGCTGAACGCGCGACTGCCGGGGAACGGGAACCGCGTCAGCCCGTACGCCGCCAGCGCCGACACCACCACCGACAGCACCGTCGCGCCGGTCGCGATGATCAGGCTGTTCTTCGCGTACGTCAGGAAGTTCGTGGTCTCGAACAGCCGCTGGAAGCCGCCGAGGTCCGGCGCCGTCGTCAGGAACTTCGGCGGGTACGAGAACAGCTCCGTCCCCGGCTTCACCGAGGTCAGCGCCATCCAGTAGAACGGGAACCCGTTGATCGCGACCAGCAGGACGACGCCGATCACGAGGTACCAGCGGACCCGGCTCAGCCGGTGCAGGGCGGTGGTCATGCCGTCTCCTCCCGCTCGCGGTAGAGCGTGCGCAGGTAGACCGTCGTGAAGATCATCAGCAGCACGAACAGCACCATCGCGACGGCGGCGCCGGAACCCAGCCGGGCCTCGCCGAAGATGCGCTGGAAAGTGAGGACGGGCAGCGTGCGCACTTCGGTCCCCGTCCCGGCGAAGAGGTACACCACGTCGAACTTGGTGAACATGAACATGAAGCGCAGCAGGATCAGCGTGTAGAGCACCGGCTTCAGCTCCGGCAGCACGATGTGCCAGAACCGCCGCCACGCGCCCGCGCCGTCCACCGTCGCCGCCTCCACGACCGACGGGTCGACCGTCTGCAGCCGGGCCAGCACGCTGATGACGATGAACGGGGTGAACATCCACACCGACACCGCGACCAGCGACCAGAAGATGTGGTTCGGGCTGAGCAGGTTCGGCGGCTCCGACCCGGGCCAGACCTTGTCGACGAGCCACGAATAGGCGCCCGTCGTGGGGTCGAGCAGCCAGCGGAACACCAGCGCCACCACGATCGACGGCACCATGTACGGCGCCAGCGCGACCAGCCGCACGACGCCGCGGCCGCGGAAGCGCTGGTGCAGCAGCAGCGCGATGAGCACGCCGAGCACCAGTTGCAGGCCCACCGTCAGGCCCGCGTACCAGACCGTCGTGCGGACGCTGTCCCAGAAATGCGGCGCGCGCAGCAGCGCCACGTAGTTGTCGAACCCGACCGAGCCGAACTTCGGCAGGTAGGCGTGCGCGTCGGTGAAACTGAGCCGCACCAGGTAGGCGATCGGCGTCGCGATGACGCCGGCCACCAGCAGGAACGCGGGGGACAGCAGCAGCGCGCCCCAGAACCAGCCGGGCATGCGCCGTCGTGGGCGTGGACCTTCCGTGCGGGCGCCGGGCGGCGCGGCCGTCGTCGTTCGCGTCAGAGACATCGTCGTTCCCTTCGCGCTGGTCAGTCGTCGTAGAGCGGGGAGAGCAGCTCGTCGGCCCGGGCCTGGGCGTCGTCCATCGCCTCGTCGATGTCCTTGCCGTTCTCGACGACGTCCATGACCATGTCGACGAGGATCTCCGAGCCGTAGAGGTCGCTCACGTACGGCAGTTCCAGGTCCGACCACTGCGTCACCATGAGCGGGTAGGCCTGGCCGGACTCGAGCATCTGGCGCTGCTGGTCGATCCAGAACTCCCACGTCCGGACCTCCGGCAGCGCCCGGTAGTCGGCGTCGTCGAACGTCGACGCGCGCACCGGCAGCAGCTGGGTGGGGACGCTGCCGATCCAGCGCAGGTAGTTCTGCCGCTCGAAGAAGAACTCCAGGAAGTCCGCGGCCGCCTCGGCGTCGGGGGAGTCCTTGAAGACCACCCACGGCTCCGCGTCGAGCTGGGTGATCCAGTCGTCGCCGGACGGCCCGACCGGCCGGTTCGGCGCGACCTTGATGTCCTCGCCCGGCACGAGCTCGGGTGCCTGGTCCTCGAACGTGTACGTGGCACGGCCGAAGGAGAAGATCGTGGCCGCCTCGCCCAGCGCCAGCGAGCTGAGGCTGTCCGCGTAGGTCTGCGACGACCACGCCGGCGAGAGCGCCCCGCTGTCGCGCAGCTCGACCCAGTACTCCAGCACCTCACGCATCTGCGGCGTGTCGATGGTGACGTGCCCGTTCTCGTCGAACAGGTGCCCGCCGTTGGAGCCGAGCCAGAGGTACACCTCCTCGTTCACGTTGTGCGCGGCGTCGCCGGCCAGCATCAGCCCGTACGCGTCGTCGTTCGCCTCCGACACGGCCTTCCACTGCTCGACCGAGTCGTCCCAGGTCTTCAGGTCCTCGGGCGTGCCGGCGCCGGGCGCGTTCGCGTACAGGTCGGCGCGGTAGACGACGGAGTCGGTGCCCCACGCGTGCACCACCCCGTAGTCGTGGCCGTCGGGCAGCGCGAACATGTCGCGCAGTTGCGGCAGGTAGTCGTCGCCGAGCGAGTCGACCACGTCGTCCAGCGGCACCAGCAGGTCCTGCGAGTAGAGCGTGCGGACGAACATCGGCTCGACCTGGGTGATCTCCGGCAGGTCGCCGGCGGCCAGCGCCGCCTGGAACTTCACCTGCAGGTCGCCCCAGCCGACCGACTCCTGGTTGACGGTGACGCCCGGGTTCGCGGCCTCGTAGTCGGCGATGATCTCGTCCAGCGCCGCCACCGTCGTCGGCGTCGACTCGGTGTGCCAGACGGTGATCTCGACCCGGCCGTCGGCCGCGGTGGAGTCGCCGCCGCAGCCGGCCAGGACGAGCGCCAGCGCCAGCGTCGACGCCGCGACGGCAGCGGCCGCGGTGCGGGCCCGGGTCCTGGCCGGGGACGGGGCGGGGGTTCGTTCGCGGGCTCGGGCCCGCTTGATGGCGCGGGTGCTGGCTCGGGCCGTGGCCCGGGTGGTGCGTCGGCCCTTCTCGCGCATGTGGCCTCCCTTGGCGACATGTTGCGGTGTGGCTGGAGACGGATGGAAACCGGTATCCGGAGATGATGGACACCGGTTTCCGTCCTGTCAACACCTCGTCGCGTCATACCCAGGTCAGGGCGGCGAGCGCTTTCCCGTCTCGCTCGGGCGGCGCTCGCCGGATGGCTGGCGGTTCGGTGGCGTCCTGGCCCCAGCGAACCGCCAGCCATCGCTTCCTTCGTCCCGCAGCCGCCCGGCGCGCGTACGGTGGGCGGGTGCGCCGCACCCTGCTGGGTCACGCCGTCGTCGCCACGGTGCTGGTGGTGGCGGGCGTCGTCGGGGTGCGGCTGGTGCTGGGGCCGCCGTCCGACCCGGCGCCGGCCGCGGTGGCGGGCGAGCCTGCGCCGCCGGCGACCGACGACCCGCTGGCACGCATCGCCGTCGCCGGCGACACCGGGACCGGCGACGCGGCCGAGCGGGCCACCGTCGCGGAGATGGTGACGCAGGCGGAGCGCGGCGGTGGCGGCTACGACGCGGTGCTGCTGCTGGGGGACCTCGTCTACGAGGACGGCGACGCCTCGCGGGTCGACGACGCCGTCACCGAGCCGTTCGCGCCGCTGCTCGACGACGGCGTGCCGCTGCTGCCGGTGCTCGGCAACCACGACTACGAGAGCGGCGAGCAGGACCGGATCATGGCGGCGCTCGGCCGCGACGCCACCTGGTACGAGCAGCGGGTCGGGCCGGCGCGGGTGCTCGTCCTCGACACCGAGCGCACCGGCGACGCCGAGCAGACGGCGTGGCTGAAGGAGCGGCTGGCGGCGCCGCAGCCGGCCGGCACGTGGACCGTCGTCGCGCTGCACCGGCCGCCGTACTCGGCCGGGCAGCACGGGTCGGACCCGCGGGTGCGGGCCGACTGGGTGCCGCTGTTCGACGAGTACGACGTGCCGCTGGTGCTGGCCGGCCACGACCACGACTACCAGCGCTCGGACGTGCTCGACGGCGTCGTCTACGTGGTGTCGGGGGCGGGTGCGAAGCTGCGGCCCACCGGCCACGCCGACTTCACCGCCGTCAGCTCGTCCACCCTCCACTACGTCGACCTGCTGGTCTACGCCGACCGCCTGGTCGGGCGGGCGATCGACCAGTCCGGCGCGCTGGTCGACGTGTTCACGGTGCCGCGGTAGCCGCCTCGTCGACGGTGAAGCCGAACATCATGCCGCTCTCGTGGTGCTCGGCGATGTGGCAGTGCGCCATCCAGCGGCCCGGGTTCGTCACGTCGAACAGCAGGTCGACGGTCTCGCCGGTGCGGACCAGCACGGTGTCCTTCCACACCAGGTTCGCCTCGGTGGCGCCGTCGCGGGCCAGGACGAGGAACCGGCCGGCGCCGTGCAGGTGGAACGGGTGCTGCATCGGGTGGTCCGACTCCAGCTCGTTGACCAGCCTGATCTTCACCCGCTGGCCGACGGTGAAGCGCCAGACCGGTTCCTCGCCGGTGGCGGGGTCGACGATGCGCCAGGCGACGGTGGCGGAGGTCGAGGCGCGGTTCATCTCCGCCATCTCGTCCTCCCACTCGATGCCGCCGGCGGTCGCGCTGGGCCCGTCGTGGCCGTGGTACGCGTGGTGCTCGTGGTGGCCGCCGTGGTCGCCGTGACCCATGCTCAGCTCGGCGACGAACGACAGCACCTCGTCGGGCTCGGCCGCGAGCCACGGGCCGAGCCCGGCGCGCTCGGCGGCGAGGTCGGGCGCGCCGCCGAGGGTCTCGAACGCCGCGGTGAGGTCGGGCGTGGCCGGGGTTGCGCCGACGGTCACCGTCGCCAGCCGGTGCGTGCCGACGGGGGTGTGGTGCTCCAGCGCGTACTCGCCCGGCGCCGGGAACAGCACGTCGACGACGGCCCGCTCGGACGGCGCGACCACCACGCCGTCGACGAACTCGTCGTGCTCGACGCGGCCGGAGTCGCCGCCGACCAGCTTCATCGGCGCGCCCGGCACCCGCACGTCGAACGTCCGCGTGTTGGCGGTGTCGACCAGCCAGAACCGCACCACCTCGCCGGCGTCCGCCGTCAGCCGCGGGGCGGGGTCGCCACCGGTGAGGTACACGTTGCCGAACCGGCCCATGGCCGCGTGCGTCGTCTCGGCCGGGCTGAACGGCGCGATGCGGCCGTCCTCGACCAGCAGGTCGTCCAGCGTCAGGACGACGTCGCGGTGCGCGGGCGGCCAGTAGCCGGCGTCGGCGGGGCGGACCAGGATGGTGCCGTAGAGGCCGAGCTCCTGGGTGTAGTCCTCGCGCAGGTGCGGGTGGTACCAGTACAGGCCGGGGTCGGGGAAGCGCAGCCGGTACGTGTGCCGCCCGCCGACGGCGATCGGCGCCTGCGTGTCGCCCGGCACGCCGTCGCTGCTGTTGTCCAGCCGCAGGCCGTGCCAGTGCACCGTCGTCTCCAGGTCGCCCTCGTTCGTGACGTCGACGGTGAGCTCGCTGCCCTGGCGGACGGTCAGCGCGGGGCCGGGGACCGAGCCGTTGTAGGCGAGCATGCGCACGGTGGCGCCGTCCAGCCGCTTCGCCACCGGCGCGATGGTCAGCGCGACGGTGTCGCCGTCGCCGGGCTCGAGCGCGGTGGGCGCGGTGGCCTCGGGCAGCCCGGCCGGGTCGGTCGGGAACGGCTCGGCGGCGGGCGCATGGTGGTGCGCGTCGTGGTGGCTGTGCTCCATACCCCGACGATGCACCACCTGGTCACGGGGGTACAGGGCCGGGGTGCCCTCCCCGCCGGATGACACTTGCGACGTCCATCTCGATTCCTGGTCCATGCCTCGGGCCGGTCGCGCTGCCAGTAGCCTGGCCTGCGCCTTTCGTGCGCGATGGCGACGACACAGATCGCGTCGTCGACCACGAGGTAGACCACCGTGTAGGGGAACCGCGGCACCGGTGCCCTGCGCGCCGGGACGTCGGCCATGACGCCTGGCACTGCGCCTCCGGCCTCAGGCCATCGGCTGATGTGGGAGATGGTGCTGTCGACGGCCGCGAGGAAATCAGCGCCCAACCCGTGGCGATGTCGTTCGTACCAGCGGATCGCTCCTTCGAGCTCGGCCGATGCCTCGGGCTCGATCCGGGTCTTGCGGGTCAACGGTCGCTGAGGCGAGCGCGGACGGCGCCCCAGTCCTCGGCACTGGACTCGCCTGCGAGCACGCGACGTGCGCGCCGTTCGATCTCGCGAGCCCAAGCTGCTTCTACGGCCTGGCGATCCGTGTCGCCGGACTCATCGAGGCTCGCCAGCAGTTCGGCCGCGACGTCGGCGCGGTCGGTGCGGGGCAGCGCCAGCGCCGCGCGCAGCAGTTCTTCGGCTCGGCCCGTCATGGGGTCAGTCTAGGCGCCCATCCGGCACCATCGCGCGGTTGAAGGCCAGGCTGTGGACAAACCGCTCTAACTCTCCAGTGCGACGCCGGATTCGCCGGTCTGGACGAGGAAGGTGAAGGCCTCCTCGAAGTACAGCGTCACCGTGTGGGCGTCGTGGGACAGGTAGCCGATGGAGAGGTCCTGGGCGAGGTGCAGCTCGTAGTCGCCGCCGCGGGCCGAGAGCAGCAGGCCGCCGTCGATGGCGGGGGCGAAGACGATCTCGCCGTCGTGCAGGACGCGGGCGACGTGCTCGCGGATGGGGTAGCCGTGGTCGGTGGTCTCCTCGACCGCCGTGTACACGTCCGCCGACAGCAGCAGGCTGTACGGGCCGCCGACGCCGGCGAGGCGGAGCGTGGTGAGGGCGTGCGCCGCGACGTCGGGGAGGTCGCGGACGTCGCCGGGGAGGGCGATCGGGGTGTTGGTGGTGCCGGCGACGATGCCCTCGATGCCGGCCGCCGCGAAGCCGGCCACGATGGCGCGGTCCTCGGCGTACGCGATCTGCTTCGCCGCGTCCTTCACCGGCTGCCAGTCGGCGTCCTTGGCGCCGCGTTCGACGTCGTCGACGGCCTGGCGGTCGACGGTGAAGGGGACGCGCAGCTCGACGACCGGCTTCACCTCGCGGCTGCGCGCCAGCACGCCGTCGCCGGGCGCGTCGAGCGTTCGCAGGTGCCCGGTGCCGACGCCGTGCAGGACGTCGTCGCCCGGGCCGATGACGTCGACGACGCGGCGGGCGGCGACGTACTGGACGAAGGTGCGGCGCGCCTCGGCCTCGATGTCGGCCCAGGCGGCCGCCGAGACGGGCGCGAGTTCGCGGTGCAGGTTGTTCATGAGGCGTCGCTCCTCCTGAGACTGCCGACGTTCAGACTGCCGTCGGTCGCGGGCGTCGGGCTCGGTGGGTCGGCGAGGCCGTCCAGGGCATCGACCGTGGGGACGGCGAACAGCGCGCCGGTGACCGCGACGGAGAAGTCGAGTATGCGGTCGTGGTTGCCCGGCGGCCGGCCGACGAACATGTTGACCAGCATCTCCTCGATGACGTCAGGGTGCGCGGCGTAACCGATGAAGTAGGTGCCGAACTCGCCGGCGCCGGCGCGGCCGAACGGCATGTTGTCGCGCAGGATCTCGCGCTCCTCGCCGTCGTCGTCGGTGATCGTGGTGAGCGCGACGTGCGAGTTGGCCGGCTGCTCGGCGTCGGACAGCTCGACGTCGGAGAGCTTGCGGCGGCCGATGACCCGCTCCTGCTCCTCGACCGGCAGCGCGTTCCACGCGTCCATGTCGTGCACGTACTTCTGCACGACGACGTAGCTGCCGCCCTCGAACCCCGGCTCGCCGGAGAGGACGGCGGCAGCGGCGGCCGCGCCGGTCGGGTTCTCCGTCCCGTCGACGAAGCCGAGGAGGTCGCGCTGGTCGAAGTAGCGGAACCCGTGCACCTCGTCGACGACGGTGGCCGCGCCGGCCAGTCGGCCGGTGATCAGCGTCGCCAGCTCGAAGCAGAGGTCCATACGCCGGGCGCGCAGGTGGAACAGCAGGTCGCCGGGGGTGGCGGGTGCGGTGTGCGTGCGGCCGGCGATCTCCTGGAACGGGTGCAGCCCGGACGGCGGCTCGCCGCCGACGACCCGCGGCCAGGCGGCGGCTCCGATGCCGGCGACGCAGGTCAGGCCGTCGTCGGGGGCGCGGAAGCCGACGGCGCGGGTCAGCCCGGACAGGTCGGCCAGCAGGTCGCGCGCGACGTCCTCGCCGCCATCGTCGACCGTGACGACGAGGAAGATCGCGGCCTCGGTCAACTGGCCCAGCACAGCCTGCGGCGTCGCGGCGTCGGTCACCGTCGCATTATCGCCCGGCCGGCCCGCCGCGTGCAGGAATCCCGGCGTCACCAGCGCGGCAGTGCCAGCCCATACGTGTACCCACCCTGCAGGGAGACGTGGACGATCGGTGTGGTCCGCTCGCAGGAACCGGTGAAGTCGCAGCGGAGCAGGGCCGCCTCGCGCGAGTCGCCGTCCTCGAGCGCCACGCTGAGGATCAGATGGCCCTCGTCCTCGAACATCGCCTCGTAGATGTGCCGGCCGGTGTATTGGTGCACGACCGCGCCGGTGAGGGCGTCGACCAGGACGGTGGTGGTGAAGGCTTCGGCGTGCGGGTGGCCGGCCGTCCCGACGAGGTGACGCCCGTCCGGGCTGAAGCGGAGGAACGAGTAGGCGCACGTCGTCCACAACGGCGTCGACGCGTCCGTCTCGTAGACGGCCCAGCAGCCGCCGTCCTCGGTGAGCTCCGTTGTCGGCCCGGTCACGAGTCCGGCCGCCTCCGACACGGCGCTGACGCTGACGAGGTCCCACGGCGCGGTCGCCGCACCGCCGTCAGGTGCTCCGAAGTCGTCGATCCTGAACCCGGCCGGCGCCCCGGTGGCGTCCCGGAGGTTCGACACGAGCCGGTGATCGCCCAGGAAGCCGACTGGTTCGAGCCACCGGTCCTCCGGCACGTCGCGCCCAGGTTCGGCCTCGCCTCCGTCGGCCGGTTCGGCCCGCACGACGTCCTCGTCCCGGTTGAAGTAGGCGACCAGGCGGCCGTCCGCGGACAGGACCGGGCCCGCGCCGGTGAAGGTGGCGAGCACCTCGCCGTCCGCGGCGAGCCGGCTGACCTCGTCGCCGGTACTCGCCATGAACCGGTCGCCGAGCTCCAGGGTGTCCATCCACATGCTCGGGAACTGCGCCGAACGGCCGTCGGCGCCGTGGTAGTCGGGGCCTTCGAACCAGCCGATCGAGGGCTCCGGCCCGCCGGGAAGGCCGTCCAGTGCCAGAGCCGTCGTGCCGCCGCGCTCCGGTGTCTCCGTCTCGTGCACTTCCGACGGCGTCGTCGGGGAATCGGCCGGGGGAGCCGTCTGCGGGACGCTGCGCAGCGAGAGCGCCGTCGGGACCGCGACGGCCAGGACGGCGGCGGCGACAGCGCCGGCGGCGGCCACGCGACGCCGGCGGACGACACGGGCACGGCGACGGGCGCGGCCGGCCAGGCCCGGCGTCGCCAGGACGTCGCCGGAGCGGCGGCGCAACTCCGCGGCCAAGGCGCTCTCGAGATCGTCGAACTCGTTCACCGCTCGTCCCCCTTCCGTTCCGCCAGCCGGGTGCGCAAGGTCGCCAGCGCCCGGCTGGTCTGCGACTTCACGGTGCCGACCGAGCAGCCGAGCAGGTCGGCGATCTCCTGTTCGCCGAGGTCCTCGTAGAAGCGGAGGACGACGGTGGCGCGCTGCCGCGGCGCCAGCTCCCGCACGACCGACCACAGCGCGTCGCGCTCGGCGAGCGTGTGGTCGAAGTCGTCGAGGACCGGCCGCTCCGGGACGGCGTCGGTGGACCGCTCGAACCGCTGCGCCGCCCGCCGCCACCGGCTGGAGCGCTCGTTGAGCATGATGCGCCGGGTGTACGCGTCGACGGAGCCTGCGCGCTCGACCCGGTTCCACGCCAGGTACAGCTTGGCCAGCGTCGTCTGCAGCAGATCCTCGGCGGCGTGCTGATCGCCCGTGAGCAGGTACGCGAGGCGCAGCAGCCGCACTTGGCGCACCTCGACGTACTGCTCGAACGCGCTGTCGCGGTCCAGCGCGATAGCGGCCGCCTCGGCGTCGACGTCCATCCCCACCCCCTCGGTCACTACGCAAGACGCGAGCGGGCGGGCGGAAGTTGCATCGCGGGAAGGCAATCCTTCCGGCGCTGTGTCACGTATTACCGGCCGCCCTAGCGATCGACCCATCGTCAAAGGGAGATGCCATGCCCGCCACCCCCGTCCCCCGCAGGCTTCGCCTCGCGCTGCTGCTCCCGCTGTTGCTGGTCGCCGCCGTGGCGACGTCCGCGGCCGCGCAGGCCGGCCGCGACGACCGCCCGCTTCCCGTCTCCGAGCTCCAGGTCGGCAGCGAGGTCGTCGCGACGACCGGGCTGCGGCTCGCCGCCATCGGCACGCCCGACGACGGCAGCGGCCGGCTGTTCGTCGTCGACAAGGCCGGCCGGGTGCTGGTGTTCCACCCGGACACCGGCGTCCTGGACCCGCAGCCGCTGCTCGACCTCACCGGCCGCGTCAGCACCGCCGGCAACGAGCGCGGCCTGCTCGGCGTGGCGCCGTCGCCGGACTTCGCCCGCACCCACACGCTGTTCGTCTCGTACACCGCCCTCGGCACGGGCGTCGAGAACGGCGCGCTCACCGTCTCGCGGTTCCAGCTCGACAGCGCGGGACAGACGACCATCGACCCGGCCACGGAGGAGCGGGTGCTCCGTCAGCAGCACAACCTCAACGGCAACCACAACGGCGGCGACCTGATGTTCGGCCCCGACGGCTACCTGTACTGGAGCACCGGCGACGGCGGCAGCGCGGACGACCCGCTGTACGGCGCGCAGAACCTCAGCACGCTGCTCGGCAAGATCGTCCGGATCGACGTCATGCGCGAGTGCGACGGCCGGCTCTACTGCATCCCGAACGACAACCCGTTCGCCCGCAGCGCCGCCGGCCGGCCGGAGATCTGGGCGTACGGCCTGCGCAACCCGTGGCGGTTCTCCATCGACGAGCGGACCGAGTCGATCTGGATCGGCGACGTCGGCCAGAACCGCTGGGAGGAGATCAACCACGTCTCCCTGGACGACGACGACCAGCCGCGCGACGGCTGGAACTTCGGCTGGTCCTGCCGCGAGGGCGACGACCTGCACCGTCAGCCCGCGAGCGCCGGGGAGGGCCCCGACCCGTTCCTCGACATCCGCTGCAACCCGCGCGCCCAGTACACCGACCCGGTCTACTCCTACGGTCTGGCCGGCAACGACCGGTGCGCCGTGATGGGCGGCGTCGTCTACCGCGGCGACGAGTTCGAGGACCTCGCCGACGGCACCTACGTCGCGGCCGACTACTGCACCGGCCAGGCGTTCGCCGTCCAGGAGCAGCGGCGCGGCCGGCACGTCGCCAGCGACGCGGTGGGCCAGCTGCCGCCGCGGATCACCTCGTTCGGGACGGACGCAGACGGCGAGGTCTACTTCGTCACCGACACCGTCGCGCCCGGCACCGGCGCGATCCACCGCCTCACGTTCGCCGAGGCCACCGGGTCCTGACGATCGCCGGGCCGGGCGGGGCCGCCTCCGCGGCGGTCCCGTCCGGCCCGTAGGGTGTCGGGGTGAGTGCTGCGCTTCGCTGGTTCCGCATCGCCGCCGTCGCCGAGGGGATCTCCTGGGCCGGCCTGCTGATCGGGATGTTCTTCAAGTACGTCGTGGTCGAGAACGAGATCGGGGTGCAGATCTTCGGCCCCATCCACGGCGGCGTCTTCATCGTCTACCTCGTCACCGTCATCGCCGCGTGGCGCGCGGAACGCTGGTCCTTCACCACGACGATGCTCGGCCTGGCCTCGGCCATCCCGCCGTTCATGACGGTCTGGTTCGAGCGCCGCGTCGTGCGCGAGCCCGCGGCCGTCGCTCAGTAGGTCGCCCGGCCGCCGCTGATGTCGTAGACGGCGCCGGTGGAGAAGCTGACCCGGTCCGAGCACAGGAACGCGATCAGCTCGGCCACCTCCTCGGGCCGGCCGACCCGCTTCATCGGGATGAGGCTGGTGATGTGCTCGAGCACGCCGGGCTCGGTGGCGTCGTTCATCGGTGTGGCGATGACGGCCGGCGCGATGGCGTTGACGAGGACGCCGCTGGTGGCGAGCTCCTTGCCGGCGGATTTCGTGAGCCCGATGACGGCGGCCTTCGACGCCGAATAGACGGACAGGTTCGGGTTGCCGTCCTTGCCGGCCATGCTGGCGAGGTTGACGACGCGGCCCCAGCCGCGCTCGCGCATGCCCGGGACGAACGCGCGCATGGTGTTGACGGTGCCGACGACGTTGACCTCGAAGACGCGGCGCCACTCGTCCGCCGTCGTCTCGTGCAGTGGCCGGTTCGGGCCGACGACGCCGGCCGAGTTGACCAGCACGTCGACCGGGCCGATGCGCGCCAGCGCCGCCTCGTCGGTGATGTCCGCGACGACGTCGGCGCCGTGCAGGTCGAGGGTGGTGACGGTGTAACCGTCGGCGCGCAGGCGTTCGGCGGCGGCCGCGCCGAGCCCGCTGCCGCCGCCGGTGACGAGCGCCGTCCTGGTGTCAGTGCGATTCACGGCTGACCTCCGATCCGCTGGAGCCGAGCAGGAAGTCGAGGTCGGCGCCGGTGTCGGCCTGGAGCACGTGGTCGACGTAGAGCCGTTCCCAGCCGCGGGCCGGGCGGGCGTAGCCGTCGACGGTGGCCCGGCTGGGGGAGCGCGCGGCCAGCTCGTCGTCGTCCACCTCGACGTCGATGCGCCGCGCGGCGACGTCCAGGCTGACGACGTCGCCGGTGCGCACCAGCGCGAGCGGCCCGCCGTCGGCCGCCTCCGGCGCGACGTGCAGCACGACCGTGCCGTAGGCGGTGCCGCTCATCCGGCCGTCGCACACCCGGACCATGTCGCGCACGCCCTGGCCCAGCAGCTTCGCCGGCAGCGGCAGGTTCGACACCTCCGGCATGCCGGGGTAGCCCTTCGGGCCGCAGCCGCGCAGCACCAGGACGGAGTCGGCCGTCACATCGAGGTCCGGGTCGTCGATGCGGGCGTGCAGGTCCTCGATGCTGTCGAACACCACCGCCGGGCCTCGATGGCGCAGCAGCCCCGGTGACGCGGCGGCGGGCTTGATGACAGCGCCGCGGGGCGCCAGGTTGCCGCGCAGCACCGCGATGCCGCCCTCCTCGACCAGCGGCGCCGACCGCGGCCGGATGACCTCGGCGTCGAAGATCTCGGCGTCGTCGAGGTACTCGACCAGCGGCCGGCCGGTCACCGTCAGCGCTGTGGGGTCGAGCAGGTCGCGCACCTCGCGCAGCACGGCCGGCAGCCCCCCGGCGCGGTGCAGGTCGTCCATCAGGAACCGGCCGGCCGGCAGCAGGTCGACCAGCACGGGGACGCGCGAGCCGATGCGGTCGACGTCGTCCAGCGTGAGCTCGATGCCCAGGCGCCCGGCGATGGCGAGCAGGTGCACGACGGCGTTGGTCGAGCCGCCGATGGCCGCCAGCGTCACGATGGCGTTGTGGAACGACGCCCTGGTCAGGACGGTGCTCGGTCGGCGGTCCGCGGCGACCAGCTCGACGGCCAGCCGGCCGGTGCCGTGCGCGGCGGCCAACAGCCGGCTGTCCGGCGCCGGGGTGCCCGCGACACCCGGGACGACCATGCCCAGCGCCTCGGCCAGCAGGCCCATCGTCGACGCGGTGCCCATGGTGTTGCAGTGGCCCTTGCTGCGGATCATCGCCGACTCGGAGCGGGTGAAGTCGTCGCGCGAGAGCGTCCCGGCGCGGACCTCCTCGGACAGCCGCCAGACGTCGGTGCCGCAGCCCAGCGGGACGCCGCGGAAGGTGCCGGTGAGCATCGGCCCGCCGGGCACGACGACGGCCGGCAGGTCGACCGACGCGGCCGCCATGAGCAGCGCCGGGATGGTCTTGTCGCAGCCGCCGAGCAGCACGACGCCGTCGACCGGGTTGCCGCGCAGCATCTCCTCGGTGGCCATGGCGGCGAGGTTGCGCCACAGCATGGCGGTGGGCCGTAACTGCGTCTCGCCCAGCGACAGCGCGGGCAGCTCCAGCGCGATGCCGCCGGCCTCGTGGACGCCGTCGCGCACCGACCGCGCCACCTCGTCCAGGTGCCGGTTGCACGGCGTCAGGTCGGACGCGGTGTTGGCGATGGCGATCTGCGGCCGGCCGGTGAACGCGTCGTCGGGCAGGCCGCGGCGCATCCAGGCGCGGTGGATGTAGGCGTCGCGGCCGTCGCCGCCGTACCACTGGGCGCTGCGGAGCTCGGTCACGGCCGCTCTCTTCCGATTATCGACACGTCAATCTACTATCTGGAACGTGCGAGACATCGTGGCGGGCGACGACCGTCCCGGTCAAGAGGGCGACCGGGTGGTCGGCTCCGACCGCGTGCTCGCCGTGCTCAAGGAGCTGGCCTCCCACCCGGGCGGAGTCGGGCTGGACGAGCTGACCCGCGTCGTCGGCAGCCCCAAGCCGACGGTGCACCGCGCGCTGCGGTCGCTGCGCCGGGCCGGGTTCGCCGGTCAGGACGCCCGCGGCCACTACGTGCTGGGTGACGAGTTCCTGCGGCTGGCGTTCGCGCACCACGAGGCCCGGCCCGAGCACGTCCGGCTGCTGCCGGTGCTCGAGACGCTGGCGGCCCGGTTCGGTGAGACCACCCACTACGCGGTGCTCGACGGCCGCGAGGTCGTGTACCGCGCCAAGGTCGACCCGCCGAGCGGCGCCGCCCGGCTGACGTCGGTCGTCGGCGGGCGCAACCCGGCCCACTCGACCGGGGTCGGGAAGCTGCTGCTGGCGTACTCGCTGCCGACGCCGGCCGCGGTGGCCGCGTGGGTGGGCGCCGGGCCGCTGCCGCGGCGGACGCCGCGCACCCGCGTCACCGCCGGTGACCTGGCCGCCGAGCTGGCGGCCGTCCGTCAGCGCGGCTACGCCCTGGACGACGAGGAGAACGAGACCGGCGTCGCCTGCCTGGCGCTGCCGGTGTACGCGCTGGCGCCGGGCGTGCCGTCGGGTGCGCCGTCGGGCGCGCCGTCGGGCGCGATCAGCGTCAGCGCGCTGACCTTCCGCACGCCGCTGGCCGTGCTCGTCGACGCCGTCGACGAGATCCGTGGCGTGCTCGGCCGGCTGGGGGAGCGCCGATGAGAGCCTTCGTGCTGACCGGACCCGGCGCGGGCGGGGTGCAGGACGTGCCGCGCCCCGTCGCGGCGCCCGGCGAGGTCGTCGTCGACGTCGAGCGGGCCGGCGTCTGCGGCACCGACGCCGAGTTCTTCAGCGGCGACATGGCCTACCTGCGCTCCGGGCACACGACGTACCCGCTGCGGCCCGGTCACGAGTGGGCCGGCGTCGTCGCGTCCGTCGGGTCCGGCGTGGACCCCGCGTGGCTGGGGCGGCGGGTCATGGGCGACACCATGATCGGCGACGGGACCTGCCGGCGCTGCCGCCGCGGACGGCAGCACGTGTGCGAGGCGCGGCAGGAGGTCGGCGTGCGCGACGGCCGGCCCGGCGCGCTGGCCGAGCAGCTGGCCGTCCCGGCGTCGTCGCTGCACGCGCTGCCCGGCTCCGTCGACGCCGTTCTGGGCGCGCTGGTCGAGCCGGGCGGCAACGCGCTGCGGGCGGCCCGGGCCACCGGCGCCGGCCCGGGCGACCGGGTGCTGGTGTTCGGGCCCGGCACCATCGGGCTGATGGCGGCGATGTTCGCCCGCGCCGACGGCGCCGAGGTGCATCTGATGGGCCGCACCGAGGCGTCGCTGGAGTTCGCCCGGTCGCTGGGGTTCGAGCACGCGTGGACCGAGGACGAACTGCCGGACCTGCCGTTCGACGCCGTCGTCGACGCCACCAACGCCGCCCATCTGCCCGCGCGCGCCGTCGAGCTGGTCGAGCCCGGCGGGCGGGTCGTCTACATCGGGCTGTCCGCCACGCCGAGCCGGCTCGACACCCGTCAGCTGGTGCTCGCCGACGTCACCGCGGCCGGCATCCTCTCCGCGTCGCCCGGCCTGGCCGCGACGATCGAGGCGTACGCGAGCGGCGCGGTCGACCCGCGCCCGCTGGTCGGCGCCACGGTCGGCCTGTCCGACGTCGCCGCCGTCCTGGCCGGGACGCTCCCCACCGGACCCGCCCCCAAGGTCCACGTCGACCCCCGCCTGGCCTGACTCGCCTCCGCTCGTCGGCCCGCGCGGCCCGGTGCGCCGATGAGCGCTAGCACCACTGCGCCACGTAGCCGTCCGCGCCGGCCGGGAGGACGTCGCGGTCGCGCAGCAGCACCGAGATCTCCTCGCCGCGGTCGGCGCAGGCGGCGGCGAACGCGTCGCGGCCGTTGTCGGCGTACTCGATCTCGATGACGTGCCGCCCGTAAACGTCGGCGTAGGCGGCGCACTCGTCGTGGACCTCGCACTCCTCGGCGATGGCGAAGTCGAGGTGCGCGGTGTCGCGGCCGGCGGCGCCCAGTTCCGGGGCGTTCTTCTGCGCGATGGCCAGGCCGAGCTCGTGCGCCCGCTCGGCCAGCAGCGCGGCGAACGCCAGGTTGTCGGCGTCGTCGAGCAGGCCGTGGGAACGGGTCCACGAATCGAGGTTGTCCGGTTCGACGGCGGCGAAGCCGGCCCGCGCGCACCGCTCGAGGTCCGCGCCGACGACCCCGGCCAGCGCCTCCCGGTTCGCCTCGGTGGACGTGTCGAGCAGCGCCTCGTCCGGCCAGTCCGGGTCGGTGACCAGTTCGCCGTCGTCGTCGCGCAGCAGCAGGTCGTCGTGCTCTCGCCGCCACTGCTCCAGCGTGCCGGGCTGGGTCTGGAACGCGTTGACGTAGCAGATGCCGTAGCGGTCCGGCACCGGCTCGGCGGTGACGTCGCGGATCACCACCTCCACCCCGTCGGACGGCGGATACGGGCCGCCCAGCTGGTAGTCGACGCGGGCGCCCTCGGGCGGCAGCCGCACGCCGTCGACGGCGCCGTCGTCGCCACAGCCGGTCAGCAGCGCGGCCGCCGCCAGCAGCGCCGCGGCAGCGCGCCTGGCGCTCGGCAGCTGCGGCCGCATGACCGCGGTTCCTCGCGTCGCCGGCATGGGGAGATCATCGCGCACACCCCGACCCGTCTCGGCCTCATCGACGAGTTCTGGTTCCGGGTGCATCCGCGCCTCTGGCCACCGAGGCGATCGCGGCGTCGGCCCGCAACGAGGGGACGTGGGTGGTGCTAGGGTGACGCACTAATGAGGTTGATTCTCGTTAGAAAGAGTTGAGCATGCGCACCACACCCGTCGTTCTGGTGACCGGCGTCGCGCCCGAGGCGATGGCGGCGGCGACCATCGCGTTGCAGTGGGATCTGCCCGATGCCGTTGTCGTACATCACCGCATCGACGTCGGCCGGAGCGTGTTGCTGCGGACGGTGAGCGACGTGTCCGGCGTGGTCGAGGACGAGCGGATCGACCTCGAGCACGCGTGCGTCAGCTGTGCCATCCGCGAGGACATCGTGCCGACGCTGGTCCGGCTGGCCGCGGCCGAACGCTGGGGCGCCGTCGTCGCGCAGTTGCCGGCCGGCGCCGAGGCGCAGCAGGTCTGCCGCGTCGCCGCCCGCGATGCGCGGCTGCGGCACGTGCGCATCGCCGGCGTCGTCTGCGCGATCGACGGCGATCGGCTGGCGGACGACCTCCTCGGCGACGAGCTGCTGTGCGAACGCGGCGTGCACACCTCCGCCGACGATCGCCGCGGCGTGGCCGAGGTCGGCGCCGCCCAGGTCGAGTACGCCGACGCCGTCACCATCGCCGGAACGGCCGGCACCGCCGAACTGGAGCTGATCCGGACCCTGGCCCGCCCCGGCGCGCTCGTCTCCGGCTCGGCCGGCTCGGCCGGCTCGGCCGGCTCGGCCGGCGAGGCCGGCGCGGGCGACGAGGCCGGCAGGGCCGGCGACGGCGGGGTGGACGCGGGCCGGCTGCTGGCCGGCCTCCACGACCACGCGGCCGCCGAGGCGTGGGTGGCGCAGGTGCGGCCCGGTCCGCTGCCGGCGTACGCCGGCGGGCACGTCTGGCGGCTGGACCTGCGCTCCGACCGCCCCTTCCATCCGGACCGCTTGTACGCCGGCATCGCCGACCTCGGCGGCGGCCCGCGTCGATCCCGCGGCTGCTTCTGGCTGCCGACCCGATCGGGCGTCGCGTGCGCATGGGACGGCGCCGGCGGCCAGCTGAGCATCGGCGTCGCCGAGCCGTGGGGCCGGCGGCGCCCCTTCACCCGCATCGTCGTCACCGGCATGGACGACGGCCGCGGCGAGCTGGCCGCGGCGTTCCAGCGGTGCCTGCTCGACGACGCCGAACTGCGGCGCCGCGGGGCGTACTGGGAGGCCGCGGGCGACGGGTTCGAGGCCTGGCTGGGCGATATCCACAGCTCGCTCTGAGAACGCCACTTCTCCACAGGAAGGCACCACCATGTCCGCACGCTGCCAGGTCACCGGCGCCACGCCGGGTTTCGGCCACGCGATCTCGCACTCCCACCGCCGCACGAAACGCCGGTTCGACCCCAACCTCCAGCGCAGGCGCTACTGGGTCCCGTCGCTGGGCCGCACGGTCAGGATCACCGTCTCGGCGCGCGGCATCAGGACCATCGACAAGCGCGGCATCGACGCCGTCGTGGCGGAGCTGCTGGCCCGCGGGGAGCGGCTCTAGATGGCCAAGCGCAGCAAGATCGTCAAGGACGCCCGCCGCCGCGAGATCGTCGCCCACCATGCCGAGCGCCGGGCCGCGTTGAAGCGCGTCCTCGCCGACCCCACCAGCAGCGACGACGAGCGCACGGCCGCACGGCGCGCGCTGGCCCGGCAGCCCCGCGATGCCAGCGCCACCCGGCTGCGCAACCGCGACCAGGTCGACGGCCGCCCGCGCGGCGTCCACCGCGCGTTCGGCCTGTCCCGGATCCGGCTGCGGGCCATGGCCCACCAGGGCCTGCTGCCCGGCGTGACGAAGTCCAGCTGGTAGGGCGGCGATGACCGAGACCTATGAACGCCTGGCCGAGTTCCACGACCTGTTCATGGCCGAGCCCTGGGAACGGCTGCGCCCGTACGTCCGCGCCGCGTTCGCCCACCTCGGCAGCGACGCGGTCGTCGCCGAGATCGGCGCCGGGACCGGTGTCGGCACCCGGACGATCGCGGGGGAGACGCGGGCGCGCATCGTGGCGCTCGAGCCGGCCCTGGTGATGCGGGCGGTGCTGACCGCACGGGTGGCCGACGACGCCGCGCTGGCCGAACGGGTCACCGTCGTCGCGGGCGCGGCGCCGGGCGACCTCGGGCTGCTGCCCGAGCGGCTCGACGGGTTCGTCTGCGCGCACGTGCTCGGCCACCTCGGCCGGACCGACCGGCGGGCGCTGTTCGCCTGGGCCGGTGAGCGGCTGGCCGGCGACGGCTTCGGGCTGGTCACGACGCAGCGTGCGGAGACCGGGCCGGCCGAGATGGTCCAGACCCGGCGGCTGGGCGACCACGAGTACCGGGTCCGCCACCTGGCCGCGGCCGGCGGGCGCGAGCCCGCGAGCCTGTACGAGGTCCGCGACGGCGACCGGCTGGTCCGCTCGTACCGGTTCGCCAGCGACTGGCGAGTCGTCACGGCCCAGGACGTCGCCGCCGACCTGCCGGCCGCGCTCGTGCTGGAGCCCGCCGGCGACGGCGCCGCCCTGGTCCGGCGGGCGGCCGCGTGACGGCGGTCCAGGCGCCTCCCGCCGCTGCGACCCGGGGGGCGGGCCCACGGCGGATGGGCCTGCTGCTCCCCGTCGCCGGGCTGACGGTGGTGCTGCTGGGGACGGTGCTGGTGGCGATCGGCATCGGCGCCGCGAGCATCGCGCCGGGAGACAGCGCGCGGTACCTGTGGGCGGCGCTGACGGGCGGCTCGATCGGCGCCGACGAGGCGACGGCGTATCAGATCGTGTGGCAGATCCGGACCCCGCGGGTGCTGCTGGCGGCGGTCGTCGGCGCTGGGCTGGCGGTGGTGGGGGTGGCCGTGCAGGCGATGGTGCGCAACGCGCTGGCCGACCCGTTCGTGCTGGGCGTCTCGTCGGGGGCGTCGGTCGGCGCGGTGAGCGTCATCGTGACCGGCGGGCTGGCCGCGCTCGGCATCTACGCGGTGTCGGCCGGGGCGTTCGCGGGCGCGCTGCTGGCCTCCGTCGTCGTCTATGCGGCGGCGTCCGGACGGGGCGGGATGAGCCCGCTGCGGCTGGTGCTGACGGGCGTCGCGATGTCGTTCGGCTTCCAGGCCCTGATGAGCGTGATCGTCTACTTCGCCCCGGACGGCGAGGCCACCAGCACGGTCCTGTTCTGGACGATGGGCAGTTTCGGCGCGGCCACGTGGGGGTCGCTGCCGGTGGTGGCGGCCGCGGTGGGCGTCGCGGTGGTGGCGCTGCGACGGTCCGGGCGGCGGCTGGACGTGCTCGCGCTCGGCGACGAGACCGCGGCCAGCCTCGGCATCGACGCGGGCCGGGTGCGGCGCGGGCTGTTCCTGCTGTCGTCGGTGGTGACGGGGGCGATGGTCGCGGTGAGCGGCGCCATCGGCTTCGTCGGCCTGATCCTGCCGCACCTCGTGCGCATGGTCGTCGGCGCGGGACACGCCCGGGTGCTGGCGGTCGCGCCGCTGGCCGGGGCGATCTTCATGGTCTGGGTCGACGTCGCGGCGCGGACGGTGGTGGCGCCGCGGGAGCTGCCGCTGGGCGCGATCACCGCGCTGGCCGGCGTCCCGGTGTTCGTGGCGCTGCTGCGCCGCCGCGGCTACCTGTTCGGGGGACGGTGACGTGGACCTGCGACTGGAGGGCCTCACCGTCACCATCGACGGCGCCGAGCTGGTGCGCGACCTCAGCCTGGACGTCGCCGACGGGGCTGTCGTCGGGCTGATCGGCCCGAACGGCAGTGGCAAGTCCACGACCCTGCGCTGCGTGTACCGCGCGCTGCGCCCGTCCGGCGGCGCCGTGCGCATCGGCGGCGACGACCTCGCCACGCTGAGCCGCCGCGACGGCGCCCGCCGTGTCGCCGCGCTGACCCAGCAGGGCGGCAGTGACCTCGACTTCACCGTCGAGGAGGTGGTCGCGCTCGGCCGGGCGCCGCACCAGCGCGGCAACGAGCCGCTCACCGCCCGCGAACGGCAGCTGTGCGACGACGCCATGCGCCGCCTGGACCTGCTGCACCTCGCCGGACGGGGCGTGCTCTCGCTCTCCGGCGGCGAGCGCCAGCGCGTGCTCGTCGCGCGGGCGCTGGTGCAGGAGCCGCGGGTGCTGGTGCTGGACGAGCCCACGAACCACCTGGACGTCAGGCACCAGCTCGGGCTGCTGGCCCTGCTCCGCGGCGCCGGCCTGACCGTGCTCGTCGTCCTGCACGACCTCAACCTCGCCGCGGCCGTGTGCGACCGCATCGGCGTGCTCGACGGTGGCCGGCTGGTCGCCGTGGGCGCACCGGCCGACGTGCTGAGCGAGGCGCTAATCCGGGACGTGTTCGGCGTGGCCGCGACCGTCGTCGCGCACCCGCTGACCGGCGCGCCGCAACTGCTCTACACCGTCACCGCCACGACACCGGAGGGAACACCGACATGACCACCCCGCACCGACGACGACCCCTGCTCGCGCTCGCCGCCGGCGCCCTGACGCTGGCCGCGTGCGGCGCCGAGGTGGAGCCGTCCGCCGGCGACCGGACGGTGACGGTGGACCGCTGCGGCGAGCCGGTCGAGTACACGACGCCGCAGCGCGCCGTCGTCTACGAGGCCGGCAGCGCCGACAAGCTGTTCGCGCTGGGTCTCGCCGATCACGTGCACGGCTACGTGATGCCGCCGGCCAACCCGCCGGTCGAGGAGTCGCCGTGGGCGGACGACTACGCCGCAGTCGAGTTCCTCAGCGACGACCTGCTCAACCGCGAGCTGGTCGTCGACGCCGACGCGGACCTCGTCGTGGCCGGCTGGAACTCCGGCTTCAGCGACCAGCGCGGCATCACCCCGGAGATCCTCGACGGGCTCGGCATCCAGAGCTTCATGCACACGGAGTCGTGCTTCACCTACCCGGGCTTCCCGGAGGACGTCGAGCCGTTCGAGGCGCTCTTCACCGACCTCGAGCGGCTCGGCGCGATCTTCGGCGTCGAGGACCGGGCGGACGAGCTGGTCGCGGAGTACCGCGGCCGGGTCGACGCCGTGCGGGCGAACGCGCCCGAGGGCGAGCCGGTGCCGGTGTTCCTGTACGACTCGGGCACCGACCAGCCGTTCACCGCGGGCAACCAGGTGCCGCCGAACGAGATCATCGAGTTCGCCGGCGGCCGCAACGTGTTCGCCGATCTCGACGCGCGGTGGACGCAGGTCAGCTGGGAGGCCGTCGTCCAGTCGGCCCCCGAGGTGATCATCATCCTCGACTACGGCGACCAGCCGGCCCAGGAGAAGATCGACTTCCTGAAGACCTCGCCGATCACCAGCTCGCTGCCGGCCGTCGTCGCCGACCGGTTCTACGTGCTCGACTACAACGAGGGCATCAGCGGGCCGCGCAACGTCGACGGCCTGGAGGGCTTCGCCGACTACCTGCGCACGCTGCCGCGCTGACGGCCGCGCCGCCCGCGTCAGAGCCCGGCCAGGCCCTTCACCAGGAACGTCGTCCCGAACACCAGCAGGATGGTGATGTTGATGGCGCGGTCGTGCGCGGTGATCCACGCCGTGACGCGGGCGAGCACCCGGGGCGCGCTGGCGGGCGCGAGCCAGCGCCACAGGATCGGGATCAGCAGGCCGGAGACGGCGGCGACGACCAGCAGGACGGCGCCCACGACGTGGCCGGTGTCGGACGCGGCCACCACCGCGAGCCCGGCGACCAGGATCGGCACGTTCGGGTTGAGGACGGCCAGCGTGAGCCCCGCACCGAACGCGAACGGCGGGGTGGCGTCGTGCAGCCGGGCGGCGAGGCCCTTCTTCGCCCGGCGGGCGCGGCGCCGGTCGCGCCGCTTGACGATCAGCGGCACCGCGAGCAGCAGGAGCAGCGCGCCGATGCCGATCTCGATGTCGGCCTTGGCCCGCACCGACAGCAGCGGCTCCGCCGACGCCGTCGCGAACCCGACGACGATCGCGGCGATGACCGAGTAGGCGAGCAGGAACGCGGCCATGAACGCGAGCGCGTTGGCGAACGGCCGGGCGGTGCCCAGCAGCAGGATCGCACCGGCGATCGCGATCGGCGTGGCCATCAGGCCGATCATCGACGGGATCAGCTCGAGGACGAGGCCGCCCATGGTCGCACTCCTAGACCGCCGCCGCCTCGCCGCCGTGAACCCAGCCGGTCGGCCTGTCCCGGTCCGCCTGCGTCGCCATGACGTCATCGTGGCGGCCGGTGACGGTGACGCCCTCACCCCGTCGGGGTGAGGACCGTCCGGCGCGCCGTGGCGCACGGTGGGGCATGGCCGGTTCGCGGGAGCGTGCAGCGCGGGCGGCGACGGCGCTGCACGGCTGGCTCCGCTCGGTCCGGCCGAGCCGCCGGCACCTGCGCGCGGACGCCGTCGCGGCGGTCCCGAGTGCGGTCGGCAGCGTCCCCGACGGCATGGCGTCGGCGGCGCTGATCGGGGTGAACCCGGTGTTCGGCCTGTACGCGAGCATCGTCGGCCCGGTCGCCGGCGGGCTGGCCACCAGCACCCGGATGATGGTGGTCGCGACGACGACGGCGGCGGCGCTCGCGGCGGCGTCGGCCCTGGACGGCGTCGACCCGGCGGATCGGCCGGCGGCGCTGTTCCTGCTGACGATGATCGCCGGGGTGCTGATGATCGCGGCCGGGCTGCTGCGGCTGGGCCGGTACGCCCGGTTCGTGTCGCATTCGGTGATGACGGGGTTCCTCACCGGGGTCGCCGCCAGCATCATCTTCGGCCAGCTGTCCGGGTTCGCCGGCGCCGACGTCAGCGGCTCGACGAACGTCGCGAAGGCGTTCGACCTGATCACCCACCCGAGCCGGATCGACGTCGCGTCGCTCGGGATCGGCCTGGCCACGCTGGGCATCCTGTTCGGGCTGATGAACAGCAGCTGGAGCACGTTCGGCGCGCTCGCGGCGCTGGTCGTCCCGACGCTGGTGGTGGTCGTGTTCGGGCTGGACAGCGTCGAGCAGGTGCGCGACGCCGGGGACATCCCGCGGGAGCTGCCACTGCCGGTGCTGCCCGACCTCGGGATGTTCACGTTCGAGCTGGTCGTGGGCGCCGCGGCGGTCGCCGTCATCGTCCTCGTGCAGGGCGCCGGGGTCAGCGAGGCGGCGCCCAACCCGGACGGCACGCCGTCCGACACCGGCCGCGACTTCGTCGCCCAGGGGGTGGCCAACGTCGCCGCGGGGCTGTTCCGCGGCCAGCCGGTCGGCGGCTCCGTCAGCGGAACGGCGCTCAACGTCGCGATGGGCGCACGCACCCGGTGGGCGGCGATCCTGTCCGGCGCACTGCTGCTGCCGATCGTGCTGCTGTTCGGCGGGCTGGTCGGGCTCGTGCCGACGCCGGTGCTGGCGGCGGTGCTCATCTACGCGGCGATCACGTCGATCCGGCCGGGCGTCGTCGCGGCGATCTGGCGCACCGGCGCGACGTCTCAGATCGCGCTGGTGACGACGTTCGCGGCGACGCTGGTGCTGCCGGTGGCGGCCGCGGTCGGGATCGGCGTCGCGCTGTCGCTGCTGCTGCAGCTGAACCAGGAGGCGATGGACCTCAAGGTCGTCCAGCTGGAGCCGCGGCCGGACGGGCGGTTCCGCGAGCGGCCCGCGCCGCGGCGGCTGGACGCCGGTGTCGTCGTCGCGCTGGACGTGTACGGGAGCCTGCTCTACGCGGGCGCGCGGACGCTGCAGGCGCGGCTGCCCGACCCCGCCGGCGCGCACGGGAGCGCCGTCGTGATCAGGCTGCGCGGACGTACCGCGCTCGGCGCCACCTTCTACCGCGTCGTGGCCGGCTACGCGCGGCGGCTGTCCGACGCCGGCGGGCGGCTGTACCTGTCCGGCCTCGACCCGCACCTGCTCGACCAGGCCCGCCGGGCCGGCGTCGACCTCGACGGCCCGGTCCGCGCCGTCGCCGCCACCGACGTCCTCGGCGAGTCCACCCGGCACGCCCTGGACGACGCCGACGCCTGGCTGCTGCGTCAGGCCGGCGAGCGCTGACCGCGCCGCCGTCGTCAGGCGAGCGCGGCGGCCACCTCGGGCAGCACCTGCTCCAGGCCGTAGCGGATGCTCAGCGCCGACGGGAAGCCGATGGCCAGCGCGATCGGCAGGTCGAGGGCGACGTAGCGGCCGTCGCGCACCGCGGGCACCCGCTGGAACAGCTCGTTCGCCTCCAGCGTCGTCCGCGCCTCGGGCGTGTTGAAGGTCAGCAGCAGCACGTCGGCGTCGAGCAGCTCCAGCTCCTCCGGGCTGATCACCGCCCGGCCGGGGATGCCGGAGCTGGGCAGGCTGGTGACGGTGGGGGAGAGCTCCATGCCGAGCTGGGCGAGGAACTCCGCCGACGCGTCGGCGGTGCTGTTGATGGTGTTGACGGCGCCGTCGGCGGTCACCGGGCCGAGCGTGAAGGTCAGCCCGGCCAGCTGCGGGTGCGCGTCGATCGCGGCGGCGATGGCGTCGTTCGTCCGGGTGAGCTGCGCCTGCGCCTCGTCGGCCCGCCCCAGCGCCTCACCGACCCGCGTCGTCGTGGTGGTCCAGTCGTCCTGGTTGTAGCCCTCGGCCCACGACAGCGTCGGTGCGATCTGGCTGAGCTGCTCGTACTCGTCGGCCAGCCGCTGGCGGTCGGTGGCGAGGATGAGGTGAGCAGCGGCACCACGCCGAGCGCGACGGCCGCGTCGGTGTCGCGGTACTGGCCGACGGACACCACCCGCCGCGGCGACACGGGGACCTCGATGGTCCCGAGCGCGCCGGTGACGGTGCGGGTCTCGCCGGACTCCTCGCGGGACGAGCCGCCACCGCACCCCGGCAGGACGGCGAGCGCCGCGCCCGCGCCCAGGACTGTCAGCGCGGACCGGCGGGAGATCATCAGGGACTTAGGCACGGCTAAGCTTATCGACGGTCTCCCGGGCCGGTCCCGGGGCCTCGAGATCGAGAGTTCAGGCGACGGCAGCCCGGATCTGGTCGCCGAGGGTGAGCGCCGTCACACTTGCGGCGCCTGCTGCGTCATCCTGGTAGAGGCGAGCGCCGGCCGAGCCGCGAGGTAAGAGCGGGAGACCGGGTTTCAGGCGGCCCCTGCCGGGGGCAGGCGTCAAGCAGAGCGCGGCTGGTCCCACCTGCCGCCGGCGCCCGCACGCTCGACACGGCGCCGGACGGCGCGCTCGAGCGCCTCGACGACGCCCGCGGGGGAGCAGACGACGTCGGCGCGCGACCACGGGCCCTCGGGCGACGGCGGGCCGCACAGCACGAGCGGCGTCCCGGCCAGCACGGCGCACAGGAACGGACGGTCGCGGCCGGACGGCGGGCCCGGGCGCTCGCGGACGTGCACGTGCACGTCGGCCAGGTGGTCGGCCAGCGGGCAGGTGCCGCCCATCGCGAGGGTGCAGCGCTCGCCGCCGCGGCAGCCGTAGACGGTGTGCCCGGCGCGGCGCAGCCGGTCGCCGACGTCGGCCGCGTCGCCGCTGGGGGTGGTGGCGGACAACAGGACGCGCATGGGATACCTCCTGACACCTCCGACGCTACGAGAGCGGCGGCGGCCGCCCCAGAGGCGTTGGTGCTCGGCCGGAAGGACCTTGGGCCCAGGGGTATCCCCTTACGGCTCGGGGAGGGCGGCGCGCTGCTGCAGCAGCTGCACCACGACCCGCTCGGACAGCTCCAGCCCGCCCGGCGACGACTCGAGCGGCGGCTGCTGGCGGTCGTCGCCGTGGACCTCGCGGTGCAGGCGCTCCATGTCTTCGTCGAGCTTGGCCGCGGTGGTGGCGGCCTCGTGCAGGCTGAGCAGCAGCGCGTCGGGCACCTGCTTGTCGTACTTGTAGTAGATCTTGTGCTCGAGGCTGGCCCAGAAGTCCATGGCGATGGTGCGGAACTGCACCTCGACGGGCACCGGCGTCGGCCCGTCGGACAGGAACACCGGCACCTCGACGATGGCGTGCAGGCTGCGATAGCCGTTGGGCTTGGGGTTGCGGATGTAGTCCTTCACCGTGACGACGTCGATGTCGTGCTGACTGGTCAGCAGGTCGAACACCCGGTACGCGTCGGAGACGAACGAGCAGGTGACGCGGACGCCGGCGATGTCGGTGATCTGTTCGCGCAGCTGCTCGAACGTCGGCTCGCAGCCCTTGCGCCGCGCCTTCTCCAGCACCCCCTCGGGCGTCTTCAGCCGCGCCGAGACGTGCTCGATGGGGTTGTAGACGTGGACGGTGCGGAACTCCTCCTGGAGGATGCGCACTTTCGTGGTGATCTCGTCCATGCCGAACTTGTAGGAGAGCATGAACCGCGAGAACTCGTCGCGCAGTTGCCGGAACTCGGCGACGACGTTCGCGGGCAGCACGGCGGTGTCGTCGGGGGCCGGGAGGGCTGGTTCGTCCATCGCATTCGATCGTATGCGAGGGGCGAGCCGCTACGGTCTGAGCCGTGGCCTTCGACTACGACGCGGAGATGCGCTACCTCGACCCGCCCTACCGTGCCGCGCTCGGCCTGCGCGGCGCCGACCACGTGCTCGACGTCGGGTGCGGGTCGGGCCGGACGACGTGCGACGCGGCGGCGGTGGCGGTCGACGGGACGGTGCTCGGCGTGGACGTGTCGGCGACGCGCATCGACGCGGCGCGTGGGCGGGCCGCCGCCGAGGGGCTGCGCAACGTCGCGTTCGAGGTGGCCGACGCGCAGACGCACGCGTTCGCCGACGCGGGCTTCGACCTGGTGATGAGCCGGTTCGGGACGATGTTCTTCGCCGACCCGGCGGCGGCGTTCGCCAACCTGGCCCGCGCGACGCGCCCCGGCGGGCGGCTGGCGATGATCGTCTGGCAGGGCCGTGCCGCCAACGCGTGGGCGGGCCCGCTGCTCGACGCCGTCGCGGGGGAGGTGCGGGAGCGGCCCGACGACGGCGCGTTCTCGCTGGCCGCGCCGGAGGCGACGCGGGCGCTGCTGACGGCGGCCGGCTTCGGCGCCGTCGAGCTGACCGAGGTGGCGCGCCCGGTCTGGTACGGCGCCGACGCCGACGCGGCGCTGGCCGCGGTGCTGCAGCTGACCGAGCCGCGGGCGGAGCTGGCCCGGCTGGGCGGCGACGGCGACGAGCAGGCCCGCGCCCTCGAACGGCTGCGCGACCACGTCGCCGCCCACGCGACCCCCGACGGCGTGCTGTTCGACGCCCGCGCGTGGATCGTCCGCGCCCGGCGCTGACCGCCAGGGGGTGCGTGACGGATTGGTGCCGCCCAGGCCGGTGACGAAGGTCTGCAGGTCGCGGCCGAATGGGTATGCGCTCGGCGGGGTGACACTCGTGCCAATAGTTGGCGCTGAGGTCACCGCACCGGAACAGCACTCCCGGCGGGCGGCGGGCAAGCTAGGGCCCGACGACGGTCCAGTCGAGGTACTTGGCGGTGCGGTCGTCGCCGGACGAGCGGCCGGTCAGCCGGCGGCGCACCCACGGCGCCACGTACCGGCGGTAGTACCGGACGTTCTCGGCGAGGCCCGGCGCGGCGCGGACCGCGCCGGCGGGCGCCATCCACTCCGGCGGATACGACGCGCCCAGCGTCGACAGCACGCGGGCCGCGACCCGGTGGTGGCCGGCGGTGTTGAGGTGCAGCCGGTCGTCGGACCAGTAGCCGGCGCGGGCCAGCTCCGCGTCGCTCCAGTTGTCCGCGAACGTGACGTCGTACCGGTCGGTCAGCTCCCGCGCCACGACGGTCAACAGGTCGCCGAGGCGCTGCATGCGCCGGCCCATCGGCAGCCCGCCGCTGGGGTTGCCGCCGCTGAGGATGATCGGCCGCACACCGGTCTCGAGGCAGCGCAGGATGACGTGCTCGGTGAGCGCGCGGAGCCGGTCGAGGTCGGCCCGCGGGCGCATGAGGTCGTTGCCGCCGCCGTTGAAGGTGAGCGCCGTCGGCTCCAGCGCCAGCGCCGGCTCGAGCTGTTCGTCGACGATCTGCCCGGCCAACCGGCCGCGGATGGCGAGGTTGGCGTACTCGACCGGCTCGCCCCGGTCGCGGGCCAGCCCGCTCGCCAGCAGATCGGCCCACCCGCGGGGCGTGCCGTCGGGGAGTTCGTCGCCCACGCCCTCGGTGAAGCTGTCGCCGATGGAGACCAGCCGCATGGCCTCAGTATCGGTCATCGCCCGAATCGGTCGCGCCGGACCCCTTGACGGCATTCGTCGGCATCGATAGTTTTTCGACCACCATCGAATTTCTACCGATTGGTGACCATGAAGTTGATCAAAGGCACCGACGCGCAGGCCGTGGACCGCGGGTTCGTCGGCGACGTGCGGGTCGACGCCTCGGTCTGCTACGACTTCGTGGTCAGCCTGCGGGCGCTGCACAACCCGCGCACCTTCACGCGGTCCCGCCGGTGGACGTCGGAGCAGCTGGAACGGCTGGGCGACGAGCACACCGAGGCGGCTAGGTTCCTGTTCCAGGGGTTCGACACCGCGCTGGGGTACGGGGCCATCCGCCTCATCGCGGACCTCCCGCTCGGTGCGGGGCCGCGCGACCTGATCGACGCCGTCGCGGCCCTGCCGGCCGCGGACCTCGCCATGCTCATGCTCGACGACGGCGAGGCCGACGCGCAGCGGCTCGCGGCCTACCGCGAGGTGCTGGACGGCGCACCGAAGCGGGCGGCGACGGCGGTGGCCGGACTGCTGCCCGGCTGGGCGGCCCGGTGCCGGCGCGTGCTCCGCGAGCCGGACGTCGTCCAGGCCGAGCTGGTCGCCGTGCTGGGCAGCTATCTCGACCGGGTGTTCGCCGAGCAGGCCGACGACCTCACGGTGCTGCTCGACGAGGCCGCGGGCGCCGCGCGGGCGATGCTCGACGTGGTGCCGGCGCCGACGGTGATCGAGCAGCTGACGGGCGGCTACACCCTCGGCGAGGACCTGGACCTGCGGTCGGTGACGCTGGCGCCGTCGGTCTTCGCGCACCCCTACATGTCCGCGCGCGTCGACCAGGCCGCGCGTGCGGCGCTGGTCGTGTACGGCGTGCCGAGCGCCTTCTTCGACGGGTACGACCCGGTGCCGATCCGCCAGGACCTCGTCACGGCGCTCAAGGCCATGTCTGATCCGAACCGGCTCGCACTGCTGCGCATGCTGGCGGAGCGGCCCATGTACGCCGCCGAGCTGGCGGCGCAGCTGCGGCTCGGGCAGCCGACGGTGCATCACCACGTGCACCGGCTGCGGGCGGCGGGCCTGGTGCGGCAGGAGCGCGACCGGGTGGGGACGCGCTACTCGCTGCGCGCCGAGGCGACGGCGGAGCTCATCCGCTCGATCGAGGACTGGATCTTCGGCAGCACCGACCGGAGGTCGTGACGCCAGGGGCCGGCGCCCACGGGGGCGGTGGGCCGGCTCAACCATTCACCCGGAAGAACGCTTCGTTCCCAGGGAGACCATCATGCGTGGTCGCTACACCAGCCTCACCTCCTGCTCACTCCTGCTCTGCTCGGCGCTGGCCGTCGCGGCCTGCACCAGCGTGCCGGTGGACGACCGCGGGCCGGCCGACGCGCCGACCATCGACGACGCCGCGGGCCGCGAACCCGTCCCCACGATCCAGCTGCTGACGAAGACGGCGGCCAACGACCCGTCGCGGTTCGAGCTGTCGCGGATGATCGTCGAGGCCTGGCAGGAGGCCGGCATCGACGCCGAACTGCTCCCCGTCGACGACGCGCAGCTGAACGCGCGGACGTTCACCGGGAAGGACTACGACGCGTTCGTCGTGTCGTACGGGCCGACGCCGGAGCGCCTCGACCCGGACAACCTGCTGAGCCGGTTCCAGTCGGACGGCGCGACCGACGCCGGGTCGAACGTCTCGATGTTCGTCGACCCCGGCTACGACGCCGCGTACCTCGAGCAGAACCAGGCCGGCGACGCCGAGACCAGGCGCGCCGCCGTCGAGGAGGCGCAGCGCATCCTCTACGACGAGGTGCCGGTGGTGCCACTGATCTACCCGGTGGTCGGCGCGGCGTACCGGTCCGACCGGTGGGAGGGCATCGAGGCGGCCGTCGGCTACCCGCTCTTCAACGTCTGGAACGCGACCTCGGCGACCCCGCTGGACGACCGCGACACGCTGGTCGTCGGCACCGTCTTCGACCCGCCGACCCTCAACCCGGTGCTGGTCGACACCCTGGAGAGCCAGATCCCGCTGTCGCTGGTCTACGACACGCCGCTGGCGATCGACGCGGACGGCGAGACCGTCGAGCGGGCCGCCGAGAGCGTCGAGGTGTCCGGCACCGAGGTCACGCTGACGCTGCGCGACGGGATGACGTTCAGCGACGGCGCCCCGGTCACCGGCGCGGACCTCGCCTTCACCGTCGAGTACCTGCGCGACACCGCCGCGCCGCTCTACGCGGCCGGGCTGTCCGGGGTGAGCGGCGTGGTGGCGGACGGGCAGACGGTGACGATCACGCTGGCGGCGCCGGCCGCGGCCTTCACCGACGTGACGCTCACGCAATTGCCGATCCTGCCCCGGCACGCGTGGTCGGCGGTGGCCGATCCGACGACGTTCACGAACGACGCGCCGGTCGGGTCCGGCCCGTTCGTGCTGGAGCAGCGCCGCATCGGCGAGTCGCTGAGCTTCGCGGCCCGGCCGGACCACTACGACGCACCGGTGGTCGACCGGCTGGAGCTCGCCATCCTCGGCAGCTTCGAGGCCGGCATCAGCGCGCTGACGTCGGGCGAGATCGACCTCTACGACGACGTGCAGCCGGCCACGCAGTACCAGTCGCTCAAGGAGACCGACGGCGTCACCGTCGTCGAGACCCAGAGCCACGGCTGGCGCGGCCTGCACCTCAACACGTCCCGGGCGCCGTTCGACGACCGCGCCTTCCGGGTGGCGCTGCGCTCGCTGGTCCCGTACGACGACCTCGTCGACGTCGTCATGGAGGGCGCGGCCGAGCCCGGCGGCTCGGTGATCGCGCCGAGCCTGGAGCAGTGGCACGACCCCGGCCTCGCGCCGTTCGAGTACGACGCGGGCGCGGCGATGGAGGCGCTGGCCGACGCGGGCTACGCGTTCGGGCCCGACGGCCGGCTCTACTACCCCGAGACCGGCTCCTGAGCGGAGGTGCGAAGCCATGGCGACCGACACCACCCCGCGGGTCACCGCGGATCCACCGGCTCCGCGACGGCGACGCGGCGGCCGCCCGCTGGCCCGGTTCCTGCTGAGCCGGCTGCTGCAGATGCTGGTCACGCTGGCGGTGCTGGTGCCGCTGACGTTCCTGCTCTTCCGCGCCGTCCCTGGCGACCCGGCCGCCGCGGTCGTCGGGCCGGACATGGACCCGGCCGTCGCCGACCAGCTGCGTGAGCGGTACGGCCTGGACCAGCCGCTGCCGCAGCAGTTCCTGTCGTACTGCCTGGCGCTGCTGCAGGGCGACCTCGGCACGTCCTTCCAGTACAAGGTGCCGGTGGTGGACGTGCTGGGCGACCGGCTGGTCAACTCCGCGGTGCTGGTGGTGCCGGCGGTGCTGCTGGCCGTCGCGATCGGCATCGGGCTCGGCGCGTTCGCCGCGACGTCCGGCCGCCGGTTCGACGAGGGCGTGCGCACCTCCGCGTTCGTCATCAAGGCCTCACCGATCTTCTGGGTGTCGACGCTGGCGCTGACGCTGTTCGGGCTGACGCTGGGCTGGGTGCCGTCGCTGGGCATGTTCTCGCCGGGCGAGGGCGGTGACGGCCTCACCCGGTTCCTGTCGCTGGACTTCCTGCACCATCTCGCGCTGCCGCTGACCATCCTGGTGCTCTACTACCTGGTCGAGCCGACGCTGACCATGCGCACGTCGATGAAGGAGGTGCTCGACCAGGAGTTCATCGAGCTGGGCCGGGCGCAGGGGCTGCCGCGGCGGCGCATCGTCTACCGGCACGGCGCCCGCAACGCGGCGCTGCCGGTGGTGACGCTGGCGCCGGCGCTCGTCGACAACATCATCGGCGGCCAGGTGATCGTCGAGACGGTGTTCTCGTGGCCCGGCATGGGCCGCGGCGTCGTGGAGGCCGTCAACAACTACGACTACCCGATGATGCAGGGGATCTTCCTGCTGACGGCGGTGACGGTCATCGTCGTGAACGCGGTCATCGACGTCGCCTACGCCTACCTCGACCCGAGGGTGAGGCTGGCATGAGCGCGACCATCGCGACCGTCGGCTGGCAGGCGGCCCAGCGGGTCTGGCGCACCCCGGGCGCGAAGCTCGCGCTCCTCGGGTTCGGGCTGTTCGTGCTGGTGGCGCTGATCGGCCCGTGGATCGCGCCGTACGACCCGTTCGCCCGCCTGCAGCTGGCCAACGGCGAGCCGGCCCGCTCGATCCCGCCGAGCCTGGAACACCCGTTCGGGACCACCAGCTACGGGCGCGACGTGCTCAGCCAGGTGATCTGGGGGACCCGCCGCACCCTGGTCGTGGGCTTCGTCGGCGCCCTTGTGACGGTCGTCATCGGGGTCAACGTCGGCCTCGTCGCCGGGTTCGCCGGCGGGCGCACCGACGCGCTGCTCATGCGCATCACCGACAGCGCCTACGCGCTGCCGTTCCTGCCGTTCGCGATCGTGCTGGTCGGCATCCTCGGCCGGTCCGACGTCGTGCTGCTGCTGGCCATCGCGGCGCTGTTCTGGCGGACGACGGCGCGCGTGGTGCGCGCCCAGGTGCTGAGCCTGAAACAACGGCCGTTCGTCCGCGCCGCCGTGGTGGGCGGCGCCCGGCCGCGGCGGGTGCTGTACCGCCACATCGCGCCGAACGTCGTCTCGCTGGCCATGCTCTACGGCCTGTTCCTCGTCACCGAGGCCGTCATCGCCGAGGCCAGCCTGAGCTTCCTCGGCCTCGCCCCGCCCGACTCCATCTCCTGGGGGACGATCATGTTCGACGCGTTCACCTCGACCGAGCTGAACACCACCTGGTGGTGGGCGTTCTTCCCGGGCCTCGCGATCATGCTGTTCGTCCTGTGCATGTCGCTGCTCGGCCGCGCCTACGAGTCGGCGCAGGCGCACCGCTGGGAAAGCCGGCAGCCGTGACGGGCCCCGGTCTCGACGTCCGCGGGCTGGCCGTCACCTACCGCGGCGCCCACGGCGACCGCCAGGCGCTGGAGCACCTCGACCTGACGGTCGCGCCCGGGCGCACCGTCGGGCTGATCGGCCGGTCCGGCTCCGGCAAGACGACGGCGGGCAAGGCCGTCCTCGGGCTGCTCCCGCGCACCGCGACGGTGTCCGGTGAGGTCCGCTTCGACGGCCAGGACCTGCTGACGATGCCGGAGCGGCACCGGCGGCGGCTGCGCTGGGAGCACCTCGCGCTGGTCCCGCAGGCCGCGATGAGCGCGCTCGACCCCGTCATGGCAGTGGACGCGCAGATCGCCGAGGTCGTCCGCGCCCACCGCGACGTCGGGCGGAAGGCGGCGCTGGCGCTGGCCCACCAGTCGCTGGAGCGGGTCGGCATCCACGCCGACCGCGCGTCGTCGTACCCGCACCAGTTCAGCGGCGGCATGCGTCAGCGCGCCCTGATCGCCATGGCCACCGTCCTGGAGCCGGCGGTGCTGGTCGCCGACGAGCCGACCACCGGGCTGGACGTCATCGTCCAGGACCGCGTGCTGGAGCTGCTGGTGCGGGCCAAGGAGGAGCTCGGCCTGGCGCTGCTCGTCGTCACGCACGACCTCGGGGTCGCGAACGAGCTGTGCGACCACGTCGTCGCGCTGGAGCACGGCCGGGTCGAGGCGGCCGGCACGCCGGCGCAGGTGCTGAACCGGCCGGCCGACGCCGGGGTGGTCGTGCCGCGGCCGGCCGGCGAGCCGGCGCTCGAGGTCTCCGGGGTGACGGTGAGCTTCGCCGGTGGGCGCGGGCTGGCGGCGCTGCGCCGGTCCAGCGAGCTGACCGTGCTGCGCGACGTCTCGCTCACCGTGGGACGCGGCGAGGTCGTCGGGCTGGCGGGGGAGAGCGGCTGCGGCAAGAGCTCGCTGGCCGCGACGCTCGTGGGCCTCACCTCCGTCGACGACGGCGCGATCCGCGTAGCAGGGCACGAGCTGGCCGCCGGCGACCGCGCCGACTGGCGGCCGCTGCGCCGGCACGTGCAGATGATCTTCCAGGACCCGTACGACTCGCTGAACCCGCGCCTGCGGGTGCGCGACGCCGTCGCCGAGCCGCTCGTCGCCCAGCGCCTCGCCGCGGACGACGAGGAGCGGGACCGGCGCGTCGCACGGGCGCTGGACGACGCCGGCCTGACCCCCGCGGCCGACTACCTCGACCGGTATCCGTACCAGCTCAGCGGCGGCGAACGGCAGCGGGTCGCGATCGCCCGCGCGCTGGTCGTCGAGCCGCGGGTGATCCTCGCCGACGAGCCCGTCTCGATGCTGGACGAGCACACCGCCGCCGGGGTCGTGGCGCTGCTCGGCGATCTCGCCCGGCGCCTGGACGTCGCCGTCCTGCTGGTCTCGCACGACGTGTCGCTGCTGCGTCGGGTCTGCGACCGCGTCGCCGTCATGTACCTGGGCCGCATCGTGGAGCAGGGACCCGCGCGCGACGTCCTCGACACCCCGCGCCACCCCTACACGCTGGCGCTGGTGCGCGCCGTCCCCTCGCGCGTGCCCGGGCAGCCGCGGGCCCGCGTCCTGCTGGACGGCGAGCCGCCGTCGCTGCGGCACCGGCCGACCGGCTGCGCGTTCCATCCGCGCTGCCCGAAGGCGTCGCCGTCCTGCGCGGGCGAGGACCCGCCGCTCACCGACCTGGCGCCGGGCCATGGCGCCGCCTGCTGGCACCCCGTCGCCGTCGCGGCGGAGAAGGGAGCCGCCCGGGCCTGACGCCGCACCCGTCACCGCACCCACCCCACAGCCGAAGGGACAGCACGATGCAGATCATCACGCCCGACGACGTCGAGACCAACGACAACGAGACCCGCACCAGCTGGCGGCTGCTCAACGCCGACACGCTGGGCGTCGACTACGGCGCGCGCGGCGGGCTCATCGACTACAAGCACCGCGCGGAGGCGCCGACCGACGAGCAGCTCGGCGGCGCGCACGAGCACCCGGAGTACTACTACGTGATCTCCGGGTCCGGCGTGGTCGGCCTGCCGGGCGAGCGGGTCCCGATCACGGGCGGCTCGGCGTTCGTGATCCCCGCCGGCGTCCGTCACTCCATCTGGGGCTCGTCCGCCGACGCCCCCGTCACCGCGTTCTACGTCTCGCTCAAGCGATGAGCCTGAGCGAACCGGCGGTCGCCGCCGCTGACCTGTCGCCCTCCGTGGCGACGGGTCAGCGGGCGATCCACGACCACGACCTCACGTACCCGCTCTGGCCGCCGCTGGTCGCGGGCTGCCCGCGGTCGAGCACCGAGACGATGGCGTACCCGCTCGAGGTGGCCTACGACTACGCGGCGCTCGCGCCGGACGTCGTCACGGCGCTCTTCGCGCGCGACGACGTGCCCGCCGACGCGTCCGCCTGGGCGCCGCTGCTGCCGCCGCTGCACCCCGGCCTGGTCCGCGGCATCGGCGGCACATCCCTGCTCGACGCCTCGGCGCTGTTCGACACCGACGTGCCCGTGCTGCTCAAGGACGAGAGCCGCAACCCGACGTGGAGCCACAAGGACCGCCTCAACCTGTGCGCCGTCAGCGCGGCCGCCCTGTCCGGCGCGCCGGGCGTCGTCGTCGCGTCGTCGGGAAACCACGGCGCGTCCGCGGCGGCCATGGCCGCGGCGGTCGGCCTGCCGTGCGTCGTCGTCATGTCGACCGGCGGGCCGCCCGCAGTCGAGTCGTTCGTCGGTGCGTACGGCGCCACCGTCCTGTCGGTGCCGCGCGACGCCCGCTGGAGCGTCGTCAAGGACATCGTCGACCGCCTCGGCTTCCAGCCGGTCAGCAACCAGACCGTCACGCACACCGGCCACCCGTTCGGGCCCGAGGGCTACAAGACGATCGCCTACGAGCTCTTCGTCGAGCTGGGGCACCGGGTGCCCGCCGCCGTGTTCGTCCCGGCCGGGTACGGGGAGCTGCTCTACGGCGTGTGGAAGGGGTTCGAGGAGCTGCGCCTGCTGGGCGTGGCCGATCGCGTGCCGGCGATCCACGCGGCCGAGGTGGCCGGGCGCGACGTCATCGCGTCGGCCCTGCGGTCCGGGCTGCCGGCGGTGACGGTGCAGGCCACGCCGACGGACGCCTACTCGGTCGCCACGACCACCGGCGGCTACCGCGCGACCCACGTCATGACCTACACCACCGGCTCCGTCGTCGGCGTGGACGACGCGGGCATGCTGGCCGCGCAGGACCTGCTGGCCCGGTTCGGCATGTGGCAGGAGCTCTCCGGCGTCATCGGCGTGGCCGGCCTGCGCCGCCGCCTCGCCGCCGGCGCCACGTTCGACGGGCCGGTCGTGTGCATCTGCACGTCGAGCGGCTTCAAGGACAAGAACGCGCTGCGCTACCAGCCCATCGCGACCGCCGCCGACTGGGCGTCGATCTCCGCCGTGCTGACCGCTCGCGGCATCACCGCCTAGGCGCGCAAAGCGGCGTCGAGGGCGGACATGAGGGCGGCGGGACGGCTCTTGCCGGCGGGCGCGGGCGGGTAGCGGCGCAGGACGTCGACGAGGACGTTGGTGGCGCGCCGGCGGGCGAGCTCGAGGGACGCGTCGCCGGCGCGGGGGTCGTCGCCGGCGGTGAGCTCGGCGATGCGGGCGGCGTTGGCTGCGGCGCGCAGGATGTGGCCGACCTGGTGCGCCTTGGCGATCGGGTGCAGGTAGGCGGCCGACGCGGCGTCGCCGGCGGCCTGGGCGGCGAGGCGGGCGGCCTCGGTGGGCGCCGCGGCCGCGGCCCGGTGCGCGTCGAGCGACGTGACCCGCTGCAGCCTGGTCCGGCGAGCACCGCCGGCGAACGTCCAAGCGGCGTCGAGGGCGGCGCGCGGCCGGGGGTCGCCGGGGCAGGCCTGCTCGAACACGGGCAGCACGTCCTGCGCCGACTCGGCCGCGTAGCGGGCCACCACCCGCAGTTCGTCGTCGGTCAGCTCGAAGTCGCCGGTCACGTCGGGCCTCCTCCAGTGGTCCACCAGCGTGACACCCGCGACGACGACAGCGGCGGCCGGGCTCACCCATCGGCAGAGGTCGCCGCCGCGCTGACGGCCGACGCCCGTAGCGCCACCACGACGCCGACGACCCCCGCGGCGGCCAGCCCGAACAGCAGGTACCGGGCCGAGACCAGCATCGACGGCGCGCCCAGATTGAGCAGCAGCCCGCCCACGGCCGACCCGATGGCCAGCCCGATCAGCTCGACGGTGTTGACGCCGGCGCTGGCCTTGCCGGCCTCGGCCGGGTCGGACGAGCTACCCATCACCGCGACGACGACGTGCGGGAACGCCAGGCCGATGCCGGCGCCCGCGACGACCAGCCCGAGCACCCACACGACCACGAGCCAGGCGCCGGCGTCCTCCCGCTGGAACACGCCGGTGACGGCGAGACCGAGGGCCATGACGCCCGGCCCGGCGACGCGCAGCCGCCGCACCGCCTCGGGCCGCCGGGCGCCGGAGCTGACCAGCATGGTGGCCGACCAGCCGAGCGACACGGCCGCGCCGAGGAACCCCGCGACCACCGGCTCCAGCCCGGCGAGGCGCTGGCCGAACAGCGGCGTGAACGCCTCCGACACCGTGCCGACGGCGAGGATCGCGATGCTGAGGTACAGCCACTTCAGCGGCGACCCGGCCACGTAGGTCGAGCGCGGCAGCACCCGCACCGGCGAGCGCCGCTCCCAGTGCACGAACGCGCCGATCACGACCACCGCGGCGGCGACGACGCCGAGCATCTGCACGGTGTCGTCGCGCAGGCTCGCGACGCTGATCAGCGCGGTCGCCGTCGTCAGCAGGACGAGCGAGACGTACGGGACGGGCTCGGCGACGGCCCGGCCGTCCGAGCGCGGCAGCGCCCGCGGCACCAGGACGGCCAGCGCGACGCCGGCGAGCGCCAGCACGCCGAACGCCCAGCGCCAGGTGCCCAGCTGGGCGAACGCGCCGCCCATGGCCGGGCCGGCCAGGGTCCCGACGCCCCACATGGCCGACACCAGCGCCGTCGCCCGGGCCCAGAGCCGCTCGGGGTAGGCCGCCTGGATGACGGCGTAGCCGAGCCCGGCCAGCATGCCGCCGCCGAAGCCCTGGACGGCGCGGCCGGCCAGCAGCATCGTCATCGACGGGCTGACGGCGGCGATGACGGCGCCGAGCACGAACGGTGCCAGCCCGATGAGGTAGGCGGCGACCGGTCCGCGCCGGGCCAGCGTCCGGCTCACCAGCATCGACGAGATCACCGAGGCGATCATGAACACCGTCGTGCTCCACGCGTAGAGCCGTTCGCCGCCGATCTCGTCGATCGCGGTGGGCAACAGGCTCGTGGTGAGGAAGATGTTCACGGCGTGCAGGGCGATGCCGCCGGCCAGGACCAGCGAGGTCGTGGCCCGGCCCGCGGCGAACAGCTCGCGGAAGCTCGCCGGGCGCTCGTCTGTTGTCGTCATGGTCCGGAAACCTAGAATCTCAAGGGAACTTGAGGTCAACCATGGAGGTGAGCGCGCTGGAGCCCGACGATCTGCTCACGGTGGGCGAGGTGTCGCGCCGCACCGGCGTGGCGGTCTCGGCCCTGCACTACTACGAGCAGCTCGGCCTGATCGAGTCGTCGCGCACGTCCGGGAACCAGCGTCGCTATCCGCGGTTCATGATCCGGCGCATCTCGCTGATCCTGGTGGCCAAGCGGCTGGGCATCTCGCTCGCGGACGTCGCCGAGGTCTTCGCGACGCTGCCGATGCAGCGCATGCCCGACTCCCACGACTGGCACCGGCTGTCCAAGCGCTGGCAGGCCCAGCTCGAGGCGAAGAAGCGCGAGCTGGAGAACCTGCAGCGCGAGCTCACCGGCTGCATCGGCTGCGGCTGCCTGTCGATGAAGGCGTGTTACCTGCTCAACCCCGACGACGTGTTCGGCGCGGACGGCACCGGGCCGCGCCGCGTCACGACGGACGGGTCAGGCTGACTTCCACTCCTCGGCGAGCAGCGCGTAGCCGAGGCCGTCGAGCCACTGGCCGGAGCGGTGCAGCGAGTCGGCGACGTTGTACGCCTCGCGGCGCATGCCGACCCGTTCCATCAGGCGCCAGGACGGCTCGTTGTCGGCGAAGCACAGCGCGGTGACGCGGCGCAGGCCCAGCTCCGCGAAGCAGAGCCGCAGCAGCTCGCGGACGGCCTCGGTGGCGTAGCCGTGGCCCTGGGCGGCGGGATCGAAGACCCAGCCCAGCTCGGCCTGGACGCCGCGGGCGGCCGCGGCCACCTCGGTCTGGGCCCAGGCGTCCTCGACCCGCACCATGAGGTCGCCGATGACGGACGCGTCGTGCTCGACCAGCACGGCCGTGGCCAGCCGGCCGGGCTCGGCGAACCGGGCCCGGAAAGCGGCGGCGTCGTCCGGGAGGTCGGTCAGCCAGCGGGCCACCGGCTCCAGGCGGCGGTACTCCCAGACGGCGTCGGCGTCGTCGGGACCGGCGGGGCGCAGCGTGAGGCGGTCGGTGCGGACCGGCCAGCCGATTCGGTCGAGCACGCGGGGCGCCGAGGTGTCGTCGCTCATCGAACGCCGAGCGTATACGGCCGGTCACGGCCGTGGCGACGCCGCCTGCCCGTAGCGGCGGCGGTACGCCCGCGGCGAGACGCCGAACACGTGGCGGAACCGGCGGCTGAGGTAGTTCGGGTCGGGCCAGCCATAGCGCCCGCCGATCTCCGCGATGGGGTCGTCGCCGTTGATGAGGTCGGCCGCGACGTGCTCGGCCCGGAGCCGGGCGAGGTACGCGATCGGCGCCATGCCGGTGGCCTGTGAGAACAGCCTCGACAGGTGCGACGGTGACAGGTGGGTGCGGTCGGCGAGCTCACCGAGCGTCCACGGGTGGGCGACGTCGTGCTCCAGCAGGCGCAGGGTGCTGGCGATGGACGTCGGCAGGTGCGGCGCCGGGCGCAGGCCCGCGGCGGGCTCGTCCAGCTCCGGTGCGGCGGCGATCTCGCCCAGGGCGGCGGTCAGCAGGCCGACCCGCTGGGCCGACGACGAGATGCCGTCGGAGGGGTGCCGCGGCGGCACGGCGGCGAGCCAGTCGATGACGCTGGTGAGCGCCGGGCCGGCCAGGGCGCGCTCGGTGACCCGGCCGGGAGCGGGCGGGCTGATGAGGCTGCTGCACTCCGGGGTGTCGCGCAGCCAGCTCAGGGCCGACTGGAGCACCTCGGTGCCGAGGTAGATGTTCCACACGCGCAGGTCCTGGCACTCGCGCCAGCTGTGCCACTCGCCGGGCCGCAGCACCGCGCAGTAGCCCCGCCGCACCGACCGCCGTGACGAGCGGGTCTCGTGGTCGGCACGGCCGCTCTCGACCACCACGATCTCGATGAACTCGTGGCTGTGCGGGCCGACCTCGCCCAGGCCGTCCATCAGCTCCGCGGCGATCGCCGGGCCCGCGGCCGGCAGCGTCTCGCGGCGTCGATAGCGCGTGATCATGGCCACCCCTGAGCGTTTCGTGCTACTTCAGGACCAGATCATGCTAGCTCTGGCCTCCTGCCAGGACAATGATTGCGCAATACGTGCAAGTCGATCCGCAGCCGACGCGACAAGGAGGTCACGGTGAGCACTGACACACGCTCGATGCGCTGGCGCCGGCCGATGGCGGTGGTCGCCGCCGCGGCGGCCGTCGTGCTCGCGCTCTCCGGGCCGGGAGCCGCGGCCGGCCCGGAGGACGGCGAGGCGGCCGGCGAGGCGGCCGGCGAGGCGGCCGGCGGGACGCTTGCGACGGCCCCGAACGTCATGGCGCCGGGTGGTCCGCTGGTGGCGACCGACGCGCTGGGCCGCGAGCTCACCGACCACACCACGGCGCCGGCGCCGCGCGACGACCGCACGGTGGGCGTGTTCTACGTGCTCTGGCACGGCTCCAACGACATGCGCGAGTACAAGAACGTCTTCGACAACAACGCCACCCTGGCCGAGGACCCGCTCGCGTGGCAGACGCCCGGCAGCGGCGCCTTCCCCGGGCCGGGCCACTTCGCCTACTGGGGCGAGCCGCTCTACGGCTACTTCCGCAGCGACGACGCGTGGGTGGTCCGCCGCGACCTGCAGCTGCTCGCCGCCGCGCAGGTCGACTACCTCGTCCTCGACGCGTCGAACTGGGAGCTCTACAAGCCGCAGGCGATCCTGCTGATGCGGACGATCGTCGAGCTCCAGGCCCAGGGCGTGCGGGCGCCGCAGGTGGTCTTCATGACGCACACCGAGTCGACCCGGAACATGGACGAGCTCTACCGGACGTTCTACGCCGACGACGCGCCGCACCGGTATCCGAGCACCTGGTTCCGATGGGACGGCAAGCCGCTGATCATGGGCGCCGATCCGTCCGCGGAGGTTCAGGACTTCTTCACCTTCCGCTACGCGCAGTGGCCGAACGAGCCGCAGCAGCCGGCCGGCGGGTGGGACTGGATCAGCTTCGACCGCCCGCAGCGCGGCAACCTCGACGCCGACGGACAGCTCGAGCAGATGGCGGTGTCGCCGGCGCAGAACTCCGGCAGCTCGTCGATCTTCAGCTACTCCGCGTGGTACGGGCTGGACGATCCGCCGTCGCGCAGCCGCAGCTTCCACGACGGCGCCGAGGACGAGTCGCCCGGCGCGGAGAACGCCGGGCACAACTTCCAGGAGCAGTGGGACCACGCCATCGAGGCCGACCCCGAGACGATCCTCGTGCTCGAGTGGAACGAGTGGATCGCCGGCAACTGGGCGGCGCGGCCCACCGATCCGCTGGTGTTCTACGACGTCGTGAACACCCGGTGGAGCCGCGACCTCGCACCGATGACCGGCGGCTACGGCGACAACTACTACCTGCAGCTGGTCGACAACATCCGCCGGTACAAGGGGGTGGCGCCACCCGCCGGCACCGGGGCCGAGCGCACCATCGACCTGCGCGGCGGGTTCGGCCAGTGGAGCGACGTGGCGCCCGAGTACGCCGACTACCAGGGCGACACCGCGCCGCGCGACCACCCGGGCGTCGACGCCCGGACGTACGTCAACCGCACCGGCCGCAACGACATCGTCTCGGCGAAGGTGACCAGGGACGACGAGAAGGTCTACTTCTACGCGCGCACCCAGGAGCAGCTGACCGAGGTGTCCGCCGACGGCTGGATGACCCTGTACCTCGACTCCGACGCCGACGGCGCCACCGGCTGGTCCGGCTACGACCTGCGGGTGCGCTGGCACGGCGCCGACGACGCCCGGCTGGAGCGCTTCACGGGCGACGGCTGGGAGAACGCCCACGCGCCGGTCCCGTACCGGACCGCGAGGGACGAGCTGATGGTGGCCGTGCCGCGGGAGGCACTGGACGGGACGGACGAGCCGCTGCGGCTGGCCTTCAAGTGGTGGGACCACCAGCAGAGCGACGACATCATGGACGCCTACCTCTCCGGCGACGCCGCACCGGACGGCCGGTTCAGCTACCTCTACGACACCGGCGACCACCCCGGCGCGGGGGAGCAGGCCGGACCGCCGGCGGTGGAACCGCTGCCGGAACAGGCGCCGGGCTGGCACCGGATCGAGGACGACGACCACACCACCGACTACGAGGCGCACGTCACCCCGGCCGCGAGCACCTGGGTGACGGCCGCCGACCCGGACAGCTCGGGCGGCACGTACAGCTACCTCTACAACCCCGGCGGCCGCCGCGACGCGTTCTTCCGCAGCTTCATCAGGGCCGGCTTCGAGGGCAACGCCGTGCGCTGGGTGGCTCCGGCCGGCCCGAAGGGCACCGAGGCGGAGGTGTTCGTGGACGGGCTGTCCCAGGGCGTCGTCTCCCTCTACAGCGAGCGCGACGAGCCGCGGCGCACCGCGTTCGAGCTGCGCGGCCTGCCCGAGGGACAGCACGAGATCATGGTGGTGTTCCTCGCCCAGAGCGGCACCTACTACCACGACTACTTCGAGTACGGCGTCGGCGCGGCCGGACGCGACGGCGACCCGGCCGACCTCCTGGCCGGCGCGTACGCCACCGCGTCGTCGTTCGCCCCCGCGCAGTGGTTCGCGACCAACGCCGCGCAGGTCGGCGACGGCCGGGTGGGCACGTACTGGCGCGGCACCCAGGCCTCCGGCGACCACGTCGCCCTGTCCTTCGGCCGCACCGTGCCGTTCGACCGGGTCGACGTGGTGCCCCGGACCGCCGGCACCACGATCACGTCGTTCGAACTACGCCTGCACGACGCGCGTGGCTGGCGCACCGCCCACCGTGGCGGCGAGCTCTCCGAGGCCACCACCATCGAGCTCGGCATGACCCGCGCCGACGTCGTCCAGCTGCTCGTCACCGGCACCACCGGCGGCGGGCCGGAGGTGGCCGAGCTCGCCGTCCGGTCGGCCCGCGACACCACGCCGGCGCCGCCGGCCACCGCGTGGGAGTTCGCCAACGGCGCCGATGGCTGGACCGGGGCCGGGCCGGTCGACGGCCCGCACTGGTCGGACGACGGCGCCATCGGCGGCGACGTCGCGGGACCCGGCGCGGCCCTCCTCTCGCCCGGCGACCTCGAGATCGACGCCGGCGAGTACCGCTCCGTCCTCGTCGACCTGGAGAACCGCACCGCCGCCCGCGAGGCCCAGCTGCGCTACGTGGCGACCACGCCCGACGGCCGGACCGTCGAGGGCCGCCGTCCGTTCCGCATCGCCGCGAACAGCGGCCACACCGCCTACGTCGTCGACCTGACCGACGCACCGGACTGGGCGGGCACCGTCCACCAGATCGGCGTCGAGGTCTCCGCCGGCGCGGGCCGGATGGAGCTCGGCCACGTGCGGCTCGCGCCGGACCACGCGGTGTACGCCGCCCACTTCGCCGACGACCTCGACGGGTGGACGGCGCCGGGCGCGACCTGGCGACCGGACGGCTCCGCCGACGTCCCGCTCGACGGCGACGGCGACGTGCTCGGCTCGCCGGAGCTGCGAGCCGACCTCGCCAACGCCGACACCGTGACGCTGCGGCTGCGCAACGCCTCATCCGCACACCAGGGCGTGCTCCGGTTCCGCACGAGCGCCGACCCCGAGGGCGCCGAGCACACCGTCCCGTTCGAACTCACCGCGCACGACGAGACGTTCACGACCTACCAGGTCGGCATGGACGCGGTGCCCGCCTGGCGGGGCGTCCTGGAGCACCTCGCCGTCGAGGTCGTGGGCGCCGAGCCGGACGAACACCTGCGGGTCGACACCGTCCGGGTCGAGCCGTTCGTGCTGACCTCGCTCAACACGAAGCGCACCTGGACCTTCGACGAGTCCGCCGAGGGGTGGGGCGGGGCCGGCCACATCGACGGGTTCGGGTGGAACGACGGGGCCGTGGGCGGGACGATCACCGGGCCGGACCCGCAGTTCTACTCCGCGCCCGACCTCTGGCTCGACCTCACCGAGCTCACGACGGTGTCGATCCGGATGGCCGTCGACACCAGCGCGACGCACGGCACCCTGTACTTCACCACCGAGGCCCAGCCGAACTTCAGCGAGGCCAACAGCATCCGCATCCCGCTCGTGCCGGGTGAGACCGGCTACGTCGACCACGAGCTGGACCTGAGCGGCGTCGCCGGCTGGACCGGCGTGCTGCGGCAGCTCCGGCTCGACCCGGAGGAGGGCGACAGCACCGGGACCTTCCTCGTCGACCGGGTCGAGCTGCGGCCGGCCACGATCACTTCAGCAAAGGAGCTCGACCGATGAGAACACTCCACGCCGAACGGCGGCTCGCCGCACCCGCGGCCGCGATCGCCCTGCTGTGCCTCGCCGCCTGCGGCGGTGGCGGGTCCGGCGACACGTCCGGCGACGCCTCGGGCGACGTGCGGCTGACGATGATCGGCTGGAACATCGCGGCCGCGGAGGAGACCATCGCGGCGTTCGAGGAGGAGCACCCCGGCGTCACGGTCGAGTTCCGCCCCTACGCCTACAACGACTACCTCCAGGCGCTGCGCCCCGCCCTGACCGGCAACGAGGGCCCGGACGTCTTCCAGGTGCAGCCCGGCGGCATGCTGACGAACTACGAGCCGCTGGCGGCCGACCTGCGCCCGCACCTGGAGGAGAGCCTGGGCGAGCAGTGGCGGGACGCCTACTACGAGGCCGGCCTCGAGCAGCTCGCCTACGACGACAAGCAGGCCGCCCTGCCCGGCATCATGAGCGCGGCCGGACTCGTGTACTACGACCAGGCGGTCCTCGACGAGGCCGGCGTCGAGGTGCCCACCACCTTCGACGAGTGGGAGACGGCCTGCGCCGCCGTCGTCGCCACCGGCCGTCAGTGCCTGGCCCACGGCGCCAAGGACGCGTGGGTCAACATCGACGTCTTCCTGTCCGTCATCAACTCCGACGCGCCGGGGATCGTGTACGACGCCATCGCCGGCGACGTCGCGTGGGACGCGCCGGAGTTCGTGACCGCCGCCACCGAGTTCGCCTCCCTGTTCCAGAACGGGATCATCGCCGAGGGCGCGGCGTCGCGCGCCGAGTACCCCGACGCGTTCAACGAGTTCGTCGCCGGCAACGCGGCGTTCATCGCGCTCGGCACGTGGAACACCGCGGGCACCATGACGTCCGAAGGGCTGGCGCTGTCCGCCGAGGGCATCTCGGGCGAGCCGTCCGGCCCGTTCTACGCCGCGCCGTTCCCGGCGCCGCAGAGCGGCAACGACCCGACGGCGCTGTTCGGCGGCCCGGACAACGGCTGGGCGGTGTCGGCGCAGAGCGCGCATCCGGACGAGGCCTACGACCTCGTCGAGTTCCTGACCCACGGCGGCGGCCAGGACGTCCAGGCGTCGCTGGCCAACTTCCCGGCGAACACCGAGGTCGCCATCAGCACCGCCGACGTCGTGGTGCCCGAGCAGGTCCAGAACATCGAGGAGCAACAGGCGGGCCTGGCGGACCTGGTCGGGGCGCGGCAGATCCCGTACCCGGACCTGGAGGCGGCACTGGGGCACGCGCTGTCGAGCATCATCGCCGACCCGGGATCGATCGAGGGCGCCCTGGCCGAGGTCGAGCAGGTGTCCGCGGGCCTCGACCGTTGACCGCCCCGTCCCAGCTGGCGCGAGCGGCGGACGGGCCGGCACCGGCCGGCCCGCCCGCGCCGGCGCGGGCCCGCCGCCGCCACGACCGGCGCACCCGCCTGGCCGGATTCCTCTGGCTGCTCCCGGCGTTGATGCTGGTCGTCGGCGTCGTCCACGTCGGCATCGTCTACAACGCCGTCATCAGCACGACCGACTGGAACGGCATCGCTCCCACCCGGCAGCCGGTCGGCTTGGACAACTTCTCCGCGATCGTCTCCGACGACGTGTTCCTCGCCGCCCTGCGGAACACCGCCGCCTACGCCGTCGCCGTCACGGTGCTGCAGCTCGGCGCGGGTCTCGCGGTCGCCGTCCTGGTGCGCACCCAGGCACGTGGCCGGAACCTGCTGCGCGTCCTGATCTTCGTGCCGGTGGTCCTCTCACCGGCGATCATCGGGACGACCGCCCGCTACCTGCTCGACCAGGACGGCGCGCTGAACGAGCTGCTCCGCGCGGCCGGCCTGGGCGACCTCGCCCGGCCGTGGCTGGCCGACTCGACGTTCGCACTGGCCACGCTGGTGGTCATCACCGTCTGGCAGTACACCGGCTACAGCTTCGTCATCTACGACGCGGCGATCGCCCAGGTGGACCCCGCGACCCTGGAGGCGGCGCAGATCGACGGCGCCGGCAACCTGCGGACGTTCACCGCGGTGGTCCTGCCGCACCTGCGCGGCGCGCACCTGGTGCTCATCGTGCTCACCGCGATCAGCTCACTGAAGACGTTCGACCTCGTCATGCTGACCACGGCCGGCGGGCCGGGCACGTCGACGGAACTGCTCACCCTGCACGTCTACGAGCAGACGATCCTGCGCTTCCACGCCGGCTACGGCGCCGCGCTGTCCCTCGTCCTGGTGGCCATCGCGCTGGTGTTCGCGGTGCTGCAGGTCCGGCTCTCGCGGCTCCGGGAGGTCTGAGCATGTTCCGTCACCAATCGGCGACCGGCCGGGTCGTCAGCCAGATCCTCGTGGTCGTCCTGCTGCTGGTGTTCACGCTCCCGCTGCTGCTCGTGGTCAGGGAGTCGCTGCAGGGGGAGGGCTGGCGCAACTACGTCGAGGTGGTCGCCGACACGCCGTTCGTGCGCTTCTTCGTCAACAGCCTCGTCATCGCCGGCAGCACCGTCGTCATCGTCACGGCGGTCGCGATGGCCGCCGCCTACGGCATGGTCGTGCTGCGGGCCGCCCTCGGGCGGACCAGCCAACTGGCGATCGTCGCCGGGCTGGCGCTGCCCGGCATGGCGCTCACGGTGCCGCTGTTCGTGACGGTGCAGCGGCTCGGCCTGTTCGACACGCCGATCGCGGTCATCCTCCCGCTGAGCGGGCTGGCCGTCCCGTTCGGCGTGCTCGTCGCGCGCAACTACCTGACCGGGATCCCCGGCGAGATCCACGAGGCCGCCCGGCTCGACGGGGCCGGCGCCGGGCAGATCTTCGCGCGCATCGTCGTCCCGCTGGCCCGGCCGATCATGGCCGTCATCGTCATCTTCACGTTTCTCGCCGCGTGGAACGAGTACTTCCTGCCGCTGCTGTTCCTCCAGGAGCCCTCCGCCCAGGTCGTGACCCAGATCCCCACGTACTTCCAGAGCGAACGGCACATCGACCTGCCGAAGGTGTTCGCCGCCAACCTGCTCATCAGCCTGCCGATCGTGGCGCTCTACCTGGTGTTCCAGCGCCAGGTGCGCGCCGGGTTCCTCGCGGGCGCCATCAAGTGACCGACGACGCCACCAGAAAGTGGGACCTCGTGCGACCCGATGTACTGGCCTACTACTTCCCGCACTGGCACGCCGACGCGCGCGATGCCGAGTGGATCTCGCCGGGCTTCACGGAGTGGGAGCTGGTCGAGAAGGCCGTGCCCCGCTTTCCCGGTCATCGCCAGCCGCGGGTGCCGCTGCTCGGCCACCGCGACGAGAGCGATCCCGCCGTCATGGAGTCCGAGGTGCGTCTCGCGAGCGAGCACGGCATCGACGGCTTCCTCTTCGACTTCTACTGGTACGACGACGGGCCCTACCTGCAGGACGCCCTCGATCGCGGGTTCCTCGGCCGGGCGCCGGGCGGCCCGCCGTTCCGGTTCGCGCTCATGTGGGCGAACCACGACCTGGTCGACGTGTACCCGCTGCCCGCGCCCACGTCGCGGACCCGGCCCCGCCTGCTGCGGCCGGGGGCCGTCGGCCGCGACGCCTTCGACGCGATGGCCGATCACCTCGTGGCGGCGTACTTCACCCGGCCCGACTACTACACGGTGGCCGGCCGGCCGTTCTTCTCCGTCTACGAGCTGGGCACGTTCGTCGCGGCCATGGGCGGGGCCGACGCCGCCGCCGACGCGTTGCGCTCCCTCGACGACAAGGCCCGGCGCGCCGGGCTGCCGGGGGTCCATCTCGACGTCGTCGTGTGGGGGACGGGCGTCCTGCCCAACCACGTGACCATCGACCGGCCGATGGAGATCCTGCGGGCCCTGCCGGTGGCGTCCACCAGCTCCTACACCTGGATGCACCACGTCGACCTCGCCGCCCACCCGTTCCCGGTGGGCGACTGGGACCGGGTCAGGGAGGAGGCGTTCGGCCACTACCGCGCGTACCCGGGCGAGCTGGCGGTGCCGTTCCTGCCCAACATCTCCGTCGGCTGGGACAGCTCGCCGCGGACCTCGGCGGACGGACCATGGGAGCACAACCCCGGCTACGGCTGGACCCCGGTGTTCGAGTGCTCGGCCGCGTCGATCGCCAAGGCGGCCGCCGACGCCACGGAGCTGCTCGCGGCGCAGCCGGACGCGCCGCCCATCGTGACGGTCAACGCGTGGAACGAGTGGACCGAGGGCTCCTACCTGCTCCCGGACACCGACCGGGGCGCCGCGCTGTTGCAAGCTCTGGCGGCGGCGTTCCCGCGCTGATGATCGAAGGTCCGGCGCTCGTGCTGGAGCACCTCGCGCCGCGGACGCCGTCCGCGCTCAGAACCGGTCGAGGCGGCAGCCCGCCAGCATGGGCTCGACGGCGGCGCCGCCGGCCAGTTCCCGTGCGACCAGACGGCCCACGGCCGGGCCGAGCGTGACCGCGGCGTGCAGCACCGCCACGTAGAGGCCGGGCACGCCGGCGACCGGGCCGACGATCGGCTCGCCGTCGGCCGGCATGGGGCGTTGGCGGACCCGGGCACTGAGCAGCTCGACGTCCCCGGAGCCGCGGAAGGTCGACCGAACGGCGGCGAGCGTCCGTTCGGGCGAGTCCGCGGCGGCGACCAGCCGGTCCGCGGCGACCTGGCGGAGATCGAAGTCCTGGGTGTTGACCACGGTGCGGACCAGGCCGGCCGGGGCGCGGAACCGGAACAGCGTCGCCGGCGCCGGTTCGACCGGGACGCGGACCCCGAGCGGCGCGGCCAGCGCGGCCGTGGCCACGCCCGCCGCGAGCACCACCGTCGTACCGGCGACCGGCCCCGCGGTGGTCTCGACCCCGGCGACCCGGCCCGCGGCGTCGCGGCGGACGCCGGTGACCGGGGTGTCCGTCCGGACCGTCGCGCCGTGGTCGCGGGCGCCCGCGACCAGCCGCTCGACCACGCCCACCGGGTCGACGGCGCCGTCACCGGGTGCCCAGACGGCCCACTCCGGTGGCCTGCGCAGGGCGGGCTCGAGCCGCGACACCGTGGCCGCGTCGACGATCTCCTGCCCGGGCCCGGCCTCCGGCGCCGCGTCCGTCGTTCCCCAGGACAGCGAGCCGGACCACGTCACCGGGAGCCCCGGTAGCTCCGCCTCGAGCCGCCGGTACTCCTCCGTCGCGGTCATCCGCAGCGCGGCGGCCGGGCCGGTGCGGACGCCGGACGATCCGATCCAGGCGAACGAGTCCGCCGTCACCCAGCCGCCCGGCCGGCCGCTGTCGACCAGCGTCACGGCGGCGCCGGCCCGGGCGGCGTGGTAGGCCACCGACGCGCCCACGATCCCGGCGCCCACCACCACGACGTCGCCGCTCGTCGCCGGGTCGGGGACGGTCATGTCGTGCCTCCTGGCGGCCGGTTCAGGCTCACGGACCATCACGCCGAGTGCTCCAGGTGGCGTGACTTCCGGAGCGGCGGGCGACCCGGGCGATGCTAGACCAGGACGTCGCCGGCGCGCTGGACCAGGCGGCCGCCGGCGACGACGAGGGCGCGGGGCGGGCAGCGGACCAGCGCGTCCGGGACGTTCTCGGCGTCGAGCAGCACGACGTCGGCGCGGGCGCCGGGGGAGAGGTCGTGGGCCGCACGGCCGAGGTAGCCGCCGGCGTGCGAGGTCGCCAGCCGCACGACGTCGACGAGGTCGGGGTCGGTGCGCAGGGCGTGCAGCCGGGCGAACCCCAGGGCGATGCGCAGTAGGTCGCCGTCGCCGAAGGGGGACCAGAGGTCGCGGATGCCGTCGGTGCCGAGGCCGATGGGCATGCCGCGCTCGCGCATCTCGCGCCACGGCAGCGGCGCGCTGCGCACCGGCGCGGCCGTGGCCCAGCCGATGCCGGCCTCGGCGAGGACGTCGAGCAGGCCGGTCTGGCGCCCCGGCGGCAGCTCACCGATGGCGAAGCCGTGCGAGATGGTGACGCGGCCGTGCAGACCGGCGCGGACGGTCCGCTCGGCGATCAGCTCGAGCTGGAACGCGCCCAGCTCGCCGCCGTCGTGCAGATGGAGGTCGATGCCGACGCCGTGCCGCTCGGCGATGTCGAACAGGCCGTCGAGCTGACGGACCGGGTCGCGGTCGATCGACGCCGGGTCGATGCCGCCGACGTGGGTGGCGCCGGCCGCGGCCGCCTGGTCGAGCAGGTCGAGGACGCCCGGCCGCCGCATGACGCCGTCCTGCGGGAAGGCCACGACGTCGACCTGGACGGCGTCGCCGAGCGCGGCCGCCGCCGCACGGACGACCTCGATGCCGCGCAGGCCCACGCCGAGATCGACGTCGACGTGCGTGCGCACCCCCGTCGTGCCGTGCCGGACGAACTCGCGCAGCACCGCGGTGGTGGACTCGACGCTCGGGATGCCCAGCGCGTCGCGTTCGGCCCGCTCGTGGGCGATGCGGCCCGCGGTCCCCGGCGCGCCGCCGGCCGGCACCCACGGCCGGCCCCACCAGCTCTTGTCGACATGGGCGTGGACGTTGAGCAGACCGGGCAGGGCCAGCCGCCCGCCGCCGTCGATGGTCGTCTCGCCGTCGCTCGCCGCCGATCCGGCCGGGACGACGTCGACGATCTGGTCCTCGGCCATCACGACGTCGGCGGCCGCGCCGCCCCACGGCCGGACGTTCGTCAGTCTCATTGCCATGGCACGACGGTATACCAAATCTCAGCTGGACGACGCGCGGCGGGAGGCTGCCGCGGCCCGGCTGGTCTCCACGTGCGTGCGGACGAGCACGTCGACGGCGGCGGCGTCGCGGTCGGCGATGGCGTCGTAGAGCGCCTCGTGCTCGCGGGCGATGCGCAGCAGGTCGTCGTGCTGGGACAGCAGCCACCGCATCCTGCTGCGCAGCGTGAGCTCCAGCTCGCCGAGCAGGTCGTTCGCCGCCAGCTCCGTGACGGTCTCGTGGAAGTCGGCGGCGCGGCGGCGGGCGGTGACGGCGTCGTCTCCGGCGGCGGCCGCCAGCTCGGCGTCGAGCACCGTGCGCAGCCGCGCCAGGCCGGCGCTGGTGCGCCGCTGGGCTGCGAGGACGAACGTCAGCGCCTCGAACGCCGAGCGCACCTCGATCAGGTCGGCGACGTCGCCCGGGGTGAACTCGCGGACGATGGCCCAGGTTCGCGGCCGCATCGTCACCAGGCCCTCGCCGGCCAGCGTGCGCAGCGCGTCGCGTACCGGCACCCGGCTCACGCCGAGCTCGGCGGCGAGGTCGCGCTCGACCAGCCGGCTGCCCGGCGCCCGCACGCCGTCGACGATGTCGTCGCGCAGCCGCTTCGTCACGCGGACGACCTCGGAGCCTGCGCTGCTGTCCACCGTCATGAGCTTTGGTATACCATACCTGCATGCGTGTGTCCCGGATTGTCGTGGCGGTGTCGGCGGCCGCCGTGCTCGCGGCGTGTGCCGCCGATCCCGCCGACGAGCCGGTGGGGCAGCCGGCGGCGACCCCCTCGCCGACGCCGACGCCCCCGCCCGCCATGACCGCAGAGGGTGCCACCGTGCTGCTCCTGGACGCCGCAGCCGCGAACGACACCGGCGCCATCGCGACCGCCGTCGCCAACGGCGCCGGCCTCGAGGCGCGCGACGGCTCCGGGCGCACGCCGCTCGTCGTCGCCACGAAGGCGAACCACGTCGAGGCCGCCCTGGCGCTGCTGGCGGCCGACGCCGACCCGAACGCCAAGGACGACCTCCAGGACTCCGCGTTCCTCTATGCCGGCGCCGAAGGGCTGGACGAGATCCTGGCGGCGACGCTGCGCCACGGCGCGGACGTCGCGAGCACGAACCGCTTCGGCGGCACCGCGCTCATCCCGGCCAGCGAGCACGCCCACGTCGAGACCGTCCGCACCCTCATCGCGGCCGGCGTCCCCGTCGACCACGTCAACGACCTCGGCTGGACCGCCCTGCACGAGGCGATCGTCCTCGGCAACGGCTCCGACCGCCACGTCGAGACGGTGCGCCTGCTCATCGCCGCCGGCGCCGACGTCACCATCCCCGACCGCGACGGCGTCTCCCCGCGCCGCCTCGCCGCCGCCCGCGGCTACACCGCCATCGTCGCCGAGATCGACCGCGCCGCCGCCTGAGCGCTGGGCCGGGACTATTCGGTCAGGCGGGACTCCAGGGCAGCGGCCTCCGGATGCCGGCCGTCGGCGATGCTCAGCACGTCGTCCGCCGTGCGCATCTGCAGCAGTTCCCGCAGGTAGACCCGCGGGCTGCTGGACAGATGGTTGCTCAGCAGGTCGACGATTCCGCGCAGATCGACCTGAAAGGCCTCCTCCACGTACGCAACCTACGGCGTGCCGGGTGGGCGTTCGGCGTCGTGGGCGAAGGTGGTCGATCCGGCGGCGAGGAGGCCGCCGTCGACGGGGAGGGCGGCGCCGGTGATCCAGGAGGCGCGCGGGGAGGCGAGGAATGCCACCGCCTGGGCGACGTCGTCGGGCTGGCCGATGCGGCCGAGGGGGTACATGGCGGCGGCCTTGTCGAGCGCGGCGGGGTCGCGCCTGAGCCGCTCGGCCCAGATCGGTGTCGCGATGGTGCCGGGCAGGACGGCGTTGACCCGGATGCCGTGCGGGGCCCAGCGGACGGCGAGGCTTCCGGTCAGGGACACGAGGCCGGCCTTGGCCGCGCTGTAGGCCTCGTTGCCGAAGTAGCGCGCGGCGTTCACCGAGGCGATGTTGACGACCGTGCCGCCGGCGCGGGCGAGGTCGGCGAAGCACGCCTGGGACACGAGGAAGGCGCCGGTGAGGGTGACGTCGAGGTCGCGCCGCCACTCGTCCGGGGTCAGCTCCTCGAACGGGGTGTCGGTGCACGCCGCCGCGTTGTTGACGACGAGGTCGGGCCGCAGACCCTGTGCGTGCAGGCTGTCGAGCATCGCTGTGACCTGGTCAGCGGCGGTGACGTCGACCGTCTGGGCGACCGAGCCGGGCAGCGCCGCACTGGTTCGGCTGGCGCTCGCGGCGTCGCGGTCGGCGACGACGACGGTCGCGCCCTCATGGGCGAACAGCTCCGCCAGCCGGGCGCCGATGCCCGACCCGGCGCCGGTGATCAGCGCAACCCGCCCGGTGAACTCGCCCATGCGCACTCCCACCCTCGGTCGGGACGACCCTAGCGTCGCGGAACGTCGGGGTGGTCGTGCGGCTGGTCACGAAGGTCTGATCACCTGACGGACGGCCTGGCCGTCGGCGAGCGCGTCCATCGCATCGTTGATGTCGTCGAGGGAGAGCTCCGACGTCGCGAGGCGTTCGACCGGCAGGCGGCCGTCGCGCCACCAGTCGACGTACATCGGGACGTCGTGCGACGGGACGGAGGAGCCGAGATAGCTGCCGATCACGCTGCGCGCCTCGGCCACCAGGGCGAGTGGGGAGATCCGGGCCTGCCGGTCCGGCGGCGGCAGCCCGACGGTCACCGTGCGCCCGCCCGGGGCGGTGGCCGCCAGCGCCGCCTCGAACGCCGGCACCGACCCGGTCGCGTCGACGACCAGGTCGGCGAGCCGGCCGGCGCCGGCTGCCTGATCGGGCGTCATCGCCTCGGTGGCGCCGAGCCGCAGCGCGAGCTCGCGCTTGTGCTCGACGGGGTCGACGGCGACGAGGCGGGAGGCGCCGGCCGCGGCGGCGACCAGCACCGCGGCCAGCCCCACTCCGCCGAGCCCGACGACGGCCACGCTCTCGCCGGAACGCATCGCGCCCGCGTTGACCACCGCGCCGCCGCCGGTCAGCACCGCGCAGCCGAGGAGCGCGGCGACCGGGGCCGGCACGTCATCGTCGACGGGGACGACCGAGCCGCGGTCCACCACCGCGTGCGTGGCGAACGCCGAGACGCCGAGGTGGTGGAGCACGGGGCGGCCGCCCCGGGACAGCCGCGTGCCGCCGCCGATCAGCGTCCCCGCCGCGTTGGCGGCCGACCCCGGCTCGCACGGGATCCGCCCGCCGGACCGGCATCCGGCACACCCGCCACAGGCCGGCAGGAACACCAGCACCACCCGCCGGCCCGCCTCCAGGTCGTCGACGCCGTCGCCGGCATCGACGACCCGTCCGGCCGCCTCGTGCCCGAGCAGCATCGGCGTGGGGCGGGGACGCTGGCCGTCGACCACGGACAGATCGGAGTGGCACACTCCGGCGGCCTCGATCTCGACCAGCACCTCGCCCGGGCCGGGCGGGGCGAGGTCGAGCCCGGCCACGGTCAGCGGCCGGGTCGACCCGTAGGGGCGCCCACGACCGGGCTCCTCCAGCACGGCGCCCGTGATCCTCATCGCAGGCTCACAATCCGGCGCACTGGCCACTCACACGGCCGGTGACGTCGTTGCCGCCGCCGTCGATCTCCGGTGTGTTGCCGGTGCAGCGCAGCGGCCCGATGATCCGGTTGCCGCCGAGGTAGGCCGAGGACGCGAACGTGTTGGCGGTCAGCGTGACCGCTCCGGCGATCCGGTTACCCGCCACCCGGATCGTCGACGTGTTCGCGTCCAGGCTCAGTGGGCCGGTGATCGTGTTCGGCCCGCAGTCGTGCCCGTCGGCCTCGCCGATCAACACCGGGCCGGTGCTGCCGCTCACCGCGACCCGTCCGGTCAGGGTCGAGTCGCAGACGGAGATCGCGGTGGCGCCGCTGGAGGTCAGCGGACCGGTGATGCGGCTGTCCCGCACCGACACGGACGCGCCGGCCTCGACGGTGACCGGCCCGGCGATGGTGGCGCCGGTGACGCAGGTGGTGCCGTCGCCGTCGATGGTGAGCGGCCCGGTGACGGGCCCGGTGACGACGCTGTCGCAGGCCCGCGCGGCGAACTCGAGCGAGATGTCCTCGCGCGGGTCGTCCAGGACGAACGTGTACGCCGCGTCGGTGTACGGGTGCGTCACCTTGAGGTATCGGTCGGCGACGGCGAGGTCGCCGAACCGGTGCACGATCCGGCCGTCATCGACGCCGGACGCGAACGACCAGCCGGTCACCTCGGTGAAGTGCACGTTGTCGGGGCTCGTCCACAGCCGGTAGTCGGACTGCTTCAGCCGGGTGTTCCCCGCGCTGTCGCGCAGCTGCACCGCGGACAGGACTTCGCCGGCCGGGACCGCCACGTCCAGGCCGAGGCCGCGGGACCGGTAGTCCAGCGCGATCGGCGTGGGCGCGCAGGCGTCGTCCCAGTTCGCGAGGTGCCGGGTGGCCGGTGACACGTCCAGCTCGGCCGCGCCGATGCGGAACGGCCGGGCCATGGGTTGCGCGGTGCTCAGCTCGACGGAGTCGCCGTTGCGCACGCCCGCCTCGGCCAGCGTGTCGCCGGGATCCAGGGCGCGGCCGTCCTCGTCGCGCAGCCGCAGCGGCTGGTCGGCGCGGCAGCTCAACGCCGGCGCCTGGGTCGCGACGAACTCGCCGACGGTCGTGCCGGCCGGGTGCACGGCGTTCTTCGCGGACAGCGCCCAGGTCCATTCCGCGCGGTCGGCCCGGTGGACGAAGACGTTCGGCGTGCTCGCCTGCCGCTCGCCGGCCGCGGCGGCCTGGGCCCGGCACTCGTCGGGCGCGGCGTCCTCGAGGACGTTGGCCATGATGTGCCACGGCTTGCCGGGGTCGCCCGGCGGGATGTACGGCCGGTCGTCGTCGGAGGCCTGGAAGACCACCAGCACCCGGCGGTCGTCCAGCCGCAGGAAGTCGGGCTCGCCGCCGAGGGTGCCGTAGAAGTCGTTGCCGTCGGGGTGCTCGAGGGGGAACGGGTCCTGCCAGGTCACGCCCTCGTCGAAGGACACCGCCATGATGGCCTTGCCGAGCTGGGTGATGCCTCTGGCGCCGAGCACCAGCTTGCTCTGCCCGCCGGCCAGCTCGTCGGTGCACGGCGCGAACGCGAACGAGTAGGCCGGTGCGACGTAGCCGACCGGCTCCGGGGTGGACCAGGTGGCGCCGTCGTCGTCGGAGTAGGAGCGGTAGAGCTGCCAGCGCACCGGGTCCACGACGTTCTCGTAGCGGATCTCGGCGACGATGCGGCCGCTCGGCAGCTGCTGCATGGCGAACTCGGTCGAGCTGGCCCCGAACACGTACGGGTAGAACGGCGGCGAGTGCACCGGGTCGTGCGGGTCGTAGCCGATGACCTCGAACTCCGGCCAGGTCCTGCCGCCGTCGAAGGAACGCAGCACCCCTGACTCGCTGCGCCGCGGGTTGGTCTCCCAGTCGTCGGCGAGCTCCCGGGTGCCCCAGACCGGCAGCAGCAGCGTGCCGTCCGCGGTCTCGATCATCCGGCCGCCGGCGTCGAACTGCTCGCGGAACGGCACCGGGAAGTCGATCGGCTCATCGGTGCCCTCCCAGGTGTGGCCGTTGTCGGTGGAACGGGCGACGAACTTCACGCCCTCGCGGTTGTTGAACCGGGTGTGGTTGACGGCCTCGCCGTAGGTCATGACGATCGTGCCGTCGCGCAGCGTGGTCATGCCCCGCGACGACGCGATGCTGCCGCCCTCGTACCGGCCGCTCGGTGCGGCGATGATCTCCGACGGTCCCCAGGTGCGGCCTCGGTCGGTGGAGCGGATCAGCCGGACCTCACCGCCGGGGTTGGCGTCGGTGGAGGTGTTGAAGATGATCAGGAAATCCCCGTTGGGCGCCTCCGTGATGGCCGGGCGGAAGGCCGACATCGTGTCCGGGCGCTCGACGTCCGGGTAGGTGGCCTCGCTGGTCACCTTCCAGGAGTCGACCACGTCCAGGGCCGCGCCGGGGTCCGGTTCACCCGCCGTGCCGAAGAGGCGGACGTCCTCGGCCGGCTTGTCTACGACGAAGGTGAACGCGGTGTCGTCGTACCGGGTGGTGATCTTGACGTAGCGGGCCTCGGCGGACAACCCGGTGAACTCGTGCACGAGCCGGCCGTCCTGCTGCCGCGTCCGCAGCGTCCAGTCGTCCAGCCGCTGGTAGGACTGGTTGTCGCGGCTGCTCCACAGCGTGTAGTCCGACGCGGTGAGGCGGCTGGTGGCGTCGCGGTCGACGAGTTCGACCCGGCCGACCGCCGAGACCGTGCCCAGGTCGGCCACCAGGCTGCGCCGCAGGTAGTCCAGGGCGACCGCGCCGGTCGTGGAGAACGCGCCGCCGACCCGGCCGGTCGCGGGGTAGGGGTCCGGGCCGAGGAGGGCGAAGCTCGCCGTCAGCCGCTCGTCCTCGGCGCCGGCCGCACCGGACGCCGGGGCCGTCACGGCGACGGCGGCCAGCAGGGTGAGCGCGGCGAGGAGCAGCGCCGTGATCGAGCGCGGTCGTAGGAGCGTGGTCATGGGTGTCTCACTCCTGCCGTTCAGGGGACGGGGACGGTGGTGCCGACGCTGGTGACCGCGGGCATCCCGCCGGCGGTGTCCTGCACGATCAGCTCGTCGACGGCCACGTCACCGGCCGTCGCCGCCGGGTCGAACGCGAGGAACAGGTGGCTGACCACCTGGGCGGCGTGGACGAGGGCGAGCGTGGCCCGCGGGGTGCCGTCGACGGAGACGGCGATCGCGCCGCCCGGGAGGTCGATGTCGACGAACAGCTGGTGCCAGCTGCCCGTGGTCAGGGTGGTCGGGGTGCTCAGCGGCGCGAACACCTGCGGGCTGCCGAGGTCTGGCAGCACCCGCAGGATGCGTGGACGGTCGTTGGCGAAGGTGAACGCGGTGTCGGCGTACGGCTGCGACACCTTCACGTAGCGTGCGCTGAACGACGGCCCGGAGAGCGTGATCACCGAGCCGGCCTCGACGCCCGTCCAGCCGGTCACCTCGGTCCAGGCCGCGTTGTCCGAGGACCGCCAGAGGCGCAGCTGGCCGGGATCGAGGCGGTTCCCGGCCGGCCCGACGAGGTCGTTGTCGACCACCTCGATCGACGAGACCGTCCGGGTCGTGTAGAGGTCCGCGCCCAGGCTGCGGTTCTGGTAGTCGAACCCGACGGCGCCGTACTGGCCGAGGGCGATGACCCGCCCGTCGGCCGGCGTGGTGTCGTCGTTCTGGTGCCCGATGTCCGCGGTGGTGACGAACGTGTCCGACGTCGTGGCGCGGACCTCGCCGGACGGCGTGACCAGCAGCGACAGCGCCGTGCCGGGTGCGTTGTACGAGTCGGAGAAACCCTCCTGCAGGCACAGCCGCAGGCCGCCGCCGGTGGCCGTCAGCCGGACGGCGGCCCTGACGTAGCCGCGGCGGATCGCCGGGAACAGCCGGGACGCGCTCGCGCCGGCGTCGGCCGACGACCGCAGCCGGACCGCGCGGCGGGTGGCGCGCTGCCCGGTGATGAAGTCCAGGGTGCCGGTGCGGCTGGAGCGCCACCAGCGCCAGTCGGCCAGTTCGGTGCCGTTGGCGGTGCCGGCGGCCTTGCGGAAGTTGACGGTGTCCAGCGCGCCCTGGCTGTCGCGGACGTAGCGGTCGAACTGCTCCACGAGCAGGGTCTTCGGGGTGTCGCCGGGCGTGATCCAGCCGAACAGCCGGTCGCCGGTGCCTGACGGCGCGGAGTCCGCGTTCTGCGCCTGGCGCAGGTCGGTGACGGTCGCCCAGCCGGGAGCGGACAGCTCGGTGGCGCCGAGCAGGTCCTGGTAGCCGTGCCAGCTGCCGCCGTCGTCGTCGCTGTACGCCGCGGTGAGGTTGTTGCGGTAGTAGCTGGTCTGGCTGAAGCCGTTGTGCCCGGACCAGGTGAGCATCAGGCTGCCCGGTGCGGCGCCGGGGAACATCGCCGGTTGCGTGTTGCTGGACAGCACGGTGCTGTCGGTGGCCGCGGACCAGGTGACGCCGTCGTCGGTGGAGCGGCTGGCCGCCAGGAAGGTCTTCTGTCCGAGCTGCTGGCGGGCCAGGATCGCGATCGAGCCGTCGCCGAGCTCGGCGATGCCCGCCTCGGTGATGCCCTTCTCGAAGCCGAACTGGCCGGGCAGCGTCAGCTCGTCCATGCTCTGGGTCCAGGTGAGCCCGCCGTCGGTGGACCGGATGACGCTGCTGACGAAGGTCCCGTCCGGTCGGACGATGTAGGACATCACGTGCAGGTACGCGCCGGACGAGGTGCGGATCGGGTTGGTGTGGGACAGCGCCCACGAGGCCGGGTTCCCGGTGGTGCGGTTGGTCAGCGGCACGTGCCGCGGGCCGGCGGCGTCCCAGACCGGGCGGCCGGTCGCGGTGAACGAGCCGGCCTGGATGACGTAGGTCAGGATGTTGTTCTGCGCCGGGTCGGTGAAGTCGCCGTCCTCGGTATAGGCGAAGGAGATCCGGAAGAAGAAGGTGAGCACGCCGCGGACCGGGTCCCAGAGCAGCCCTTCCGGCCCTTCGCCCTTCGCGCCGGGCACCCCGGTGAACGCCTTGAACGTCTCCAGCGCGCCCCAGCTCCGGCCGCCGTCAGCGCTGTACCGGGCGTTGATCCCGCCGAGGCTCGGGGCGGTCGAGACCGTGATCATCCGGCCGCCGGGGAGCTGGGCGACCTTGATCGCGTCGGCCGAGGCCGGCAGCCGCCGGAGGACCCGGTGTCCGTACTGCACCTGCAGGGCGCCGGTGTCCCGGTCGATCCGGTTGGTGGCGCCGGGGTTGCCGGAGTACGCGTAGACGGTGATCGAGGAGCTCGCGGCGATCTGCGGGACCCGGACGTACACCCCGTACGAGTTCGAGTAGGCGTGCAGCTCGCGCCCGGAGGCGTCGGCGAGGCGCAGGTCCCGCAGGTCCGGCGCGAGCTTGCCGGCGGCGATCAGCGCGGCCGTGCCGAGCGTCTGGAAGGACAGGAAGGCGGCCCGGTCGCGCAGCGTCACGGCGTTCGCGTTCGTGATGACGACGGGGGTGCGGTACGCCCAGCCGCCGCCGTTGCCGCCGACGAACTCGTGCGGGCCGAAGTCGTACACGCGCAGGTCGGCGGCCAGGTTGTTGATCACGCAGGTGTAGCCCGAGGTGTCGCCGCGGTGCGAGTGGACCTTCACATAGCGCGCGTTCCGGCCCGCGCCGAGGTAGAGCCACGTCGTGCTGCCGAGCTCGACGTGCTCGGCGTCGTCGACCCGTTGCCAGGCGGCGTTGTCGTCGCTGACGTAGAGCGCGAGGTCGCGGCTGTTCAGCCGGGAGAGACTGCTCGCCTGGACGATCTCGACGGCGGTGAACGACCGGACGCCGCCGAGGTCGGCGCCGACGCTGCGGTAGTCGTAGTCCAGGGCCAGCGGGGTGGTGCGGCCCAGGTCGGTCAGCGCCGACGCGAACGGGCTCGCGTCAGCGGCGGTCCAGCCGTTGCTGCTGGCCAGCGCCGTGGGTGCGGCGGCGGCTCGGCCGGGGGCGACGGCGGGCAGCGCCACCGTGGCCATCGTGGTGGCGGACAGGGCGAGGAAGGTGCGCCGGGGGATCGGCTCGGACATGGTCCACCTCGTTTCGGCGGCGTCTAGGCGGTGGTGACCTCGAGCATCGTGGAGAGCTGGTGGGTGAAGGTGAACGCGTCGTCGGAGTACGGCTGCACGACCTTGACGTAGCGGGCGGTCACGTCGAGCCCGGTGAAGGTGAAGCCGTTGGCGACGCGGGCGACCTGGACGCCCTCGACGCGGCGCCAGTCGCCGTCGTTGGTGTCGCTGACGTAGACCGAGAGGTCGCCCGGGGTGAGCCGGGTGGTGCCGTCGGCGTCGCGCAGCGTCAGCCCGGTGATGGTCACCGGCTCCCAGAACGCCGCGCCGACGCTCCGGTTCCGGTAGTCCAGCGCGACCAGCGCGCTGGAGAGCCCGAGGTTCTCCAGGTTCCCGGTCTCCGGCTCGACGTCGCCGCCCAGCCAGCCGTAGAGGGTGGGCCACGGATCGGCGACCTGCCGCGTCAGCTCCTCGCCCGCCTCGCGCAGGGTGTCGCGGGCGTCGTCGCCGGACACGGCGCCGGCGGCGGCGAGGAACCGGTCCAGCGCGGCCGCGGCGTCGTCGGTGCGGCCTTCGGCGGCCGCGGTCCGGGCCGCCGCCAGCTCGGCCAGCATCGCCTGCCGCTGGGCGGCCGTCAGCGTGCCGTCGTCGTGATAGCCCTCGATCATCGCCTCGGTGCCGTCGAACGTGATGGCGGCCCGGAACCGCAGCGAGTAGACGTCGGCGTCGTCGAGGACGAACCGCAGCCGGACCGGCCGGCCCATGAGGGAGCCGAGGTCGGGGTCGCCGCGGCGCCAGGTGACCACCCGGGCGAGGTCGTCGCCGAACAGCGGATCGGCCTCCTCGAGGCTGAAGCCGTCGATCGGCCGGCCGGCCGGGTTCTGGACCTCCACCCGCACCCGCCCGGCGGCGGACGTCGCCAGGTTGAGCACGAGGTGCTCACCGCTGACGCGGATCGGCGCGGTGATCGCCTCGCCACCGGAGCGGGGCGCGTGCAGCGAGACGAACCCGTCGACGCGCATGGAGTAGCGGACGACGTCGAGCTCGTCGCCGGTCCAGTAGCCCTCGGTCGCGTAGATGGACAGCTCGTCCGGCGCTCCGCCGACCTGCGACGGGGTCACGACGATCCCGCAGCCGACGCTGTTGTCGGCGTACTTCCAGTTCTCGGCGCCGGGCCCGGGCGCGATGTAGGCCTCGTCCCAGCGGTCGAAGACGGTGCCGTCGCGGCTGCTCATGAACAGCGTGTCGGTCATGGCGGTGCCGTAGCGCTCGCTGGCCCGCGACCGCTCCTGCCGGTGCTCGACGTTGGGGAGATGCAGGTGCGACACCATCCAACCGGCCGGCTGGACGTAGCGCATCGGGAAGCCGAGCAGGGTGTGCGGCGCCCGGTGGTAGCGGACGACGTTGTTCGTGTAGAGGTTCTCCTCCGGCACCGGCGAGCCGGGGTACTCGAGCAGTTCGGGGACGGACCAGGTGAGGAAGTCGGCCGACGTCGACACCATGATCGCGCGGTACGTGCCGCCGTCGTCGAGGTCGGGCCAGTACCGGATGTACAGGCGGTACCGTTCGATCGCCGGGTCCCAGAACGCCACGTTGAGGGTGTCGAAGGCCATGTTCACCAGGCCGTGCCCGGTCTTCGGTCCCCAGACCATCATCGGGGTGTCGCTGATGCGGCTGAAGGTGAGACCGTCGGCGGACTTCAGCGGGTAGATCGCGGTGGCGTTGTCGGCCAGCTCGATGGCCTTGTACCTCGCGTCCGCCGGCGCGGCGGGGTTGGTGTCCTTGAACACGAAGGTGTGCGACTCGCCGGCGCCGGCGACGAGGTTGTTGTCCGTGCTGCCGTCGAAGTCCACCAGGCCCAGGCTGGGCCGCGTCCAGGTGATGCCGTCGGCGCTCTGCGCCAGCGCGATGCGCCCGGGGTGCGGGATCTCGACCTTGCCGCCGCGCACGTCGTAGTCGAGCGCGGTGTAGTACATCCGGTAGGTGTCGCCGTCGCGGAAGACGTGCCGGTAGTGGCAGGCGCTGCCCTCCCACGGCCGGTCGGTGGTCATCACCACCTCCCGGCGCACCGGCTGGTGCAGCCGGAACGCGGCTCCGTCCAGGTGCTCGACGACGGCGGTGCCGGCCATGAGCTCCAGCCGGTCGCCGAGGTCGGCCGGGCGGCCGGCGCGTCCGGGGCCGCGGTGCGTGGCCGTCGCCGGATTCGCCGAGACGGCGGCGGCTGCGGTGCCGGCGGCCGTGACGGGGAGCACGGCGCCGGCGCCGAGCGCGCCGGCCGCCCGCAGCAGTCCGCGGCGGGAGACGTCGGTCATGGGTTCCTCCGATCGGTAGTGCGGGATCTCAACGGGGGATGGGCGTGGTGGCGCCGACGCCGGCCGGCTCGGGCAGGCCGAGGGCGGTGTCCTGGACGATCAGTTCGTCCAGCCTGATCTCGCCGGCCGCCGCGGCGCCGGTGCTGAGCAGCAGATGGGTGACGACCTCGGCGGCGTGCAGGCGGGGCAGCCGGGCCCGGCGGCTGCCGTCGACCTCGACGGTGACGGTGCCGGCCGGCAGGTCGAGATCGATGACGACGCCGTGCCACTCGCCGGGGGTGAGCCGGGTCGGGACCTCCAGCGGCCGGAAGACCTGCTCGTCGTTGCCGTCCGGGAGCACGCGCATGATGCGCTGCTCGTCGTTGGCGAGGGTGAAGGCGTTGTCCGCGTACGGGTGCGCGACCTTCACGTAGCGGGCGTGCACGGCCGGGCCGGAGAGGGTGATGACGGCGCCGTCCTTGCGGCCGGTCCAGCCCGCGACCCGCTGCCAGTCGCCGCGGTTGGTGTCGGAGGTCCAGACGCTCAGATCCTCCGGCCGCACCCGGTTCCCGGCACCCGTGCCGATCAGGTCGTTGTCGACCAGCTGGACGCCGGTGATCTCGCGGACCTCGAACAGGTCCGCGCCGACGCTGCGGTTCTGGAAGTCCATCGCGACGAGCTGGTGCAACCCCAGCGCGGTCAGGTTGCCGGCGGCCGGGTCGGTGTCGAGATTGGCGTGCCCGATGTCGGGGAACGTCCCGAAGACGTCGTCGGTGGTGGCCTGCAGCTCGCCGTCCGGCCCGAGCAGCAGCGACAGCACCGTGCCGCGGGCGTTGTGGTGCGCGGCGAACCCCTCCTGCAGGCACAGGTGCAGCCCCCCGGCCAGCTGCGAGCTGCGCAGCCCGAAGCTGATGCGGGCCTGCCGCACCGCCGGGAACAGCCGGGACGCCGCGGCCTCGCCCTGCGGCGCGGCCCGCAGCCGGATGGCCTGGCGGTGCGCACGGGCGCCGGCGGCAAGATCCAGCGTCCCGGTCCGGGTGGTGCGCCACCACCGGTGCGCGGCCAGCTCGGTGCCGTTGGCGGCGCCGGCGGTGTCGCCGTGCGCGATGACGTCCAGCGCACCGTGGGTGTCGCGCACGAAGGCGTCGAAGTCCTCGATCAGCATGAGCTGGGCCGGCTTCGAGGGGCGGGTCCAGGCGAACACCCGGTCGGTCCCGGCGGCGGCCCAGGAGTCCGCGTTGACGGCGGTGCGGACCTCGCTGATGTGCGCCCATCCCGGCGTGGACAGCGCCGATCCGGCCAGCAGGTCCTGGTAGCCGTGCCAGTTCGCGCCGTCGTCGTCGGTGTAGGCGGCGGTGAGGTTGTTCCGGTAGTAGCTGGTCTGCCCGAAGGCGTTGTGCCCGGACCAGGTGAGCACCTGGCCGCCGCGGGAGTCGGGGAAGAGCCCCGCCGCGGTGTTGCTGGACAGGATCGCGCTGTCGGTGACCGGCGTCCACGTCCGCCCGTCGTCGGCGGACCAGCTGGCGGTCAGGTAGTGCCGCTGCGGCGCCTGCTGCCGGGCGAGCAGCAGGATCCGGCCGTCGCCGAGCTCGCTGATCGCGACCTCGGTGACGCCCTTCTCGAAGCCGAACGTGTCCGGCAGAGTCAGCTCGCTGGTGCTCTGCGCCCAGGAGCGGCCACCGTCGGTGGAGCGGATGACGTTGCTGGCGAACGTCCCGTCGGAGCGGATCATGTAAGACATCGGGTACAGGTGGCTGCCCGCGCGCGTGACGATGCCGTTGGCGTAGGACAGCCCCCAGCTCACCGGCTGGTCGGTGCCGACGGTGCGCAGTGGGATGCGGCGGGGCGCGCCGAAGACGGGGCGGCCGTCGCCGGTGTAAGTCTCCGCCTGGGCGATCCATTGCTGGACCTCGTTCTGTTCCGGGTCCATGAAGTCGCCGGTCGGGGTGTACGCGGTGGCGACCAGGAAGAAGAAGCTGAGCACGCCGGTCCGCGGGTCGACGATGAAGCCGCCGGGACCGGCCAGCCGAGCCTTGGGCACGTCGGGCGCCGGCAGGACGCGTTCCAGCTCCGACCACGTCCAGCCGCCGTCGGTGCTGAAGCGGGCGTGGATGCTCAGGGCGGACCCGGCCGCGGCCGCCGCCATCATGGTGCCGTTCGGCAGCCGCACGACCTTGACGCCCTCGCCCCAGGCCGGGCCGTCCGGGTGGGTGATGCCCTGCTGTTCCAGCAGGGTCCGCCGCCCGTACTCGACCTGCAGCGCGCCGCCGTCGTGGATCACCCGGTTGGCGGCCGCCGGGTTGCCGCTGTAGGCGTAGACCAGCACGGTGCGCCGGGCGCTGATCTCCGGCACCCGGATGTGGACGCCCGTGGCGTCGGCGTAGGCGTGCAGCTCGGCGCCGTCGCGGGTGGCGAAGCGGAGGTCGCGCAGGTCCGGCTGGAGCCGTCCGGCCGCGATCAGCGCCTCGGTGCCGAGGTCGGCGAAGCTGACGTGAGCGGCACGGTCGCGCAGCGCCCGGTGGTGCGGGTTGCGGATGAGGATCTGCGTGCGGTGGCTCCAGGCGCCGCCGCCGGCGCCGACGAAGGTGTGCGCCGGGAGATGGTGCACCCGCACGGCGGTCTGCAGGTCGGTCAGGGTGAAGGTCCAGCCGGTGACCTCGGCGCGGTGGCAGTGCACCTTGACGTAGCGGCCACGAGCCCGGAAGCCGTACAGCCAGAGGGCGGCGCCGGCGTCGACCAGCTCGACGCCGCCGACCTTCGTCCAGGTCGCGTTGTCGTCGCTGACGTAGACCGACAGGTCGCGGCTGCCGAGGCGGTGCGCCGGGCCGGGCGCCGGGGGAGCGGCGGCGACGTGGACCCGGACGTCGGCGCGCGGGTCCTGCAGCACGAAGGTGAACGCGGAGTCGGCGAAGCGCGTGTTCACCTTGAGGTAGCGGGCCTGCACCTCGAACCCGCCGAAGGTGTGCACGACACGTCCGCCCTCGCTGCTCGCGGCGAAGGTCCAGCCGGTCAGTTGCTGGTAGGTGACGTTGTCCTGGCTGGTCCACAGGGTGTAGTCGGCCTCGGCCAGCCGGGTGGTGGCGTCCCTGGCGACCAGCTCGACGCGCCGGATGGTGGCCGCGCCGAAGGTGTCCACCCCGAGGCTGCGCCGCTGGAAGTCCAGCGCGGCTGCGGTGGTCACGGCGAAGTTGGCGAAGGCCCCGGTCGCCGGTGCGGCGTCGTTGGTGAGCACGCCGATCGCGGCCGGCAGCCGGGTGTCGTCGCCGGCGAGGTCCCTCGCGAGCTCGATGGCGTTGAGATCCTGGACGGAGCCCAGGTCGGCTCCGACGCTGCGCCGGTTGTGGTCGAGCGCGATCTTCAGGTGCTCACCCCAGCGGCCCAGCGGCGACGACGGAGCGGCGTGGTCGGCCTCGGCGAACCCGATGACGGCGTCCAACGCGGTGGCGGTTCCGGACGACCCCGCGCCAGTGGCCGCGGCGCCGGTCACCGGCAGGAGTGTCCCCGCGCCGACGGACGCGGAGAGCGCCAGGAACGTGCGGCGGCTGAGCTGATGCGACGACTGTGCCATGGTGCCCCTCGATTCGGTCGGTTGACGCTGTGGCCGGCCTTACGCGAACACGCCGATCTGGATCTCCTGGACGGCGACGCCGAACAGCCCGGCCGGCGTCGGGTTCTGCCGGATCTCGATGTCGTTGACGCCGTCGGCCAAGGGCGCTCCCGGCGCGATCGGGATGGTGACGTAGTGGGTGGGAGCGGGCGCCGGCGCGGTGAGACCCGCGGGCGGGCTCACCTGGACCGGGCCGTCCCACAGGACGCCGGTCCCGTTGACGGTGATGCGCAGGCTGAGCGCCGTCAGGTCCAGCGGCTGCCCGGCGATCGCCCGGATGCCGATTCTGAGCAGCCAGGTCTCGGTCGCCGCGTCCGCACGGCCATCGACGTGGATCGATGAGCTGTGCACGTTGCCGGGCAGAGCGGCCCACGCGCCGTCGGTGGAGTTGCTCCACGCGGACCCGTTTTGGTGGAACTGTGCGGGCAGCGACTTGACGTGCTCGAAGCGGCCCTCGTACGGCTTGGCGTACATCGGTGTGACGGCGAAGACCCGGTCGAGGCCGTCGATGGACGCGCCGGCGGCGAGATGTGCCACCAGCCACGCCAGTCTCGTCCTGCCTGCCGGGCTGGCGACCAGCCCGGCGAAGTTGTACAGCTCCACACCCGCCGCGCCCATCGACCTGTAGCCGAGCGTCGCTCCCAGGAGTTGCTCGTTCTCGGCGCTGGTGCTGAGCGCGTAGGTGCCCGGGTCGGTGTAGGTCTCGGGGAAGCTCCAGCCGCTGGGCTTCCTGGCGGGAAGGCCCGCATGGACGGCGACGCCCTGGTCGCCGGCGCCGGTGGGCACGGCCGCGGCCAGCCACGGCCGGATGTCCATGTCGTGGGCGACGGTCATGACGTTCGTCGGGACGACGACGTCCACCGTCCGGCTGCGGATCAGCTCGGTGACGTCCAGGCCTTGCTGGACGGCAACGTCCTGGCTGCCCGGGACGCGGATCGACAGCGGCAGCGGACCGGCCGCGGTCCGCACGTCCTGCAGGAACTGTGTCACCACGGCCGTGTTCGCACTGCCCTGGTTCAGCGGGAACAGCGCCACGGACCGGCTGAAATCGGCCTCGAAGCCGTCGATGACGTCGTCGTAGCGGCCCAGAGCCTCCTCGATGACGGCGAGGCGGTCCTGCCGTACCCGCGGCCGGTTCAGATTCATCAGCCGGTCGAACCGTGGGTAGCCGGGGACCGGTGAGGCGCCGGAATGGCTGATGGCCACCTGGTCGGCCGGATCCGCGCTCGCCTCACTGGTGAGGTAGAACTCGCTGGTCAACGGGTAGCCGGCCGGATTCGCCGTGAAGTGGGTGTCGGCCACGCGGTAGGAGAGGAAGACCTTCAGGCCCAGGGCCCTGGCCCGTTCGGCGGCCACCGGGACCGGGTCGACCCCCGCCTGGAACAGGTTCCGCGCCGTGTGCGCGCGGCCCCGCAGGTCCTTGTACGTGGCCCAGGCGCCGGCGGGCAGCGCCCAGTCCGGATCGTCGAGGCGCCAGTCCCGCCCGCTGCCCACCTGTGAGTCCCAGTTCAGGACGTCGGTGCCCAGCCCGATCTTGAGCGTCCCGAACCCGGCAGCCGCGATGGCGTCGACCTCGGACTGGATCGTGTCGCGAGCCGAGAGGGCGTCGACGCCGCACGGCGTCGAGTTCTCCACGCAGTTCAGATCGCCCGGCGGGAACAGCCGGTCGCCGTCCGAATGGAGCATCACCCCGAAGTCGGGCGCCGTGAAGGGCGCCGAGACCAGATCGGCCTGGAGACCGAGCAGGGAGAAGGTGTAAGCGGTGTCGGTGAACCCGGTGTTGATCTTGAGGTAGCGAGCGGTGACGTCGAAACCGATGAAGGTGTGGGTCAGCCGGCCGTCGACGACGGCCTCGTCGAGGTGCCAGCCCGTGAGTTGCTGGTACGTGACGTTGTCGTCGCTGTACCAGAGCGTGTAGTCGTCGGCGCCGGCCCTGGACGTGGCGTCACGGTCACGCAGCACGACCGAGCGCAGCCGCTGCGGGGCGGAGAAGTCCAGGGCCACGCTGCGTCGCAGGTAGTCGACCGCGACTCCGCCGGTTCCGCCCCAGGACGTGACCGAGCCGGTGGCCGGGTCGGTGTCGTCGGTGAGCAGGCCGGCCACCGGGGACGACCCCGAGACCGACGTGGTCGAGGCGGCCGGAGCGGCACCGCCGTGCGCCGTGGCGGTGGTGACGAGCACCACCGCCACGGCGACGGCCACCGCCTTCACAGCCCGGCGCACTGTCCCGCCCGCGACCCGGACACCACGTTGGGAACGCCGCCGTTCACCGGTGCCGGATCGTTCCCGTCGCACCACAGCCGTCCGGTCACCTCGTTGCCGCCCACCCGGACGCCGCCGGTGTTGCCGGTGAACGACACCGCGCCGATGACGGTGTTCGGCTCGCAGCCCATGCCGGCGTCGCCGACGAGCGCGAGGGTTGTCGTCCCGGTGACGGCGACCGTGCCCACCACCCGGGTGTCACAGAGGGTCAGGCCCGCGGCCCGCGTGGACAGCACCGGGCCGATGATCGAGGAATCGCGGACCGCCAGCTGCGCTCCGGCGGAGACCGTCACCGCGCCGACCTGGGTGGCGTCCACCAGGCAGGTCAGGCCGTCGTCGACGGTCAGCGGTCCGTTCCGGGTGCCGGTGATCGTGGTGTCGCAGTCCCGCGGGCTCAGCTCGATCGAGACGTCGTCGCCGGACGGGTCTGCCAGCACGAAGGTGCCGGCGTCGTCGTCGCGGACCTGGTGGATCTTCAGGTAGCGGTCGGTCATGGCCAGGCCGTCGAACCGGTGCACCAGACGCCCGTCGTCGACCCGTGTCGACAGCGTCCAGCCGGTCAGCTCCCGGAAGGTCTCGTTGTCCGGGCCGGCGAACAGCCGGTAGTCGGACGCGGTCAGGCGTGAGCCGGCGTCGTCGTCGGCCAGTTCGACGGCGCCGACCTGCTGACCCGCGGGGATGCTGATGCTCAGGCCGAGGCTGCGCGACTGATGGTCCAGCGTGAGCGGCCGGTGCGGGCACGCGTCGTCCCAGGCGTACAGGTGCCGGGTCTCGGGGAAGACGTCGAGGTCGGCGAACCCGACCCGCCACCATCGGTGATCCGGCCGGGCGGAGCGCACCCGCACGACGTCGCCATTGCGGACGCCGGCCTCGGCCAGCGTCGCCTCCGGGTCGAGCGGGCGGTCACCGGCGTACAGCACGGGCTCGTCGGCGGAGCACCACACGGACTGTGCGGCATCCGTGGCGACCTCCCCGATCGGCGTGCCGGCGTCGTACGCGCGCTGCGTCACCCCGTAGCCGAACGGCCAGCCGGCCCGGTCCGCGCGCTCGACCTGTAGGGCCGGCGCGGCCTCGGTCGCCGCCTGGGCCCGCTCGGCGTGCTCGCGGCACTCGTCGGGGCTCTCGTCCTGGACGATGTTGAACGCCAGGCCGAACGGCGCCGGCGCCACCCTGGACTGGAAGACCACCAGCATGCGGTCGCCGTCGAGCTGCAGGAAGTCCGGCTCGGCCGACGTGAACACGCCGGGCGGGCGGCCGCTGGGGTCCTCGAAGACGAGCTGGCCCTCCCAGGTCGTGCCGTTGTCGAACGACACGCTCGCCGCCGCTATACCGGACGGGTAGTCCGCGCGGTCGCGGTAGCCGTACAGCAGCTTGCTCCGCCCGTCCCCCAGGTGGGTTGTGCAGGGGGCGGCCGTCAGCGACGGCGTCTCCACCTCGAGCGGCACGGATACCGGGTCGGACCAGGTGCGGCCGCCGTCGCCGGAGTACGACACGTAGGTGCGGAACGGCTCGGGCTGACGCAGCGAACCGTTGAACCGCATGATCGCCATGAGCCGGCCGTTCCCGAGCTCGACCAGGCTCTGTTCGTTGATGCCGTAGGGCTGCAGTGTCCCCGGACGGGGGAAGTCCGGCGGCGTGTTCGGGTCGTACCCGATGGTCGCGTAGTCGGTCCAGGTGCGCCCGCCGTCGTACGACCTGACGGTGGCCGCCCGCCAGCGCATCGGGTCGGTCTCCCAGTCGTCGACCAGGTCGAGCGTGCCCCACAGGCCCATGATCAGCGAGCCGTCGTCCAGCTCCAGGATTCGGGAACCGGCCCAGTGTTCCTGCGTCTCCACCGGCAGCTGCACCGGCTCGTCGACGCCGTCCCAGGTCAGACCCGAGTCGTCCGAGCGCGCGACGAACAGCACGCTGTCTCGGTGGTTGAACGGCGCGTAGTTCACGCCGTCGTTGAACGGCAGCAGGACGGTGCCGTCGCTGAGGGTCGTCATGCCGCGGCTGGCGTGGATCGCGCCGTTCTCGAAGTACCGGGGCGACGCCACCGTGACCGGCTCGCCCCAGGTCGCGCCGCCGTCCGTGGACCGCACCAACTGGATCTCGCCGCCGGGACGCAGGTCGCTGCTGGTGTTGAAGGCGACCAGCAGGTCGCCGTTCGGAGCCCTGGTGATGGCCGGCCGGTACGAGGGCGTCACGGCGTCGGCGTACACCGTGCCGCTGTCCACGACCGTCAGTCCCGTGTGGTTGTCCTGCCCGGACGCGGGCGGGTCCCCGTAGAGACGGACGTCGGCCGTGAGGTTGCTCAGAACGAACGTGAAGGCGGTGTCGTCGTACCGCGTGTTGATCTTGACGTAGCGTGTCGTCACCTCGAAGCCGGCGAAGGTGTGCACGAGGCGCCCGCCCTCGGTGCCGGCGGTCATCGTCCAGCCGGTCAGCGGTTCGTAGGTGACGTTGTCGTCGCTGGTCCACAGCGTGTAGTCGGACGCCAGCAGGCGAGTGGTCGCGTCGCTGTCGACCAGCTCGATCCGGCGGACGGTCGCCGGCCCGAACAGGTCGGCACCGACGCTGCGCCGGCGGTAGTCGAGGGCGACCGAGCCGGAGGCGCCGAAGCCGGGCACGGCACCGGTGGCGGGGGTGGGGTCCGAGGCCAGCAGTCCGGCGGCCGACGGGATGGCCGGGTCGGCGGCCGGCACCGGATCGGCGGTCTCGGCGGTGCTCGTTTCGGGCTCGGCGCCGGCGGCCGGCGCCAGGCAGGCCAGTGCCATCGCGGCGGCGGCCAGGACGGCGGCGAGCCGGCGGCGGGGGAGCGGGCGGGTCCGTTGCGGCATGCGGGCTCCTCGTCGAGGTGGGCGACGGATGATCGGCCGAGCTGTCACAGGCCGGCGCACTGGCCCGGCACCGGGGCGGTGACCACGTTGCGGGTGCCGGTGTTCCGCGGCGCGGGGTCGTTCTCCGTGCAGTCGAGGGAGCCGCGGACGACGTTGCCGCCGATCCAGACGCCTCCTGTGTTCCCGGCGAGCTGCACCGGGCCGGTCACGGCGTTGCCACCGCAGTCGGTGCCGTCCGGGTCACCGCCCGCGCCGATCAGCACGGTGCCGGTGGTCCCGGTGATGGTCACAGGGCCGGCGATCCGGGCGTCGCAGACGGCGACCGCTGCCGCGCCCTCGGACAGCAGCGGCCCGGCCACCGTGGAGTCCCGCACGAGCAGGACGGCGCCGTTCCGCACGGTCATCGAGCCGTAGAGAGTCGCTCCGTCCAGGCAGGTGACGCCGGCTCCCGCCGTCAGCGGTCCGAACGCCGGGCCGCTGACCGTGGTGTCGCAGGCACGGCCGGCGAATTCGACGTCGACGTCGTCGATCATGCTGTCGATCGTGAACGTCGCGCCGGTTTCCGGGATCGTGGCCGAGTCCTGCTGGATCTTGAGGTAGCGCTCGGTGACGGCGAGGTCGCCGAACCGATGGACCACCCGGCCCTGTGCGTCGGTGCTCTCCTCGAAGGACCAGCCGGTGACCTCCCGGAAGGTGTCGTTGTCGTCGCTGGCCCAGATGCTGTACGACGCGGCCGTTCGCGCGGTGTCGCCGTCGGTGTCGCGCACGCTCACGGCCCGCACCTGTCGTCCCGGCCAGGGCCCGAAGTCCAGCCCCAGGCTCTGTGCCCGGATGTCCCAGGCCAGACCGTAGTCGCAGTCACCGGTCCAGCCGTAGACGGGCCGCGTCTGCGGGGCCTGGTCGAACTCCACGTGCCCGACGCGGACGCCGTCGGCCGGTCGCCGGCCGGGCGGCCCGGAGACGGTCAGGACATCGCCGTCGTGCAGGCCGAGGTCGTCCACCGTGGCGCGTGCGGGGAGCACCCGGCCGTCGTGCGACAGCCGGGCGCCTCCGGCGGCGCAGGTCACCGTCGGCGCGGCCGCGGCCGCCAGCTCCTCGATCGTGGTGGCCGGGTCGACCGTCAGCTGATGGCGGGCGAACGGGTAGGGCCACTCGCCCGCGTTGCCGCGCTGCACGTGGACGCTCACGGCGTCGCCGGCGGCCGCCTGCGCGGCCTCCCACTCCGCGGCGCACTCGTCGCCGGTCAGATCCTCGACGACGTTGTACCCGATCCGGTACGTGCCGGTCTTGCCGGGCTGGTACTGGAACAGCGTGAGGATGCTGCCGTCGTCGAGTCGCACGAACTCCGGCTCGGCCGATCGGAAGTCCTGGAACGACTCGCCGGTGGGCGACTCCAGCAGCAGGCGGTGCCGCCAGGTCGCCCCGGCGTCGAAGGTGACGCTCACGGCGGCCAGGTCCGGATGCGGCTCGAGCGGTGTGGGGTTCCGGCCGTTCTCGCTGTGCGTGCGGTAGCCGAACATGAGCTTGGTCTCGCCCGGCGGGAGCTCGGCGGTGCACGGCGCGGCCGCCAGCGACGGCGTCGTCGCCATGACGGGGGTGGCGACGGGGTCGGACCAGGTGCGTCCGAGGTCCTCGGAGTACGACAGGTACATCCAGAAGGGGTTCGGCGACTGTACCCCCGTCAGGTCGTACCGGATCACGGCCATCAGGCGCCCGTCCGGCAGCTGCGTCATCGCCACCTCGTTGACACCGCCCCCGCGAGAGCCGTTGCCGAGGGGGCCGGGTGGCGTGTGCGGGTCGTAGGCGATGGTCGAGTAGTCGGTCCAGGTGCGACCGCCGTCGTGCGAGCGCATGACGGCCGCCCGCCAGCGCATGGGGTCGGTCTGCCAGTCCTCGACGAGACGCTCGGTTCCCCACATCGACATGAGCAGCGAGCCGTCGTCGAGCTCCAGGACGCGCGAGCAGCAGGCCCAGTGCTCCCTGGTCTGTGCTGGGAGCTCGACAGGCTCGTCAAGCCCGTCCCAGGTCTGCCCCGAGTCGGTCGACCTGGCCACGTACAGCACGCTGTCCCGGTTGTTGTACGGCGAGTAGTTCACGCCCTCGTTGAAGGGCAGCAGGATCGTCCCGTCGCTCAGAGTGGTCATTCCGCGGCTCGACCACACGGACCCGTTCTCGAAGAGGCTCGGCGCCTTCAGCGTGACGGGATCGCCCCACGTCCTCCCGTCGTCCGTGGACCGGATCAGCCGGATCAGCCCGCCGGCCTGAACGTCTCCGGTGGTGTTGAAGACGGCGAGGATGTCGCCGTTGGGGGCGCGCACCGCCGCCGGCCGGAACGCGGACTCGCTGTCGTCGGCGTAGGCCACGCCGCGGTCCACGACCTCCAAGCCGGTGTCGTTCACCACCTCGGGCGGCGGCTCGGACAGGCCGAAGACGCGAACGTCCGCGCTGAGGTTCCGGAGCACCGCCGTGAACGCCGTGTCCTGGTAGCGCGTGTTGATCTTGAGGTATCGCCCGGTCGCCTCGAAGCCGTCGAAGGCGTGGATGGTCCGGCCGTCCTCGGATCGGGACTCGAAGGACCATCCGAGGACCGGCTGGTAGGTGATGTTGTCGTCGCTGATCCACAGCGTGTAGTCAGCCGCCGACAGCCGGATCGGGGCGCTGCCTGAGGCGCTCAGGACGAGTTCCGCGCCCTCGATCCGGTGCTGAGCCGCGGTGTCGGCGGCGACGCTGCGGCGCTGGTAGTCCAGCGCCACCGATCCGCTGCCGCCGAAGGCGGGGACTCTGCCGGTCGCCGGGTCGGAGTCGGCGTTGAGCAGGCCGCCCCCGGAATCGAGGCGTTCTGCTTCGTCGGCGACCTGGACGGCGGGCTCCGCCGCCGCGACGGACATGGCGACGGCGGCGGCACCCCAGAGAAGGGCCGCTGCCGTCCCTGCGGCGACAACGCGCCGAACGGGCGAGATCATCTGGTTCCCTCTCTGTCGGACAGCCATGTTTCAGTCACTGGAACAGGAGGTTTCACGTGTGGGGACGAGAATGGGATGCGGCGTGCCGAGTTGTCAAGATCCGTGGGGATCCGGCGCCAGGCGGCGGTCTGGCCGCCGGTCGCCCGCACGCCCCACCGACGCGCACATCGTCATTGCCGAGAGCGGCTGACGTCCTGCGGTCCCCAGGCCAGGCTCAGGTCATCGCCTGGGTTGGTGGTCAGTCGCGTCAGCCCGGTGCCGTCGCTGTCGACGACGTAGGCCTCACCGTTGCCGTCGCGCATGGAGCGGAACGCGATCTGGGTGCCGTCGGGAGACCAGCTCGGCCACGAGTCGCTCGACGCGTGGTTCGTGAGGTTGACCTGCCCGGTGCCGTCAGCGTTCATGACGTAGACCTCGTTGTTGCCGTCGCGGTTGGTGACGAAAGCGATCTTGCTGCCGTCAGGAGACCAGTTCGGTATGGTCTCGATCGCCGCGCTGTTGGTCAGGTTCGTCTGGCCGGAACCGTCGGGATTCATGGCGTAGATCTCGTAGTTGCCGTCGCGCACCGACACGAAGGCGATCTTGCTGCCGTCGGACGACCAGCTGGGGTAGGCGTCGATCGCTGCGTTGTCGGTCAGCCGGAGTTGCCCGGAACCGTCGGCGTTCATCGTGTAGATCTCGAAATTGCCGTCCCGGTTGGAGCCGAATGCGATCTTGCTGCCGTCCGCCGACCAGCTCGGATAGCCGTCGTTCGCTCCTGGGGTGTTGGTGAGATTGGCCGGCCCGCTGCCATCGGAGTTCATGACGTAGATCTCGTAGTCGCCATCGCGCAAGGTGTAGAACGCGATCTTGCTGCCGTCGGGTGACCAACTCGGCCATGCGTCGATGGCCGCATCGTTGGTCAGGTTGGTCTGGCCGGTGCCGTCCGGGTTCATGACGTAGATCTCGTAGTCGCCGTCGCGGTCCGTCTGGAACGCGATCGGGCCGTTGACGCCGGGAAACGTGCCCGCCCGGACCGGCGGCGCCGGGGCCAGCGCCAACGCCAGCGTCGCCCCGACGATGCCGATCGACGCCGCGCGGCGTGTTCGGCTCAGAGCCGGAGCACGAGCGGCGAGACCATGCGGGTGTGCAGGAGTAGCCATGTGGTGTCTCCTTCCCTCGAGGGGTGTCTGCTGCAACTTGCGGTGGCGTCCGCCCTGCGTGTGGGGCGTTGATCCGGCGGGTGCCGCCGAAGGATCGGCGGCACCCGCCGGTGGTTCGCGTCGCCCTCGATGCGCTACCGCGGTACGGCTTCCTGCTGTGCTGAGGGGGCGTGTGTGATGTCGGACTGGGCGGCCGCTGCGAGTACCTGGGCGGCCTCGTAGCGGGTGAGGAGGTCGTCGGTTCGCCAGGTCACGGTGAGGTCGCGCACGGCGCGGACGAAGGTGGCGTGGTCGGCGAATGGTGCTTGGGCCCAGAGTTGGTCGAGGAAGGTGCAGCCGTCGCCTCGGTCGTAGTTGGGGACGCCGGAGTCGGCGGCGCCGAAGGCGATGGTGGTTTCCGTGGAGTGTCCGTCGGGGCAGGCGTCGAAGCTGACGTCGACGTCGTCGCGCATGCTGTCGATGACGAAGGTCTCGGTGCCGGTGGCGTGGGATTGGTGGATCTTCAGGTAGGGCTCGGACACGGACAGTCCGGTGAAGGTGTGTACCAGTCGGCCGTCGATGACGTCGGTGGTCAGGGACCAGTCGGTGATCTGGTGGTAGTCGTCGTTGTCCTGGCTGGCCCACAGGGTGTAGTTGTCGCTGGTGAGGCGTGAGGTGTCGTCGGTGTCGCGCAGGCTCACCGATCTGATGGCTTGGCCGTCGGGTATCTCGACGTGCAGGCCGAGGCTGCGCGATGCGGAGTCCAGCGGGAGCCGGTAGTCACAGGTGTCGCTCCATGCGTACACATGCCGCGTCTGCGGAAACAGGTCGTACTCGACATGGCCGGTGACCAGTGGACCGTCGGCCTGCTCGGTGCCGTTCACGGTGATCACGTCGCCGGTCCGCAGCCCGGCCTGTTCCAACGTCTGGCCGGAGGCGATCGGCTGGTCCTCCCCGTTGCGGCGGACCGTCAGCCGGGCCTGCTCCTGCCGGCAGGTCATGAGGCCGGCCGCCTGCTCGAGCAGTGTGTCCACGGGCGTCGACGGGTCGAGGCGAACGTGGATGCGGGCGAGCGGGTAGGGCCAGTCGGCGAGGCCGATCCGCTGGACGTGCAGGCTGAGCGTGGACTGGCTGTCCTCCTGGGCGTTCTGCCATTCCTGCACACACTCGTCGCCGGTTCCGTCCTGCAGCACGTTGAACGCCAGGCTGTAGGGCCCGACCTTCTGGTCCTGGTACTGGAACACGGTGAGCACGCGGTTGCCGTCGAGCTGGAGGAAATCGGTCTGGGCGGCTCGGTACTCGCCCGGTGCGAGGCCCGCGGGATGCTGAAGCACGACGCGGTTGGGCCAGGTGGCGCCGCCGTCGAACGAGACGCTGACGCCGGCGAGGTCGGCATAGGGCTCGTCCGGCGTAGGACTGCGTCCCGCCGAGCTCATGATGCGGTGGCCCAGCATCACCTTGGTCTGGTCCTCGGGCAACGACGCGCTGCAAGGCGCCTCGCCCATGAGGATGGCCTGGCCGCGGATCTCGCTGACGACCGGCTCCGACCAGGTCCGCCCCACGTCCTCGGAGTACGACACGTAGAGCCAGAACGGGTCTGCTCCGGGGCGCAGCGCGACCGGGCCCTCGTATCGAATGACGGCCATGAGCCGTCCGTCGCGCAGCTGAACCACACTGGACTCGTTGACACCGCCACCGCGGGACCCGTTGCCCCTGTTGCCGGCAGGGATGTGCGGGTCGTAGGCGATGGTGGAGTAGTCGGTCCAGGTGCGGCCGCCGTCGTACGACTTGACCAGTGCGGCGCGCCACCGCTGCGGGTCGAGCTCCCAGTCGTCGGCCAGTTCCAGGGTCCCCCACAGGCTCATCATGAGCGTGCCGTCGTCGAGCTCGCTGACGCGTGAACAGCAGGCCCAGTGCTCGCGCTGGATCTCGGCGGGAAGCTGGACCGGCTCGTCGAGGCCGACCCAGGTGTGGCCGTTGTCGGTCGACCTCGCCACGAACATCTTGCTGTCTCGGTTGTTGTAAGGCGAATAGTTCACGCCCTCGTTGAAGACGAGCAGGATCGTGCCGTCGCGCAGCGTGACGAGGTTGCCACCGCTGACGTACATGGCGCCGCCGTCGAAGATCTGCGGCTCCACCAGCGTTTCCGGCGGGCTCCAGGTCTGCCCGCCGTCGGTCGAGCGGACCAGCTTGATCACACCGTCTGGCTGCACGTCGCCAGTGGTCTTGAAAGCGACCAGGATGTCGCCGTTGGGCGCACGGGTGATCGCCGGCGAGAACGCGGTGTCGGTGCCCGAATCACTCGCGTCGTAGACGACGCCTCTGTCGGTGACGGTGAGGCCTTCGTCGGGTTGGGAGGGGTCGTCGGGGGTGCCGTAGACGGCGAGGTCGGCGGCGCGGTTGGTCATGACGAAGGTGTGTGCGGTGTCGGTGTATCGGGTGTTGATTTTGATGTAGCGGGTGGTGGTGTCGAGGTTGGTGAAGGTGTGGACGGGGTGGCCGTCGGTTGTTGACGCCTGGAAGGACCATCCGGTGAGTTGTTGGTAGGTGATGTTGTCGTCGCTGGTCCACAGGGTGTAGTCCTGTTCGGCCAGTCGGGTGCTGGTGCTGCCGGATGCGGTCAGTTCCAGGCGGTTGATCCGGGCGGGTGTGGCGAGGAAGGCGCCGACGCTGCGGCGGTCGCGGTCGAGGGCGAAGCCGCCGGTGCCGCCGATCTGGGCGAGTGGGCCGGTGGCGGGGTCGGTGTCGGCGCCGAGCCAGCCGACCATGGTGGTGAGGCGTTCTTCGTCGGTGGGGTCGTCTTGTGCTGCGGCGCTCGGTAGTCCTGCCAGCGCTGTGAGTGTCAGGGCCGCCGATGCGGCGAGTGCGACACCGCCGCCGGCGATGCGCCGACCACTTCTCCACCATCGCATCCGAGACAGAAACATCAAACCTCCATGGGGTTCGGGGCGGGACCGGACCAGGACATCGGTGCTTCGGGGTGGGCTAATGCTGTGGGGGTGTGCCGGATCGGGCGGCTGCTGCGAGTACCTGGGCGGTCTCGTAGCGGGTGAGGAGGTCGTCGGTTCGCCAGGTCACGGTGAGGTCGCGCACGGCGCGGACGAAGGTGGCGTGGTCGGCGAATGGTGCTTGGGCCCAGAGTTGGTCGAGGAAGGTGCAGCCGTCGCCTTGGTCGTAGTTGGGGACGCCGGAGTCGGCGGCGCCGAAGGCGATGGTGGTTTCCGTGGAGTGTCCGTCGGGGCAGGCGTCGAAGCTGACGTCGACGTCGTCGCGCATGCTGTCGATGACGAAGGTCTCGGTGCCGGTGGCGTGGGATTGGTGGATCTTCAGGTAGGGCTCGGACACGGACAGTCCGGTGAAGGTGTGTACCAGTCGGCCGTCGATGACGTCGGTGGTCAGGGACCAGTCGGTGATCTGGTGGTAGTCGTCGTTGTCCTGGCTGGCCCACAGGGTGTAGTTGTCGCTGGTGAGGCGTGAGGTGTCGTCGGTGTCGCGCAGGCTCACCGATCTGATGGCTTGGCCGTCGGGTATCTCGACGTGCAGGCCGAGGCTGCGCGATGCGGAGTCCAGCGGGAGCCGGTAGTCACAGGTGTCGCTCCATGCGTACACATGCCGCGTCTGCGGAAACCCGTCCTGCTCGGCGTGGCCCGCGGTGAGGTGCGAGTTCGCCTGATCATCCGAGTACACCGTCAGGACGTCGCCGTGGCCCACTCCCGCATCGGTCAACGAGGTGGTCGCGTCCAGTCGCCGGCCCTCCTCGTCGACGACGTACGCTCCGTCCCTCGACGAGCAGGACACCGCATCCGCCGCCGCCGACACGACCTCGCCGACCAGCGTCGATGGGGGGAACGTCAGCTGCCCGACCGCGAGGCGCATCGGCCAGTCGTCGCGGTCGCCGCGCTCGACGAAGAGCGTCAGGTTCTTCTCGGCCGTCTCGCGCGCCTGCTCGAGCTGGGTTCGACACTCGCCGCCGGTCGCGTCCTGGAGCACGTTGTAGCCCAGCTTGTACGCGCCACCGTCGGCGGACCGGTACTGGAACAGCGTCAACAGCCGCGAGCCGTCGAGCGGGAGGAAGTCCATCTCGCTGCCCAACGAGCTCTCCGGTGCGCCGCCGTCGGGCGGCTGGAGCAGCATGTGCCCGGTCCACGTGAGTCCCTCGTCGAAGGACACGCTCACCGCCGGAGCATTGAGCAGCGTCGACGTGCCGGGAATCGTGGACCGGTCCCGATAGCCGAAGACGAGCTTGGTCCCTTCACCACCGAGCTCATTCGTGCACGGCGCGATGGCCACCGACGGGGTGGCGCCCAGCAGTGACGTCACCTTGACCGGTGACCAGGTCGCTCCACGATCCGAGGAATGCGAGACGTACACCCGGAACCGGTCGGGCGAGCTGAGGTCCGGGGTGATCGACTCGTAGCGCAACATCGCGACCAATCGCCCGTCGGGCAGCTGCGCGATGCTCGGTTCGTTGAATCCGTCGGGCCATGCGCCGTTGGCGCGCGCCGGGTTGTTGGGGTCGTAGGCGATGGTGGAGTAGTCGGTCCAGGTGCGGCCGCCGTCGTACGACTTGACCAGTGCGGCGCGCCATCGCTGCGGGTCGGCTTCCCAGTCGGGAACGAGGTCCTTGGTCCCCCAGAGAGGCAGCAGGAGCGAACCATCGTCCAGCTCCAGGATGCGGGAGCAGCACGCCCAATGCTCACGGGTCTCCACCGGCATCTCGATCGGCGTGTCGAGCCCTTCCCACGTGTGCCCGGAGTCCGTGGAACGGGCCACGAACAACTTGCTCTCACGGTTGTTGAACGGCGAGTGGTTCACGCCCTCGTTGAACGGCAACAGGATCGTGCCGTCTGAGAGCGTGGTCATACCGCGGCTGGAGTAGATCGAACCGTTCTCCCACTCCGACGCCTCCTTGAGGACGACCGCCGGACCCCATGTCCTGCCGTCGTCCGTGGACCGGATGAGGTTGATCGTCCCGCCCGGATTGACATCGCTGGTCGTGTTGAAGGTGGCCAGGATGTCGCCGTTGGGCGCGCGGGTGATCGCCGGCCGGTACGCCGCCCCCGCGGGGTCCGCGTAGGCGACGCCTCTGTCGGTGACGGTGAGGCCTTCGTCGGGTTGGGAGGGGTCGTCGGGGGTGCCGTAGACGGCGAGGTCGGCGGCGCGGTTGGTCATGACGAAGGTGTGTGCGGTGTCGGTGTATCGGGTGTTGATTTTGATGTAGCGGGTGGTGGTGTCGAGGTTGGTGAAGGTGTGGACGGGGTGGCCGTCGGTTGTTGACGCCTGGAAGGACCATCCGGTGAGTTGTTGGTAGGTGATGTTGTCGTCGCTGGTCCACAGGGTGTAGTCCTGTTCGGCCAGTCGGGTGCTGGTGCTGCCGGATGCGGTCAGTTCCAGGCGGTTGATCCGGGCGGGTGTGGCGAGGAAGGCGCCGACGCTGCGGCGGTCGCGGTCGAGGGCGAAGCCGCCGGTGCCGCCGATCTGGGCGAGTGGGCCGGTGGCGGGGTCGGTGTCGGCGCCGAGCCAGCCGACCATGGTGGTGAGGCGTTCTTCGTCGGTGGGGTCGTCTTGTGCTGCGGCGCTCGGTAGTCCTGCCAGCGCTGTGAGTGTCAGGGCCGCCGATGCGGCGAGTGCGACACCGCCGCCGGCGATGCGCCGACCACTTCTCCACCATCGCATCCGAGACAGAAACATCAGACCTCCGCGCGTCGCCCGGGTTCATGGACTGGAACAAGATCGCCTGTGTTCGCCAGTGCTTGTCGCGTTCGTCAATCCGGTAGGGCGTGCGTAGCGCCGCCGCACTGCGTGAACGCGATGTGCCGATGGGGGCCAGAGGCCGTCAAGGTGTCAGACGCTTGTAGGCCGTTCTCACCCGACTGAGCTGAGTTCCATACAGTGGAACTAGGTGTTTCACTGTGGGTGAGCATGGACGGAACCACGAGGATTGTCAAGGCTCCGGTTGGACCCGTGGGTCCTGTCGCGAGACGGTCGACCATGCGTGTGGGACTGTCTGTGGACGCCGCCGAAAGTGGTCGAAGCGCGTCGGCGCCATCGTCGGGATGTGGGGATCGGCGGCAGCCGCCGCGCTGCTCCCGCGCCGTCAGCTCCGGTCCGGCTCCACGGTGGTCCAGTCGCCGGTCGCCGCCGACCGACGGAGGGCGTCGGACACGGCGAGCGCGGCCACGCCGTCGTCCAGTCCGACGACGGGTGTGGCGGTGCCGGCGGCCACCTCGAGCAGGTGGTCGAGCTGGCGGCCCAGCGCGGCGGCGGGCGGTTCGGTGAAGCTCTGCCGCCGGTCGAAGTCGTCGCCGGCGCGGCGCAGCGTCAGGGTGCCGCGGCCCACGTCGGCCAGCAGCGATCCGCCGGTGCCCAGGACGTGGATCGTCCGGGTGCCCCGCGGTTCGACGTAGTCGAGGTGGAACGCTCCCGTCACGCCGGCGGCGTGGACCAGCAGGCCGTCGACGACGTTCGGCTCCTCGACGTGCGGCACGCCGGTCACGGTGCGGGCGACGGCGAGACAGCGTGCGACCGGGCCGAAGAACCAGCGCAGGTAGTCCCACTCGTGCGAGTAGTCGCGGTACAGGCGGTCCGGCTCCGGGGTCGCGAACCGCGAGACCGCGGCGGTGATCGTCGTGTAGGCGCCGAGCATGACCTGGAACGACGTCGGCGTGCCGACCAGGCCGTCGTCCAGCGCCGCCCGCACCGCCCGCACGACCGGCCGGTGCCGCAGGACGTAGCCGACGAGCACCGGTGTCCCGGTCGCGCGGATGCGCTCCGCCGCGGCGGCGGCCTCGGCCGCGCGCGGCGCCAGTGGCTTCTCCACCAGGGTGGGGATGCCGCGGCCGGTGGCCGTCTCGAGCTGGGGGAGGTGGAAGCGGTCCGGCGCGGCGATGACCAGCGCGTCCGGGCGCAGGTCGAGCAGCGCGCCGAAGTCGTCGACGGTGCGCTCGACGCCCCGGTCGTTCGCGCGTTCGCGCAGCTCAGGGTCGGGGTCGAAGGCGACGACCCGGACGCCGGGGCGTGCCAGGAGAACGTCGACGTGCTGCCGTCCGATGGATCCAAGCCCGCTGACCGCCACCCGTGCCACCGGCATCTGCCGCCTCCAAGTTCCAGCGAATGAAACCATCCATACTGACTGTTGGAACTCACTGCTACCATCCCGCCATTGCCACGTCAACGAGAGGTGGACGGCGGATGAGCGTGCTGGAGCGGTTCCGGCTGACGGGCAGGGTCGCCGTGGTGACCGGTGGGTCCGGACTCTACGGGCAGCCCTTCGCCGCCGCGCTGGCCGAGGCCGGCGCGCACGTGGTCGTGACGTCGCGGCAGGCCGAGACCGCCGAGAAGACGGCCGGTGACCTGCGCGACCGCGGCTGGTCGGCCAGCGGCCTGCCCCTGGACCTCGCCGACCCCGCCTCCGTCGAGGCGTTCCACCGCCGCGTCGTCGACGTGCACGGCCGGATCGACGTGCTGGTCAACAACGCCGTGCACCGCGCCGGCGGCGATCTGGCCGGCACGACGGCGGCGGACTGGGACGCGACCTCCGCGGTCAACTCGCGCGGGCTGTTCCTGCTGACTCAGGCGGTCGCCGAGACGATGGCCGCCCGGCGCTCCGGGTCCATCGTCAACATCGGCTCCATCTACGGACTGGTGGGCCCGGACTTCCCGATGTACGAGGGCACCGAGATCACCTCGCCGCTGTTCTACGCCTACGACAAGGCCGGCATGGTCGGCCTGACCCGGTACCTCGCCTCGGCGCTCGGCCGGTCCGGGGTGCGGGTCAACTGCCTGTGCCCGGGCGGGCTGTACAGCGGGCAGGGCCAGGCCTTCGTCGACGCCTACTCCGCCCGTGTCCCGCTGGGCCGGATGGCCGCCGAGGACGACGTCACCGGCGCGCTGGTGTTCCTGGCGTCCGACGCGTCGGCCTACGTCACCGGGGTGACGCTGCCGGTCGACGGCGGTTGGACGGCCCGGTGACCGGGCCGGACCCGGGGCCGGCCGGGATCGCGGTGCTCGGGTCGGGCGGCATCGCCCGCGCGCACGTCGCCGCGCTCGGCCGTGTGCCGGGGGTACGCGTCACCCACGTGCTCGGCTCCGACCCGGCCCGCGCGGCCGAGGTCGCTGCGCTGGCGCCCGGCGCCCGCGCCGCCACCGTGCTGGACGACGTCCTGGCCGACCCGGACACCCACGGCGTGTACGTGTGCGGGCGGACCGAGGACCATCCCGGCCGCACGCTGGCCGCCGTCGCTGCGGGCAAGCACGTCGTCGTGGAGAAGCCGCCGGCCCGCGACGTCGCCGACTTCGACGCCATGGTGCGGGCCGCCCGGTCGGCCGGCGTCCGGCTGATGGTCGGGCAGACGGTCCGGTTCCAGCCGGTCGTCGCGACGCTGGAGGCGGCCAGCCGGTCCGGGCGCGTCGGCGACCCGCGGCTGCTGCACCTGAACTGGTACGTCGGGCACGTCTGGCCGGGCGCGTGGCGCAGCTGGCAGCTGGACCCGCGGCAGTCCGGCGGGCACCTCGTCCACAACGGCATGCACCCGCTGGACCTGGCGATCTGGCTGCTCGGGACCCGGCCGGAGCGGGTCTTCACCCGCGGCTGGTGCACCCACGCTCCCGACCTGCCGACGCCGGACAGCTTCCACCTGACCGTCCGCTTCGCCGGCGGCGGCCTGGCCATGATCGAGGTCTCCTACGGGCTGCGCGAGCCCGGCGACGTGCTGCGCCGGATGGTGCTCTGCGGCACCGAGGGCACGCTGGCCCACCACACCGCCGACGACGCCGCGCCGTCGGGTGGCGGGCCGCCGGTTCCGCTCGCCTCGGTCGGGGACGCCGTCCAGCGCCAGGCCGAGCACGCGGCCGCCGTCGTCGCCGGGCACGCCGAGCCGATCGTCGCCCTGCGGCACTCCCGGTGGGCGTTGGCGGCGGCGATCGCGGCCCAGCGGTCGCTGGAGACCGGGTGGCCGGTCGACGTCGAGCCCGGGGGAGGCGACCTCGATGCCTGAACCGCTGCGGACCGTGCTGGTGAGCGCGGTCCGGCACGCCGCCGGCTACGCCGAGCTGCTGGCCTCCCATCCCGGCTACGCCCTCGCCGGCGTCGCGGAGAGCGACGACGCCGGTGCGGACGCGCTGGCCGACGCCCGGGCCCTCGCCACCGCGACGTCGGTGCCGCTGTGGCGGCTGGAGGACGTCGGGGCGGATCACGCCGACGTCGCGGTGATCTGCTCCGAACCCACGCGGCACGCCGTCCTGGCCGAACGGATGCTCGGGCTCGGCCTGCACGTCCTCGTTGACAAACCGCTGGCCACCGACGTCGCCGCGGCCCGGCGCGTGGTCGAGGCGGCCCGCGCGGCCGGACGCCACTGCGCCGTGGTGACCCGCGCGCTGGCGCCGCCCGTGCGCCGGCTGCGCGCCTGGGTCGACGATGGCCGGCTCGGGTTGCCGCGCAGCGTCGACGCCGAGTTCCTGTCCAGCGGGACGCACTTCTCCGCCTCGGTCGAGCGGCCCGAACTGCTGACCGACCCGCGGTTGTCCGGCGGCGGCGAGGTGATGAACGTCCTCGGCTACCCCGTCGACGACATCCGCGCCGTCACCGGCTGTGAGCCGGTCGAGGTGTTCGCCGAGGCCGGGTCGCTGTTCTGGGACACGCACCGGTCGCACGGCGTGGAGGACGTCGCCGTCGTCTCGGCGCGGTTCACCCACGGCCTGGCCGCGTCGATCGTGGTGGGCCGGGTGCCCGTGGCGCCGGGTCCGGGGCCGGGCACGTACACCCTGCGGGTGATCGGCTCGCACGGCCACGCCGAGGTCGACGTCGGCGAGCCGGCCGTGCGGCTGTACTCCGGCTCCGGCGCCGAGCCGATCCCGATCGACCGGCCGCCCGTCGTGGCGGTCCTGGACGACCTGCTGGCCGGCATCCTCACCGGGCGCCGGCTCGGCTACGACTGCGCCGACGCGGCGATCGCGGTGGCGACCATCGACGCCGTCTACCGCTCGCTGGCCAGCGGCGCGCCGGCCCGGGTGGACACCGGGAGGGCACCGAGTCCGGTGGCGAACGTCTCGCCACCCACGAGAGAGGATGGACCACCTTGATTGAGCATTTCGCGCCGGATCCCGACGCGTCGTACTCGCCGGCGGTACGGGCGGGCGGCTGGCTGTTCATCTCCGGCCAGGCGTCGACCGATCCGGAGACCGGTGCGTTCATCCCGGGCACCTTCGAGGAGGAGTTCATGCGCAGCGTGGAGAATCTGCGCCGCGTGCTGGCGCAGGCCGGCGGGAGGGAGGACCAGATCGTGAAGATCGCGGCCTTCGTCCGCGACGAGGCGAGCCTGCCCCGCTACAACGAGCTGTACCGCGAGACGTTCAAGCACCCGCGGCCGGCGCGGACGACGTCGTCGATGGGATTCGACTTCCTCCAGGTCGAGCTGGAGTGCGTCGCGTACGTCGGTGACGACGAGGTTCCAGTAAGCGAAACGTAACGGTCCAATTTCGTGCGCCCGGAACTCTTGACACCAGAGCCCGGGTCGACAGACTACTGAAACAGCGCGTTCTGATTGGTGGAACGCAGGTGTCGGTTTCGCAAGACCTGAAGTGTCCCCGTCCGACCGAATCTTCGTGTGGAGAGATACATGACCGACCGTGCCCTACCGACCGGCGTCGTGACTCCGCTGGTGGTGTTCCGCACCGAGGACGGCGCACCGGACCGCGCCGCCACCAAGGCCCTGGTCGAGCACCAGATCGCGGCGGGCGTCCGCGGCCTGCTGGTCAACGGCTCGACCGGGGAGCTGGGCAACCTGGCCCCGGCCGAGCGGTCCGCCGTGCTGCGCGTCGTGGTCGAGACGGCGGCCGGCCGGGTGCCGGTCTGGGCCGGGGTCGCCGGGCTCGGCACCGCCGACGCCGTGACGGCCGCGCGGGAGGCCGAAGCCGACGGCGCCGACGCCGCACTGGTGCTGCCGCCGCTGTTCTTCGACACCAGCGACGCCGAGATGGCCGAGCACTTCCGCACGATCGCCGCGGCCATCGGCATTCCGGTGCTGGCCTACGACGTGCCGGCGCGGGCGCCGCGCAAGCTGCCGGTGCCGCTCGTGCGCGAACTCGCCGAGGAGGGCGTGCTGCGCGGCCTGAAGGACTCGTCGGGCAACCTGACGGCGGGCCGGCAGCTGTGCGCGGCCACCGAGCACGTCGACGGCTTCGCCACCTACCTCGGGTCGGAGATCACCCTCGACCTGGCGGCGTACCTCGGCTTCGACGGCATCGTGCCGGGGCTGGCGAACATCCTGCCCGGGTCCGCGGTCGCGGTGTTCGACGCCGCGCGCTCGGGTGACCCGTCCCGCGCCGCCGAGGCCCAGCGCACGTACCAGCGGCTGCTGGACATCCTCGACGTGCCGCTGGACGGCGCCGGGTTCTCGGCCCGGGCGATCGCCGCGATCAAGGTGGCCGCCGCGGTCGTCCTGGACCTGCCGGCGCCCGGCACGACGGCGCCGTTCACGCAGCCCGACGCCGTGTTCGTGGCCGCGGTGACGGACATCGTCCAGCAGTCGCGGACGAATTGATGACGACGCTGACCACCGCCTGGGCGGTCACCGGGAGCGGTGTGGTCGTCGACGCCGTGCCGGCCATGTTCCCGGGCCTCACCTGGGCCGGCGACGAGCTGCTGGCGAGCTACTCCACGGTGCCCGACGGCTGGCCGGGCGGCACCGTCGGCGTCGTCCGGTCCGGTGACGGCGGCCGCAGCTGGTCGGCGCCGCACACCGTCGCGGAGCCGGTCGGCGGCCTCGACGCCGTGCTCAACGCCGTCGGCATGACGACCCTGAGCGACGGCACCGTCCTGCTGCCGTACAACGGCGTGCGCTGGACGCCGGGCGCGGGCGTGGGCGGCCGGGTCATCAGCCTGCACCTGCTGCGCTCGGCCGACGGCGGCCGGACCTGGACCGGCGGCGCGCCGATCGACCTCGGCTTCCACGGGCCGTGCGTCTACGGACGGCTGATCGAGCTGCCCGGCGGCCGGCTGCTCTGGCCCGTCTGGGGTCAGCGCAGCGCCGACGAGCGGTGGCGGTCGGCGCTGCTGGAGTCCGCCGACGGCGGCCACGCCTGGTCCGTCGGCCCGACCATCGGCTACGACCCGGACGCCCGGCTGGCCGGCGCGTACGCGACGCCGGCCGAGGGCGGTCTCGGCGACGACGGGAACCCGGACGTCGCACGCACGGCCGACCCCGACTTCCGCCCGCACAGCCCGATCGACGGGTTCACCGAGACCACGGTCGTCCCCACCGGCGACGGCCGGATGCTGGCCGTGCTGCGCCAGCAGGGCGTCGAGGGCGACGAGACCATGCAGCTGTTCCGCTCGGAGTCGGCCGACGACGGCGCCACCTGGACGACGCCGGAGCTGATCGGCTTCGCCGGCATGTCGCCGCTGCTGCACCGCGCGGCGGACGGCTCGATCCTGCTGGCCACCCGCCGGTTCGCGCCCGAGGGCGGTCCGACGCCGCCGGGCGTGGAGGTGCGGGTCAGTCAGGACGGCGGCGGTTCCTGGTCCGCGCCGCTGCCGCTGCGCGACCCGCACGGCTACCAGCACACCGCGGAGTACCAGTGCGGCTACCCGGCGATGGCCGACCTCGCCGACGGCTCCGTGCTCACCGTCTTCTACAGCTACGCACCCGGCCGAGGCCGGTTCCTGGCCTGGAACACCCTGAACCCGGGAGGAACCCGATGACGCGTTCGCCCGCTCTCCTCGCTCTGGCGACCGGCGTGGCGCTCGCGCTCGTCGGCGTCGCGCCCGCTCCGATCGCCGCCGGCGCCGCCGAGGCGCCCGACCCGGCGCTGCGCGTCGTCGACGCCTGGAACGTGACCGGCCCGGAGACCTTCCCCGGCGAGGCGACGCTGCCGGCCCAGCGTCCGGCGCTCACCCGCGCGCCCAACGGCGACCTGCTGGCCGCGTTCAACACCTCCGGCGACGCGCACCCGGGCGGTCAGCTGCGGATGATCAGGTCTGCCGACGAGGGCCGGACGTGGGGACCGTCGGAGGTCGTGGCCGAGCCGAGGCTCTTCGGCGACCGCGGCAGCATCGCGGCCACCCGCGGCATGGCCACGCTGTCCGACGGCACCATCCTGCTGCCGTACAACGACGCGGTGAACCACACGAACTACAACAACCGCGAGTCGGTGCTGTTCGTGGCCCGGTCCACCGACAGCGGGCAGACCTGGACCGGGCGCGACGAGCCGGTCGAGCTGCCGATCCCGATCCGCGAGGCGCACGTCGGCGGCGGCCGGATCCTCGAGCTGGAGGACGGCACCCTGCTGCTGCCGATCTGGGGCGCGCTCGAGCTGGTCGACGGCTGGGAGACCGACCCGATGCGCTGGCGCTCCGGCGTGCTGCGCTCGTTCGACGGCGGTCAGACCTGGTCCGACTACCGGACCATCGCCTACGACCCCAACAACCCGCCGCAGTTCCCGCCGTTCCACAGCGCCAAGTACACCAGCGGCGCGAACGAGCTGGCCCTGCACGAGCTGCCGGACGGCCGCATCGTCGCGGTGATCCGCTACGCCACCGGGGTCGGGCCGAACCGGGCGCAGGTGTACCTGTCCTACTCCGCCGACGCCGGCGCGACCTGGACGGACCCGGTGGCCACCGGCCAGCAGGCGGAGGCGCTGTCGCTGACGTACGCGCCGTGCACCGACCGGTTGGCCGAGGGCCAGGCCAAGCTGATCATGGGTCACCGCGAGCTCGACGCCGCGGGCACCCGGATCGGCCAGGCCGCCCTGCACGTCTCCTTCGACGGCGGCGTGACGTGGACCGGCAAGGTGCGGCTGCGCGACCCGTCCGGTGCGGCGAACCTGGGCGCCGCCACCGGCGAGCCCGACTTCCTGCGTCTGGACGACGACCGGCTGCTGGTGCTGTTCCAGGTCTTCCTGCCCGGGCAGCCGTCGAAGGTCGTCGCCAACGTCGTCGAGGACGCCTCGGACGCCGCGACCTGCCAGGCACAGGCCGACGCCGCGGCCGCGACGGCGCAGACGTCACCCACGTTCTTCGTCGACCGAGCGGACCGCGACCAGTGGGCCTGGCCGTTCGCCAGCCGCAAGCTCAACCACCCGGCGACGACCACCGTCGGTGAGGTGATCGACGCGGACGCCGGCCTGCTGTCCTGCGCCGGCCCCGGCCTCCGGCTGACCCTGGACGGCCGGATCCTGGACCGGTCGGACACCCTGGCCGCGGCCGGGGTCGGCCACGGATCGGTGCTGCGACTGAGCGGGCCGCCGCCGAGCCGGCCGTGGCGGGTCGGCTTCGCCGAACTGGACACCGCGCCGCAGACCCGGCACGTCTACGGCTGGGACCGGGCCTGCGCGCCGGCGTCACTGGCGCTGGACTACCGGGCCCGCTCGCTCGGCCTGGACGTGCGCATCCCGGCCGCCCACGGCATCAGCGCCGTCGAACTGCGCGACCGGGATGCCGCGACCCGGCTCACCGGCGCGGACTACCGGCTGTACAGCAGCCCGGACAACGAGACCTACACCGAGATCACCGGCTGGTCGTTCAGCTCCCGCGTGGAGGACGGCCGGGTGGTGCACCGGTTCGACGGCCTCGCGGTGACCGACCGCTACCTGAAGATCCATCAGCCGCACACGACCACGTCGTACAGCTTCGTGCTGGCCGACGCGCGCGCTGACGTCAACGTGGAGTTCGCCAGCCGGCGCCGTTGAGGCGCCCGGCTCGACATTGGAGGGGCACTACCGTGATTGGACGACGTAATCGGTCGGTCGCCGCAGCACTGGCCGGCCTGGCCCTGCTGGCGGCGGCCGCCTGCTCCGGTCCCGACGAGGACACCGGTTCGACCGGCGGTGAGTCCGGCGCGCCCGCCGGCGACCGCGAGGTGACGGTCCAGCTCTACCAGGCGCCGCGCGGGTTCAGTCCGCTGCTCGCGTCGATCGGCCCGGACCACCTGATGGAGCAGCTGCACTGGGACTCGCTGGTGTCGGCGACCGCCGACGGCGAGTACGGCCCGCGCCTGGCCGAGAGCTGGGAGGTCTCGCCAGACGGCACGACCTGGACCTTCCACCTGCGCGACGACGTGCTGTGGAGTGACGGCGAGCCGTTCACCTCCGAGGACGTGCTGTTCACCTACAACGTGTACGCCAACCCGGCCACCGGCAGCGCCTACGCGGGCAAGTTCAGCACCGTCAACGGCGCCGCCGCGCTGGCCGACGGCACGGCCGACGCCGTCGCCGGCTTCCAGGCGCCGGACGAGCACACCTTCGTGATCCAGCTCGACGCGCCGAACGTGGCGCTGCTGGACGAACTGGTGCAGCCGATCCTGTTCATCCTGCCGCAGCACGTGGTCGGCGAGCTGCCGCTGGAGGGCCTCGCGGACAACCCGTTCTTCCGCGAGCCCACCGTGGGCCTCGGGCCGTACGTGTTCCAGCGCTGGGTCACCGACGACCAGGTCGAGTTCGCGGCCAACCCGGAGTACCGCGACGAGCTGGGCCTGGACCGCGTCTTCACGCAGTACGTGACCACGGATGTCGCGACGGCCCAGCTGGAGACCGGCGAGATCGACTACGCCCAGGTGGCGGCGCCCGACGTTGCCCGGATCGAGGGACTCGACGGCGTCACGCTGCACCGCGCCGACGGCCCCGGCGTGCTGGCGCTGCACACCGCCATGGACTCCGGCAAGCTCGCCGACCCCCGCGTCCGCCAGGCGATCATGTACGCCATCGACCGCGAGGCGCTGGTCGAGGAGGTGCTGGCCGGTGAGGGCAAGGTCGTCGACACGCTGGTGCACGGGCCGGAGTGGGCGATGCCCGACGACCTCACGCACTACGGGTACGACCCGGACAAGGCGCGCGAGCTGCTGGCCGAGGCCGGCTGGGACCCGGCGACGCAGGTCCGCCTCGAGATCGTCCCCGGGCAGCGCGACCGCGACACCACGATGACGATCGTCGCCGCCCAGCTGCAGGAGGTCGGCATCAACGCCCAGGTGCAGCCATACGAGGCCGCACAGCTGTCCGAGTCGATCGGCAACCGCGATTTCGACCTGCTCATCTCCGGCTACGGTCTGTTCACCATCGACCCGGCGTCGATGAACGCCCGGCTGATGTGCGCCCAGGTCGGCGGCGCGAACATCTCCGCGTACTGCAACGAGGAGCTGGACGCGCTGCTCCAGCAGGGCATCGCCACCACCGACCAGGCCGAGCGCGAGTCCATCTACGCGCAGGCGCAGAAGATCGTGAACGAGGAGGTGCCGATCTTCGTGCTCTACGTGCCGAACACGCTCGCGGCCACGAGCGACCGGCTGCAGGGGTTCGAGCTGAACCCGTCGGTGGTCGACGCCTTCTGGAACGCGGCCGACTGGACCGTGAGCAGCTGACGTGCTCGCCTTCATCGTCCGCCGCCTGGCGATCTCCGTCGTGGTCCTCGCCGGCATCAGCGTGCTGCTGTTCGTGCTGTTGCAGCTGATGCCGGGGGACCCGGCGGAGATGATGGTCGATCCCTTCAGCTTCAGCGGCGACCGGGCGGCGGCCGTCCAGCAGCGGCGCGAGGAGCTGGGCCTGGACCAGTCCCTGTTCGTGCAGTACATCCGCTGGATCGGGGAGTTCGTCCAGGGCAACCTCGGCTTCTCCTACAGCACCCAGCGGCCGGTGACCGAGATCATGCTGGAGCGGTTCGGGCCGACGGCCCGGCTGATGGGGACCGGGCTGGTCATCGCGCTGCTGGTGGGCATCCCGGTCGGCATTCTCGCGGCGATGCGGCGCAACACCGCCGTCGACTACGGCGCGACGGTGCTCAGCCTCATCGCCATCTCGATCCCGAGCTTCTTCGTCGCGCTCATCGGGATCTACGTGTTCGGCCTGAAGCTGGGCTGGCTGCCGACCGCCGGCATCAACAGCGCCGGCGGCGGCGGGTTCGCCGACTCCGTCCGGCACCTGGTGCTGCCGGCCGCGATCCTCGGGCTCGCGCTGGCCGGGCCGTACGTGCGCTACGCACGGGCGGCGATGCTGGAGGTCCTCGGCCAGGACTACCTGACGACGGCCCGTTCCAAGGGCCTGGCGCGACGGCGGGTGATCGGCCGGCACGCGTTGCACAACGCGCTGATCCCGCTGGTCACCGTCGTCGCGGTGCAGATCCCGACGCTGTTCGCGGGCGCCGTGATCATCGAGCAGATCTTCGCCTGGCCGGGGATGGGCCGCATGGCGCTGGACGCCGTGCGCGCCCGCGACTACCCGATCCTGCTCGGGTTCGTGATGGCGGTCGCGGTGCTGGTGCTGCTGTGCAACCTGATCGCCGACATCGCCTACGCGATCATCGATCCACGCATCCGACTGTCTGGAGCACGCGCATGACCGCACTGGACACCATGACGACGTCGGCCGGGCCGCCGGAGGGGCAGGGCTCGCTGTCGCCTGGACAGCTGGCCGTCCGGCGGTTCCGGAGGCACAAGGTGGCGGTGGCCGGGCTGGTGGTGCTGGTCCTGTTCGGCCTGGCCGCCATCGTGCTGCCGTTCTTCCTGGACGACCCGAACGCGGTGGACCCGACGGCGATCCGGCAGGGGCCCGGTGACGGGCACCTGCTCGGCACCGACTCGGCCGGACGCGACGTGCTGGCCCGGCTGGTCGCCGGTGGCCGGGTGTCGCTGCTGGTCGGGCTGAGCGTGGCCGCCCTGACGACGACCATCGGGCTGGTGCTGGGCGCGGTCGCCGGGTACTTCCGCGGCTGGGTCGACGCCGTGCTCAGTCGCATCACCGACGTCGTCCTGTCGTTCCCGACGCTGATCATCGTCATCGTCGTGGTGGCCTTCGTCGGACCCAGCGTCACGGCGCTGATCCTGGGCATCGGCCTGTTCCACTGGCCGGTCGCGTTCCGGATCGTCCGCGGCCTGACGCTGTCGCTGCGCGAGCAGGACTCCATCCAGGCGGTCTCCGGGCTGGGCGCCGGACCGGCGCGGGTGCTGCGCAAGCACGTCGTGCCCGCCGTCGTCGCGCCGCTCACGGTGGTCGCGACGCTGGAGGTGGCGCAGGCCATCCTGCTGGAAGCGGCGCTGTCGTTCATCGGCCTCGGCGTTCCGCCGCCGACCGCGAGCTGGGGGAACATGCTCAACGAGGCACAGTCGCTGACCATCCTGGAGTCGATGCCGTGGCTCTGGCTGCCGCCGGGCATCGCCATCGCGCTCACCGTCCTCGCCGTGAACTTCGTCGGCGACGGCCTGCGCGACGCCGCCGACCCGAGGGCGGCCCGATGACCGAGCCGCTGCTGTCGATCGAGAACCTCGTCACCGAGTTCCGGGTGGAGGGCGGCACCGTCCCGGCCGTCAACGGCGCCGGCTACCAGGTCATGCCCGGCGAGACCGTCGGGGTGGTGGGGGAGTCCGGCTCCGGCAAGAGCGTGACCGTCGCGTCCGTGCTGGGCCTGCTGCCGTCGTCCGGCCGGGTGGTGTCGGGGACCGCCCGGTTCGCCGGGCGCGACCTGCTCGCGCTGCGCGAGCGCGAGCTCGAGCAGATCCGGGGCCGCGACATCGGGCTGGTCTTCCAGGACCCGATGACGGCGCTCAACCCGGTGATGACCATCGGCGAGCAGATCGCCGAGAGCCTGCGCCGGCACGCGCCGATCTCGCGGCGGGCGGCGGCCACGCGGGTGGCCGAGCTGCTCGCCGAGGTCGGCATCCCCTCGCCGAAGGAGCGGGCGCGGCAGTATCCGCACCAGTTCTCCGGCGGCATGCGCCAGCGGGCGATGATCGCGATGGCCATGGCGAACCGTCCCCGGCTGATCATCGCCGACGAGCCGACGACGGCGCTGGACGTCACCATCCAGGCGCAGATCCTGGACCTGCTCCGGCGGGTCCAGCGCGAGCACGACGCCGCGCTGGTGATGATCACGCACGATCTCGGCGTGATCGCCGAGATGACCGAGCGGGTGGTGGTCATGTACGCCGGCCGGGTGGTCGAGACCGCCGACGTCGACTCGATCTTCCATCGTCCCCGGCACCCGTACACCCGGGGCCTGCTCCGCAGCCTGCCCCGGCTGGGGGAGCGGCGCGACGAGCTGCCCGCCATCGGCGGGCAGCCGCCGGACCCGCGCCGGCTGCCGGACGGGTGCGCCTTCCGGGTGCGCTGCGAGCTGTCCGGCGGACGGGCGGAGTGCGGGTTCCAGCCGGCACTGACGGAGGTCGCCGCCGGCCACGTCAGCGCCTGCCACTTCCACAGCGAGCTGGCGGCGGAGGAGGTGGCATGAGCGGCAACGATCCGCTGCTGGCGGTCGACGGGCTGGTGAAGCACTTCCCCGTGCGCGGCGGGGTCCTGCAGCGCCAGGTCGCCACCGTCCGCGCGGTCGACGGCGTGTCGTTCGAGATCGGGAGGGGCGAGACGCTGGCCCTGGTCGGCGAGTCCGGCTGCGGCAAGTCGACCGTGGGCAAGACGATCATGCGGTTCCACCCGCCCACGGCCGGCACCGTCCGGTTCGACGGCCGCGACCTCGCCGCGATGAAGGCGCGCGAGCTGCGTGCCGTCCGCCGCGACATCCAGTTCGTCTTCCAGGACCCGTTCGCCTCGCTGCCGGCCCGCATGCCGGTCGGCGACATCCTGGCCGAGCCGCTGGAGATCCACGGGGTGGGCGACCGCCGGTCGCGCCGGGCCCGGGTCGTCGAGCTGCTCGAGCTGGTCGGCCTGGGTGCCGACTCCGTCAACCGCTACCCGCACGAGTTCTCCGGCGGGCAGCGGCAGCGGGTCGGCATCGCCCGCGCACTGGCGCTGGAGCCGCGGCTGCTCATCCTGGACGAGCCGGTGTCCGCGCTGGACGTGTCGATCCAGGCCCAGGTGATCAACCTGCTGGCGCGGCTGCAGCGTCAGCTCGGGGTGGCGTACCTGTTCATCGCGCACGACCTGGCCGTGGTCCAGCACCTCGCGCACCGGGTGGCGGTGATGTACCTCGGGCACATCGTCGAGTACGGCGAGGCCGGCACCGTCTTCACCCGGCCGGCGCACCCGTACACCCAGGCGCTGCTGTCCGCCGTGCCGGTGCCTGACCCGCGGCTGCGCGACCTCGACCGCCGGATCCTGCTCAGCGGCGACCTGCCGAGCCCGGCCGACCCGCCGGCCGGCTGCCCGTTCCACACCAGGTGCTGGAAGGCCGAGGACCGGTGCCGGGCGGAGCGGCCGGTGCTGGAGATCCGGACGCCCGGCGGTGCGGGCACGGCCTGCCACTTCGCCGCCGAGGCGGAGCTGACCAGCGGACCGGCCGGGAGGACGGCGACGTGACCGAGGGAATGTGGCGCTACGCGGACCGTCTGCCGGCCGTCGCGCCCAAGAGCATCGTCACCCTGGGCGAGGGCGGCACTCCGGTGCTGGACCTCACCGAGGCGCTCGGCCGCCGGCTCGGCGTGGCGTCGGTGCTGGCGAAGGCGGAGGACCGCAATCCGACCGGCTCGTTCAAGGCGCGCATCGCATCGGTCGCGTACTCGCTGGTGAACGAGCGCGGCCTGGCCGGGACGGTCGGGACGTCCTCGGGGAACGGCGGCGCGGCGGCCGCCGCCTACGCCGCGGCGGCCGGGTCGCGGGCCATCCTCTTCACGCTCACGGACACCGCGCCGGTGAAGCTGCGGGAGATCCTGGTCATGGGCGCGACGGTGCACCGCGTGGCCGGCGTCGGGCACGACGCCGCGTCCACCCGCGCCGTCGCCGACGCCATCGCCGAGCAGGCGGAGCAGCGCGGGTTCGCACCGATGCTGACCGCGTTCCACTACGCGCCCGAGGCCATGCAGGGGGTGTCGACGATCGCCTTCGAGCTGGCCGAGCAGGCGCCGGAGCTGACGGCGCTGTACCTGCCGGTCGGCGGCGGCGGCCTGCTCACCGGCGTGCACCGCGGCTACCGCGACCTCGGCCGCGTCCCGCGTCTGGTCGGCGTCCAGCCGTCCGGGTCCGCGGCGCTGCGCCGCGCCCTCGACGGCTTCCCCGGCGGCATCGCCGGGACGGTGCGGACGACGGTGTCGGGACTGCAGATGGCGGCGCTCTACGACACCGACGGCGCTGTCGGCGCGGTGCGCGAGTCCGGCGGGCACGCCGTCGAGGTCGGTGACGAGGCGATCTGGCAGGCGCAGGAGGAGCTGGCCCGGTGCGGCCTGCTGGTCGAGCCGGCCGGTGCCACCGCGCTGGCAGGGCTGTTCGCCGACGCCCGCGCCGGGCGGCTGCGGCGCGACGACCGGGTGGCGATCGTGCTCACAGGCGCCGGCTACAAGGACCGCGACGCGCTGCGGCGGATGGCCCCCGCCGACGACACGCCGGTGATCTCGGCCGGCGACGTTCCCGCCCGGCTCGACGCGCTACTCGGGCGGACGCGATGACCGCGGCGTGGCGGGAGCACCGGCTGACGGGCCCGGGCGGAGCGGGGATCGACGTCCACGAGCTGGACAGCGGCGCACCCGGGCCGGCCGTCGTGATCCTCGGCGGCGTGCACGGCAACGAGGTCGGCGGCATCCTGGCCGCGGCCCGGCTGACCCGGCTGCCGCTGCCGCTGCGCGCCGGCCGGTTGCGCGTCGTCCCCGTCACGCACGAGGCGGCGTACGAGGCGGACACCCGGGTGGGCCCCGGCGACGGACTCAACCTGGCCCGGGTGTTCCCCGGGCGGGCCGGCGGGTCGGCCACGGAACGGCTGGCGCACCTGGTGACCGAGGAGTTGCTGCGCACCGCCGATGTGCTGGTCGACCTGCACACGTCCAGCCCCGACACGGACATGCCGCTCTTCGCGGGCTGCCTCGACGACGGGTCGGACGCTGCGGACCGCGCGGTGCGGCTGGCGCTGGCGTTCGGCGCGCCGGTGGTGTGGACGCACGGCGCGCTGGGCCCCGGGCGCACGCTGACGGTGGCCCAGGAGCTCGGCATCCCGGCGATCTACGCGGAGTCGCCGGTGGGCGGTGTGCTCGACGAGCGGTACCTCGACGCGTACGTGTCCGGTGTGCGGCGGGTACTGGCCGATCTCGCGATGCTCCCCGATGAGACCTCTCCGGGCGCTACGGTGCCGGTATGGGTGCACGGCGACGGTGACGTCGACATGTTCTCTCAGGTCGCCGTCGGCGGGATGTTCCACGCGGAGGTCGCACTGATGGACCGGGTCGAGGCCGGCCAGCTGGTCGGGACGGTCGTCGACACTCGCGCGCAGGTGCTCGAGCACGTGCACGCCGCCGCGTCCGGTCACGTCGTCACCCTGCGACGTGCCGCGCACGTCCATCCCGGAACCCCGGTCGCCGGCATCGCCGCCGCCCGACCGGCACAGCTCGGACTGCCGTCCGACGCGCTCGTCCCGTCTGGAGCACTCAGATGACCAACGACTCCTCCTACCCGATCCGCGCTGTCGAGCGCGTCTGCGACATCCTCGACCTGGTGCAGCAACGGCCCGACGGGCTGACGCTGGTCGACGTCACCAAGGCCACCAAGCTGCCGAAGAGCTCGGCGTTCCGCTACCTCACCGCGCTCGAGGCGCGCGGCTACGTCGAGCGCGGCGAGGACGGCCGCTTCCTCGTCGGGCTGGCGCTGAACTCCGAGCGGCTCGACGTCCTCACCCAGCGGGTCCGCCCGTACCTGGAGAAACTCCGCGACGAGTTCGGTGAGACCGTCAGCCTGGGCATGTTCGACCGCGGCGGCGTCTACTACCTGGCGATCGTCGAGAGCCAGCGGGCCACCCGGACGGTGCAGCGGCCGAACATGCGGTACCCGATCCACGCCTCGGCGTTCGGCAAGGTGTTCACCGCCTGGCGCCCGGACGGCGAGGTGCGCGCCCTGCTGGAGCGCGAGGGCATGCCGCGCTACACCGAGCACACCATCACCGATCCGGAGGACTACCTGCGCGAACTGGCCCGGATCCGGGAGCGCGGCTACGCCATCAACGATCGCGAGGGCGAGCCGGACAGCCGCTGCGTGGCCGTGCCGGTGCACGGCCTGCGGCTGCCGATCTCGATGAGCCTGTCCGCGCCGCTGTCCCGCCTCAGCATGGACGACGTCCCGCTGGTCGCCGAGGCGCTCACGGAGGCGGCGCGCGAGTTCTCGGCGCTCTCCACCCGGCCGCGGGACCAGTCCGAGCCGGACGAGGCAGACACGCCCTAGGGAAGGGACACGGCAGATGAGCGTCGAACCGGTGCCGATGCGCTGGCTGGCCGAGATGGAGCGGTACTCGACACCGACGATCGCCAACGCGATCGAGACCTTCGACGTCCGGCCGCGGTCGGAAGGCTTCCTCGACGCCACCGTGCGGCACGTCGCCGGCGGGCCGGGCCCGTGGACGGCGTACGCGGCCACCGCGCGCATGCGGTCGGCGCAGCGATCGGACGACGCCGTGCCCCTGGTCGAGTTGCTGCGGCACATCGCGGAGCTGCCGGAGCCGCGCGTCGTGGTCGTCGAGGACCTCGACGAGCGGCCGGTCGGCGCGCTGTGGGGCGAGGTCATGGCGTACATCCACCGCGCCCACGGCTGCGTCGGCGCCGTCACCAACGGCGGCGTCCGCGACATCGACGAGGTCGGCTCCCTGGGCTTCCGCTTCTACGCGAGCTCGGTGCTGGTGTCGCACGCCCACGCGCACCTGGTCGAGGTCGGGGTGCCGGTGCGGGTCGGCGGGATGGTCGTCGAGCCCGGCGCGCTGCTGCACGGCGACGCGCACGGCGTCGTCGAGGTGCCACGCGCGATCGCCGGGGAGGTCGCCGCGGCGGCGCACGCGGTGGAGACGACCGAGCGGGAGATCATCGGCCACGTCAGGCAGGGACGACTCGACGTCGAGAGATTCGGCGACTTCCTCGCCGCCTACGAGTAGCTGACTGACGACGGTCCTGCCCACCCGCCGCGATGCCGGGTAGGCAGGACCGTTTTCGTCCCGTATGATTCAACAGTTAGAACCGAGCGTTCCAGTCAGTGGAACATCTGCCGATTCGCCGGCAGCCCGCTCGGTTTCCCGTCACCGCCTGGGAGGCGAGGTTGTCCACCGTTCTCGAGCGCTCCGCTGCGTTCTCCAGCCGTGCCCGCGAGCTCACGCCGGGTGGGGTGCATTCGAATGTCCGTCTGAGCGCGCCGTCGATCTTCTTCGAGCGGGGCGAGGGCGCCTGGCTCTACGACGCCGACGGCAATGACTACGTGGACTACCTGCTCGGGCAGGGCCCCAACTTTCTCGGTCACGCGCCGGCACGGGTGAACGACGCGGTGGCGGCCGAGGCGCGGCGCGGATCGGTGTTCGGCGCCAACCACGTCCTCGAGAACGAGGCGGGGGAGCTGTTCCTCGACACCGTCGGCTGGGCCGAGCGGGTGCGCTTCGGCGTCACCGGCACCGAGTCCGACCAGGCGGCGCTGCGGCTGGCCCGCGCGGCCACCGGCCGCAACCGGTTCGTCCGCTTCGCCGGCACGTATCACGGCTGGCTGGACAACGTCCTGATCTCCATGGTCGACGGCAAGCCTGCCCCAGGCAGCGCCGGCCAGCTGTCGCACAGCGTCACCGAGGCGTACGTGCTGCCGTTCAACGACGCCGCCGCCCTGGAGGCGACGCTGGCCGAGCACGACGACATCGCGGCGGTGATCGTGGAGCCGGTCATGTTCAACAACGGCGCCATCCCGCCGGCCGAGGGGTTCCTGGCGCAGGTGCGCCGGCTCTGCGACGCGCACGGCGTCGTGCTCATCTTCGACGAGGTCATCACCGGGTTCCGGGTCGCGCTGGGCGGCGCCGCCGAGCGGTTCGGGGTGCGGCCCGACCTCGCCGTCTACGGCAAGGCGATGGCCGGCGGCTGGCCGGTGTCGGCGCTCGCGGGCTCCGCCGCGCTGATGGACCGGTTCGCCGACGGCGTCGTCCACGCGGGCACCTTCAACGGCTCCGTGCCGGCCTGCGCCGCCGTCATCGCCAGCCTGAAGGCGCTGCGCGAGGACCCGCCGTACGCGCGGCTGGAGGAGTACGGCGACTCGCTGATGGACGCGATCGTCGAGATCGGCCGCGACCACGGTCTGCCGCTGCGTGCGCAGGGCCTGCCGATGGCCTTCCACGTGTCCTTCGGCGACCCCGCGCCGGTGCACGACTACGCCGGCCTGGCCGGCCTCGACCTCGACCGCTACGCGGCGTTCTCGCACACGCTGGCCGACCACGGCGTCTGGGTCGCCGCCCGGGGCATCTGGTACGTCTCGGCCGCGCACGCGGACAAGGAGATGGCGGCGACGCTGGAGCGGTTCGACGCCGCCGCGGCACAGGTGTCCGCTTGATGCGTCTGGCGATGGCAGGCTTCGGTCACGAGGCGAACACGTTCGCCCCGTCGACGGCGACGCTGGCGGCGTGGCAGCGGGCCGGCATCCTCGAGGGCGAGGCGATCCGGCAGCGTCACGAGCGGTCGGAGTCGATCCTCGCCGGCTACTTCGCCTACGCGGCCGAGGAACCTGACGTCGAGGTCGTCCCGCTGGTGTACAGCTGGATCACGCCCACCGGCGCCAGCACGGCCGAGGCGTTCGAGCACCTGACCGGTCTCGTGCTGGCGCGGCTGCGCGAGCAGGGACCGTGGGACGGCGTCCTGCTGCCGCAGCACGGCGCGGCCGTCGCGGACGGCCACCCCGACGCCGACGGCGAGTTCCTGCGGCGGGTGCGCGCGGCCGTCGGCCCGGACGTCCCGATCGGCGTCACGCTCGACCTGCACGCGAACGTCTCGCGGCGGCTGGTCGACCACGCCGACGTCATCACCGTCTACCAGACCAACCCGCACGTCGACGCGCGTGAGCAGGGCCTGGCCTGTGCCCGGCTGCTGGGCCGGACGATCCGCGGCGAGATCCGGCCGGTCATGGCGCTGGCCGAGCTGCCCCTAGCGGCCGGCATCCTGCGTATGGGCACGGGTCAGGAGCCCATGCGCGGGCTGCTCGCCGGCGCCCGCGAGCAGGAACGCCGTCCCGGGGTGCTCTCGGTGAGCCTGGTCGAGGGGTTCCCGTACGCCGACGTCGCCGAGATGGGCATGTCGGTGGTCGCCGTCGCCGACGGCGACCCGGCGCTCGCCGCCGACGCCGCCCGGTCGGTCGCGGCCGCGACCTGGGAACGTCGCGCGGACTTCGTCGGAACGGCGCCCGGTACGGACGAGGCGATGCGGCAGGCCGGCGCCGCGGACGGCGGCCCCGTGGTCGTCCTCGACATGGGCGACAACGTCGGCGGCGGCAGCCCCGGCGACTCCACCCATCTGCTGCACGCGGCCCGCCGGCTCGGCGTCACCGGTGTGGCGCAGTGCGTCTACGACCCCGCGGTGGCGCTGTCGTGCGCGGCCGCCGGCGTCGGCGCCCGGGTCGAGCTCACGGTCGGCGGCAAGGTCGACGACCGGCACGGCAGCCCGTTCCCGATCCGTGGCGAGGTCATCGCCGTCACCGACGGCCGGTTCGAGGACCCGTCGGCCACCCACGGCGGCGCCCGCGTCTTCGACCTGGGCACCTCGGCAGGGGTGCGCACCGATGACGGCTATCTGCTGGCGCTGCACTCGCGGCCCGAAGGCACCTGGAGCCGGATGCAGTTCAGCACCCTCGGCATCGACCCGGCCGGCGTGCCGATCGTCGTCGCCAAGGGCGTCCATGCCCCGCGGGCGGCGTTCGAGCCCATCGCCAGCCAGTTGATCTGGGCCGACACCCCCGGCTCCACCAGCGCCGACCTCTCCGTGTTCGGCTTCCACCAACGCCGCCGGCCGATGTACCCGTTCGAGCCCGAGGCCCGGTTCGACCCGGAGACGGTCCGATGAGCCGCCTGGCCGGCCGGGTCGCACTGGTCACCGGCGCGTCGCGCGGCATCGGCGCCGCGGCGGCCCGAGCCTTCGCCGCCGAGGGCGCGTCCGTCGTCCTGGCCCACGAGCCACGCGTCGACCGCAAGACGGAGGCCGCCCAGCTGGCCGACGAGCTCGCGGCCGGCGGTGCGCGGGTGGTCACGGCGGAGGCGGACCTCGGCGACCCGCGCGGGCCGTCGGACCTGGTGGAACAGGCGCGGCGCGCGCTGGGTCCGCTCGACATCGTCGTGGCGAACGCCGCGGCCGGCGGGCACGCGCACTGGCAGGACATCACCGTCGAGCAATGGGACCACGTGCTGGCGGTCAACCTGCGCGCGACGTGGCTGCTGGCCCGGGCCGCGCATCCGGATCTGGCCGCCTCCGGGCACGGCTCCATCGTCACCGTCACCAGCATCATGGCGGAGACCGGGCAGCCCGGATCGCTGCACTACACCGCGAGCAAGGCGGGCATCATCGGGATCACCCGGGCGCTGGCCCGCGAGCTCGGGGCCGACGGCATCCGCGTCAACGCCGTCATGCCCGGAGCGATCCGGACCGAGCAGGAGACGGAGCTGTTCGCGGACGAGCGGGCGCTCTTCGACGAGGTGGTGGCGCAGCAGTCGTTGCGCCGCCGCGGCTACGCCGACGACCTCGCGCCGACCTTCGTCTATCTCGCCAGCGACGACAGCGCGTTCGTGACCGGCCAGGTCGTCACCGTCGACGGCGGCTGGGTGTTCCGATGAAGGCAGGGGGAGAACCATGAGCGACGAGATCGACATCACCGGCGCGCCCGATCCCGCGACGGCGACGCCGGAGCAGATCAGGAAGTACAACAACCGTTCGGTCGAGCGGGTCGTCTCGATGCTCAACGTGCTACAGGAGTCGCCGGAGCCGATGGCGCTGGTCGAGGTCCATCGCTCCATCGGCATGGCCAAGGCCACGGCCTTCCGGTACCTGTGGACCCTGGAGCGGCACCGCTACGTCGAGCGCGACGCCCACGGGCGCTACCGCCTCGGCCTCGGCTTCGTCGGCATGCAGTCGCGCGACCTGGACATGCTGAAGGAGCGCGCCCGGCCGTGGCTGGAGAAGCTGCGCGACGAGACCGGCGAGACGGTGAACCTCGGCGTCCTCGACGGCAACACCGTGCGCTACGTCGAGGTCGCCGAGAGCCTGCGTCAGGTGCGCATGGTGAGCGCGCCCGGCGCCCGCGACCCGCTCTACTGCACCGCGCTGGGCAAGGCCATCGCGGCGCAGCTGCCCGAGGCCAGGGTGCGCGAGCTGCTGCACGAGGTCGAGATGCCGCGGCGCACCCCCAGCACCATCACCTCCCTCGACCGGTTCCTCGAGGAGCTCGAGCTGGTCCGCCAGCGCGGCCGCGCCGTCGACGACCAGGAGAACGAGGAGGATGGCCGCTGCGTCGCCGTCGGCATCACCGGCACCCGGGTCCCGGCCGCGCTGAGCCTGAGCGCCCCGGCCAGCCGCTTCCCCGTCAAGGACATCCCGAGGATCGCCAGGACCCTGACCTACGCCGCCGAGCGGCTCATGAGCGATCCACGGGCGGCCCAGCGCGACGAGGGCTGAGGCCGCCAGAGTCCGCGACCGGTCCGAGCGTGCTCGACGTAGCCGTAGCAGTGAATTCAGTGCTGGATGCGGCATCGCCAGGACCAGCGTGACGTGTTCGTCCGCATGCGTACCTTCCAGCGATCCAGGAGACGGGCCCTCACCCATGTATCGCCACACGGGTGAGAGCATTTCTGGTTGTCGCCGGCCCCGAATCGTGACGGGTCAGAACCCCGAATGGGCGATTGCCATCGGCGACAGGCGGCGGCCGCGCGCGGTGGCATGGGAGCACCGAGGGCTTCTCGAGGCATGCCGTCTCCACGTCGTCGGACGCGCCTGGCTCTGGAGCGCCAAACCCTCGTGAAGTACGTCCGGTTTGACTTGATCAGAAGATCCGCAAATGGGTGGAAGTTGGGTACGCTGGCTGACACCCACGTACCCACGCCGACTCGAGATCGTCCGTCGAGCACCCAGGGGAACGATGCGAGAGATTCGCTCATCTGATCGGCGGCCAGATAACGTCGCTGTGTTCGACGCCGTGGTGATCGTGCCGGGAATCATGGGAAGTACGCTGAGTCTCGTCCACGAGTCGGGTGGCCGTCAGATCTGGGGAATTTCTTCTGCACTGAAGAACGCTGCTCGGATCGGTTCGGGGTCGAGAATCGACGCGCTTCGAGTTCGGGATCCGGAGTTGAGCGGCGAGCTCCGGAGGGTGGTGCCGACGGGCCTGCTCATGTTGCCGGAATGGCTGCCCGGATTTGGCGGCATGGAGCCTTACAAACGGCTGGTCGAGGCCGTCACCCGAACGGTCCTGCATCCGGACGCCGTCCTTCCCTTCGCCTATGACTGGCGACTGGATGTCGAGCACAACGCCAGGATCCTCGCCCGGGATGCGTGCGCCCATCTCAAGCGGTGGCGGGATCACGAGCGACTGAGCGAGGTGCGTTCGCGCCGCAATGACGACCGCGAGCCCCGCCTCGTCTTCGTCGCCCACTCGATGGGCGGGTTGCTGGTCAGGGCGATGTCCGGACTTGCCGTCGAGCAACCGGACACCCGGGCCGTGGTGACCCTGGGCACGCCGTTCGCAGGATCGGTGAAGACGATCGGGATGCTGGCGACAGGCGACGGCGGACCGCGTGGAATGCCCGCCGACGCGACGCGGCAGGCCTGCCGGTCCATGCCCGGGCTCTACGACCTCCTGCCGTGGTACCGCTGCCTGCTGCGGGGCGACGACGTGGTGGCGCTCGGCCGGTCGGACGTCGTTGGTCTTGGCGGCGCACCGCAGCTCGTGCGGGAAGCGTTCGAACGCCGAGCCCGTACGGCTTCCGGCGAACTGCCGGGTCATCGAGCTGTGGTCGGCATCGGGCAAAAGACGCCCCAGAGCCTGGAATTCAGGGGGAGCGACGTCGTCACCCACGCCTGGGGATACCGGCGGAACAGCCAGGACGACCTGATCCGGGAGTCCGGACGGCTGGTTGCCGAGAACCTCGACGGCGACGGCACGGTCTTCCAGTACTCGGCCCGCACGGCGGCCACAGAAGGCATACCGGTGGCGCAGCACCACCAGTCCCTCGCCGTGAACCGGGCGTCTCTGCACATCGTGCAGAAGGTGATCACCGGCGCCACGGACCTGGACACCGTGCTCGGGCAGGCCCTGAACGAGACACCACTCGGCCTTGAGACCCAGGACGAGATCCGTCCGAACCAACCGCTGGAGATCCGGATTCGCTCCGACCACACTCCGGCCGACATCACATGTGCCGTGGAGGACACCGCACGGCGGGATGCCGTGGTCCGGCGCCCGCTCGTCCGTGGCCGGCGCGATGAGGGCGCCTTCATCGTGCGTACCGATCTGGAGGTCGCAGGGTTGTACCGCGTCCGGGTCTCCGCCGGCAACGCCGAGGTCACCAAGCTCGTCCTGGTCGGCGCCGACCCCATCGGCGACAGATGAGCGAGATCGGTGCTGGGCCCAGGCCCTCTGTGAACGCCTTCGACGTCGTCCCGATCGTCATCAGCCACTACAACAACCACCCCGATCTACCGACAGCGGACGACGAGGCCGAGCGCGTGGCCGCCATCCTGTCTCCTTGGGGCGGCGACCTGCGCCCCTGGGACGTGGACGCCCTCGAGCGGGACGTCGGGACCGCACTCGCACGGCTGGAGTCGTGGTCGCAGCCGGCCGTCTCGCGCAGTTCCCTCTTGCTGTGGATCGGTCACGGTTCCAGCAATGAGGATGACGTCGAGCTCCACGTGCCCGCCGGTGCGACCGACGTAGGCCTGGAACCTGCGAAGCTGGCCAAGTACGTCGCCGACGAACACCGGCTGCGGGACGAGCCCGACTGGGTGATCGTCGTGGTCGAAGCATGTGGCGGGATCCGATTCGCCGAGATGATGGAGTCGGAGCTCGCTCGGCGCCGGGTGCGAAACGGCGTGCTCCTGATCGGCTCCGGCGAGGATCGCGGTGAGGGCTACCTCGGGACGTTCCGGCGGGCGCTCGAGGAGATCTGCGCGGCCTACTGGTCGAACGACAAGCTGATCAGCATCAGGGACCTCGCCAACCGGTTCGAGGACGTTCTCCAGCCTGGCTTCGTGCGAGCGATGGGACTATCCGGCCGGTCCACGCTGACTCCGCGCCGCGACCTGACCCCGACACTGACCACGGCGGTCGACATCTATCCCAACGTCAGAGACGTTCTCACCAAGTTGCCCGAGTCCACGCTCGTACAGCTCGCCCGCAAAGGCCTCGGGTCCGATCTGCTGGAGATCGGCGGCCGCCTCTTCGGGCGGGTCGCCGAACGCTCGGCCATCGCCACCTGGTTGGCGACCCACCGCACGGGGATGTTCGTGCTGACCGGCGGGCCGGGGAGCGGCAAGTCGGCGCTCTTGGCGCACCTCATGCTGCACGCCGTCCCGTCTCTGCGCCGAGCGCTCGAGCACGCTCCGCAGTTGATTGACGACTGGGCCGGCGGGCGTCTTCTCCCGCCCGTCGACGGAGCATTGCTCCTGACGGGGGCGGCGACCGCGGATGTCGTGACCCGCCTCGCCCGCATCGCGGAGATCGAACTGCCGGCCGATCGACCTCCATCGGAGCAGGTGACGGAGCTCGTGCGACTGCTGGCCGAGCGGGAGGCGCCCCTGACCTTGTTCGCGGACGCCCTGGACGAGGCGCGCGACCCCGCCGACATCGCGGCACTTCTGGGGCAGCTCGCCGAACTCACGGGGGTGCGGATCGTGCTGGCCACCCGGCCGCGGTCTGGTCCCAACGGCGCCGGGCTCCTTGAGCTATTGCAAGGCCCAGGGCTCGGTTCCGGTCTCGACGTCACGGTCCTGGCGCTCCAGGACGACCGGGCCGCGGCCCTGGAGTTCGCTGTGGCACAGCTGCGCTCCGCCGGTCTGGCCGCCGCTGAGGAAGACCTGGGCGACGTGCTCGCGGATCTCAGCGAACGGCTGGCGGGCGGGGCCGACGCGGACGCTGACGCCGGCTGGGACTTCCTTCACGTTCGGCTCCTGGTAACTGAACTGCTGGCCACGCCCGCACTGTTCACCGGCGCCTTCACCGCCGAGCGCCGCCGGACGATGGCGCTCGGCCGGTCCGCGCTCTTCCGCCGGGCCATGCAGCGTCTGGCTGGCGCGCATCCGCAGGTGGAGCCCCTCCTACTCGCCCTCGCCTGCGCGCAGGGCCGTGGGCTCCCGCGAGCCGACCGGATCTGGGCCACCGTGGCGAGCGTCCTCGCTCCGGGTCAGACCTTCACCGAGGCCGACATCGACCAGGTGCTCCGAGTCGCGGGGCCCTACGTCATGCTGGACGCCGAGGCCGGCCGCAGCGTTTTCCGTCTTGCTCACCGGACCTTCACCGAGGAGTTGCTGGCTCGGCTGGACCGGCAGACGCGGACGGCCGTGCTGGAGGCCCTCGTCCGGTTGACGCTGGAGGCACCTGATTCTCCACCCTATCTGCGCCGTCACCTCTCCGGGCACGCCGCCGCGCTCGGGCGCCACGGGTGGTCCGTCCTCGAGGGCGCACCGGAGGTACTCGACCGGCTGGACCTGGCCACGCTCGTGGCGGACAGCTGGCGATCACCGGCGGCCGACCTTCCCCCGTCGGTTCTGGACGTCCGCAGGACCGCACATCTCGCGTTGGACGGCACGGACGGCGACCGATGCGGATACAGGCAACTGGGCGCGGCCAGGGCAGCCGGTCACTATCTGCCCACCATCGAACCGGTGGCCGGTGCCGCCTGGCAGGTCGCCGCAGCCCAGATCGTCCGCGACCCGTCGTACCAGACGGACTTGCCGAGTCCACCCATCCCGGTCAACTCCCTCGCCGTCTGCGCGGCGGCCGACGGCACAGTCGTCGTCGCCTACGGCAATGACCACGGTCAGATACGGCTGTGGAACCCCTGGCAAGGCAGCACGACCGACGTCACCACCGGCACGGGCGGTGAGATCCTTGGCCTGGCCACACTGAGCGGATCCCACGGGACAAGTCTCGCGTCGGTCGGCACGAGACAGCCGACCAGGCTGTGGCCACTTGATGGCGAGGGCGAGGCGTCCGAGCTACGCGGGCGCGATGGCGGCACCCGCTGTGCGGTCGAGGCCTGCCCGACTGCCGATGGCACGTCACTACTCGCGATCGGCACCACCAGCGGCCGGTTGCGGCTGGTGAATCCTGATCGGGCCACCGGTCAGCAACCAATGCCGCTCACCGGGCATGCGGCGCGCATCACCGGTCTGGCCATGTTCGACGCCGGTGGCGAACGGGAGCTCGTCTCCGTCAGTGTCGACGGCTCGCTCCGACGGTGGAGTCTCCCGCATGGCCGGCGCCGCAAGAAGGAGATCTGGTCCACGCCGCTGTGGTCAGTGGCGGTGATCGAGAGGGCCGGGCTGATCCTGACCGGTGACGCCCTTGGCGTGGTGACGGTCTGGAACCATGCCGACCTCGATGTGGTCGAGTCGTTCGCCGCTCACGACGGACCGGTCCGTGCCCTGGCGCTGCTGTCCGACGACGCCGGTCGGATCATCGTCGCCAGCGGCGGCGCCGACCGTCGTGTGCGCCTCTGGGACGGCGCAACCTGGGCATCCGTGGGCCCGGATCTCACGGGCCACGACGACGTCGTCACCGATCTGGTCGCCCTTCGCTCACCGGACGGCGCACCGCTGGTGGCCAGCGGTTCGCGCGACGGGCAGGTCAAGATCTGGACGACCGTCGTCGTGGCTCAGCCCGCATCGGCACGGCAGCCGGGCAGCGCTAACCACCGCGAATCTCCCGCGCGCTGGGACCTCACCACGTCCGATGGTCGCGCGGTCACTCTCATGCGAGCCCCTTCCGGCCTGCTCAGGTGCCGGTTGGAGACCAACACGGCCACGGATCTGCCGCTGAAGGCGGACAAGCTACGCTGCGCCGCCGTCATCACCGGCGAGAGCGCGGTGACCATCGCCACCAGCAGTTCGAACGACATCCACACCTGGCGGGCCGACACCGGTGAGGCGGCTGGGCCGCCGTTGCGGCAGCACCGGGACTGGGTCCGTGCGCTGCTCACGCTACAGCTCGACGAAGGCCACGCCGTTCTGGTGAGCGGGGGTGACGACGGCCTGATCTGCCTCTGGGACCCATGGTCGGGTGGCATCCGGCACCAGCTGCACCTCGGCGGTGCGATCCGGGGCTTGACGCCGGCCGAAAACCTCCGACGGTTCGTCGTGGTGCTCGACGGCGGGACGATCGAGATCGAGATGGAGGACGACGTCCTTTACGGATCGAAGGGAGGGAACCCACGTGGGCAGTCCGGGCAACCAGCCACGTGAACCGTCGATGACGCCGGTCGGGCACACTCGCGACTACACCGAACTCGTCGAGCGTCTCTTCTGTCACGACGAGACCTCGCCCTTCCCAGGATTCGAACGGGTGGCGCCCGTCGAGGTCCTCGTGGGTGGAGTGCTGGCGCGCGCCCGGTTGGAGCGTCACTCGGCGCAGTACGACGTCACGATCTTCGATCGCGTCGAGGGCTTCGCCGGCGAACTCTGGGAACGATCGGCCCATACGCTGCTACGGCTCCGGGCTCTTGATCATCCGGCCCTGCCGGTCATCGAAGCCTCGAAGCAACGACCAGGTGAGGGCATCGCCTTCACCATCACTCGATCGCTCGGCGGCCTACTGGACTTGAACGAGGCCGTGAACTGGGCGGCGGACAGACCACTCGAGGCGTTCGAACAGTTCAGCCTGCTGCTCGATGCGCTCAAGCGGCTACACGGCGCGCGTGTGATGCACCGCCTAATGCTTCCAACGGCGCTCCGGTGGCGGAATGACGGCGTCGCCGGGCCGCAGTTGTCGCTGAGCCGGTTCGAGATGAGTGCTCTGATCAGCAACCTCATCCGTCGCGTCGTGACCGGTGACACCGGTGAGATCCGGTGGGTGACGCGCAAGCTCTACCTCGACCCAGCCCATCACGCCGCACTCGACTCGGAGGCCGGCGCACGGCATCTCGCCTACCTGGCACCGGAGATCCATCCCTTTCTGTTCGACGAGAACCACCGGAGCCGCCGCGACTGGGAGAGCACCGACCTCTTCGGCCTCGGCGTCTTCGGATGGGAGCTGTTCTGTGGCGGGATCCCGCAACAGTTACCGGACGAACTGTCCGCTGTCGCGGCCGCCCGACCAGGCCAGCGGATCCGAGCCTTGGCCGACCTGCACGCGGCCATGCGCCGGAAGTTGCGCGATTCGCCGGACGTCCCGGCCGAACTCAAAGCGGTGCTCGCCAACATGCTCGCGGCAGAACCGGACGGCCGGGAGTCGTCCTACGACCTCGCGATCATGATCGAGCGGTCCTGGGACGTCATCCGCAGTGCCTGGGAGGGCAGGGCCAGCCGGCCCTACCTGGTCGCCTTCATGCCGGACGAGTCCGCGGACACCATCTACAAGGAACGAGGCTGGATCTCACGTAGCCCGCGCGATGCGGCCGGCCGGGACGAGCTCAAGGCCTTCTACGAGCAGGAACTCCAGGACGCCTACCTCGTGCACTCCTTGACGGGTGCGGAGGGCTATGCCACCGGTCCCTCGGATGTCCTCCATGAGGCGGAATGGGTGCTGATCGGCCAGCGTGCCGTGTGGTTCTGCGCCTACCTGCAGGACAAAGGGCTGGACGGCTCCATCCGGGAGACGCTCAAGGACACCCTAGTCATCAAATACCTGCGCGAGCACATCTATGCGAGGGAGATCTACACCGCGCAGCCGCGCCGGAAGGTGCCCGCGATCGACCTGGTCGCCTTCTTCCCCCAGCAGTCGATCAGCGACAAGCGAGTCGACCGGCCGTCGTGGGAACCGCTGGCCACGAGCGTGGATCGCAGCCACCTGCGCGACCCCGAGAACGAGAGGTTCCTGCAGTCGGTGGACTTCCTGCTGGATTACCAGCGCGCCGTCCTCGACGCCCGGACCTATCCCTACGTTGTCCAGGACCGGCGAGGCGCGCTGGTCGACCTGCGGCTCGACGAGTCACGGGACGACGGCTGGCGGCAACGCGGCGACGGGTTGATGACTGCCTACGCCAGGGATCCTCGACGGCGCCCGCCGCTGGGTGACTTCCTGGCCGGGTTGGACGAAGGCAAAGGTTGGACCGACCTCTCGCTGGACGGGCGGCTGACGTCCCCGGGTTTCAGCGGTAGCTCGAACACGGTGCAGTACTCCCGGCGCCTCGACGAGAACACTGTCACAGTCCGGGCCAAACCCGGTGTGAACGTACCAGACCGGGGCTGGGTGCGGCCGGCCGAGGACAGCGGGTCGCGGCCGCAACTGAGCCGGCAGTTGCGGGCGCGCCAGGCGCTCGAGGGCCAGCCCACCTTGATCAGCGAGCTACGTCACCCACGGTCGATCGAGATCGGCCAACAGGACTGGGACGTGGATCCCGAGGGAAAGCTCCACGGAAACAGCCCTGAGGTCATCCTCGCCATGCTCTCCCAGCTACCGTTCTACGCCCTGCAGGGCCCGCCGGGAAGCGGGAAGACCACGGCGGTCGCCAACGCGCTGAAGCTGTTCCTGGCCAACGAGCGCGGGGCTAAGGTGCTCGTGAGCGCGCAATCGAACTACGCACTCGACAACCTCGCCGAGCGGCTCGTCAAGCTGCTACCGGAGACCAACATCATCTTGCGCGAGACGAGTCGGCGCGGCGAAGACTCGGTCTCGGACGCCGTACAGCCGTACACGCTCGACAATCTCTCCCGGAGTACGTACGACAAGGTCGTGAAGTCGCTACAGGCACGCTTGAAGCAGCACGCCAAGGGGGATCCCGATCGGGAATTCGGACGCCGGTTGACTGAGGCCGAGCAACAGATTTCTCAGGAATGGCTGGAGAACGTGCGGTCCGGCCAACTCGAGCTTTCCGAACGGCTTCGCAACGGAGCCAGCGTCGTGCTGGCCACCTGCTCGGTCGCGGCAGACGCGCTTTCCGACTCCACCGACATCACCGAGAGCTTCGACTGGGTCATCGTCGAGGAGGCGGCCAAGGCGTGGCCGACCGAGCTCTTGGTGCCGCTGACGCTCGGTATGCGGTGGACGCTGATCGGCGATCACCGGCAGTTGGGCGCACATCGAAGCGACGATGTCGAGAACTTCCTGGAGAGTCTGAGCCAGTACTCGAACGAGGCGAAGGTCAAGCTGCACTACGTCGCCAAGAAGGATCGGCTCGGGGTACTCAACCTGTTCCGGAGCCTGTTCGAGCCCATGACGACCGCGGGTACGTCCGATGCGACGGTCGCCGAGGTGCTCTCCGACCGGACCCAGGGGCTTGGCCAGCTGAAGATGCAGTTCCGCATGCACCCGGACATCGCCGAGCCCGTGCGCCGGGTCTTCTACCGGTCGAATCCTGCGCGACTGGATGCCACCGGGCTGTGGGAGAGCTTTCTGGAGTCACACGTCTCGGCCAGAGCGCCGCACGGGGTGACCCGGCCGCGGTACTTGCTGCAGAGACCCCTGGTCTGGGTCGACACCGGCGATTCCCCGGGGTGTCAGGACCAGCCGATGTGGTCCAACGAGGGTGAGGTGGCCATCATCGACGATCTGGTCGCTCAGCTGCGCCCGGACTCCGCGCCGCCCGGTGACGACGGCCCGGACAGCCTCGCCGTTCTGACGCCCTACGCCAAGCAGCTCGAAATGCTCCAACGGCGGGGCAATCTCACCAATCGAGTCTTCACCGTTCACTCGTTCCAGGGACGAGAGGCGGACCGCGTCATCGTGTCACTCGTACGCACGACCCGCGTGGCGGACGATCCCCGCCAGAACGTCGGGCACGTGGGCAAGGACGAGGTCGCCAACGTGCTCCTGTCGCGGGCGAAGCGGCTGCTCGTGCTCGTGGGCCGCTTCGACCACTTCCGGGACAACGGCGGTCAGTCATGGCGGGACATCACCTCGCTCGTCGAACGGTTCGGAACCCGCGTGCGGGCTGAGGAATGGTCCGGCTCATGATCGTCCCACTCACATTGGCCCTGCCCTGCCGGGTGCTGAAGCTCGACGTGCTCGTCGGACCGCCCGAGGGGGTCACCCCGCTGGAGGACCTCGTGGCTCGCGGCGTCCTTGCCGCGGCTCAGGGTGCCTGGGCCGGCCCGCCTCTCGGAGCAGGTGACGTGCAGGATCGCGCCGAAGCGACGATGAGTTACCTCACCACGCTGCTCTGCATACCGCAGCGAATCGTGATGGAGGTCGTCGGCACGTTATGGAGCAAAGGCCACCTCACGGTCGACTTCGACAGCGGCGGCATCCAGCTCTCCGAGGCGGCGCGGGCGAAGATCACCAGCCAGCAGTCGCTCGCGGACGGAGGTGAGCTCCAGACCCGGGAGTTCCTCTTCGAGCCCGTGACCGGGATGATCCGCTCGACGTTCCACGCGCGGGGCCGAGCCTCGGAGACGAGCATCCGACTTCCGCTGCGGCCGCAGCTCAAGGTGTCCGACATACCCCCGGCGGAGCTCGTGAGCAGCGTGCAGTCGGCACTGCGCACCGAACGGCAGCGCCGGGGCCGCGTCAACGTCCTCAGCGTGGGCTTCGGCACCCCTGCCCTGCAGAGCGCGGAGCGGATCGTGTGGCTGGAGGTCGATGCCGTGGTGCGCCGCGACCCCGACAACGGCCGGGTCCAGTTCACCACAAGCGAGACCTCGGGCTGGAGTCTGCGCAGCCAACGGCGGCTCAACACGTTCTTCGACCGACTGATGGCCGAGGAACCGAATCACCCAGTGGTCCAGGCCGTCTCAGGACAGGCGCAGATCGAGCGGGAAGCGCCGGACGACCTCGATGACCTCTTTCGCCGGATGCGGCGGCGGCTCGACCGTCTGGAGGCGATCGATCTCGACCAGGTTCAGGAGCGGCACAAGTGGCTGTCCGAGTGGGCCGCACAGATCGACGATCGCTTGGAGGACATCCGCCGCGCCCAGGCGCGGGTCAGCCTGATCACCCGGCCCGAGGGCCACACGTGGACGGTCAACGACCTCATCGCCTCGGCTCGGCGGCAACTCGTCCTCGTCGTACCGGATCCCGACCCCGGCAAGGTCCGCCAGTTCCTGCCGGGCCTGCGTCGCGCGCTCGATCATGGCGTCCAGGTCGTCTTCGTCTGGGGCCGGTCGTCGAACGAACAGCTGAACTCGCAGGTGGAGAACCTGCTGGACGAGCTCTACCTACGGCCCGGCGCACGCCTGCTCCGCAATCCCAAGAGCGCGAAGACCGAGGCTTGCCTCGTGATCCAGGACGACTGCCGGGCGATGGTGGGATCCCACTCGTGCCTCGGGTACAAGGCACCTGAGCCGGCTGAGGTCTCGGTGCTCATCGAACCCGCCGAGTCCGGACCAGAGGTGCCCGCGGCGGTCGCCGAACTCCTGCAGTGGACCAGACGGGAGTTCGATCCGTGGGTGATGGCCCAGAAGATCGAGCAGGCTGACATGGGGGCGACCAGGGCGACCGCCGGCTCGAGCATCGTGAACCCGAGCCGACCCGACGGGGTGACCGACTCGATGAGCGACGACGTCGACGCCGCCGACGTCGACGCGAGCTCGCTGGCTCTATGGGCCGCCGGATGGAACGACGTCTACGCAGGACTGGCCGAGACCCGGCGGCAGCTACTCGCCAAGGCGGCCGCGGTCCAGGTCGTTCGGGACGCCGAGCACCGGACGTTGCTGTGGCAGGGCATTCGCGACGCCCAGATACGCCTGGTCATCAGCGACGACCGGCTGAGCACACGCAGCGCCGGGCCGGCGGTCGCCCGCCATCTCCGGGAGCGCCGGGCCGCCGGCGCGGCAGTCCACGTGCTGCATCCCGACCCGCACTCGTCCGAACCTGGCCTGCAGGAGTTCGCGAAGTTGGCCCGTGGAGCCAACTCGATCTCGGTGCGCCACCAGCGAACCGGTGGGCGGCTTCTCATCGCCGATGATTGGGTCGTCATTGGAAGCTTCTCCCCGTTCGACGACCGCCGCGGCGAGGGAATCGGGCGGCGAGTCTCCCGCTTGGGCGTGCAGATCCGGCACGACCCATTCGCCGCCGAACTCGCCGACCTACTCGGAGCCCGCAGCGCCGGGACCCCATCGCCAGAGGCCGCCGAACCGGTGCCCGAACCTCCGTCCTCGCCATCGGGCGCCGGCGCCGGGATCGCCCTTCTCCTCGAGGCCCGTTCGGTGCCGGCTCAGGACTTCGGGCGGGTCGCCGCCGAGCGCCTTCGGGCTCATGACCGGCCGTTCGACGTGCTGAAGAGCTGGTTGGAGAGTGACGTGCCTCGCGGTGACCTCCGCCGGGTCGCGGCTGCCGCACTCCACAACGGCCTCGGGCCGGCCCGACAGGCCGAGACCTGGCTGGGCTGGCTCGTCGAGGACGGATGGACACGCGGGGCGTTTGTCGAAGCGGCGCTGCTCTCCCGGTGGGAACCCGAGGCTCGCGACGGCGAGGTGGCCACACCAGACCGGCCGCTCCGGGCGGCCGCGCTGCTGGCCGCCGCGCTGGAGACCCGGCCCCTGACTGGCGACATGGCCGAGGCTGTGTTCGACCTAGGGGATTCGCTCGGCGCCAAGACTGCAGGGGCGGCGTCGCTCGCCTGCGACGTCCTCGTCTGTGGTTCGACGGGCCACCGCGACTTCCTGGGTCTGCTGTCTGGCGACCTCGCACCCGCCTGGCGTGACTTCTGCTCCCGGGTCGAGTCCTTCGGATCGGCCCCCCTTCCACTGTCCCGCTTTGCCGCCGACCAGAACCGCAGCGCGATGGAACGCGCCATCGAGGAACGACGAGCGAAGATCATCGGCTCGATCGACCGGATCGAGGCCCTGCGCAACAGGTTCAGCTTCAACACAGGTGTGGCCCTGCACCGCGAGCTGTTCCGCACGGGTGGGCTGTTGCAGCAACTGCGGGCGGCAGCACGTGCCGGCGCGCCGGAGTGCCAGGAGTTGGCACTCCAGGTGCCACACAACGTCAGGCGTCACCTCGACGACGTCATTGCGGGAGCCGGTGCGGAGCCGATGGAATGGCTGAAACAGATCAGCTTCCTGCGTCGCATCGAAGGCCTCGTCCGCGATCTTCGCGCTGTGGCGGCGGCCGCGGGCGCCACGCAGGTCGAGCCTCGTGCCGAGGACCGTGGCCTCGCCGAAACGGTGGAGCTCGGCAAGTACCTCAGCGAGAGCTGGGCACGTCTCTACACGGAAGCCCAGGAGTCCGGGCGGCCCTATGCGCTGCCCGCGATGGCGCTGCTCACTCTGCTCAACCCGCTGACGACATGGGCGAAGGAGCAGACATGACCACCGAGCAGAACGCGCCGCGCGGGCCTGAGTCGTTCCTGCGCGCATGGCCGGGCCGCTTCCGCCACGCCAAGCTCGTGCGTCGGCTCCATGGTGACGAGGTGGATGACGACCTGGCTCAGTGCCTGCTCGACGGCATCTCCGTCGACCGAACCGTCGACGACGTGCTGGAGGAATTCGCAGACAAGGGCGAGTTCAACCTTGCCGAGCTGTTACTCGCCGAGTCCGAGGCGGTCTCCGAGCGGGTGCGCGCGCGGTTCGCCGATCTGGAGCCTCTCCGGGCGGAACGTTCGGCCGAGCTCGCCATCCGGCTGCGCGCGCTGACCGATGAAGCGTCCGCCGCCGGGGTCCCGTTCGAGGTCCACGCCATCGATCTCGAGGCCCAGACCCGGGTGTCCTGGCCGGCCGTCGAGACGATCCTGGCCGGGCACCGGGAACGCATCTCGCGAGACATCGCCCGTTTCCGTGACGACCTCACGGCGCGAAACCGTTCCGACGGTGCCGACCCGCGACTACGCGCCGCGGTGGACTCGCTCATCGCCGCCGGCCGGTTGGCACTCGCCCGTCGGCTGCTGGAGGAGGGGACCTCGGATCTCATGGTGCCGGAGGCCCAGCCGGCCCTGCCACCGTGGCGGTGGAGCGAGCCCGTTGAGGACGTACTGGGGTGGCACGTCGATCCGAGGCGGCCGAGGCCGCCTGAGTTCAGCGCGTGGAGGGCCGTGGGCGACGCGCAGGACCTCATCGAGGCCGCGGAAGCGCTCGGGAGCGGCAGCTCGGAAGCAGCCAGGGAGTTCGCGCTCACACTCGAGCGGTTCCTCGATCCGGACGCACCCGAGCCAGCCGTGCACGAGTTCAGCGGCGGCTGGCTGAGCACGGTGACGCTGTTCCGGCACCCACCGCTCGCCTCCTTCCACGCCACAGCGGGCGTGGACCTGCTCGTCCTGCCGCCGGGTGTCCAGAGCGCTCCGTCGTTGCGCGGCGTCGACCAGTACCTCGCCGTCGGCCCGGACCTCCAGGCGGGTGGCGGATTCCGGACGAGGGCCGCCGCACTGACCATGGTCGACATCCTGCGGTTGGCGACCCTGGAGTCGGGGCGGGCCATCGGCCTCGCACGAATCGCGGGCTCGACCTGGCCGCTCTCCGCACTCGGTGTCGACACGCCGGCCGGTTTGGCCCGTCTCCTTGCGGACAACGATCCGTGGCACCTGCTCGCATGGTTGTGCGACCTCGCCGGCATCGGCGGCTCGGCGACCGCCGAGGACCTCCAGTTCCAGACTGGAGACGACGCGCAGGTCCTGTACACGCTGCTGATGAACCTCGTGGACGCCGTGCCCGCCACCGCGAACCGGACGACGGGCCGCCCGGCGGGTAGCTCCCCGTTCCGAGACCGAGGCCTGGTCGGTGTCGAGAGCGCCGTGCTCCGGGACTGCCGGGGCCCGTCGGATAGAGCCGCCTTCTGGGCTGCTCTCCTGGCGGAGCCTCCCGGCACGCCGCTCGCCCTCGACGCCCTTGTCATCGCCGCCGTGTTCAGCGCCGCCGGCGACGACGCGGACTGGGAGTCCGTCCTGCCTGTCGGTTTCGACTGGCTGCGTGAGCAGTGGTTCGTGGAGGAAGGCGCCGAGGACGACGTATCGCTGCGGCCTCTCGGCGTCCTCACCAGCCTGCGCGGCCTGGCGGAACGGCGGCTGGCGGAGTGTGCCCTCGAGCTGACTGCGTCAGCCGTCAACAGGCCCTCCGACACGTCGGAGCCGCCGAGGGCGTGGTCGATGCACCGGTACGCGCTCAACGAGAACTGGGTCAGCTCTGAGCTCCGGACGGAAATGGACTCGAGTGCCGGGACGGACCTCACCACCGAGCCGGACGCGCTCATCGAGGCGGCCTCGCGAATGTCCGGATCCTGCGACGTCGCCGAGGTCGCCGGCTCACTCGTCGCGCTGGCCGACGCGAGCTTCCCCGCTGCCGAGTTCGTCTCCGATATCCCTGAACGGACCATCGTGGCCGTGCCAGAGCGCGTTCTGCTGACCGTGCTCTATGAGCTCTTGGAGAACGCGCTCGAGGCGACTGAGCGAGCGGGCAGGATCTACCTCTCGGCGCGGGCTGACGACACTGACGTCCTCATCGACCTCTACGACGACGGGCCAGGCCTGGATCCCACCATCACACGCACTGCGCAAGTGTTCCGGCCCCGGTTCTCCACTCGTGGCTCGAACCGCGGCACGGGACTGCACCTTGCTCGCCGGATCACCGAGGCCGCCCAGGGCGAGCTGGAAGTGGCGGAACGCTCCGAGGGTCACCCAGTCTTCAAAGGTGCGCATTTCACCCTGATCCTGCCCGGGAGTTCCTGACTGCCGCTCGGACACCGAGACGACGGTGCTTTCCGGGCCGCGCGCACGTGGGCCATGGCGGTGGGCGAGCCGGGGATCGTGGGTGGGCGCGATGAAGCGCGCGAACTTGCGCCAGGTGCCGCCGCGGGGAACGGAGCTGACGAAGAACGCCGTCACCCGGTCGAGGTCGGCGATGGTGATGCAGACGTGGTTGAGGGTCTTCAGAGGTCATGGCCGCCATCGTTCAGAAGTGCCTGTGACTCAGGGGCCTGAGCCTTCCCTCGTTCTCGACATGCTCGTCGGCTGCGTCAGCCGAAGGCGACGAACGGGGCGAGGACGAGGAGCGAGACGACGAGGGCGGTGGCGAGCTGACGGGTCGGCAGGGTCCTCGCGATCTTCCATCCGAGCAGCACGCCGGCGAGTGAGGGGACGCCGATGAGCGCCGCGAGCGGCCAGTCGACGGCGCCGGCGGCGAGGTAGCCGGCCGTGCCCGTGCCGGCGATGACGATCGACTGGACCTGGGCGGCGGCCAGCGACTCGAGCAACGGCACGCCGGCCGCGACGAGCAGGGGAACGGCCAGCATCGGGCCGCCGATGCCCACGACGCCGGACACCACCGCGACGGCCAGTCCGATCCCGGCGACGACCGCGGGCGGCGGCGCCGGCGACGGCTCGCGGCGCCGTTCACGCCGCCACACCAGCGCGGCGGCCACGACCATGAGGGCCGCGAGGATCAGCCCGAAGACGTCGCTGGAGATGGCCGAGTTGATCAGCACACCGGCCGGAGCACCGGCCACCGCGGCGGCGGCCAGGACGAGCGCGGCGCGCCGGGTGTGCGGCTCGGTGAGGTGCCCGGAGCGGGCGTACGCCGCCGTCGCGAGCGCGCCGGTGGCGACGTGGGTGACGATCGCCGTCCCCGCGACCTCTGACGGGGTGAGGTTGGTCAGCAGGAACAGGCCGGTCGTGGGCAGCACGCCGCCCGGGCCGACGGCGGCGATCCCGATGCCGCCGATCAGCCCGAACGACGCCAGCAGGACGAGCAGGGGGTCAGGCATGCCGCGTCAGCCGGCGGCCGGGCCGCGGTAGGCGGTCGCCCGCAGGATCAGCCGGTCGGCGCGGATGCGGATCGACTCGACGTCGACCAGCCGGCCGCCGGGCAGGAAGGTGCTCCGCTCGATGGCGAACACCGCGGCGCCCGCCGGGATCTCCAGCAGCCGGGCGGTGTCGGCGTCGGCGTTCACCGCGTGCACCGCGACCTCGGCGCGGTCCAGCCGGCAGCCGGCCACCTCCTCGATCACGGCGAAGACGTCCCGATGCACGAGGTCGGCCTCGAGCACCCGGCGTCCGACGTCGGCGACGAGGTAGCTGGTGTCGAGCGACAGCGGCCGGCCGTCGAGGTGGCGCAGCCGCTCGATGCGGACCACGCCGTCGCCCGTCGCCGCCCCGAGCCGGTCCGCGATGGCCGCCGGCGGATCGGCGACGACCTCGGCGACGCGGACCTCGTTGGTGACGGTCCCGTGGCCGACCAGGGTCTCGGCCAGGCCGGCGAGGCGGTCCAGCCCGTGCCCGAGCTTTGCCGCGACGACCGACGTGCCGACCCCGCGCCGGCGGCTGATGAGTCCTTCCGCGCGCAGCAGGTCCAGCGCCTCGCGGACGGCGTTGCGTGACGCGCCCAGCCGGCGTCCGAGTGTCGGTTCGTCGGGCAGCCTGCCGTCGGGGTAGACGCCGGCCGTGATCTGCTGCCGGAGGTTGTCGGCGACCTGCCGGGCCCGCTCGGCCCGCGGCCGCGACGACACCCACTTCGACCGTTCGCTGTGCTGGCTCACGCTCCCACGCTAGGCGGTGGCGTGTTACGCCGGAGTTACGCCACCCGTGATGACCAGGGCGAACGCCTGACCAGCGGCAGCGACGGGGGACCCCGGCGTTCCGCCAGGCCCCGCTCAGGCTCGGCGGAGCTCGTCGAGGAGGGTGAGGACGCGACGCTCGATGTCGTCGCGGATGGGACGGACGGCGGCGAGGTCCTGGCCCGCGGGGTCGTCGAGGGTCCAGTCCTCGTAGCGCTTGCCGGGGAAAACGGGGCAGGCGTCGCCGCAGCCCATGGTGACGACGACGTCGGCGGCGCGGACGATCTCGTCGGTCCAGGGCTTGGGGAACTCGGCGGCGATGTCGATGCCGCGTTCGGCCATGGCGGCGACGGCGACCGGGTTGACCCGGTCGCCGGGCTCGGAGCCGCCGGACCAGGCGATGGCGTCGTCGCCGGCGTGGTGCTGGAAGAACCCGAGTGCCATCTGGGACCGGCCGGCGTTGTGCACGCACAGGAACAGCACGGTGGGCCGGCCGTCGTGGCCGTGTCCCTCGACGCGGGCGAGCGCCGTGAGGCGTTGCCGGGCGAACCGTTCGGCGAGCAGCGGGAGGAAGTTGGCGACGACGGCTCGGCCGGCGAACTGGTCGTAGGAGGTGTGCAGGAACCGTTCGATCGTCGCCTCCCCGAAGGTGCCGTCGAACTCGCCGGCCAGCCGGGTGGCGGCGGTGGTGAGCGCGTGTCGCTGGTCGAGGGTGAGCGGCTCTCGTTCGCCGGTGTGCGACATGGCGGGTCTCCTTCAGGACGCGGCGAGGCGTGGTGCGAGGGCGTGGACGCGGTCGGTGAGCGCGGTGAGGGTGGCGTCGAAGGCGTCGTCGGTACCGGCGCGGACGGGATCGGGGACGGACCAGTGCAGGTCGCCGCGGTCGCCGAGTTCCTCGTGGGCGTGGTCGCAGACGGTGATGACGAAGTCGTCGTCGCCGGCGATGTCGGCCAGCCGCCGCGGCCGGGTCGCGCGCAGCGGCAGGCGGTGGCGCCGGGCCGCCGCGACGGCGCCGGGGTCGACCTGGCCGGCCGGATGGGTGCCGGCGGACGTGGAGGGGATGGCGCTCGCGCGCCGCCAGAGCGCGGCCGCGAGCTGCGAGCGGGCGGAGTTGGCGGTGCAGACGAACACCACCCGGTGGGCGTGGCCGGCGGCGCCGGGAACGAGGCCGTCGAGCGCGCCGGGGGTGAGCCGGACGTAGCTGCGCCGCCGGTCGGCCTCGGAGCGGCCCCGGGCGAGCAGACCGGCGGCTTCCAGGGTCTTGAGGTGGTGGGCGAGCAGGTTCGACGGCATCGCGAGCCTGGCCTGCAGTTCGCTGGGGGAGAGGTCGCCGAGGCTGAGCAGGTCGACGATGTGCAGCCGGGACGGGTCGGACAGCGCCGCGTGCTTGGCGGCCCGCCGCTCCAGGGCTGTTCGCTCAGCGTTCATTGCCTCAATCTTGACTGAGCTATCTCGCGTCGTCAAGGATGGCGGCGTGATGACGCGACGACTGCTGGCCGAGTTCCTCGGCACGGGGTTGCTGGTGACGGTGGTCGTGGGGTCGGGGATCGCCGCTCAGCGTCTGTCCCCGGATGACGTGGGGCTGCAGCTGCTGCAGAACAGCACCGCGACCGTGCTGGGGCTGGCGGTGCTGATCCTGCTGTTCGGTCCGGTGTCCGGGGCGCACCTCAACCCGGTGGTCACCCTGGCCGGCTGGTGGCTGGGGCGCCGGTCCGGCGCCGGCACCTCGCCGACGGAGGTCGCCGCGTACGTCGTCGCGCAGGGTGCCGGTGGCATCGGCGGAGCGCTGCTGGCGAACGTCATGTTCTCCGTCGACGCCGGGCTGGCGACGACGGAGCGCACCGGCACCGGCCTGCTGGTCGGTGAGGTGGTGGCGACGGCCGGGCTGGTGCTGCTGATCTTCGCGCTCGTCCGGTCCGGCCGTTCCGCGCTCGTCGCCCCGGCCGTCGGCGCCTACATCGGGGCGGCGTACTGGTTCACCAGCTCCACCTCGTTCGCCAACCCGGCTGTCACAGTCGGCCGGATCTTCTCCGACACCTTCGCCGGCATCGCACCGTCGTCGGCGCCGGCCTTCGTCGCCGCCCAGGTGGTGGGCGCCGCCGTCGGCGTCCTGCTCGTTCTCGCCCTCTATCCCGCGCCCGCGCGGGTCCGACTCTGAGAGGTATCCATGCACATCGTCGCCATCGGCGGCAGCGACGCCGGCATCTCCGCCGCGCTGCGCGCCCGCGAGCTGGACCCGTCGGCCGAGGTCACCGTGGTGGTCGCCGACGCCTACCCGAACTTCTCCATCTGCGGCATCCCGTACTACGTGTCCGGTGAGGTCGGGCACTGGTCGAACCTGGCGCACCGGACCCACGCCGATCTCGAGGCCACCGGCATGCGGCTGCGGCTGGACACCCTCGTCACCTCGATCGACGTCGACGGGCGGCGGCTGGCGCTGCGGACGCCAGACGGGGCGGAAACGAGTCTTAGCTATGACGAGCTGATCGTCGGCACCGGCGCCCTGCCGGTGCGCCCGCCCATCGCCGGGCTGGATGACCTGGGCCCGGCCGACGGCGTGCACGTGCTGCACTCGATGGGCGACACGTTCGCGCTCGAGCAGAGCCTGGACCGCATCAAGCCGTCGACCGCGCTGATCGTCGGCGCCGGCTACGTCGGGCTGGAGATGGCCGAGGGCCTCACCGCCCGCGGCATCGCCGTCACGCAGGTCGAGATGCTCCCCGAGGTGCTGCCCACCGTCGACCCGTCGCTCGGCGCGCTGGTCCGCGCCGAGCTGGACCGGAACGGCGTCGCCGTCCACACCCGTTCCACCGTCACCGCCGTCTCCCGCGGGTCGTCGGGCCTGCACGTCGACGGCGCCGGCCCGGACGGTGCGCCGCTCGCCTGGGACGTCGACCTCGTCCTCCTCGTCGTCGGGGTGCGCCCGGACACCGATCTGCTCGTGGCGGCCGGGGCACGAACCGGGCCGCGCGGCGCCGTCGTCGTCGACGAGACCATGGCCACCGGGTTGCCGCACGTCTGGGCCGCGGGCGACTGCGTCGTCACCCACCACCGTCAGCTCGGCGTCACCTACCTGCCGCTCGGCACCACCGCGCACAAGCAGGGCCGCGTCGCCGGCGAGAACGCCCTCGGCGGCACGGCCCGGTTCGCCGGCAGCCTCGGCACCCAGGTCGTCAAGGTCTTCGACCTGGTCGCCGCCCGCACCGGGCTGCGCGAGCACGAGGCGACGGCGGCCGGGTTCGCGCCGGTGAGCAGCACCGCCACCCCCGACGACCACAAGGCGTACTACCCGGGTGCGCAGCCGATCACCATCCGCATCACCGGCGACGCCGACACCGGCCTGCTCCTCGGCGCGCAACTGGTGGGGCGGCGCGGCACCGAGACGGCCAAGCGCGTCGACACCTACGCCACGGCGCTGTTCCACGGCATGACGGTGGACGGCTTCAGCGAGCTCGACCTGTCGTACACGCCGCCGCTGGGCTCGCCCTGGGACGCCACGCAGCTGGCGGCGCAGACGTGGGTGCGCGAGCACCGCCTGCCGGCCCAGGCGAGGGCCCTGGCCCGTCGCTAGGTCGTCGGCAGCCAGCGGGCGAGGTCGTCGCGGACGGCGGTGAGGTCGGTGTCGCCGCGCCGGGCGAGGTGGCCGTCGGGCCGGATGAGCAGGTGGACCGCATCGCCGCCGAGGCCGAGTAGCCGCCCGGCGCGGCCGGTGTGGTCGACCAGGACGTCCGGCCCGCCGCCGCGGCTGAGGCGGTGGACGGTGACGAGGCCCGGGTGGGCGGCCGCGAGGTCCGCGCCGGCAGGTGCGGGCCAGACGCCGCCCGGGCTGCACAGCAGCAGGTGGAAGCCGGGGCCTCCGAGGGCGGCGTGCAGCGTCGTCGCCCGGCCGCCATGGGTGACGGGGGCGTCGGGGAGCCGGTCACCCGGTCGAGGGCCGCGGCCGGACCGGCGACGGTCGCCCGCCGACAGCGGGCTGTGCCGGTACCGGATCGCGAGCTGGGCGAGCGTGCGGAAGCCGTAGCCGCGGACCCGCCGGAACCGGGTCGCCAGCGGCAGGACAGCGGGAACGACGTGGCCGCGGGCGGCCCGGATCAGCGGGTTCGACGACGTGCCGATGGTGAAGGCGCGGTCGGTGAAGCGCAGGACCCGGCGTCCGACCGGCGCGCGCTCGGCCTCGTAGGTGTCCAGCAGCGCCGGGGCGCCGCGGCCGGTGACGACGAGGCCGAGCTTCCAGCCGAGGTTGACGGAGTCCTGGATGCCGGTGTTCATGCCTTGCGCACCGGCCGGGCTGTGGATGTGGGCGGCGTCGCCGGCCAGGAGGACCCGCCTGGACCGGTACCGGGTGGCGCCGCGGTTGGCGATGCGGAAGTCGGTGGCCCAGACGGAGTCGTGCAGCCGCACCGTCGACGCGGTGGCCGCATCGGCAAGGGTCTGCAGCTCGCTCAGCTCGACCCGGCGGCCGGTGGGTGCCGGCCCGCCGGGCGGGCGCATGGCCAGGAGCCGCCACGAGGCCGGGGTCTGGAGCGGGAAGAAGAACGACAAGCCGTTGCCGCCGAGGAAGGCGTGGGCCGCGCCGGGCTCGATGCCGTCGGCCTCGAGGTCGGCCAGCACGAACGTCTGCGGGTAGGCGAGTCCCTCGAAGTCGATGCCGGCCCACCGGCGGACGGCGCTGTGCGCGCCGTCGCAGCCGACGACGTACCGGGCGGTGACGGTCTCCTCGCCCGAGCCGGCGACGCGCAGCCGGCAGGTGACGCCGTCGGCATCCTGCTCCAGCCCGACGAGCTCGGTGCCCCGCTCGGGCCGGACACCGTGCCGGGCGAGGTGCTCGACGAGGACGCGCTCGGTCTCGGCCTGCGCGAGGAACAGCAGATACGGGTAGACGGTGTCGTCGAGGCCGATGTCGAACAGTGGCATCGAGACGGTGCGGCGTCCGGTGTGCAGACGGAGCTGGACGGTGCGGTTGCCGTGCTCGACGAGTCGGCCGGTCACGCCGAGCCCGGCCAGCACCTCCAGCGTGCGCGGCTGGATGGCCAACGCGCGCGACTCGTGCACGCGGTCCGGCGCGCGGTCGACGAGCCGGAAGCGCACGCCGTACCGCCGCAGTTCGGCGGCCAGCGCGAGCCCCGTGGGCCCGGCGCCGACGACGAGGACGTCCAGGACGCCGTCGTCACGCGCACCCGTCATGGGTCGCACCCTGCCACCGTGGCGCGGCCCCGTCCACGTCGCCGGCCCGGCTCGGTGCCGAGCGCCACGACGGCGGCCGCGCCGGCGATGGCGGTGAGGACGGCGAACATCGCCGGGTGCGAGCCGACGGCGGAGGCGATGGCGCTGCCGGCCCAGGGCGCGACGGCCATGGCGACGGTGGTGGGCGCGTTGAGGATGCCGTAGAGGGCGCCGAAACCGGTGATGCCCCAGCGGTCGCTGACGGCGGTCGACTGCAACAGCGTGAAGGCGCCGCGGGCGATGCCGAGGACGATGCTGGCGGCGACGAGGGCCGCGGCCGGTCCGGGGAGCAGACCGGTGACGGCGATGGCGGCGGCGACGGCGGCCAGGATGAGGACGGACCGGAACCGTGGGGTGGTGCGACGCGACAGCGGGGCGTAGCCGACGCGGCCGAGCAGTTGCCCGGCGCCGGACAGGCCGAGCGCCCAGGCGGCCAGCGTCATGGACAGCCCGCGGCCGGTGAGCAGCGGGATGAGGTGGATCGTCGCGGCGAACATCGCGAAGGCGGTCAGCGCCGAGGCGGCCGTGAGGCAGACGAACGCCGGGCTGGTGGCCACCGCGCGGACGTGGCCGTCGCGTGGTCGTGGATGGGTCGCGTGCTCGTGTGCGGGCCAGGGTGCGGCGAGACCGAGGGCGTGGCCGGGGACGGTGGTGACGGCCAGCAGCACGGCCAGCGCGACGTAGGTCTGCCGCCAGCCGGCGTGGTCGAGAAGGGCCGCGGTGGCCGGGGCGAAGATGGTACTGGAGAGACCGGCGACCAGCGTCAGGACGGTCAGCGCGCGGATCCGCGCGGGCCCGTACCAGCGGGTCAGCGCGGTGAACGCGGCCGCGTACAGCGTGGCGGCCTGGGCGAGCCCGGCGACCACCCAGGCGGCCGCGAACCAGCCGATGCCCGGCGCGGCGGCGACGCCGAGGGTCGCCGCGACACCGACGACCGACCCGAGCGTCATCACCCAGCGCGGGCCGTGCCGGTCGATGATCCGGCCGACGGCGATGCCGGCGACGGCCGCGACCACGAGCGCGGCGGAGAAGGCCGCGGTCGTGGACGACTCGGACCAGCCGGTGTCCGCGGTGATGGCCGGCAGCGCGACCGGGAACGAGTAGTACAGCACGCCCCAGCCGACGATCTGGGTCAGGCACAGCGCGGCCAGCACGCCGCGGGGACCGGCGCGCTGGGCGCTGCGCGGGTCCCCGGGCGGGCGGGCTGGTCTCACAGGCCGATGATCGCGTGTGCCTGCTGGACGTGGGCGGCCAGCGGCCGCACGACATGGTCGGCGTCGCGGCCGACGCCGCGCACGGTGTTGGACGAGAACGAGCGCTGGAACTCCAGGCCCAGGTAGACCAGGCCCGGGTGCGTCGTCGAGATGCCCTCGGCATGCAGCGGCAGGCCGTGCTCGTCCAGCGCGCCGAGGGAGCGGAGGTAGCCGACGGCCGGCCGGTAACCGGTGGCGAAGATGACGGCGTCGACGTGCTCGCGCTCGCCGTCCGCCCACACGACGCCGTCGCCGTCGAAGGCGGTGAACATCGCGCGGCGGTCGATGCGGCCGGACTCGATGCCGTCGCGGTAGCGGCCGGTATCGAGCACCAGCGGCTTGCGCACGAGGTGGCGCAGCCAGGCCGCGGGCAGGTGGTCGAAATGGGTGACCTCCAGCCAGTGGTGCAGGTCGCGGCCGCGGATCGTCTGCGGGAGGAACGAGATGGGCGCGAGCGTGGCGAGGGTGAGGTCGGCGACGCCGGCGAGCTCGTCGGCGATCTGGACGCCGGAGTTGCCGCCGCCGACCACGACGATCCGTCGGCCCGCGTACGGGGCCGGGTTGCGGTAGTCCGCGACGTGGCGCAGCTCGCCGGTGAACGTCTTGCGTCCGGGCAGGTCCGGAATGGTGGGGTTGCCGAACGACCCGGACGCCGCGACGACGCCCGCGGCCGGCAGGGCGTCGCCGCCGGCGGTGTGCACGACGAACCCCGGGCCGTCGGCCTCGACGGTCGTCACCCGAGTGCGGGTGCGGATGTCGACGCCGAGGTGTTGCGCGTACCGGTCGAGATAGTCGGCGACCTCGTCGCGGGTGGGGTAGCGGTCGGGGTCGCCGTCCAGCGGGAAGCCCGGCATGGCGCTGTAGCGGGCGGGGGAGAATGCCCGCAGGCTGTCGTAGTAGTGCGGCCAGGAACCGGCCGGGCGGTCACCGGCCTCCAGGACGACGGGGTGCAGGCCGGCGTCGCGAGCGGCGCGGGCCGCGGCGAGCCCGGACTGGCCGGCGCCGACGACGATCACAGGATGTGTTGGGGTCACGACGACAACGTATCGTCGAATCGCGATATGTCAAAATGACGATACGTTGCGTATGCTCGACGTGTGGACGATGTCGTGCAGGCGGGGGAGCGCCGGTCGTTGCCGCTGGTGACCGATGACCTGGTCGAGCTGAGCGATGCCACGCACGAGTTCCTCAAGGCGCTGGCCAGTCCGGCCCGGCAGAAGATCATGCTGCTGTTCGCGCGCGGCGCCGAGCTGTCGGTGAACGAGATCGCCGAACAGGCCGGCATCGGCCAGTCGACCGCGTCGCAGCAGCTGCAGCTGATGCGCCGCGGTGGCATCGTCACCTCCCGCCGTGACGGCAAGGCCGTCTACTACCGCGCCGACAAGGACGGCATGGCCCGCGCGCTCGAGGACCTGCAGAACTACCTCAGGGTCTGCTGCTGAGCCTGTCATGGACCTTGAGCTGATTGAGAAGAAGCGACTGTCCAGCGAGAGCCGTTACGTCTGGCAGCGGTTCGAGCAGAGTGAGCACTTCAATAAGCGCTGGTGGAACGAGCCGCGGCTCTTCGATGACGGTGCGACCTACCTTGAAGTGCGACTGAATGGTGTCGAGGTCGCCCGCGTCGAACTCGACGACCGGGCCGACTTCGCGCACGAGTTCGGTGCGTCAAGGCTTGGTGCCATCGCGTTGGAGATCCAGTTCATCGAAGTTGCGCCCGCCCATCGCGGCAAGGGTGTCGGCACCCAGGTGATCGCGCTTCTGTCAGCTGCCAACCCAAGCCGTCGCCTGGTGGCATTCAGTGAGGAAGCTGACGGGTTCTGGGCATCCCTCGGTTGGGAACGGTACGAACACCCAGAGCAAGCGCCGTGGAGGCGACCTCTCTACGTCCAGCCGGACTAGCGCTTCACCGGCCCAGCGACAGGGCGTCGCGGATGGCGGCGAGGCGCTCCGGGATGACCCGGTAGTAGACCCAGGTGCCGCGGCGGTCGCCGGTGATCAGTCCGGCGTCGCGCAGCAGCTTCAGGTGGTGGCTGGTGGTGGCCGCCGTCTTGCCGATGCTCGCCGAGAAGTCGCAGGCGCAGACCTCGTCGGCGTTGAGCAGCATCGACAGGATCTTCACCCGGGCTGGGTCGGCCAGCGCCTTGAACATACCGGCGAGCAGCGACGCGTCGTCGTCGCTCACGGCGGAGCTGGGCGTGCAGCAGTCGGTCAGCACCGGGAGGGTGCGGGCGTTCCCCGGTGCGACGGGACTGATGGTGGGGCTGGTCATGGTGGCTCCAGGCTACCCGGGACCGTCGGCTATTTCCAAAATCTTCGAATCAGTGATTAGATGAATGTCGAAACAAGGAGGCGTCATGGACCCGTACCTGCCCGAGACGATGGCCGCCGAGCGCCGGCGCGACCTGATCGCCGAGGCCGCCCGTGCCCGCCTGGTCGCGTTGGCGACCTGCTGCCGGGTGAGTGCCCTGGGCCGCGCCGTGTCGCGCGTGCGTGACGGCTGGAGGGGGCGGTCCGCCGCCCGGGGCGCCGCCTGCTGCGCGCCGTCCTGACCGCGCTGCCGGCCTGACCGAGGGGAGGTGATCACCATGGACTGCTGCGACGACCAGACCACGGACTGCTGCGACTCCGGTTGCTGCTGAACGGGATGAGACGGCGCGCCGGGCGGGATCAGAGCGCGGCGAGGCGTTGCGACGCGATCGTCATCAGGTAGCCGTCGTCGTCGTGCCGCTCGTCGAAGCCGAGCCGGCGACAGGACGCGACGGCGACCTGGTTGCCGTCGCCGACGCGCAGGTGCACGCCCGGCACACCGTCGGCCGCCAGCGATTCCCCGAGCGCTCGCATGAGCCGCCGCCCGTGGCCCCGTCGCTGGAGCTCGGGGAGCATATCGACGTGCAGGTGGGCCGGGAGCGGCGCTGACGCGTCGTCCAGCATGCGATCGGGGAGGGTGCCGGCGTCGTGGAGCAGGCCTGGCCCGGCTGCCGGTCGCGCCGCCGCGGCGGTCCCCGCGCCGTCGTCGACGACCCAGCACCGGCTGGCCGGGTACCGCACGTACGGTTCGAGAAAGGCGTCGGGCCGCAGGCCGTCGTCCGACCAGGATCCGGTCGCGTCCTGGCCGCCGTGGCCCGTGCGCAGGCACACGTCGCGCATCGCCGCCTGGTCGTCGAGCGTGGCACGCCGAATGGTCACAACCCGGCAAGCCAGCAGGCGCGGCAAGGACGAGCCTTCCCTTGTGTACGCCGGTATGCGATGGTGTCCGCCACGTTCGGCCGGCGGAAGGGGCTCCATGGAACTCGCGCGCGACATCGTCCGGCTGGGGTTCGTGGGCCTGGGGGAGGCGGCCGGCGCGATCGCCGCCGGCCTGTCCGGGTCCGCGGCCCGGCTGTACGCGTTCGACGCCCGGGCCGGCGACGCGACGGTGCGCGAGCGCGCGGCGGCGGGCGGTGTCACGCTGGTGGCTGACCCGGCGGAGCTCGCCGCGCGGTCCGACGTCGTCATCGGGCTGACCAGCGGGTCGTCCGCCGTGGCGGTGGCGGAAGTGCTGGCCGGTGCGTTGCGGCCCGGGCACGTCTACGCCGACTGGAACTCCGCCAGCCCGGACACCAAGCGGCGGGTGGCCGCGGCGGTCGAGCCGAGCGGCGCCCGGTTCGCCGACGGCGCCGTCATGGCGGCGGTGCCCGCGCACGGCCACCGGGTGCCGGTGCTGCTCAGCGGCGCCGGGGCGGAGGAGCTGCGCCGCCGTTGTGCCGGCCTGGGGATGAACCTGCGGGTCATCGGCGCCGAGCCGGGGCAGGCGGCGGCGGTGAAGATGCTGCGCAGCCTGATCGTCAAGGGCCTGGAATCGCTCGTGGTCGAGTGCACCGTGGCCGCCGGCCACTACGGCGTCGTCGACGAGGTGCTGCGGTCGCTGGACGGCACGCCGGACACGTCGGACTGGCGCGCGCTGTCGGCCTACCTGCACTCCCGGGTCCGCGAGCACGGCGCCCGCCGGGCGTCCGAGCTGGACGAGGTGGCCAGGACGGTGTCGGCCGCCGGTCTCGAGCCGTGGCTCGCCGAGGCGGCGGCGCGCAGGATGCGGTGGGCCGCGGAGACCTCTTGACGCGTCAGCGCAGCAGCCGTACGCTGCCGCATACTTCGGTATGCAATGGTCTACGGAGCGGCGCGGCGAGGACGCGCTCGCTGGCCGGGATCCCCACCGTCAGGCGAGAGCGAGGTGTTCATGCTCCGCTTCACCGCACGCCGGCTCCTGCACGCGATCCCGCTGCTCTTCGGCGTCGTGACGCTGATGTTCTTCCTGCTCCAGCTCGCGCCCGGAGACCCCATCCAGGCGCTCATCGGCGACTACCCGGCCACGCCGGAGTACATCGCCCAGGTCACGGAGGCCTACGGCCTGGACCAGCCGCTGCTGGTGCGCTACTGGGAGTACCTGCAGCAGGTGTTCACGCTGAACCTCGGCGAGTCGCTGGCCGGCCGGGTCCCGGTGGCCGACCTCATCGCCGACCGGCTCGGCAACACGCTCATCCTCACCGTCACCGCGATGACGTTCGCCGCCATCGTCGGCGTGGCGGTCGGCGTCTGGGCCGGCGTCTCGCGCTCCCGCGCACTCGACCACCTGGTCACCGGCGTCGCCGTCGGCTCGCTCTCGATCCCGATGTTCTGGCTCGGCCAGATGCTGGTGCTGGTGTTCGCGATCAAGCTGTCGGTGCTGCCGTCGCAGGGCATGTACTCGACGCGGTCGACCGCCGAGGGCCTGGACCGGCTGCCGGACCTGCTGACGCACCTGTTGCTGCCCGCCCTGGTGCTGGCGATGCGGGAGATCGGCGTCGTGGCGCGCATCGTGCGGACCAGCGTGCACGACGTGCTGACGCTGCCGTACGTGGAGACCGCCCGGGCCAAGGGCTTCAGCCGGGCGACGATCATCCGCCGGCACGTGGTGCGCAACTCGCTGCTGCCGGCCGTCACCGTCATCGGCTACAACTTCGGCTTCATCCTGGCCGGCTCGGTGCTGGTCGAGACCGTGTTCGGCTGGCCGGGCATGGGCCAGCTGCTCTACGAGTCGATCCGCAACCGCGACAACGCGGTGACCATCGGCGTCGTCCTGCTGATCGCGGTCGCGGTCGTCGTGGTGAACCTCGTCACCGATCTGGTCTACGGCCTCGTCGACCCGCGGATCCGGGTCGGCGCCGGCGCGGGAGGTCGCGCATGAACGTCGAACTGGTGCCCGCCACGCCGCCGGGCGTGACACCCCCTGGCCGGCGGTGGCGGCCGGGCCGGCGCCGTCCGCCGGCTCCGGGCGGACGTCAGGCGCTGCGCCGTTTCCTCGGTCACCCGCCGGCCGTCGCCGGACTCGTCGTCCTGGCCGTGGTCGCGCTGGTGGCCATCGGCGCCGACTGGATCGCGCCGTACGACCCGCAGGCGGTCTCGCAGTCGCTGCTCCAGCCGCCGAGCGGCGAGCACCTGCTGGGCACCGACACCGTCGGCCGCGACATCCTCTCCCAGATCATCCACGGCGGCCGCGTGTCACTGATCGTCGCGCTGGTGACCGGGCTGGGCACGCTGGTGATCGGCTCGCTGGTCGGCGCCGTCGCCGGGTTCTACGGCGGGCGGGTCGACGCCGTGCTCATGCGCATCGCCGAGGTCTTCCAGGTGATCCCGAGCTTCGCGCTGGCGCTGATCATCGTCGCCGTGCTCGGCGCGAACCTCGCCTACATCTGCGCCGCCCTGGTGATGGCGCTGTGGCCGCAGATGGCCAGGCTGGTGCGCGGCGAGGTGCTGCGGATCATGACGACGGACATGGTGGCGGCCGCGCGGACGGTGGGCCATTCGAACCGGCGGATCATCATGTCCGACGTCCTGCCCAACGCGCTGCCGCCGCTGATCGTGCAGGCGACCATCGACCTCGGCAGCGCGATCCTGCTGCAGGCCGGGCTGGCATTCCTCGGTCTTGGCGACCCGACCAACCTCAGCTGGGGCGACATCCTCCAGCAGGCCCAGCGCGACCTCTCCGCGTGGTGGATGAGCGTTCCGGCCGGCGTCGTGATCTTCCTCGTCGTGCTCGCCGCCAACTTCGTCGGTGACGGACTCAACCGCGCGCTGCGGCCGACGAGCAGCCACCTCTGACCCTTCGACGAGACGGAGCCGGCGATGAGCACAGGACTTGCGGTCCGCGACTTCTCGGTCGCGTTGAAGACCCCGGCCGGGGTGATCCGGCCGGTCGACGAGGTGAGCATCGAGGTGCGGCCGTCGCAGCGCGTGGCGCTGGTGGGGGAGAGCGGCTGCGGCAAGTCGATGACGCTGCGCGGCATCCTGCGGTTCATCCCGCCGTCGGTGCTGGACGGTGTCAGCGGCGAGGCGAGCTACGACGGGGTCGACCTCGCGCAGCTGGACGACCGCGGGTTGCGCGACTACCGCGGCCGGCGCATCGCGATGGTCTTCCAGGACGCGCTGGCCCGGCTGAACCCCACGATGACGGTCGGGGCGCAGGTCGAGGAGGTGCTCGCCGCCAAGGACCGGCGCGAGCGAGAGACCCAGGTGACGGCGCTGTTCCGCTCCGTCGGGCTGGACAGCTCGCGCGCGTTCCGCCGGCGCTACCCGCACGAGCTCAGTGGCGGCATGCGCCAGCGGGTGCTGATCGCGATCGCCCTGGCCGGCGACCCCGAGCTGCTGGTGGCCGACGAGCCGACGACGGCGCTCGACGTCACGGTGCAGGCGCAGATCCTCGACACCATCACCGACGTGGTGCGCGAGCGCGGCATGGCGCTGCTGGTGGTGACGCACGATCTCGGCGTGGTCTCGGAGACCTGCGAGTTCGTGTACGTCATGTACGCCGGGCAGATCGTGGAGTCGGGCCCCGTCGACGCCGTCTTCGACGACCCCGGCCACCCCTACACGCAGGGGCTGCTCGCGTGCGTGCTCGACGTCGACGAGCCGGTCGAGCAGCGGGTGCGCACCATCCCCGGCGTGGTCCCGCCGCCGGGCAGCATCACGACGGGCTGCCGGTTCCGGTCGCGGTGTCCCGCCGCCCACGACCGGTGCGCCGCCGACCCTCCGGTCGTGCGGCTCGACCGGGACCGGACCGCACGCTGCTGGCTGCTCGCCGACACCGCGGGGGAGGCGTCGTGACCGGAGAACCCGTGCTCAGCCTGTCCGGCGTGAGCAAGCGCTACGGCGTCCGCCGCGGCGTCCTGTCCCGCGGACCCGGCCAGGCCCTCGCTGTCGACGGCGTCGACCTGCAGCTGCACCGTGCCCGGATGCTGGGGCTGGTGGGGGAGAGCGGGTGCGGCAAGAGCACCACCGCCCGGATGGCGCTCGGCCTGCTGCGGCCCGACACCGGCACGGTGGCCCTGCATGGCCGGCCGATCGACCAGCTCAGCCGCCGCGACTACCGGCGGGCGTTCCGGCCGAAGGTGCAGGCGGTCTTCCAGGACCCCGGCTCGGCGCTCAACCCCCGCAAGACCGTCTTCGAGACGCTGCACAGCGCGATGGCGCTGTACAGCCGAACGTCGCGCGCGTCGGCCCAGGACGACGTGGTCCGCCTGCTCGACCAGGTGGGCCTGCAGCCGGGACGCCAGTTCCTGGCCCGCCGCCCGCACGAGCTCAGCGGCGGGCAGCTGCAGCGGGTCGGCATCGCCCGCGCGCTGGCGGTCGAGCCCGACGTGATCATCGCCGACGAGCCGGTCTCCGCGCTGGACGTGTCCATCCGCGGCCAGATCCTCAACCTGCTCGCCGACATCCGGGCCGAACGCGGCATCAGCGTCCTGCTGATCACCCATGACCTGTCGGTGGTCGCGTCGACCGCCCAGGACGTCGCGGTCATGTACCTCGGCCGCATCGTCGAGCAGGGGCCGACGGAGCGGGTCTTCCAGTCGCCCCGGCACCCGTACACCCAGGCCCTGCTCGCCGCCACCCCGCGCATCCGGCGGGGCGGCTCCACACCGTCCCGGCGCACCCTCTCCGGTGACCCGCCGTCAGCGCTCTCCCCGCCGAGCGGCTGCCGGTTCCACCCGCGCTGCCCGTCCGCCATGGACGTCTGCGCGACGGTCGACCCCCCGCTGCTGCCCGTTCCGGATCACGGACTGGCGGCGTGTCATCTGCTGTCCGAGCCGGCGGTCCCGCCGCCGGCCCATGACCGCCGCACCGTCGGTGCGGCAGAAAGCGACAGATCATGACCATCACGTTCGCGCGACGGGCCGGCATCGTGCCGGCCATCGCGGCCGCGGCGCTCCTCCTGGCCTCCTGCGGCGGCTCCGGCACCGAGTCCACCGGCGGCGACGGCGGCGGTGAGACCACGTTCGTCACGGGGCTCGCCAGCCAGCCGGAGATGCTGGTGCGCAGCTTCACCTCCGACGCCCTCACGGCCACGGTCGGCCTGGCCGTCGCCGAGGGCCTGGTGCGCACGACGAAGGACAAGGACGTCGTGCCGGCGCTGGCGGAGAGCTGGGACATCTCCGACGACGGCCTGACCTACACCTTCCACCTCCGCCAAGGCGTCACCTGGCACGACGGCGAGCCGTTCAGCTCGGCCGACGTCCTCTTCAGCTTCCAGGAGGTGCTGCCGCTGTCGCCGACCGGAGCCGTGCTGACCAGCACCATCGCCTCGGTCGAGGCACCCGACGAGGCGACCGTCGTCGTCACGCTGAAGCAGCCGCTGGCGCCGCTGCTGCTGGCGCTGGGCCCGCAGGACTTCAGCATCCAGCCCGAGCACATCTACGCCGGCACCGACCTGCTGACCAACCCGAACAACCGCGCACCGGTGGGCACCGGCCCATTCGTCTTCGACAGCTGGAGCGGCGACACCATCACGCTGACCGCCAACCCGGACTACTGGGACGGCGCACCGGCCGTCGACCGGCTGATCTACAAGGTGATCCCGGACAGCAACTCGCGCGCCAACGCCCTGGTCAACGGGGAGATCGACTACATCAACAAGTTCGACGTCGACGACACCATCGTCAAGGCCCTCGAGGGCAACGACGAGATCACGCTGCAGAACGGCCGGGTGTCGGCGACGTTCATGACGATGTGGCTCAACCAGAACGAGGAGCCGCTGGACGACCCCGAGGTGCGCAAGGCGCTGTTCATGGCGCTGGACCGCGAGCTGATGTCGAAGTCGGCCGACCCGGACTTCACCGAGCCGGCGGCCGGGTCGTTCCCGACGGGGCTCTGGGCGACCGACACCGGCATCGACTACCTCGACGCCTTCGCCTACGACCCCGACGCGGCCGCCGCTCTGCTGGACGAGGCGGGGTACCCCGAGCAGGGCGACGGCACCCGGTTCAGCGTCAGGCTCCGCTACGTGGCGACGCAGCCGTACACGCAGGCGCTGGCCGCGATCATCGCGGACAACTGGCGGGCCATCGGGGTGGAGACCGAACCCACGCAGGACGAGGCGACGGTGAACAGCGACGCGCTCTTCGTCCAGCAGGACTTCGGCACCAACCTGCTCTCGCTGGACACGCGCCCGGACCCGGAGTTCGGGATCGGGAGGGTCTACAAGTGCAACCCGAACAAGCTGGCGTTCAACAACCCGACCGGCTACTGCAACGAGGAACTGGACGCGCTCTTCGCCGAGGCCGCACGCACGCAGGACCAGGCCGCGCGGGCCGAGATCTACGGCCAGGCCCAGGAGATCATCGCCGCGGACCTGCCGGCGCTCACGCTGCTCCAAGCCGATCAGCCCGACGCCATCCGTTCGAGCTTCGGCGGCATCGACGAGTTCCTGTCGGGGGCGCTCTCCGGCGACCTCACCTGGAGCGCGTTGGAACCGTGACGAGCAGGCAAGATCGGCTACTCTCGAATGCTCATCCTGAGAAAGGCGCACCGATGGTCACGGCCCCCAGCGACGATCAGCGACGATTCCCGCCACCGGACCGCCGGCCGAACCCGTACGAGAAGATCCGGCAGGCCATCCTGTCCGGTGAGCTGGAGCCGGGGCAGCCGCTCGTCGAGGCCACGCTGGCCGAGTGGTGCCAGGTCAGCCGTACGCCGGTGCGCGAGGCGCTGACCCGCCTGGAGCAGGACGGGCTGATCCGCCGCGGCGACCGCGGCCTGGTGGTGCGCGAGAGCAGCCCCGAGGAGATCCTCGACATCTACGAGACGCGCATCGTGCTGGAGGCCACGGCGGCCCGGTTCGCCGCCGACCGCCGCAACCAGAACGACCTGCTGCTGATGCGCCGGATGATCCCGCGCATGGCCACGCTCGCCGATGCCGACGCCACCACCAAGGCGGCGATCAACGCCGACTTCCATCGCCTGGTCTGGCGGGCCAGCCACAACGGCTCGCTGATCGACCTGCTCGGGCGGCTGAGCATGCACCTGGGCCGGTACCCGGCGACGACGCTGGCCTACCCGGGCCGGTGGGAGACGTCCAACCGCGAGCACGAGCAGCTGGTCGACGCCATCGAGGCACGCAACGGCGAGCTCGCCGCCGAGCTGGCGGGGCAGCACTTCACCGCTGCCCGGGACATCAGGCTGAAGCTCTGGGAGACCGATCTGAGCTAGGGCGTCGCGCGCGCCCGGCGGGTATGGACGTCGTTGCGCGCGACGGTATACGTTGGGATGCAATCGTAGACACGGAGGTTCGAGCGCATGCGTTTCGGAGCAGCCATACCGAACTGTCGCGAAGGGAAGGTCTATCCGCCCGGGTTCACGACGCCCGAGGTGCTCACCGACATCGCGGTGACGGCGGAGGCGAGCGGGTTCGACTCGCTCTGGGCCAACGACCTGCAGTCCACCTTCGACGAGGCGTTGGCGGGCCGGGCCCGCGCGACGCCGAACTTCTTCGAGGCACAGACGACGCTGGCGTTCCTGGCCGCTCGCACCGAGCGGATCCGGTTCGTCACGTCGGCCGTCACGGTGCCGCTGCGCGACCCGATCCTGCTGGCCAAGCAGGTGGCCACGCTCGACGTGCTGTCCGGCGGGCGGTACGCGCTCGGTCTCGGGCTCGGCGGGAAGCGCACCGAGCTCGACCGCCTGCGCGGCCGGTTCAGCTCGTCGATCAACCGCGGGCGCTGGCTGGAGGAGTCGCTGGAGCTGCTGGAGAAGCTGCTCACCGACCAGGTCGTCGACCACGACGGCGAGTACTTCAGCGTTCAGGGCGCGGAGGTCTTCCCGAAGCCGGTGCAGCGCCCGTTCCCGCTGTACATGACCGGCGCCGGCGACGAGATGCTGCGCCGCACCGCCCGGTGGGGCGCCGGCTGGATCCACATGCACATCACGCCGGAGCAGCTGACCGAGCGGATCCAGGCGCTGCACGCCGCGTGCGCGCAGGTCGATCGCGACCCGGACGAGATCGAGGTCAGCCTGCAGTTCGACGTGCTCGTCGCGCCGACCCGCGCACAGGCGCAGGAGCGGTGGGAGAACTCGCTGGCCCGCGGCCTGGGTGCGGCGCGCGGCCGGTCCGCCGAGACGTCGTACATCGTCGGGTCGCCGGACGACGTCGTCGCGCGGCTGCGCGAGTACGAGGAGGCCGGCATGCGCCACGTCGGGCTCATCCCGAGCGGGAACACCCCCGAGCAGGTGCTCGAGCAGATCCAGCTGCTCGGGAAGGAGGTCATCGCGCAGTTCGCGTAACGCCTCCGGCACACACGCATCGAGACGACCGATGGGATGGGAATGAAGAGGATCGAAGTCCGGGTGGGCGACGCCACGGCGCGCTACACCCTGCTCGAGGACGCGCCGAAGACGGCCGACGCCTTCTGGGAGTCGCTGCCGATCGAGGGCACCATCACGCATGCCCGGTGGGCCGGGTCGGCGGTGTGGGTGAAGACACCGAACCAGCCGATCGCCGCCCTCGACGACATCGAGCTGCCGGTGACGTCGATCTACCCGGGCACCATCGTGGTGCGGCCGAACCCGCGGGGCGTCGCCGAACTGTTCATGTCGTACGGCGTCGCCGAGTCGCGCGGCCCGGTGGGCCGCACCTACGCCACGCCGGTGGCCGAGCTGGACGGCGACGGCGCCGACCTGCTGGCCGCCTTCGGCGGCACCTGGCAGGGCGGTTCCACCGAGGTGTCGATCACCCGAGCGGAGGACGAGTCGTGACGAAGCTGCGCATCACCGTCGACGGCGTCACCGCCGTCGCAGAGCTGAAGGACGCCGCCGCGCCGAACGGCGTGGCCGCGGTCCTGGCCACGCTGCCCCTGCGGGCCCGGGTCGTGCACGCCAGCCGCAGCGGCAACTGCGCCGTCGTGCACGACGCCGCCCTGCGCGACGAGACGGCCGGCATCGAGGGCCAGGTCTCCATGTACTACCCGGGCATGGTCGCCTACGACCCCGTCCGCGGCTACCTGGTGTTCGCCTACGGCCAGGGCCAGGCGCGCAGCAACACCGGCACCCACTGGGTGACCTACCTGGGCGACGTCGTCGAGAACGCCGCCGGGCTCGCGGGGAAGCTCCAGGACACCCGCGACCGTGGAGCGCTGGACGTGCTGATCGAGCAGGGGGAGTGACGATGACGCAGAAGCGGATCCGGCTCGAGTCCGGCGGCGTGACCGCCGAGGCGCTGCTGCTGGAGGCGAACGCGCCGAAGGCGACCGGTGCGCTGTGGGAGATGCTGGCCGAGCCGATCGAGCGCAGGCTGATCTCGGCCAAGTGGTCCGGCGACGTTGGCGTGCTGCACCCGGGCGAGGGCCCGCTGCGCGAGGTCGCCGAGCTGGAGAACCCGGTCACGTCGATCTACCCGGGCACGCTCGTGATGCGCCCGCGTGGCAGCGAGATCCTCATCGGCTACGGCGTCGGCGAGTACCGCTGGGCGGTCGGCGTCGACTACACCACTCGCCTGGCCAAGATCGTCACCAACCGGACGGAGTTCCTGTCCGTCGTGGCCCGCACGGCCGACCAGGGCCCGTCGGCCATCGTCGTCGGCCGGGCCTGAAGGGAAGAGCGCATGGTCAAGTTCGCCTGGTTGTGCAGTCACGAGTCCTACCAGCCGGAGGAGCTGGTCGAGCAGGCCGTCCTGGCCGAGCAGGCCGGGTTCGACACCGTCCTGGGGTCCGACCACTTCCACCCGTGGGTCGACGACACGTCGGCCGCGGGGTTCGTGTGGAGCTGGCTGGGGATGGTGGCGGCCCGCACCGAGCGGGTCGAGCTCGGCACGTCCGTCACCTGCCCGCTGTTCCACTACCACCCTGGCGTGGTCGCGCAGGCCTCGGCCACCGTCCAGCGGCTGTCCGGCGGCCGGCTGCTGCTGGGCGTCGGCAGCGGTGAGGCCATCAACGAGACGCCGCTGGGCTGGGAGTTCCCCGGCTACGGCGAGCGGATGGGCCGCATGCGTGAGGCGCTGGAGATCATCCGGCGGCTGCACGGCGGCGAGAAGCTGGACTTCGCCGGCGACTACTACACGACGACCACGGCCAAGCTGTACAGCCCGCCGACGTCCCCGGTGCCGACGCTGCTCGCGGCCGGTGGGCCGAAGTCGGCCGCGTTCGCCGGCGCCCACGCCGACGGCCTCATCACCAGCGTCAAGAACCCGCAGGACACCATCACCAAGGTCATCGAGCCGTTCCGGGCCGCGGCCGCCGAGCGCGGCAACCCCGACCCGCGGATCCTCGCCACCCGGTGGACCGTCCTGGCCGGCGACGACGAGGAGGCCTGGCGCGCGCTCGGCCCGATGCGCGGGCTGCGCGCGCCCGGCCGGCTGGAGGCGGCCGACCCGGCCGTGCTGCGCGAGCGGGCCGACGCGATGGACCGCGCCGAGGTGCTCGGCAGCTACACGGTCGTCCCCGACGCCGACGCGCTGGTCGAGGCGTACCGGCCGCTGGTCGAGCAGATCGACGCGGAGTGGGTGTCGATCCAGGTGGCCAGCAACGACCCGATGGGCACCATCAAGCTCATCGGCGAGAACGTGCTGCCCCGGCTGCGCGAGCTGGCGGCCTGAGCGATGACGACCGAGGCGGCGAGCACCGCGGACGTGATGGCGGCCTACCTCGCCGAGGCGGGCACCGAGGCGATCTTCGCCTATCCCGGTGATCCGATCATCGAGTTCATGGAGCGCTCGCGGGTGCGCGGCATCGACGTCGTGCTGGCCCGCCGCGAGGGCACGGCCGGGTTCATGGCCGAGGCGTACGGCATGGTCACGGGCCGGCCCGGCGTCTGCCTGTCGACGCTGGGCCCGGGCTCCACCGCGCTGGTCAACGGCGTCGCGGCGGCCACGCTGGACCGTGTGCCGATGCTCGCGGTGTCGGGCCAGATCGAGTCGGCCCGGGAGCCGTTCTTCACCCACCAGGTGGTCGACCACCAGGCACTGTTCGGGCCGGTCACCAAGTGGGCCGGTCGCATGGACGCCGGCGCCGTGGCCACCGTCATGCGCAAGGCGCTGCGCACGGCGACGGCCGAACGGCCCGGCGCCGTGCACCTGACCGTGAGCTCGGACACCTTCAAGGCCACCGCGCGCGACGCCGAGGTGGCGGTGCCGCCGTTCGGCCCGGCGCGCGGGGGAGTGGGCGTGACCGGCCCGGACCCGGCCCGGGTGCTCGCGGCGGCGCGGCGCCCGGTGCTGCTGGCCGGCATCGGCGCGGCGCGGTGCGAGGCGACGCAGCAGCTGCTCCGGCTGGCCGAGACCGCCGGGATGCCGGTGGTCGTGGCGCCGATGGCCAAGGGCGTCGTGCCCGAGGACTCGCCGATGTTCGCAGGCGTGCTCGACATGGCCTGCAATCAGGTGGTCTGGGACTTCCTCGGCTCGGCCGACCTGATCGTGGCGGCCGGGTTCGACCCGGTCGAGCTGATCAAGCCGTGGCGGCTGACCACCCCGGTGCTGCACGTCGACACCACACCGAACACCGACCAGATCTACGCCGCCGCCACCGAGGTGGTCGGCGACATCGCGGCCGGGCTGGACCTGCTGGCCGACGGCTGGACCGGCGAGCCGCGGTGGACCGAGCGCGAGGTCAAGGAGCAGCGGTCCCGGCTGCGCGACGCCTACTACGACGGCCGCGTGGAGGGCCGGCTCAACCCGACCGACGTGGTCGACGTCGTGGCCGGGCGGCTGGCCGGCACGGCGATCGTCACCTCCGACGTCGGCTCGCACAAGCTGCTGGTGGGGCAGGGGTGGCCGGCCACCCGGCCGCGCAGCGTGCTCATGACCAACGGTCTCTCGGCGATGGGCTTCGGCGTGCCGGCCGCGATCGCGGCGAAACTGCTGCGCCCGGACCGGCCGGTGGCGGCGCTCGTCGGTGACGGCGGCTTCGCCATGGTCGCGACGGAGATGCGGCTGGCGGCGGCGCTCGGGCTGCCGATCGTCGTGGTCGTGTTCGTCGACGGCAGCCTCAACCGCATCGAGCTCAAACAGATGGCGGTCAGCTACCCGAGCGTCGCGACCCGTATCGAGGACACCGACCTCGTCCAACTGGCCGGGGCGATGGGCTGCGACGGCGTCCGGGTGGAGTCCAGGGCCGAGCTCGACCGCGCCCTCGAAGGCGTCGCCGGGCTGACCCGGCCCCTGGTCGTCGAGGCCCGCATCGACCCTGCCCAGTACGCGTCGCAGTTCTGACCCGGAGGAGAAGCATGAAGCAGCTGCGCCCGTTCGTCGACGGCGACTGGACCGACGGCGAACAGAGCGCCGTCGCCCGCGACACCTACACGCGCGAGCCGGTGGCCGAGGTCCACTCGCCCGGCCGCGCGCAGGTCGCGGCGGCCACCCGGGCCGTCGCGGCCGCGCAGGCCGGGCAGTCGCTCTCGCCCTACGACCGCTACGGCATCCTCGCCCGCGCGAGCGAGTTGGTGCTCGAGCGGGCCGGTGAGCTGGTCGAGTCCATCGTCACCGACACCGGCTTCACCACGGTGGACGCCCGGCGCGAGGTCGAGCGCACGGCGCAGACCCTGCTGCTGTCCGGTGAGGAGGCCAAGCGGCTGCGCGGCGAGGTGGTGCCCATCGACGCAGACCCGAGCGCGCCCGCGCGGGTCGCGTTCACGGTGCGCCGCCCGGTCGGCGTCGTGTGCGCGATCACCCCGTTCAACTCGCCGCTCAACACCGTTGCGCACAAGGTCGCGCCGGCCCTGGCGGCCGGGAACGGCGTCGTGCTGAAACCGGCCGAGCTGACGCCGCTCACCGCGGACCTGCTGCTGCGCGTGCTGCTCGACGCCGGGCTGCCGCCGGGCCTGATCAGCGTGCTGTACGGCGACGGTTCGACGGTGGGTCAGTGGCTGCTCGAGGACGACGTGCCGGCGTACTACGCGTTCACCGGCAGCACGGCCGTCGGCGAGCACATCCAGCGCACCATCGGCGTGCGCCGGGCCCAGCTCGAGCTGGGCAGCCTGGCCAGCACCATCGTCTGCGAGGACGCCGACCTCGCGCGGGTGGCGCAGCTGTGCGTCAACGCCGCCTTCCGCAAGGCCGGCCAGGTGTGCACGTCGGTGCAGCGGCTCTACGTCCACGAGGCCGTCGTCGCCGACTTCACCGCGGCGTTGCTGGCCGCGCTGGACGGGCGGCCGGTCGGCGACCCGCGCGAGCCGGGCACGTTCATCGGCCCGCTCATCGACGAGCAGGCGGCCGAACGGGTCGAGAGCTGGGTGGCGGCCGCGGCCGGCGACGGCGCCGAGATCGTGACCGGCGGCACCCGCGCCGGCGCGGTCGTCCGGCCCACCGTGCTCACCGGCGTCGCGCCGGACATGAACGTCATGTGCCGCGAGATCTTCGGCCCGGTGGTGTCGATCCGCCCGTTCGCCGACGTCGACAAGGCGATCGACGAGGCCAACGACACCCCGTACGGCCTCGCGGCCGGCCTGTTCACGTCCGACATCGGGCGGGCGCTGCACGTCGCCGGCCGGCTGCGGGTCGGCACCGTGCACGTCAACGAGACCTCCAGCGCACGTGTCGACCTCATGCCGTTCGGCGGGGTGAAGGGCAGCGGATTCGGCCACGAGGGCCCGGCGTACGCCATCCGCGACATGACCGAGGAGACGTTGCTGACGCTCGGCCCGTGACGCCGCATCCGCGCGTCCGCCCGTCCACAGAAGTGGAGAACACCTTGAACCGACTGGGAACCTCCCGGCCGTACGCCGACGTCGTCGTCGTGGGCGGCGGCAACGCCGGCTTCTGCGCCGCGCTCGCCGCCGCCGAGCGTGGCCGCTCGGTCGTCCTGCTGGAGAAGGGCGAGCGCGAGCACGCGGGTGGCAACAGCTACTACACAGCGGGCGCGACCCGCATCGTGCACGACGGCCTGCCCGACCTGCTCGACATCGTCGAGCCCGACGACCGGCACGGCGCCACCGAGGTCCCGCCCTACTCCGCCGAGGAGTACGCCGCCGATCTCGCCAAGGTGACGGGCGGGCGCAACGACCCCGACCTCACCCGGGTGCTGGTGGCGCAGAGCAGCCGGGTCGTGCGGTGGCTGCACGGTCACGGGCTGCGCTACCGGCTGATGTACGAGCGCCAGGCGTACCAGCGCGACGACGGCAGGTACCTGTTCTGGGGCGGCCTGCACATCGGCAACGTCGACGGCGGACAGGGCCTGATGGCCGACCACGCCCGCGCGGCCGCCGCCCTCGGCGTCGACGTCCGCTACGGCCACGCCGTCCGCGAGCTGCTGGTCGACGACGGCGCCGTCACCGGCGTCGGGTACCTGACCAGCGACGGTGTCGAAGGCGAGGTGGCGGCCGCGTCGGTGGTGCTCGCCGCCGGCGGGTTCGAGGCCGATCCGCGGCTGCGCGAACGCCACCTGGGTCGCGGCTGGGCCAACGCCCGCGTGCGCGGCACGTCGAACAACACCGGCGAGGTGCTGGTCGAGGCGTTGCGGATCGGCGCCGGGCGGGCCGGCGACTGGTCCACGTGCCACGCCGTGGCCTGGGACGCCGGGCATCCGCGGAACGAGAGCAACCGCGAACTGACCAACCGGCTGACCCGGCAGAGCTACCCGCTCGGCATCGTCGTCAACGTCGACGGCGAGCGCTTCATCGACGAGGGCGAGGACTTCCGCAACTACACGTACGCCAAGTATGGCAGCCAGATCCTCGAGCAGCCCGGCTCGGTGGCCTTCCAGCTGTTCGACGCCGAGCTGCGGCCCATGCTGCGGGCCGAGGAGTACGACATGCCAGGCATCAGCGTCGTCGTCGCCGACACGGTCGACGAGCTCGCGCGGGAGGCCGGCATCGACGAGGCGGGACTGCGCAAGACCGTCGCCGAGTACAACGCCGCCATCGACACCACGGTGCGCTTCGACCCCACCGTCAAGGACGGCCGCCGCGCCGACGTCCGCCCGCCGAAGAGCAACTGGGCCGCGCCGCTGCTCACGCCGCCGTTCTACGCCTACCCGGTGACGTGCGGCATCACCTTCACCTTCGGCGGGCTGCGGTCCGACACCCACGGCCGCGTCCTCGCCGACGACGGTACGGCGATCCCGGGCCTGCTGGTCGCCGGCGAGATGCTCGGCGGCCTGTTCAGCGGCAACTACCCGGGCGGCACCGGCCTGGCCGCGGGCGCCGTCTTCGGGCACCGCGCCGGCAGCGTCGCCTGACCGCGCTCCGCGGTCAGCCGGCTCTGCAGTTCAGGCGAGCGTGAGGAAGAGCTTCTCCATCTTCTTGACGTCGACGCTGTCGGTGTCCTGCCCGGAGCTGAGGCACTGCTGCAGCCCCGTGGCGACGATGGCGAAGCCGGTGCGGTCCAGCGCCTTGATCACCGCGGCGAGCTGGGTCAGCACGTCCTCGCAGTCGTCGCCGTTCTCCAGCATCGTGATGACGCGGGCGAGGTGGCCGTGGGCGCGCCGGGCGCGGTGGATGATCGGCGTGGTGGTGTCGGGCTCGAGCTGCATGGCTCATCCTCTCCGCGCGACGGCGGTGAGCTGGGACAGGGCCCCGGTGAGGCGTCGGCGGGCCTCGCCGGCCACCCCGGCGAGGTCGTCGCGGCCCGTGACGCCGAGCATGGTGGCGGGGTCGACGGCCTCGACAACCGTGCGGCCGGGCGCCGCCGCGCGCACCACCACGTTGCAGGGCAGCAGCGTGGCGACGGACGGATCGGCGGTCAGCGCCCGGTGCGCCAGCTCCGGCCGGCAGGCGCCGAGGATGACCTCGTCGGGCACGTCGACGTCCAGCTCGGCCTTCAGGGTGGTGACGCCCGGGGCGTAGCCCGTCACTGCTGCGCGTCCTGGGCAGCGGCCAGGGCGGCGTCGACGTCGAGGTCGACGACGGCGTCGATGACCTGCTGCAGGGAGGCGGCCGGGAGGGCACCGGGCTGGGAGAAGACCAGGTGGCCCTTCTTGAACGCCATCAGGGTGGGGATGGAGGTGATCTGGGCCCAGCCGGCGAGGTCGCGCTCGGCCTCGGTGTCGACCTTGCCGAAGACGATCTCCGGGTGCTGCTCGGACGCCTGCTCGTAGACGGGCGCGAAACTGCGGCACGGTCCGCACCAGGCGGCCCAGAAGTCGACCAGCACGATCTCGTTGTCCTCGACGGTCTGCTGGAAGGTCTGGCTGGTCAGGGTGGTGGTGGTCATGAACGTCGTGCCCTTCGATGCGATGGTTCGGTTGACAGCATAACCCCCCGGGGGGATACGTTCATTCCCGGACGACGACTCGGCAGGAGGCGAGACATGTGTCATCCGGCGTTGTGCAAGACCTGCGGCCGCACCACCTGGCGCGGCTGCGGCCTGCACGTGCAGCAGGTCATGGCGGGCATCCCCGAAGAGGAGCGCTGCCCGGGCCACGGCTCCGAGCGCGGCTCGCTGCTCGGGCGCATCTTCGGGCGCCGGTCCTGACGCACCGCTAAGGACTCGTCAAGATCGTTGACAGCACCGGGCGGCCGGGCGGTAGATGGAGACGTGGACGCGTCGCCGAGCCGCTCCGCCACCGTGGTGATGGCCGTGGCCCTGCTGGGGCCGCTGGTGGCGTGCGCCGCGCTCACCACGGTCGGCGGGACGAGACATGGCCGGTTCCTGCTCACGGCCGCCACCGCGATACGGGCGGCCGTCCCTGGAGCAACGCATGGTCGCCGACACCCTCGCCGAGCAGGCCGGCGCCGCCCTCGCCGCCGGGGCGGGACGCGAGAAGGAACCGCCGCACGCGGACCGGTGACCGCCCGGCGCCGGGCGGGACGACCCGCCCATCCGGGGACCTTCGGCCCTGCGGCCGGGAGCGCCGGTGCGCGACCGTGGCCGTATGGCACCACAACCGGCCGAGCTGCCGCGCCGGGCGACGGCGTTGCGGCTGGTCCACACCGGTATCGCGGCGGCCGAGCTGGCCGCCCTCGGCCACGTCTGGGTGTGTGCGCTGACCGGACGGCGGGACCGCGGGCTGGCGGTCAGTGCCGGCGCGCTCGCGGCCGAAGGGGTGGCGCTGGTGATCGGCCGCGGGAACTGCCCGCTCGGGCCGCTGCAGCGACGTCTGGGCGACCCGGTGCCGCTGTTCGAGCTGGTCCTGCCGCCTCGGGCCGCGAAGGCCGCGGTGCCCGTGCTGACGGCGGCCGCACTGGCCGGCCTGGCGGTCGTCGCCGTCCGGGGCATCGGCGGCGATGAGTTCTCCTCCGCCGGCCGGTCGTACCTGTCATGACCGAGAAGGGGAGACCGATGAGCGCACCGACCACGTCACTCGACTCCCGGTTCAGCGCCCCTGGCGCCACGCCGGCCTCATGGGACGACACGTTGCGCGTGATCGAGGACGCCGAGCTGTTCTGGATCACGACCGTCCGCGCCGACGGACGGCCGCACGTCACCCCGCTCGTGGCGGTCTGGCTCGACGGCGCCCTGCACTTCTGCACCGGCGCCGCCGAGCAGAAGGCCGTCAACCTGCGGACGAACCCGCGGGTCACCCTCATCACCGGGCGCAACGACTGGGACGGCGGCCTGGACGTCGTCGTCGAGGGTGACGCCGTTCAGGTCACCGACGACGCCGCGCTGCAGCGGCTGGCCGCCGCGTGGCGCACGAAGTGGGACGGATCCTGGCGGTTCGAGGTGCGCGACGGCGCCTTCCACCACGGCGACGGCGGCGAGGCGCTGGTGTTCGCCGTCGCCCCGGCCAAGGTGCTCGCCTTCGGCAAGGGCGACACGTTCTCACACACCCGGCACCGCTTCTGACGCGCCGGTCACCCGTCGTCGGACCGTGCGTGCAGGACGGCGACCGGGCGGCCCGCGTGGTGCAGGACGGCCTGGCTGGTGGAGCCGAGCAGCAGGCCGCGCACCTCGCCGCGGCCGCGCGACCCGACCACGATGAGGCCGGCGTCGCGTCCGGCGTCGGTGACGACCTGCGCCTCCCGCCCGGCCTGGACGCGGACGGTGACGGTGGCGGCGGAGCCGGTGGCCGCCCTGGCCCGGCCCACCGCGTCGGACGCCAGCTGCTCGGCGCCGCGCCGTTCGATCGCGGCGGCGCGTTCCACGGCCGCGGGGTCGAGGACGGGCAGCATGAGCGGGTCCGGCTCGTAGGCGGTCACCGCCACGACGGGCACGTCCCGGCGGTCCGCCTCGGTCAGCGCGAACCGCAGCGCGGCGTCGCCGTGCGGCGAGCCGTCGACCCCGGCGACGATCGTGCCGTTGCCCGGACCGGCTGGCTCCGGCACGACGACGACGGGCGCGGTGGCGCGGGCGGCCACCCGGGCGCTCACCGAGCCGAGCAGCAGCCCGCCGAACGCGCCGAGACCACGCGTCCCCACGACCACCAGGGCGGCGTCGTGAGAGACGTCGAGCAGCGCCTGCACCGGCGGGCGCACGACGAGCACCGTGCTCACCTCGACGCCGGGGTGCTGCTCCAGCACGAGCTGCTTCGCCCGGTCCAGGACGCGCCCGGAGTACAGGCGCAGCTCGTCCGGCGGCGGCTGCAGCACCGTGCCGCCGAACGGGAGCGCGGCCAGCGGCGTCCAGAGCGCGAACACGACGTACAGCACGCTGCCGCGCCGATGCGCCTGCGCGGCCGCCCAGGAGAGGGCGTGGCCGCTGTCGGGCGACCCGTCGACGCCGACGACGACGGCGTTGGTCATGGCCGGCTCCGCCGCGCCGGTCACAACGAGCTCGGCTCCGGTGGGCGGTCGACGGGGGCGAGGGTTCGCTCGTCCCGCAGCACGACCAGCCGTTCGGCCGGGTCCTGGTGCCGCATCCACCGGCTGCGCAGCGGGTCGTCCTCGGGCAGGCCGGTATGGCAGGCGATGGCCGCGCGCTGCCGGGCACGGTCGGCGTCGATCACCAGCCCCTGGTGCGCTGCCCCGTGCGCGGCTGGTCGCAGCGTCCAGGCGTAGAGGACGGCGCCGGTGGTGGTGGCCGCGCGGTAGGCCGCCCGCATCGTCCGCACGTGGTCGGGGTGGGCGCCGGGGCCGGTGGCGTCGACGACGAGCAGCGCGTCGGCGGCGGCCGCCGCCTCCCGGATCTCGGCCGCCAGCTCGTCGATGGTCGCGGCCCCGAGCGTGCCGGGGGCGTGGTCCAGCAGGACGACGTCCTCGGCGCCGAGCCGCCGGACGGCGCGGCCGAGGTCGCGCGCGCGGTCGACCCGCCGGCGCGGCGTCGGATCCGGCCGCCGTCCGTGCGTGAGGCACAGGATGTGCACCGAGGTCCCGGCGTCGGCGAAGGCGCCGATCACGCCGCCGAGCGCGAACGTCGCGTCGTAGGGGTGGGCGCAGACGACGAGCATCCGTCGCACCGCCGGCACTGGTCTCGTGTGGTGGCCCATGCCTCCAGCGTCCGCCTCGGGCGGCTGCGGGCGTAGAGGCCGAAGACGGTGATGTCGGGACCTTCGGCCCGAGACGTCACAGCGGCGCCTCGGCGGGCCGGACGACCGTGCGGCGCGGCGTCCGGGCGCGGGCGGGGTGCACGACGGCGACCGGGCAGCCGGCCTCGTGCAGCAACTGCCGCCCGACCGAGCCGAGCACCAGGCCGGCCACCCGGCCGCGCCGCCGCGACCCGACGACCACCAGCTGGGCGCCGGCACTGGCCGCGGTCAGCGTCTCGGCCGCGCCGTCGCCGGACAGGTGCGCCGTCACCCGCACGTCGCGATACCGGGCGGCGTGGTTCGCCAGCCCGGGCGCCAGGCCGGGATCGGCCCGGCCGGCGTGGATCACCGTCAGCGGGACCCGGCGCACCGACGCCTCGCGGAAGGCGAAGTCGAGGACGCCGTCGGCGGCGCGGTCGTCCGCGATCCCGGCGACGACCGGCAGGCCGGCGCCGGACTCCGGCGGCTCGGCGCCGACGACGACCACGGGGCAGCGTGCGTGTACGGCCACCGTCGCGCTCACCGAACCGAGCGCGGCGGCGGCGAGCGGGCCGCGCCTGCGGGTGCCGACGACGAGCATGGCGGCGTCGGCGGAGTCCTCGATCAGAGCCGCCGCCGCGGCGCCGGGCGCGCGTCGTCCGGTGACGGCGCCGGGCGGCAGGCGCAGCCGGGCGATCGCGACCGCGCGGTCGAGGTCGTCGTCGGACGGATGCCGGTGCGGCCGCGCCGGAACCATGAACGTCTCGCCGTGGACGTCCGGCCGGTACGGCACGTAGCGCTGCAGCTCGGACGCGTCGGCGACCAGGACGACGCGCAATGACGTCCGGCGCGCCCGGGCGGCGGCCACGGCCCAGTGCAGGGCGGCCTCGCTCTCGGGGCGGCCGTCGATGCCGGCCACGATCGGCCGGTCCGTCGCGTCCAGCACATTCCACATCGTCGGCTCCGTTCGTCCGTGACGGCGCACCTCGTCGGCGCCGTCGCCGGTTCACCGTCGCGCCGGCCAGCGGCCGCCGGTAGAGCCGCAGGTCCCGCCGCCCGGCTTCGGCCGCATCGGGCGCACCTACCTGCGGGCCGTGCTGGACGGGGCATCGAGGTGGTGGCGGTCGGTTCGCCGGCGTGACCGGCAGGTCCTCGAGGATCCTCACCCGCGCGTAAGCCCAGTGTGGGCTGAACGGCACCAGCGCCACCCGGACCGCCGGGCGTACCTGCTCACGGACGACCACGGGCACCTGGTGCTCGAACGTCAGCGAGACGTCGATCACATCGTGATCGGCGGTGATCCGGACGTAGCGCGGCGGCCGGAGCCCGTGCGGCCGCAGCACCCCGGTCACGGCCTGCCGGACCCGATTCCGCGCGGTGCGCGAGGTCGGCCGGGTCGCGGCCGAGCACTTCGACCATGTCACCGCCCGGGGCGGTGGAGGACAGCAGGACGCGCATGTGACTCACCAGCTCTTCAGAACCCATTCCACGTCCGACGCTACGGAGCACGCCGGACGGGTCCCAGGGCCGAAGGCGTGCGCCGTGCGGGACCTTGGGCCCGGCCGGACGGGTCGCCGGGCCCTGTGCGCGACCCGGCCCGTGGCGGTCTGCTGGAGGCATGGCCACCAGCACCGCACCCATCGTCGTCGGACTGGACGGATCGCCGAGCGCGCTGCTCGCGTTGGACTGGGCCGCGGAGGAGGCGCGGACGCGCCGGTGCGGGCTGACGCTGGTCTTCGCCCATCCGGGCGAACGCCACTCGCTCGCCGTCCTCGACACCGCGCCGCAGGAGCTGGCCGACGACATCTTCGACGAGGCACTCGACCGGCTCGCCGAGCGCGGCTACCGCGACGTCCCGGCCCGGACGGTCCTGCGCTACGGCCTGGGTCCCCGGATCCTGCTGCGCGCCTCGTTGCGCGCGCCGATGCTGGTGGTCGGCCGGCAGGGCACGGGCCGCGTCGCGGAGCTGGTGATGGGGTCCACCTCGCTGGCGTGCGCCGCGCGCACCCGCGTGCCGCTGACCATCGTCCCGGACATCTGGGCGCCGCCCGCCCGGCCGCGCCACGGCGTCCTGCTCGGCGTCGACGGGTCGGTTCGCGGCCAGGCGGCGGTGGAGTACGCGTTCACGCTGGCGGCCGCACGCGGTGCGCGGATCATCGCCGTGCACGCGATGGAGCTGCCGCTCGGCTACCCGGCGGACCGGCCGCTGCGCCCGGACGCCGCGCGCTACGAGGCGGCGGCCGCGGAGGTGTTCCGGGCCTCGGTGGATCCCTGGCGGGCGAAGTACCCCGCCGTGCGGGTGACCACCACCGTCGAGTACGGGCGCCCCGCCCACGTGCTGGCCGAGTACGCCGGAGGGGCGGACCTCGCCGTCATCGGCGGGCGCGGACACGGCCGGATCACCGGCCTGCTGCTCGGCTCGTCCGCGCGGAGCATCCTGCGGCGCCTGCCGATCCCCGTCACCGTCGTCCGCGACCTCGACCCGCGGCGCTGACGAATCGCCGGCCGGTGATCCGTGCCGGACGGACCCGCACGAACCACTGCTTCGGGTGGGTCGTCCACGACCGGAGCGGGAGCTCCTCGGCCCGGTAGATGTCGGCGAACCGCTCCAGACGCTCGGCCCGGCCCTTGACGACGACGCTCCACGCGACGCCCCGCGCCGCGTCTGCGCCGTCGGCTTCGAGCACGACGTCGCGTGCGATCGTCACGGCCGCGAGCTTGGTGCCCTCGCCCGTGGCGAACACGAGCGTGTGGCCGTCGACGACCGCGTTGACCGGGAAGATCTCGAGGTCGCCGGCGGCCACGACGGCGAGCCGGACCACGTCCGCCGACGCGAGCAGTTCCCAGCAGGTGTCCGCATCGAGGATCGTCATCCCGGTGCGCGGATCGACGTCCATCGCGCTGCCTCCCGTCCGGGCTCAGGTCCTGGCGCGGCCGAGCTCCTCGCCCCAGCGGCGGGCGCGCTCCTCCTCGCCGTCGGCGAGCGGGCCCTCCATGCCGGTGACGTGGAAGCTGGTCGCCGCGGCGACGGGACGCAGGCCGCGGCGGCGCAGGTGCCGGCGTGCGGCGTGGGCCGCGGAGCCCGGCAGGCGGGGCCGCTCGGCCTTGGTGTCGAAGGTCGCGAACGGTGTGCCGTCGGCGTCGAGGGCGGCGATCCACTCGCGGATGCCGCCGGCCCTCGACACGACGGTGCCGGAGGTCCGGTCGTGCGCGCTCTCGCGGGTGGACTCGCGGCTCATCCCGAAGGCGTGGGTGGGCCCGCCGACCACCAGCAGGTCGACGCCGGCGAGGGAGCGGCCGGCGGAACCCGCCTCGACGATGTCGGTGGTCATGGTCAGCGCGAGGCCGCCGGCGATCGCCTCGGCGATCTTCTGGGTGTTGCCGAACATGGACTCGTAGACGACGAGTGCGCGCATGGTGGCACTCCTCTCGATCTGCCTGTTTCGACCCTGCGCCGGACCGCGCCGCCGCGCCACCTCCGTCGGTCCTCTGCTGAGATGACCAAGGTCCCGCCCGGCGACGACGTTGGGCAGCAGCGCCGGACACCCGCGGAGCGATGGACTGGAGTCAGCGCCGGAGAGACCGGCGGAACTCCAGAAGGAGACGGGACGATGACCACGCCCAGCAGCCACGACGCGCCGATCCGGAACCTCCCGCGTCAGCGCACCGCGCCGGTGACCACCACCGGCACCACCCACCCCGACGTTCGTCCCGTCGCGCTCCAGTACGTCCTGGCCGCCCTGCGGCTGGCACTCGGCTGGACCTTCCTCTGGGCGTTCCTCGACAAGACGTTCGGCCTCGGCTACGCCACCCCGAGCGAGAACGCCTGGATCGACGGCGGCAGCCCCACCACCGGGTACCTGTCGGGCGTCGAAGGGCCGTTCAAGGACTTCTTCAACGACCTGGCCGGCACCACCTGGGTCGACTGGCTGTTCATGATCGGCCTGCTCGGCATCGGGCTGGCGCTGATGCTCGGCATCGGCATGCGCATCGCCGCCGTGGCCGGTGTGCTGATGCTCGGCATGATGTACCTGGCGTCGCTGCCGCTGGACACCAACCCGTTCCTCGACCAGCACATCACCGAAGCACTCATGATCGTGGTGCTGGCGCTGACCTTCTCGGGCCGCTACCTCGGTCTGGGCCGGCTCTGGGAACGCATCCCCCTCGTCCAGAAGAACCGCTGGCTCATCTGAGCCCAGCGCACCGCACTGTGCGGCGACCCGCCGGTCGGCGCACAGTGCTGTCACGTCGTCGTGACCTCGGCGCGCAGGGGGAGGTCCGCGACATCAGGGCCGGCGTGGACGGTGAACGTCCCGGGCTCGGTGCGCCAGCCGCCGTCCCAGTGGGCGAACGACCGCGGCCGCAGCTCGACGCGGGCCGTCGCGGTGGCGCCGGGGGCGGCGCGGACGACGGCGAAGCCGGCCAGCCAGCGAGCCGGGCGGTCGACGGTGCTGTCGGCGCGGGACAGATACACCTGGACGACCTGCTTGCCGGGCCGCGCCCCGGTGTTGCGGACTCTGACGGTGACCTCGCGGCCGTCGACGACGAGGTCGTCGAACGACCACGTCGTGTAGCCGAGGCCGTGGCCGAACGGGTACGCCGGCTCGGCGCCGGAGCGCAGCCAGGCGCGGTAGCCGACGTGCACGCCCTCGTCGTAGCGGACGACGCCGTCGACAGGCGCGGTGGCCAGCACCGGCACGTCGTCCTCGGCGGCCGGCCACGTCGTCGGCAGCCGCCCGCCCGGTTCCACCAGCCCGAGCAGCACGTCGGCCAGAGCGTGGCCGAGCTCCTGCCCGCCGAACCAGGTCAGCAGCACCGCGGCGACCTCGGAACGCCACGGCAGCAGCACCGGCGCGCCGGCGTTCACGGCGACGACGGTGTGCGGGTTGGCCGCGGACACCGCGCGCACCAGCTCGTCCTGCCGCCCGGGCAGCGCCAGCGTGGACCGGTCGAAGCTCTCGCTCTCCATGTCCGGCGTGGTCCCGACGACGACGAGGACGGCGTCGGCGTCGCGTGCGGCGGCCACCGCGGCCGCCAGCTCGTCCTCGGGCGACGACGTGGCGAGGTCGGTCCCGACGACGAGCGTCGCCGCGGTGTGGTCGCCCGGCCGGTCGGGGAGGTCGAGCCGGACGGCGACGTGCACCGGCCGGCCGGCCCGCAGCTCGACCGGTGCGCTGGCCACCGGCGGTGACACCAGCCCTCCGGCGAACGAGGCGCCGTCGTGGTCCAGCACGGTGTCGATGGCGTCGGCGCCGTCGACGCGAAGCCGGACCCGCCCGGCCGCCGCGACCCCCAGCCGGACCGGGCCGTCGTCGTCGGGACGGTGGATCGTGGCCAGCTCGATCGAGGCCGCGCCGGCCAGCCGCTTCGAGCCGATGCGGGTGAGGTCGGCCGAGCGGTGCCGCTCCGAGCGCAGGACGGTGCCGTCGGCCGCCCGGACCACCAGCCGCACGCCTGGCGATCCGGTCTCCGGATCGGTGAGCCCGGCCGGGGGGAGCGGCACGAGGCCGCGCTGCACCTGGGCTCCGAGCGACCACCGCACGTCGACGTCCGGCAGCGCGGCGCGCAGCCCGTCGAGCGGCGACACCACGTGCTCGGGCTGCACGTACGCGCTGCCGCCGCCCTGTGTGCGCGCCAGCACGGCGCTCTGCCCGATGACCGCCAGCGACCGCAGCCGGGCCGGGTTCCAGGGCAGCTCGCCGCCCGCGTTGCGCACCAGCACCATCCCGGCGGCGGCCGCCTCACGGGCCAGTGCCGGCCCGTCGACCGGCGGCGGCGCGACCGGCGGCGCGTCGGACAGCGCACCCACCCGCTCGGCCAGCCGGAGCAGCCGCCGCACCTTCTCGTCGACCGCCGCCTCGGGCACCGACCCGGCCCGTACCGCGTCGACCAGCGCCGCACCCCAGGGCCCGTCCGGCCCCGGCATCACCAGGTCCAGCCGCGCCCGCCCCGCCGCGACGGTCGTCCGCGCCGCGCCCCAGTCGGAGACGACGACGCCGTCGAAGGCCCATTCGTCGCACAGCGGCGACGCCAGCAAGGCGTTCTCCGTCATCGTCGCCCCGCTGACCGAGTTGTAGGCGGCCATCACCATCCAGGGGCGCTCCTCGACGACGGTGTCCTCGAACGCCGCGAGGTACAGCTCGCGCAGCGCCCGCTCGGACACGGCGACGTCGGCGGTGAACCGCTCGGTCTCGAAGTCGTTGGCCACGTAGTGCTTCGGGCAGGCGCCCACCCCGCCGTCCTGCACGCCGCGCACGTAGGCGGCCGCCAGCCGCGACGTCAGCAGCGGATCCTCCGAGAACGCCTCGAAGTGCCGGCCGCCGAGCGGGCTGCGGTGCAGGTTGACGGTGGGCCCGAGCAGGACGTCGGCGCCGACCCGGCGGGTCTCGGCCGCCAGCACCGCGCCGAACCGGGCCGCCAGCTCGACGTCCCACGACGCGCCCAGCGCGGTCCCCGACGGCAGGTTGACGGCGGTGCCGTGGCCGGCGAGGTGGGCGGCGCGGACCCCGGCGGGACCGTCGGTGAGGACCACCGGACGCAGCCCGATGGCCGGCTCGGCCGGCAGCCGCCACGAGTCGGTCCCGGTCAGCAGCCGCACCTTCTGCTCCAGCGTCAGCTTCCCCAGCAGGTCGTCCATCGGGGTCAGCCCGGCGTGCCGACGGTCTGGCCGCCGGTCAGCTCGCAGGGGACGAACTCCTGCTCGGGGCCGGTGTCGGGCGCGTCGAGCAGCCGCAGCAGCATGCGGACCGCGCCCGCGCCGATCTCGCGGCTGGGGGTGCGCAGCAGCGTCAGCGCGGGGTCGGGGGAGAGGACGTTCGCGCGGTCGCCGTGGTCGCCCAGCCCGACGATGCTCAGCTCGCCCGGCACGTCGACGCCCTGGGCCCGCGCGGTCTCGAGGAGGCGGTGCGCGACGTACGAGGACTCGGCGATGACGGCGGTCGAGCCGGCCGCGCGGGCCGCGGCGAGGACGGCGGTCTCGTCGTCGGCGACCGCGAGGCGCGGGAGGTCGGGGTTGGCCGCGCCGAAGGCCACCATGGCGGCGCGCTTCGGGCCCAGCCGGTGCCGGGCGCAGGCGGCCGCGAACCCGGACCGCCGCTCGGTCAGCGTCTCCTGCGTGCGCGAGCCGGCGACGTAGAGCAGCCGCCGGTGGCCGCGCGCGTACAGCTCCTCGACGACGGCGTCGGCTCCGGCCGCGTAGTCGGCGGCGACCCAGGACACCTGCGGGCCGACCTCGTCGTGCCGGCCGATCATCACGAACGGGTAGCCGTCGGCGGCCAGCTTCGCGAGCTCGTCGCCGTCGACCCGGCCACCGACCAGGATGGCGCCGTCGGCCAGCCGCAGCAGGTTGGCGTCGTGGTTGAAGATGGAGCGCTCGCCGGACTCGTTCTTGGCGCCGGTGAACAGCAGCAGGTGGTGCGCGACGGCCTCGGCCTCCTCCTCGATGCCCAGCAGGAACTCGTAGTAGAAGTCGCGGCTCTCCCACGGGAACAGCCGCTGGTAGGTGAACGCGCCGATGATGCGGTTGCGGCCGCCGGCCAGGCTCTGCGCGGCGATGTTCGGGGTGTAGTGCAGGTCGCGCACCGCCTGCCAGACCCGTTCGCGGGTCGTGTCGCTCACCCGGATGGAGTCGGTCTTGCCGTTGATGACCGTGGAGACGATGGCCGTGGACACGTTGGCGGCGCGAGCGACGTCGCTCTGCGTGACGCGTCGTTTGTCGGCCCGGCGGCGCTGAGCCACGAGTACCTGCCTCCCTTGTGCCGGCGAACCTCGCCGGCCCCACCCATTGACGACGGAACGAGCCGAGTCTACCATCGGCTAACGCGTTTAATCATAGCGCTTAATCAAAGCGTTTAATCAGCTTCTGACGAGGCAGGAGGCGCCGTGGACCACGAGGCGGAGGTGCTCGTCGTCGGTGGCGGGCTGGGCGGTGTCGCCGCGGCGCTCGCGGCCCTGCGCCTGGGCCGTACGGTGGTCCTCACCGAGGAGTCGCCGTGGCTCGGCGGTCAGCTCACCTCGCAGGCGGTCCCACCCGACGAGAACGCCTGGGTCGAGACGTTCGGCGCGCCCGCGAGCTACCGCCGCCTGCGCACCGAGATCCGCGAGCTGTACCGGCGCCACTACCCGCTGACGGAGTCCGCCCGGGCGTCCGCCGCGCTCAGTCCCGGCGACGGCCGCGTCAGCCCGCTGTGTCACGAACCCAAGGTCGCGCTGGCCGCCATCGGCGCGATGCTGGCGCCGTACCGGGCGAACCGCCGGCTCACCGTGTTGACCGGCGCCCGGCCCACGGCGGCCGAGGTCGACGGCGACACCGTCACCGCGGTCCGGTTCGAGCGCGACGGCGACGACGTCGCCGTCCGCGCGCCCTACGTCCTGGACGCGACCGAGCTGGGCGACGTCGTCGAGCTGTCCGGCGCCGAGTCGGTCATCGGCGCGGAGAGCCGGGAGCGGACCGGCGAGCTGCACGCGCTGCCCGGCCCGGCGCAGCCGCTGGACCAGCAGTCGTTCACCTGGTGCTTCGCCATGGACTACCGCGAGGGCGAGGACTGGACCATCGACCGCCCGGACGACTACGAGTTCTGGCGCGACCTCGCACCCGCCTACTGGCCGGGACCGCTGCTGTCCTGGACCGACGTGCGGCCGGACTCGCTGGCCGTCCGCACCCACCCGCTGTTCACCGACGCCGAGACGCCCACCGGCGGGCACGGCATCGACCGCTGGACCTTCCGTCGCATCCTCAGCGCCCGCACGTTCACACCCGGCTTCCTGGCCAGCGACGTCACCCTCGTCAACTGGCCGCAGAACGACTACGTCCTCGGCCCGCTCGTCGGCGTCGACCCGGCCGAGCGGCAGCGACATCTCGGCGCCGCCCGGCAGCTGAGCCGGTCGCTGCTCTTCTGGATGCAGACCGAGGCGCCCCGGCACGACGGCGGCACCGGCTACCCCGGGCTGCGTCCGCGCGGCGACCTGCTGCGCGACGGCGGCGCCGACGACGCCGGGCTGGCGCTGCGCCCGTACGTCCGCGAGTCGCGGCGCATCGCCGGCGAGCTCACCGTCGTCGAGGAGCACATCGGTGTCGAGGCGCGCCGGGCCGCCGGGCTGCCGGCCGGCTCGGAGGTGTTCCCCGACTCCGTCGGCATCGGCTGCTACCGCATCGACCTGCACCCCAGCACCGGCGCCGGCCACCCGCGCAGCTACGTCGACATCGCCTGCCACCCCTTCCAGGTGCCGCTCGGCGCGCTGCTCCCCGTCCGCATGGACAACCTGATCGCCGCCGCGAAGAACATCGCCACCACCCACATCACCAACGGCGGATACCGGCTGCACCCGGTCGAGTGGACCATCGGCGAGGCGGCCGGCGCGCTGGCCGCGTACGCCCTCACCACCGGTCTGCCGCCGCGTGCGGTCCGGGCGAAGAGCGACGTGCTGGCGGAGTTCCAGCGCCTGCTCACCGGCGTGCTCGGCGCCGAACTCGCCTGGCCCGAGCGCATCCGCACCCGCACGGTCTGACGCCCCAGGACCACATCTCCCACTGGAGGGACCCATGGCACCAACGAGCCCCATGACCCGCCGCACCCTGCTCACCATGGCCGCCGCGATCCCGCTGTTCCACGGCGCGACGAAGCTCAGCGTCGCGGCCGCGGACGCCGACCCGGCCGCCGGCGTCGTCAAGGCCTCCGACTTCGGCTTCGACCCGGCCGACTCCACGGCGGCGCTGACGGCGGCCCTGGACAGCGGCGCCGACGTCGTCGTCATCGACAACGTCGGTCAGGACTGGATCACCGGCCCGCTGTGGATCAACCGCGACGACCTCACCGTCATCCTGGAGGACGGTGTCACCGTGCGCGGCAAGGCGGCCGCGTTCCCGGACAAGCGCGACGGCATCTGGCGCATCCACGGCCGGCGGGGCGTCAAGCTGATCGGCTACGGCGCCACCTGCGTCATGAACAAGCCCGAGTACACCGGCGAGTGGCGCGCGATCGTGCGCATGGGCACCAGCGAGGACATCCTCGTCGAGGGCCTGGTGCTACGGGGTGCGCCCGGCGACGGCGTCATCACCGGCGCGGGTTCGACGAACATCACCATCCGCAACGTGGTCTGCGACGACAACAAGCGCAACGCCATCAGCGTCATCTACGCCGACGGCCTGCTGATCGAGGGCTGCGCCCTGATCAACACAGCGGGGACGCTGCCGCAGGCCGGCATCGACCTCGAGCCGGACACGTCGACGCAGCTGATCAAGGACGTCGTCATCCGCGACTGCGTCTTCGCCGGCAACGAGACCTACAGCTTCGCGATCAACCTGATGCGGTACACCGCCCAGAGCGTGCCGCCGACGATGCTCGTGGAGCGGTGCTACATGGGACCGACGGCCGACGCCGTCGTCCACGTCCAGCCGGCCACCCGCGGCCCCGTCGGCGGGTCGTTCGTCTTCCGCGACTGCGTCTTCGACGCCGGGGACTCGCCGGGCACGGTCAACGTCTACGGCCAGCGCGGCTACGACAGCACACAGACCCGGTTCGAGCGGGTGGCGTTCACCGCGCTGCGCGACACCCCGCGCACCGACCCGTACGTCAAGGTCTGGTCCGGCCTGGTCAACGTCCTCCCGGAGTACGGCAACGTCGGGTTCACCGACTGCGTCGTACTCGGCGACCTCGACGGCCCGTTCCTGGCCGGCATGGAGGGCGCCGGCGACCCGATGCTGTGCAACGTCCAGGGCACCATCTGGGCGGTCCGGCCGCAGCAGCCGATCATCGAGACCACGGGCGCGAGCAAGGACGTCGACCTGGACATCCGGCCGATCGACGGCGCCGCCACCGTCGTCGTCACCAGCGACCGGCGCTGGGTGCGCGCCGGCGAGACCGCCACCGTCACCGTCCGCCGGCTCGGCGACGACCTCGCCGCGCCGCTCGCGCTGCACTACGACCTGACCGGGACCGCCCGGCACCGGGTCGACTACGACGGCCTGCCCGGCGTCGCCGTCATCGCGCCCGGGCAGCGCGCCGTCACCATCCCCGTCCGCGCCCGCGACACCGCCGCCACCACTCCACGCGACCTGACGCTGACGCTGCGTCCGCTGCCCGGCACGACCGTCGCCGGCCGCGACGCCGTCACGGTGCGCGTCGCCGGCTGACCCCACCCGAGGAGAGACCATGACCCACCAGCCCCGCGCCCTGAGCCGGCGCACCCTCCTGGGCCTGGGCGCCGGACTCGGCGCCCTGGCCGGCACCGGGTTCCTGTCCGCGTGCGCGACGTCGTCGTCCACCCGCGACGGCTCAGCGTCCGCCAGCCCGCGCGCCACCGGCGACGCGGACAACCCGCTCGGCGTCCCGACCGACCTGCCTCTGGAGGCCGTCGTCTTCAAGGGCGGCTACGGCGACCAGTACGTCATCGACGCCGAGGCCATCTACCAGCAGCGCTTCCCGCAGGCCGAGATCCAGCACACCGGTGCCCAGGAGCTGGCCAAGCTGCTGCAGCCACGGTTCGTCTCCGGCGACGTCCCGGACATGATCTGCAATGCCGGCGCCGGCGCGCTGCCGCTCGCCCCGCTGGTCGAGAACGGCCAGCTGACCGACCTGACGCCGCTCCTCGACGCCCCCGCCGAGGGCGGCGACGGCAAGACCGTCCGCGAGACCCTGCTGCCGGGCGTCGTCGAGCAGGGCACGTTCGGCGGCGTGCCGTACGCGCTCAACTACACCTTCACGGTGCATGGCCTGTACTACAGCAGCTCGCTGTTCGAGCAGCACGGCTGGAGCTACCCGTCGACGTGGGCGGAGATGCTCGACCTGTGCCAGGAGATCAAGGACTCCACCGGCATGGCGCCCTGGACCTACCAGGGCAAGAACCCCGGTTACATCCTGACGCCACTGGTCATGATGGCGATCAAGGCCGGCGGCCGGGACCTCATCGACGCGCTGGACAATCTCGACCCGGACAGCTGGACCAGCGAGCCGATGCTCGAGTCGGCCCGGGCGATGCACCAGCTGGTGGAGCGCGACTTCATCATGCAGGGCACCTCCGGCCTCACCCACATCCAGGCGCAGACCTACTGGGCCAACGGCGAGGCGGCGTTCATCCCGTGCGGATCGTGGCTGGAGAGCGAGCTGGGCGACGTCACGCCCGAAGGCTTCGACATGGTCATCGCCTCGCCTCCGTCGCTGACCGACGACGACGCGATGCCGCAGGCAGCCATCCGCGGCATGGGCAACGAGCCGTTCATGGTCCCGGCGCAGGCGAAGAACCCCTACGGCGGCATGGAGCTGCTGCGCATCATGATCTCGCCGACGTCGTCGCAGAACTTCACCCGGCAGACCCAGACGCTGACCAGCCTCGCCGAGTACGACCCGCAGTCGGCCGGCACCGGCCTCACCTCGGTGCGAGACGCCCTGTCGGCGTCCGGCGACGACACGTTCCTGTGGCGCTACGGCACCTGGTACTCGCCGCTGCAGACCGAGGCGGCCAACGCCACCAGCGCGCTGATGACCGGCGAGATCGACCCGGACGAGTGGGCCCAACGCTGCCAGGCCGCCGCCGACGCCGTCCGGGAGGACGACTCGATCGAGAAGCACGGGGATCAGTGACGTCATGCGTGCCGGCAGTCTCAGGTTCGTCGTCACGGCCCTCGCCGTCCCGGTCCTCCTCTACTGCGTCCTCGTCATCTCGCCGTACGCCCAGTCGTTCTACATCTCGCTGACCGACTGGAACGGGTTGTCGCCGGAGCGGACGTTCGTGGGGCTGGACAACTACACCCGGCTGATCCAGGACGACGTGTTCTGGATCTCGGTGTGGCACAACGTCATCGCCGTGCTGGTGCTCCCGGTCGCGACGCTGGCGCTGGGGCTGTTCTTCGCGACGATGATCCACGTCGGCCGGTACCGGGCACGCGGCGGTGGCCGCGGCGTGCGGGGCGCCGCGGTCTACCGCATCGTCTACTTCTTCCCGCACCTGCTCTCGATCGCCGTCGTCGGCGTGCTGTTCTCGACGGTGTACGACCCCACCGACAGCGGCCTGCTCAACGGCCTGCTCGGCCTGGTCGGCATCGAGCCGGTGAACTGGCTGGGCAGCAGGGACACCGCCTACCCGGCGATGCTCGCGGTCATCGTCTGGCTGTCCGTCGGCTTCTACGTGATCCTGTTCACCAGCGCCATGAGCTCGATCCCGGACGACATCTTCGAGGCCGCCCGGCTCGACGGCGCGACCCGGTGGCAGACGTTCTGGCGCATGACGCTGCCGCTGATCTGGGACACCGTCCAGGTCGCCGGCATCTACCTCGGCATCCACGCGCTGGACATGTTCGCGATCGTCAACGTGATGTCGGCGGCCGGTGGGTCGGGCGGGCCCGACAACGCCACCCAGGTGCTCGGCAACTACCTGTACATCACCGCGTTCCAGAACAGCGAGTTCGGCTACGCCACCGCCATCGGCGTCGCCCTGCTCGTGCTGACCCTGGCCTTCGCCGCGGCGTCGCTGCGGCTGACCCGGCGCGAACGCGTCGAGTTCTAGGAGCATCCATGAGCCTCGACACCACGCAACGCGCGCCCGCCGCCCCCGCGGCCCGGCCCGCGCCGCCCGGACCCGGCGACGGCCGCTCGGCCACCGGGACCGTCCTGAACGTCTTCACCCACGGCTTCCTGCTCACCTGGGCGGCGCTGGTGATCATCCCGCTGGCGTGGTGCGTGATGTCGGCGTTCAAGACCAACGACGAGCTGTTCAGCAGCCCGTGGAGCCTGCCCGGCGCGTTGCGGTGGGAGAACTTCGCCGACGCCTGGACGAACGCCGAGATCGGCCGCTACTTCGTCAACACGGTGATCGTCGTGGCGCTGGGGACGGTGCTCACGCTGGCGATGGGCGCGACCGTGTCGTACGTCGTGGCGCGCTACGCGTTCCGCGGCAACCGGCTGGTGTACTTCCTGTTCGTCATCGGCATGACGTTCCCGACGTTCCTCGCCATCGTGCCGCTGTTCTTCATCGCGCAGAGCCTGCGGCTGGCCGACTCGCTCCCCGGCCTGGCGATCATCTACGCGGCGTACAACCTGCCGTTCGCGGTCTTCTTCCTCACCGCCTACTTCCGCACGCTGCCGACCTCGCTGTCGGAGGCCGCGTTCATCGACGGCTGCGGGCACTGGGGCACCTACGTGCGGATCATGCTGCCGCTGGCCCGTCCCGGCCTGGTGAGCGTCGGCATCTTCGTGGTGCTCGGGCAGTGGAACCAGTACCTGCTGCCACTCATCCTGCAGTCCAGCCCGGAGAACTACGTGCTCGCGCAGGGGCTGGCCAACCTCGCGGTCAGCCAGGGCTACGCCGGCAACTGGAGCGCGCTGTTCGCCGGCCTGACCATCTCGATCGTCCCCGTGCTCGTCGTCTACCTCAGCTTCCAGCGGCAGATCCAGGGCGGCATGGTCACCGGCGCCCTGAAGTAGTCCCCCCGCCCAGCCCGCAAGGAGGAATCATGGCCGACCCCCGTCGACTCCGCCGCCGCACCGTCCTCGCCGCCGGCGCCGCCTTGGCCGTCGCGACCCAGCTGCCCAAGGCCGCCGCGTCCGCCTACCCGACCTTCGACCTCAAGGCCGACTTCGGCGCCGCCGGCAACGGCAGCACCAACGACACCACCGCCTTCCAGCAGGCCGCGGCCGCGATCCAGGCGGCCGGCGGCGGCACCCTCACCATCCCGGCCGGCGTCTACGTCGTGGGCCGGCAGACGCACACCAGCGGCGTCACGCCGTACTGGGTCATGCAGCCGATCTTCGCCCTCACCGGGGTGCAGTTCCTGCACGTCAAGGGCGTCGCCGGTACCGTTCTGCGGCTGGCCGCCGGGTTGCGGTACGGCTCGTTCGACCCGGCGACCGGCGCGCCACTCGCCGGCATCACCACGGACCCCGACTACGGCGTCGAGGCCGGCCGGATGATCGAGGTGCTCGACGGCGCGAACCTCACCATCGAGGACCTCGAGCTCGACGGCAACAACGACCAGCTCGTCCTCGGCGGCGAGTTCGGTGACACCGGCCGTCAGCTCAAGGCCACCGGTATCAGGCTGCTGCGCTGCACGAACGTCCAGATCACCGACGTTCACTCCCATCACCACGGCCTCGACGGCGTCACCATCGGCCACGGGGGACTCACCGCGGCCGACCCGCCCACCCCGCACGCCATCACCCGGCTGCGCTCGGAGTACAACGGCCGCCAGGGCCTGTCGTGGACCGGCGGGCGCGGACTCACCTGCACGGACAGCCAGTTCAACCACACCGGGCGGGGTGCGGTGCGGTCCGAGCCGTCGGCCGGGGTGGACATCGAGGCCGAGGACAGCGTCACCCGCGACGGGTTCTTCAGCAACTGCGAGTTCGTGAACAACGCCGGCGAGGGCGTCAACATCACCCACGGCGACAGCGGCTACACCCGGTTCGAGGGCTGCACGTTCTGGGGCACGACGGAGCGCAGCGTCCTCGTCACGAAGCCCGGCGTGGTCTTCAAGTGGTCGAACATCCACGGCTCGTGCACCGTCGGGTACGGGTCGTCCGACGCGTCGCTGGCCACGGTGTGGGGCGACTGCCGCTTCGAGGACCGGCCATGGACGAACGGGCAGGTGTTCCGCGACGGGTATCTCGTCTCGGACGCGGAGAACGCCGGCCACAACGCGCGGTTCGCCGACTGCACGTTCGTCGCCCGCGAGGTGCGCAGCATCTGGACCTCCATCCCGTCCGACCTCCCGGCCGTGCGGAGGCACTTCGTCCGCTGTACGTTCGACCATCGCCACTCGGCCCTCGCCGACGGGAGCTACCAGACCCACCCCTGGGGGAGCCGGCTGGTGGCCTGCACGTTCACCGAGGCGATGGGCTCCACCGCGAAACGGTGGTACATCCACCTCAAGAGCATCGTGGTCGAGGACGACGCCGACGGCACGCAGACCGTGGTGACCGGGCCGGCCGTCCGGTGGGGCAACCCGGCCGGCCCGGTCGGCCCGATCGCCGAGGGCACCTATGGCTGACGCCGACGGCACGGTGCCGGGGTTCCGCGACTTCCTCGACGGGATGTACGACCCGTCGCTGCAGGTGCAGCAGAACGTCCACCGGCGGACCAGCGAGTGGCTCGCGGCCGGCCGGCGCGCCAACGACTTGCTGCGGACCCCCGACGACGTGCGCCGGCGGCAGGAGGAGCTGCGCAAGCTCGCCCTCGACGCCCTGGGCGGGGACCTGCCGGACGACCGGCCGGTCCCCGCGGCCCGGCCGGCCGGCACGCTTGCGGCGGACGGGTACTCGATCGACAAGCTGGTGCTCGACGTCGGCGGCGGCGTCCTGATCCCGGCGAACCTGTACCGGCCGGACGACGCGACACCCGCCCGCCCGGCCGGCGCGGTGCTGTTCCTCTGCGGGCACGCCGACTCCGGCAAGGCCGCCCCCCGCTACCAGGCCATGTGTGCCCGGCTGGCCCGGGCCGGCCTGGTGGTGCTGACGTTCGACTCGATCGGGCAGGGCGAGCGCAAGAGCTACCTCGACGCCGACGGGAAGGAGCTCATCGCGGCCAACGTGCCCGAGCACGTCCACGCCGGCGTGCAGTGCTGGTGGGCGGGCGACACCATCGCGCGCTACTTCGTCAGCGACGCCCGGCGCGCCCTGGACTACCTGGCCGCGCGCCCCGAGGTCGACCCGGATCGGATCGGCGTGGCCGGCAACAGCGGCGGCGGCACGCAGGCCACCTGGCTCATGCTGGTGGAGCCGCGGATCGCCGCCGCGGCGCCGAGCTGCTTCATCACCGGCCGCGAGGAGTACCAGCGCTCCGGCCAGGCACAGGACCCGGAGCAGATCATCCCGGGCGGCGCGCTGGCGGGCATCGACCACGAGGACCTCCTCATCGCCATGGCGCCCCGGCCGACGCTGGTGCTCTCGGCGAACTCCGACTTCTTCTGCGTCGAGGGCGCCATCCGCACGGTTCAACGGGCCCGGCGGGTCTTCGACCTGACCGGCGGCTCGCTGACGCACGTGCGCGCCGACGGCGAGCACGGCCTCGGCCCGGAGCTCGCGGGGGAGGCGGTCGAGTTCTTCGCCCGGCAGTTGGGCGCGACGTCGTGGGCGCCCGATGAGCGAGCGCTCCCGGAACCGGTGCTGCACACGGCCGCAGAGCTACAGTGCACCCGGACCGGTCAGATCTCCACCGACCACCCGGCCGCGCGCCAGGTCTTCGAGCTCAACCGGGAACGCCTGGCCGGGGCGCCGGCCGGCGCGGGCGAGGCCGGTGGCGTGCCCTGGCTGCACGACCAGGTGTGGTCGGGCCGCGATCCGGGGCCGGAGTTCTACCCGCGGTGGTGGACCGACCCCGAGTCCGGCGCGCGCAAGGCGTTCTGGTGGTCCGAGCGCGACGTCGTCAACGCCGCGATCGTGCTGGAGCCGACCGGCGCCGGGGCAGCGGGGACGGACCTCCTCGTGCTCGACCGCGGCACCGAGGACCTCTCCGCCCACCTCGACGCCTGCGCCCGCGCCCGGGCCGCCGGCCGGCGCGTGGTCGTGCTGGACGTCCGCGGCACCGGCGCCCTCGCGGTGCACCGGTTCAACGAGTTCGGCCTGGAACAGAACTACGGCACGATGTACAAGATCGTCGCCGACCTCGTCTGCCTGGCCGACAGCCTCGGCGCGGCCCGCGTGTACGACGTCCTGCGCGCCGTCGCGTTCGTCCGGGGCTGGCCCGGCGCGGACGGTCCCGTCCGGCTGGTCGGCGCCGGTCAGGGCGCGTTCCTCGCGGTCCTGGCCGGCGCCCTGGATCCCGGCGTCGCCGAGGTCGTCTGCCTGACCCCGCCGCTGGATCCGGTGCGCATCGTCAACACCCGCTTCTACGGGCCCGAACGCGACAACCAGTGCGTCGTCCCGGGCCTGGCCCGCCACTGCCCGCCGGAGCAGCTCGCGGCGGCACTGCGCGGCCGGTACACGAACCAATGGGAGATGGAGCAGCAGTGAACCTGACAGTCGGCCGCAGGCGGTACGCCGTCGTCGGCACCGGGAACCGGGCGCAGCTGTACGTGGACGCGCTGCTGACCACCCACGCCGACGTGGGCACCCCCGTGGCCTGGTGCGACGTCAACGCGGTCCGGATGTCGTACTACGACGACCGCTACCGCTCCGTGCACGGCGACGCCCCGGCCCCGCGCCGGTACGGTCCCGACGACTTCGCCGCCCTGCTGGCGGAGGTCCGCCCCGACGGGGTCATCGTCACCTCGCCGGACTGGACGCACCACCGCTACGTCGTCGCGGCGCTGGAGCACGGCTGCGACGTCATCGTCGAGAAACCGCTCACGACCAGCGCCGGCCACGCCCTCGCCATCGCGCGCGCGGCGGAGGAGAGCGCGGCCCGTGCGGTGCTGACCTTCAACTACCGCTACTCGCCGCGCAACACCGAGGTGCGGCGGCTGATCGCGTCCGGCGCCGTTGGTGACGTCACGTCGGTGCACTTCGAGTGGCTGCTCGACACCGCGCACGGTGCGGACTACTTCAGGCGGTGGCATCGGGAGAAGGACAAGTCCGGCGGGCTGCTGGTGCACAAGGCGACCCACCACTTCGACCTCGCCAACTGGTGGCTCGAGGACGTGCCGGCGACGGTGTTCGCGCTCGGCGGGCTGCGGTTCTACGGCGCCCGGCGGGCCGCGGAGCGCGGACTCGGCCCGCGACCGGCGCGCAGCCGCGACGACCCCGCCCGCGCGGACGACCCGTTCGCGCTCGACCTGGCCGCCGACGACACGCTGCGGCGGCTGTACCTGGAGGCCGAGGGCGACGACGGCTACCTCCGCGACCAGGACGTGTTCGGCGAGGGCATCAGCATCGAGGACAACCTCAGCGTGCTGGTGGGCTACGAGCGCGGCGCCGCCATGACGTACTCCCTGAACGCGCACGCCCCGTGGGAGGGCTACCGGGTCGCCGTCAACGGCACGGCCGGCCGGCTCGAGCTCGAGGTCGTCGAGACGGCGCACCAGGCCGCGGAGCCGGGCGCCGACGCCGTCCGGGCCGAGGGCGACCGCATCGTGCTGCAGCGGCACTGGGAACGGGCGGTCGAGGTGCCGGTGCCGCAGGGTGCGCATGGGCCGCACGGGCACGGCGGCGGCGACGCGCTGCTCCTCGACGACCTGTTCCGCGGGCCGGGCGACGACCCGCTGCGCCGGCCCGCTGGTCTCGCCGACGGGTTCCGCAGCATCGCCGTCGGGCTGGCCGCCAACGAGTCCCTGGCGACCGGGCGTCCGGTCCGGGTCGCGGACCTCGGCCTCCCGCTGGGCCCGCGATGAAGGTGCTGGTGACGGGTGGGTCGGGTCGGTTGGGTGTGGCGGTGGTGGAGGGGTTGTTGGGGTTGGGGCATGAGGTGGTGAGTGTGGACCGGTGTGCGCCGGGCCGGCGTCATGGTGGGGGGTGGTTCGCGGCTGATCTGGCGGTGGTGGAGGAGGCGCGGTGGGCGGTGGGGCGGGTGGGTCCGGACGCGGTGGTGCATTTGGCGGCGGTGGCGGTGCCGTTCAGCCGGCCGGAGGGGGAGATCTTGCGGGTGAACACGGCGTTGGCTCACAACGTGTGTGCGGCCGCGTTGGACGCCGGGGTGGGGTCGGTGGTGGTGGCGAGTAGTCCGACGGTGGTGGGGTATGGCGCGCCGGGCGGGTGGGTGCCGTCGTATCTGCCGGTTGATGAGGCGCATCCGGTGGCGCCGTGGCATGCGTATGGGTTGTCGAAGCTGGTGGCGGAGCAGGTGGTGCGGATGTTCGCCGCCCGGGTGGGTGAGCGGATGCGGGTCAGCGTCGTCCGGCCGTGTTACGTGATCGGCGAGGAGGAGTGGGCCGGTGGGCCGACGCAGTTGGGGCACACGGTGCGGGAGCGGCTGGACGATCCGTCGCTGGCGGCGGGGTCGTTGTTCAACTATGTCGATGCCCGTGACGCCGCGGACCTCATCGGCCTGATCCTGTCGAGGGGGGATGAGGTGCCGAATGGGGAGACGTTCTTCGCCGGCGCGGCGGATGCGTTGGCGCGGGCGCCGTTGGCGGAGTTGTTGCCGCGGTTCCACCCGGGCACCGCAGGACTGGCCGGCCGGCTGACCGGGTCCAAGTCGGCATTCGAGAACGCGAACGCGGAACGGTTGCTGGGCTGGAAACCGGCACGATCTTGGCGGACGGAGCTGCGATGAAACTCGATGGTGTGTTGTTCTTCCCGGTGACCCCGTTCGACGGGTCCGGGGCGGTCGACGCGGGCGTGCTGGCCCTCCACGTGAAGGGCGGGTTGGAGCATGGGCCGGGGGCGGTGTTCGCGGCGTGTGGGACCGGCGAGTTCCACGCTCTGGACGCCGACGAGCACGAGCTGGTGGTGTCGACCGCGGTCGAGGCCGTCAACGCAGCGGTGCCGGTGTTCGCCGGCACCGGCGGTCCGCTCCCGCACGCGATCGCCTGCGCCCGCCGCGCGGAGGGGGCCGGCGCGGATGGGTTGCTGGTGCTGCCGCCGTATCTGGTGGCCGGGCCGGGCGACGGGCTGGTGGCCTACGTCGAGGCGGTCGCCGCGGCGACCGGTCTGCCGCTGGTGCTGTATCAGCGCGGCGGGGTCCGGTTCACCCCGGAGTCGGTGGCCCGGTTGGCGCGGCACCCGAGGGTGGTGGGGTTCAAGGACGGGCTGGGCGATCTGGACCTGATGCAGCGCATCGTGCTCGCGGTCCGCGCCGAGGCCGGTGAGGGGTTCTTGTTCTTCAACGGCATGCCCACCGCGGAGCAGACCCAGGCCGCCTACCGGGCGATCGGGGTGCCGTTGTATTCGTCGGCGGTGTTCTGCTTCGCCCCCCACGTGTCCCTGGCGTTCCACCACGCCCTGGCCACCGGCGACGACGCCCAGCGTGAGCGGCTGCTGGTGGAGTTCTTCACCCCGCTGGTGCGGCTGCGCGATCAGGTCCCCGGCTACGCCGTGTCGCTGGTCAAGGCCGCCGTCCGGCTGCGCGGCCTCGACGCCGGCGCCGTGCGCCCACCACTGACCGATCCGTCCCCGGCCCACCTCGACCAGTTGCGCCAGTTGCTCGCGGTGGCCGATGGGCTCGCCTGACCTCATCGCCTCGGTGGCGACGCGGCTGCTGCGCATCCCGCTGCCCCGGCCGTGGGGGCCGGACGTGCCGCGGGTGCACGTCATCGTCGTCGACGTCACCACCGCGGACGGCGCCACCGGGACCGGGTTCTCCTGGACCCCCACCATCGGCGCCACCGCCATCCGGGCCCTGATCGATGACGACTGCGCGGCGTTCGTCGTCGGAAAGCCGGCCGACCCCGAACCCGTGTGGGACGGGTTGTGGCGGCACCTGCACGAGGCCGGCAGCGGCGGCATCACCACCCTCGCCCTCGCCGGCATCGACCTGGCGCTGTGGGACCTGCGCGCCCGCCACCACAACACCGCACTCGTCGACCTGCTCGGCCGGCAACGAGACTCCGTCGAGGTCTACGGCAGCGGCGTCAACCTGCACTACCCCCTCGACCAGCTGGTCGAGCAGGCCGGGCGGTGGGTCGCGGCCGGCCACCGAGCGGTCAAGATCAAGGTCGGCCGCCCGGACCTGGGCGAGGACGTCGAACGCGTCGCGGCGGTGCGGGACGTGATCGGGCCCGGGCGCCGGCTCATGGTCGACGCGAACCAGCGCTGGGACCTGCCCGCCGCGCGCCGCGCCATCACCGCCCTCGCCCGGTTCGACCTCACCTGGGTCGAGGAACCCCTCCTCGCCGACGCCACCCGCGCCTACACCCAGCTCCGCGGCGCCGTCGAGGTGCCGATCGCGCTCGGCGAGAACGCCCACACCCTGCACCGCTTCCGCGACCTGCTCGACGCCGGCGCCTGCGACATCATCCAACCCAACATCGTCCGCGTCGGCGGCATCACCCCGTTCCTGCGCATCACCGCACTCGCCCGCGCCCACGGCGCCACCCTCGCCCCCCACCTCCTCCCGGAACTGTCCGGCCAACTCGCGCTCACCCTGCCCGAACCGACCCTCGTCGAGGACGTCGAAGACGCCTCCTTCACCGCCCTCGACTGCCTCACCACACCCAGCCCCGTCACCATCACCAGCGGCCACCTCACCGCCCACACCCGACCCGGCCTCGGCCTCACCTTCCGGGACGGTGCGTGACCGGCTGACCTACGTCCGCCCCAGGCCCGGGACGAACCGGCCGGTGCGGTCGTCGGCCGGCCGGCCGTCCTGGGCGACGAGGCGTCCGCGCAGGTACGTGCGGATCACCCGGCCGGTGACCCGGCGGCCGTCGTACGGGGTCCAGCCGGCCTTGGACAGCACGGACGCGTCGCGCAGCTCCCACTCGACGTCCGGGTCGACCAGGGCGAGGTCGGCGTCGAAGCCGGGTGCGACGGCGCCCTTGCGCGGCCAGAGACCGTAGACCCGGGCCGGCACCTCGGCGTAGAGCCGCGCGACGTCCTCGTAGGCGAGGTGCTGCCGGGCGGCGGCGTCCAGCAGCGCCGGCATGGTGGTGTCGAGACCGGGCAGGCCGAAGTGGACGTCCCACATGCTCCCGGTCTTCTGGTCCCGGGTCGCCGGCGCGTGGTCGGACGACACATGGGTCAGCACACCGTCGCGCAGCAGCCGCCACATCGCGGCCTCGTCGGCGTCGCTGCGGGCCCGCGCCGGCGGGGTGAACTTGCGGAACGTCGCGTGCTCGACGACCTCGTCCTCACGGAGCAGGAGGTACTGCGGGCAGGTCTCGGCCCAGATGCGCGCGCCGCGGCGGCGCTCGCCGGCCAGGTACTCGGCCACCTCCGGGTGGCTGACGTGCGCGATGGTGAGCCGCGCGCCGCTGCGCCGGGCCAGCAGGGCGGTCACGACGGCGGCGACCACCTCGGCGTCGCGGTCGCGCCACTCGGGCAGCAGGCCGCCGTCGTCGCGCCCGTCGGCACGCAGCAGCGCCTCCGCGTCCTCGGTGAGCGACTCGTCCTCGCAGTGGACGAGGCTCACGGCGCCGGCGTCGGCGGTCGCGCGCAGGTGCCCGCGCAGCGCCGCGGCGCCGTGGCCGGGGATGCCGTGAGTGGTGCAGGTGAACACCTTGAAGAAGGCGACACCGGCCCGCCACAGTCCGGCGACGCTGCCGGCCGCGCCCGGCCACGCGTGCGCGGCCAGCGCGTAGTCGACGTTGGACCGGCCGGTCAAGTACGAGACCTTGGTGTCCAGGTCGGCCACGGTACGCACCGGCGCGCCGTGGGAGTGCTCGACGATCGTCGTGGTGCCGGCCGCCGCGGCGGCGCGGGTGCCGGTGGGGAAGTCCTCGCGCTCGATGTCGCCGGGGTCCATGAGGTGCACGTGGCTGTCGACGCCGCCGGGCAGCACGAGCAGGCCGCCGGCGTCGACCACTCTCGCGGCGTCGGCGTCCAGCCGGCCGACGGCGACGACGCGGCCGTCGCGGACGGCGACGTCGGCGCGGCGGCGACCGGAGGAGGTGACGACGGTGCCGCCGGAGATCAGCAGGTCGAGGGTGGGCACGGACGCGTCCCCTTCAGAGCCGGTACTCGGCGACGGCGGACGCGGACAGCCGCAGGCCGAAGCCGGGCTCGTCGCCCAGCGCGATGCAGCCGTCGACCACCTGCACGGGCGTCTCCAGGATCGGCTGCCACCAGGGCTGGTACTCCTGCCACACCACGTTGGGCGCCGCGCCGGCCAGGTGCGCGGAGTGCTCCATGAACAGGTGCGGCGTGACGCGCAGCCCGAACACCTCGCACATCCGGGCCGCCTTCATCCACTCCGTCACCCCGCCCATGCGCATGAGGTCGGGCATGACGTAGTCCGCCGCTCGTCGCCGGGCGAGGAGGAGCAGCTCGTCGGCGAAGTAGTTCGACTCACCGGTGCACAGCGGCATCTCGATGGCCGGCGCCGCGGCCGCGTAGTCGTCGATGTGGCCGTGCGGCATCGGCTCCTCCAGCCAGAAGAGGTCGAACTCGGCCAGGTCGCGGGCCATGCGGAGGGTCTGCTTGAGGTCCCACGCCTGGTTGGCGTCGACCATCAGCGCGACGTCGGGCCCGATGGCCTCGCGCACCGCCCGCACGCGCGCGACGTCCTCGGCCGGGTCCGGCAGCCCGGCGCGCATCTTGACCGCCCGGAAGCCCTGACCGGCCAGAGCCTGCGCCTCGGCGGCGAGCTCGTCGCGGCCGCGGTCCAGCCACAGGCCCTGGCTCGCGTACGTCTCGACCCGGTCGCGGAACCCGCCGAGCAGCCGGTGTACGGGGAGGCCCGCGGCCTGGCCGGTGATGTCCCAGCAGGCGGTGTCGATGGTGGAGATCGCCGCCGCGGCGAGGCCACGCCGGCCGGCGAACTCCACCGCCTTCGACAGCCGCGCCCACAGGGCCTCGGTGGCCACCGCGTCGGCGCCGACGGCCAGCTCGCCGAGATCGTCGATGAGCCGGACCAGGCTGGCGACGCGCCCGCGCCCGAAGGCGAAGCTCCAGGCGACGCCCTCATGGCCGTCGGCGGTGCGCACCTGCACGAGTGCGGTGTCGATGGCCGGGATCGGGAACGCCGCCGTGACCAACGGCCGCTCCAGCGGGATGGAGAGGAAGGTGGTGGTCACGTCGGTGATCGTGGTGCCGCTCGCCACGGTGGGCTCCTTACGGGACGTCGGGTGGGGGGTCAGGAGCGCCGGAACAGCCGGCGCACGACACGGGCCAGGGCCGCGCCCATACGGCGCAGCACCGAGCGGCCGGCGATCCCGAGCACGTCGATGGCCTCGGGGACGGTGGGGTCGAGTGCCGGGGCGGGTGCCCGGGTGGCGGCGCCCGCGGGCGCCGGCTCACCCGGCGGCTGCCACCCGCCGGGGTGTTCGCCGGGCGGCTCGGACGGTGGCGGGGCCGCCGCCAGCTGCCGCGCCAGGGCCGTGGCGAACTGCCCGATGATGGCGTTCGCCACGTCGGTCATCACGCCGCGCCCGAGCTGGGCCGGCCGCCCGGTGATGTCGAGCTCGGTGAGCAGGTCGACGCGCGCCGCGCCCGCGTCGTCGGTCAGGTGCATGGTGACGGTCGCGGCGGCCGTGCCGTTGCCGTGCGCGTCCTTGCCGCGGGCGGCGATGACGGCGGTGTGCGACTCCTCGTCGGCGGACTCGATGCGGGCCCGCCCCTTGTACGACAGGCTCACCGGACCGACCTTCGCCTTGACCCGGCCGGAGAACTCGTCGCCGTCGACCGCGTCGAGCGTGGCGCCCGGCATGCACGGCGCCACCCGCTCCACGTCGAGCAGCACTCTCCAGGCCTCGTCCACCGGAACCGGGACGGTGAACGTGTTCTCGATCTCCATGACCGCTCCTTCGTTCCCGGCCGCCCGGTCAGGCGGCCCACGCGGCGGCCGACGTCAGCCACCGGTACGCCAGCAGGACGTTGAGCTCGTGGTTCGACCGGACCAGCGCGTCGAAGCGGTCCGCCTCCTCCGGGCCGGCCGACGGCACGACCTCGGACAGCTGCAGCGGGTCGTCCAGTGTGTACTCGGCCAGCATCGTGTCGACGGTCTCGCCGGCGTCGTGGCGCCGCGAGACCTCGGTGGCGAGGCGGTCCAGGTAGCTGAGGTGCCAGCTGATGCCGTCGGCGGCCTCGGTCAGCGGGCCGTGGCCGGGGACGAGCGTGTCGGCGCGCAGCGTCGCCTTCAGCGACCGGATGGACCGCCCGTAGCCGACCGGGTCGCCGGCCAGCAGCATGGGCGGGATGCCGGCGTGGCGCAGGAAGTTCCCGACCCAGGCGACATCGGCGTCGGGGACGTGGACGATGGTGTCGCCCGAGCCGTTCCCGGGCCCGAAGTGCCACAGGTGGACGACGCGCCCGCCGAGGTCGATCTCGCAGAACCGGTCGAACACGAGGTCGGGTGCGCGCCAGCTCACGACCTCGTCGAGGTGTGGGTCGCCGTAGAGGCTGCTGAGGCGCAGCTGCTTCTCCTCCTCCAGCCCCATGGTGGTCATGGCGGCCTTGTTCAGCCGCGACGACACGATCGTGACGTCGTCGCCGAAGGACGCGTTACCGAAGCTGTGGTCGCCGTGGTACGTGGTGTTGACCAGGTACCGGACCGGCTTGTCGGTGAGCTTCGCGACGACGTCCTGCAGGTAGCGGCCGACACCGGGGGTGATGCCGGCGTCGATGACCAGCGCGGCGTCGCGGCCGACGACGAGCCCGTTGTTGTCCTTGGGCACGCGGTTCGCCATGAGCGCGTACACGCCGTCGGCGAGCTCCTGGGGGATCAGTTCGAGTCCGCGCGGGCTGAGATTCGGCGGGACGAAGCCCGCCTGACGCTCGCTGGTCTCGTGGATGACGGGCAACGGCCAGCAGACCACGGTCCGGTCCCTCCTCGGGAAGTATGTATTAAGATACGTAAACGCTAACGTCAGCTGATTCCTATCGTCAAGGCGAAGTGGAGGAGGGGCGCATGACTCGGACGGTGCACGTGCTCTCGCTCGGCGGCACGATCGCGATGACGACCAGGACGGACGGGCGCGGCGTCGAGCCCGCCCTGGACGCGGCGGACCTCGTGGCGGGGGTGCCGGAACTGGCCGAGGTGGCGACCATCGGCGCCGAGGAGTTCCGGCGGCTGCCCGGCGCGCAGCTGCGGCTCACCGACCTGATCGCGCTCGCCGGCCGGGTGCGCGAGCTGGTCGCGGCCGGCGGCGACGGCGTCGTCGTGACCCAGGGCACCGACACCATCGAGGAGACGGCGTTCGCGCTCGACCTGCTCAGCGACACCGACCGGCCGGTCGTCGTCACCGGCGCCCTGCGCGGCCCCGGTCAGCCCGGCGCGGACGGTCCGGCCAACCTGCTCGCCGCCGTCCGGGTGGCGGCCGGTGACGAGGCGTGCGGGCTGGGCGTCGTCGTCGCCATGAACGACGAGATCCACGCCGCCCGGTTCGTCCGCAAGCTGCACACGTCGCGGCCGTCGGCGTTCGCGTCGCCGAGCGCCGGACCCATCGGCTGGGTCGCGGAGGACCGGGTGCGGATACCGCTGCGACCGGCCGCCCGGGTGGTGATCGGTGCGCCGCTGGGCACCCAGCCGCCGCCGGTCGCGCTCGTGACCATCGCGCTCGGCGACGACGGGCGGATCCTGCGGGAACTGCCCGACCTGGGGTTCGGCGGCGTCGTCCTGGCCGGGTTCGGCGCCGGTCACGTGCCCGGCCGGCTGGTCGAGGACGTCACCCGGCTGGCCCGGCGCATCCCGGTGGTGCTGGCCTCGCGCTGCGGCGCCGGCGAGGGGTTCCGCACGACGTACGGGTTCCCGGGGTCCGAGCGCGACCTGCTGTCCCGCGGGCTGCTCACCGCCGGCGCGCTCGACCCGTTCAAGGCACGGATCCTGCTGTCGCTCGCGCTGGGGGCCGGGTGGCGCACCGAGCGGATCGCCGCGGCCTTCGACCAGGTCGCGTGAGCGGACGTTGACGGCTGGTTATGACGATACGTATTATGATACATAATCGAGAGGAGCGGCGATGACCTGGATCGGGGAGGACGACACCGCTGCCGTCGACGTCGTCGTCAACGGCCGGCCGGCGACCATGCGGGTGCCGGCCAGGCGCACGCTCGCCGACGCGCTGCGCGACGACGGCCTCACCGGCACGCACCTGGGCTGCGAGCACGGTGTCTGCGGCGCCTGCACGGTGCTGCTGGACGGCCGGCCGGTCCGGTCCTGCCTGACGCTGGCCGTGCAGGCCGAGGGCGCCGGCGTCGAGACCGTCGAAGGGCTGGCCGACGGTCCCGAGCTGCACGCCCTGCAGCGCGCGTTCCACCAGAACGGCGGCCTGCAGTGCGGGTTCTGCACGCCCGGCTTCCTCATGCTCGCGCTGGGCCTGTTGCGCGCGGAGCCGCAGGCGTCGCCCGAGCGGATCCGTGAGGTCCTGACGTCCAACCTGTGCCGCTGCACCGGCGGCGGGCCGATCGTGCGGGCGGTCCTCGCCGCGCAGCGCGAGCTGGCCGGGGACGTGGCGTGAAGCCGCCGCCGTTCGCCTACGCCCGCGCCGAGTCGCTCGAGCACGCGCTGACGCTGCTGGACGACGCCGGCGAGGACGCCAAGGTGCTCGCCGGCGGGCAGAGCCTGCTCCCGCTGCTCGCCTACCGCCTCGCCCGGCCGACTCACCTGGTCGACATCGGCCGCGTGCCCGGTCTGGACACCATGCGCGCCGACGGCGCCGGGCTCGTCATCGGCGCGCTGGTCCGCCACCACGAGCTGGAGCGCTCGGCCGTCCTGACCGGTCCGTGGCAGGTCCTGCGCGAGGCCGCCGGGCTCATCGGGCACCATCCGATCCGGATCCGCGGCACGCTGGGCGGCAGCCTGGCCCACGCCGACCCCGCGGCCGAGCTGCCGGTGGCCGCCACCGCCCTGGACGCGTCGTTCACGGTGCGCTCCAGCGGCGGCGACCGCGTCATCCCGGCCGCGGAGTTCTTCGCCGGCCCGTTCATGACCGTGCTGGAGCCGGCCGAGATCGTCGTCGACGGCCGGTTCCCGGCGCCGCCGGCGGGCCTGCGCACCGCGTTCGCCGAGTTCAGCCCGCGGGCCGGCGACTTCGCGTTCGTCACCGCCGCCGTGGCGGTCGCGCTGGACGACGGCGGCCGGGTCCGGCACGCACGGGTCGTCCTGGGCTGTGTCGCAGCACGCCCGCTGCGTGCGAGCGAGGCCGAGGACGCGCTGCTGGGCTCGGCGCTGACCGAGCAGGTCATCGACGCCGCCGCCGGTGCGGCGGCCGCGGGCTGCGACCCCGCCGACGGCCCGCACGCGAGCGCGACGTTCCGGCGCGAGCTGGTCGCCGTCCTGGTCGGGCGGACCCTGCGGCGACTGAGGGAGGACCACCCATGACCCGAGTCCGCGGACTCGTCGGCGCCGACGTCGAACGGCTCGCCGACCTCCCGCTGCTCACCGGTGCGGCGCGCTACGTCGCCGACGTGCATCGTGACGGCGAGGTGCACGCCAGGATCGTGCGCAGCCAGGTGGCACACGCACGGATCGCCGGCATCGACACCGCCGACGCCGCGGCCATGCCCGGCGTGCTGGCGGTCATCACCGCCGACGACCTCCCCGACGTGCGCATCCCCATCCGGCTGCCGCTCGCCGACACGCCCCGGGCCAGACGGGTCCTCCAGCCGCCGCTGGCCCGGGGCGTCGTCCGGTACGTGGGCGAGCCGATCGCCGTCGTCGTCGCCACCGACCCCTACCTGGCCGAGGACGCCGCCGAGCTGGTCGACGTCGACCTCGACGAGCTCGACGTCGTCGCGGACCTCGCCACCGCGGCCGACCCGGGTGCGCCGGTGCTCCACCCCGAGCTCGGCGACAACGTCGTCAGCAGCTACCCGCTGCGCCACGGCGACGTCGACGCGGCGTTCGCCCGGGCCGACGTCGTCGTCCGCGAGCGGCTGCGGATGCACCGGCACACCGCCGTCCCGATGGAGACGCGCGGCGCCATCGCCGAGGCCGACCCCGCCACCGGCCGGCTCACGCTCTGGGGCGGCGCGAAGGTGAAGCACGCCGTGCGCGCGGCGCTGGCCGAGATGCTGGCGCTGGATCCGGCCGCCATCAGGATCGTGGAGGTGAACGTCGGCGGCGGCTTCGGCGTGCGCGGCGAGGCCTACCCGGAGGACTATCTCGTGGCGTTCCTGGCGCTGCGGCTGGGCCGTCCGGTCAAGTGGATCGAGGACCGCACCGAGCACTTCGTGGCCACCAACCACGCCCGCGAGCAGGAGCACGAGCTCGAGATCGCCGCGACGGCCGACGGCCGGCTGCTCGCCTTCCGCGACCGCGCCCGGTGCGACCAGGGCGCGTACGCGAGGTCGCAGGGCACGCTGCCGGAGCTGCTGCCGGCGCTGCACCTCCCGGGCCCGTACCGGTGGGAGGCGTTCGAGCTGGAGACCACGGGGGTGCTCACCAACCGCACGCCGGTCGGCACCTACCGCGGGCCGGGCATGACGGAGGCCGCGTTCGTCCGCGAGCGGCTGCTGGACGTGCTGGCCGGCCGGCTGGGACTCGACCCGGCCGAGCTGCGCCGGCGCAACCTCATCCGCGACGACGACCTGCCGTTCACCTGGTCGCTCGGCGCCGGCTCGGCGCCGGTCCCGCCGATCAGCTACCTGAGCGGCGCCTTCCGCTCGTCCTTCGAGACCCTGCTCGCGCGGGCCGGCTACGACGAGCTCCGCCGCGAGGCGGCGGCCAGGTCCGGCGACGGCGTCAGCGCCGGTGTCGGCGTCGCCGCTTACGTCGAGGTGGGCGCGATGGGCCCGTTCGAGGACGCGCGGATCGTCCCGGCCGCGGACGGGAGCTTCGTCGTCCACGTCGGGGTCGCCTCGCTGGGGCAGGGCGTCGAGACGGTGCTGGCGCAGGTCGCGGGCGACGAGCTCGGCGTGCCGATGGACCGCCTGCGGGTCGACCACCATGACACCGACGCCGTCCCCATGGGGTTCGGGGCGTTCGCCAGCCGGTCCACCCCCGTGGCCGGCAACGCGGTGCTGCTGGCCGCCCGCGACCTGCGCGCCAAGGCCGCGAAGCTGCTGGAGGCTGAGCCGGACGACGTGGAGTTCCGCGACGGGCGCGCCCACGGTCCCGGTGGCGTGTCGTGCCCGCTGCAGGACGTGGGGGAGGGCCGTGCTCGGTTCGACAAGCCGCACCCGACGTTCTCGTTCGGCGCCGCGCTCAGCGTGGTGGAGGTCGAGCGCGACACCGGGCGGGTGCGCGTCGTCCGGCACGTCGTCGCCCACGACGTCGGCCGCGCGGTGAACCCGGCGCTGGTCCGCGGCCAGCTGGCGGGCGCGGCGAGCCAGGGCATCGGCGCGGCGCTGCTGGAGGAGCTCAGCTACGACGAGCGGGCCCAGCCGATGGCCACGACGCTCGGCGACTACCGCCTCCCGTCGGCCGGTGAGCTGCCCGACATCGAGGTGATCGTCCTCGAGCACCCCGCGCCGGGCAACCCGCTGGGCGCCAAGGGCGCGGGGGAGTCCGGCATGGTCGGGACGCCGGCCGCGGTGGCGAACGCCGTCGCCGACGCGCTGGGCGTGCCCGGCGCCCGGGTGACCACGCTGCCGCTCACCGCCGACCGGGTCCGGGCGCTGTTGCGTGAGGTGACATGAGTCGTTCGGTACTGTTGCGGATATTCATCGGTTTGCTGATGTAGGGACACCCCATGTCGCTGCGCCACGCGCTGCTCGCCACCCTCACCGCCCAGCCCATGACCGGGTACGAGCTGATCAAGTACTTCGACGGCAGCATCGCCTACGTGTGGAGCGCGCCGCACAGCCAGATCTACCCCGAGCTGCGGCGCATGGAGCGCGACGGCCTCATCGACGCCGACGTCGTGCCGCGCGGCGACCGCGCCCAGAAGCGGGTCTACTCGATCAACGACGCCGGCCGGGCCGAGCTGCGGCGGTGGTCCGGCGAGCTCATCCCGTACCAGTCCGAGCGCGACCCCTACCGCCTCAAGGCCGCGCATTTCGAGCAGGCCGGCTACGACGCCGCGCGGCGCCAGCTGCACGAGCACATCGGCCACTACGCGCGGGCGCTGCAGGGCTGGCAGCACATGCTCGACGACCTCGACGCCCGCCGCGTCTCGCTGCTGCGCGAGCGGCTCAGCCGGCGGCCCGAGGCCGAGCACGAGGCGATCGTCGCGTTCCGCAAGTTCGCCTTCGAGGGCGAGGTGGCGAAGGCCCAGATGGAGATCGACTGGGCGCGCAAGGGCCTGGCCCTCCTGGACGACCTCGAACGGCGCGGCGCACCGCTGGCCGGTGAGGACGCCGACTAGACCCAGTGATGAGTTGTCGCGCCCGTCGCCGTCACATGTACGAAGGGATACGACGTGACGGAAGGATGACGCGATGAGTGCGGACGCGTGGCTGCGGGAACTGGGCGCCGAGCGCCTGGACGAGGCGGACGAACCGGCGTTCTCGGGGCTGGCGCGGCGGCACCGGCGGGAGCTGCACGTGCACTGCTACCGGATGCTCGGCTCGTTCGAGGACGCCGAGGACACCGTGCAGGAGACGTTCCTCCGGGCCTGGCGGCGGCGCGAGACGTTCGAGGGGCGGTCGACGTTGCGGGCCTGGCTGTACCGCATCGCCACCAACGCCTGCCTCGACCTGCTCGCCAAGCGCCGCCCGGAGCCCGCGACCGGCGGCGAGGTGCTGTGGCTGCAGCCCTACCCGGACCGGCTGCTCGACGAGCTGCCCGCGGGCGACGCGGACGAGCCCGAGGCCGTCGCCGTCGCGCGGGAGACGATCGAGCTGGCGTACCTGGTCGCGGTCCAGCATCTCGCGCCGCGCCCACGCGCCGTGCTGATCCTGCGCGACGTGCTCGGCTGGCCGGCGAAGGACGTCGCGGAGCTGCTCGGCGACTCCGTCAACTCCGTGAACAGCGCGCTGCAGCGGGCCCGCGCCGGCATGCGCGAGCACCTGCCCGCCGAGCGGCAGGACTGGACCGGCGACGAGGAGGACGCCGCGACGCGCGAGCTGGTGCGCCGCTACACCGACGCCAGCGTCGCCACGGACGTCGACGCGCTCGCCGCCCTGCTGCGCGACGACGTCCGCTGCTCGATGCCGCCCACGCCGGGCCTGCACATCGGCCGCGACGCCGTGGTGACCAGCTGGGTCGAGGACGGCTTCGAGCGCATGGAGGGCCTGCGCGCCGTCCCCACCGCCGTGAACCGCCAGCCCGCCGTCGCCTTCTACGAGTGGAGCGAGGACGAGGGCGCGTACCTGCCGTTGACGATCGACGTCCTGCGCGTCACCGGCGGGGCGATCACCGAGATCGTCACGTTCCACGCCGACCGGTTCCCGCGGCTCGGGCTGCCGGAGCGGCTGGCCGCGGACGGAGGGACGGCATGAGCGCCCAGGCCCTCGACGCGCACCGGTTCCGCGGGCTCGCCGGCACCGGCCTGCTCGCCGCGGTCGCGGCGGTGGCGGCCACCACCCTCGCCGGTGCGCTGGCCCGGGCCGCCGGCGTCGACTTCGAGGTCTCCGGCGGAGAGACGATCCCGCTGGCCGGGCTCGCCGTGGTGACCGGCGTCTTGTCCGTCGCCGGCATCGTCATCGCCGCCGGGCTGCTGCGGTGGAGCGCCCGCCCCGCGGAGCGGTTCGTGTGGACGGCCCTGACGCTGACGGCGATCTCGCTGGTCCCGCCGCTGCTCTTCGGGGCGAACGCCGCCACCACCGTCACCCTCGCCGGGCTGCACCTCCTCGCCGCGGCGGTGATGATCCCCGCCCTGGCGCGGAGCCTGCGCGCCAGAGCCGCCTAGGCGATGGCGGTCAGGGCCCGTGGCCGGGGCGGCCGGTTGAGCAGCCGCTCGGCGCGCAGCCGCATGGACTCGTCGCCGGTCCGGCCGGCCATGGTCCGCAGGGCGCCGGCCGTGGCGACGACGCCGTGGGCGCGGGCGGCGGCGTCGTCGGCGGCCAGTTCGAGCAGGAGCGCGGTCGAGCGCCGCATCGCCTGGGCGGCGGCCACCCCCGGGAGGCAGGCGGCGTTGACGTTGGCCAGGCGCAGGACCGTCGCGTGCCGCCCGCGCAGGTGGGCGAGCTCGTGCTCGACGGCGCAGAGCAGCTCCGCCCGCGTGAGCGCCTCGGCGGCGGCGGACGAGACGAGGACGCGGGCGGGACGGCCGGGGACGGCGCAGACGAACGCGTGCGACGCGCGCACGTAGCTGACCTGGACGCCGCGCCGGTGCTCGACGTCGTAGGTCAGGGCGTGGGCGAGGCCGGTGAGGCTGTGCTGCGTGGCGTGCTCGTCGTGCAGCATCGGCTCGGTGCGGTCGGCGACCAGCGCGATGGCCGCGCCGAGGCCGGCCAGGGCGAGGTACGCGACGAGGACGAGCACGGTCGGGTCCGACCAGGGCGTGTCCGTCGCCTGCCGGTGCGACGCGAGCGCGACCGCGACGACCAGGCTCGCCGCGGTGGCCAGCAACCCGGTGCCGAAGAAGGTGTACCAGGCGGCCAGCGCGCAGCGCGGATGGCCGATCGACCAGCGGCCGCGGATGACGGCCGGGGCGGCCAGCACCGTGAGCAGCGCGTAGCCGAGGAGCGCGAGGACGATCGACACCGGATCGGGCCTCAGTCCGAACGCCGCCGCGCGCGGCGCGGCGTGAGGGCGTCGCGGAGCAGGTCGACGTCGCGGGCGTCGAGGTTGCCGGCGAACTTCAGCAGCGCCGCGGAGCGATCGGTGGAGGTGGCCAGCTGGCTCAGCATGACGCGGCTGGTGTGCTCGGACTCGGAGTGGGCCGCGGTGAAGCGGAACCCGCGGCTGCCCTCGCCGGCGCGGACGACGTCGCCCTTGGCGCGCAGCCGCTCGAGCGTCGTGAGGATGGTGGTGTAGGCGGGCACCGGCTCGGCGAAGACGTCCTGGATCTCCTTGGCGGTCAGCGGGACGTCGTTGCTCCAGAGCACGCGCAGGACGTCGAGCTCGAGTTCGCCGCTGGCGCGGCGCCGTTGACCGGCCATGGCGGCCACTCTACTGCTGGTAGAGATTCCATGGGTAGGAGGGGGTCGCCGCACCCAGCGGCCGTCGATTTCTCTATTTCATGTAGAGAACGGTAGCGTGCGGCGGGTGCGTCAGCTGAACCTGGAGGACCGGCCCGAGACGCCTGCCGGTCCTGCGGCCGCGGACGTCGCCGGGCTGCGGCTGTCCCGCCGCCGGGCGCCGCTCGCGGCGGTGACGGTCCTCGCCGCCGGTGTCGCCGGCGGGCCGGGCATCGCCGCGGCCGTGGCGCAGGACGCGGCGGTCTACGCGTCGATCCACGTCGACTTCCCGGGGACGGCGGTGCCCGTCACGGCCGCGGCGGCGCGCCTGGTGGCCGACGTCGCCGGGTTGATCGCCGTCGGCGGGCTCGTCGTGGCGCTGTTCCTGCGGCCGCGCCGCGGCGGCGGGCGGGATCGGCTGTCGCGCGGGCTGACGCTGACGACGGTGCAGGTCGCGGCTCTGGTGTGGCTGTCAGCGGCGGCCGTGTCCGTGCTGGCCGAGGCGGCCGACGCCGGGGGAGCGCCGCTGTCCAGCGCGGTGCTGCCGGGCCACCTGCCGTATCTGGTGTCGTTCTCCGACCTGCCCAAGGCATGGATCCTGACGGCGCTGTGCGCGGCGGTGGTCGCGGCGGGCGCGTTCCTGGCGCGCCGCTGGCAGGGCCTGCTCGTGCCGCTCGGCGCCGGCGTGCTCGGCCTGCTGGCCCCGGTGGTGGTCGGGCAGGTGCTGGTCGGGCCGGACCACGACGTCGGGGTGGACGCCGCGGCGATCCAGGTGGTGCTGGTGGCGGGGACGTTCGGGCCGGTGCTCGTGCTCGGCCTGCGGGCCGCGACGGGCCGGGTGCTCGCACACGAGACGCTGCGCCGGACCGCGCGGCTGCTGGCCGCCGGGCTGCCCCTCGTCCTCGTCACGGAACTGGCCGTGACGTGGTTCAAGCTCGCGGGCTCGCCGCTGCTCGGGTCGGGCACCGGGCGGCTGGCGGTCGTGCGGCTGGCCGCCGAGGTCGTCGTCGGCGTCGCGCTGGCGGCGGCCTGGTGGTGGGCGAGGCGCGGCGCGCTGACCGAACGCCGCCTGATGGGGTGCCTCGCCGCGGCCGTGGTGGCGGTGGCGGGCTGGCTCGGCGCCGGCGTGGCCATGACGCGCATCCCGCCGCCGCAGTACTTCGTGCCGACCTCGTACGCGCAGGTGTTCCTCGGCTTCGACGTCGACGCGCCGCCGTCGGCCGCCGCCCTGGTCACGGCCTGGCGGCCGAACGTCCTGTTCGCCGTTCTCGCCGCCGCGGCCGTCCTGGTCTACCTGCTGGCGGTGCGGCGGCTGCGCAGACGCGGCGACCTCTGGCCGGTGGGACGGACGGCCGCGTGGACGGCCGGCTGGCTGGTCGTGGTGGTGGTGACGTCGTCCGGGCTGGGCCGCTACTCCGGCCCGTCGTTCAGCGTGCACATGGGCGTGCACATGGCGTTGAACATGTTCGCGCCGGTGCTGCTGGCGATGGGCGGCGTGCTGACGCTGCTGCTGCGGGCGGCCCGCCCGGCCGGCCCGCGGGAGGCCGCCGGACCGCACGAGTGGCTGACGGCGGCGCTCGGGTCGCCGCTGCTGCGCCTCGCCTACCACCCGCTGCTGGTCTTCGTCGTCTTCATCGGCTCGTACTACGGCCTCTACCTGACCGGGCTGTTCGGCGACGCGATGCGCTTCCACTGGGCGCATCAGCTGATGAACCTGCACTTCGTGGTGGTCGGCTATCTGTTCTTCAGCCTCGTGGTCGGCGTCGACCGGCCGCCGCGGCCGCTGCCGCACCTGGGCCGGCTCGGCTTCGTGCTGGCGGCCATGCCGTTCCACGCCTTCTTCGGCGTCATCCTCATGACCAGCGACACCGTCATCGCCGAGGAGTACTACCGCCTGCTCGACCTCCCGTGGATCGGCGACCTCGACGGCGTGCAGCGGGCCGGGGGCGGCATCGCCTGGGCCGGTGGGGAGATCCCGCTGCTGCTGGTGATGGCGGCGCTGGGCCGGCAGTGGGCGCGGTCGGACGAACGCGAGGCGCGCCGCCGGGACCGTCACTTCGACAGCGGGCTCGACGACGACTTCGACTCCTACAACGAGATGTTGCGCCGGCTCGACGAACGGGCCGCGCGCGACGGGAAGGCGCACCCGTGACCGGCACCGCCGTCCGCCCGGACGCCAACGAGCTGCTCGAGCTGCAGGTGGCCGGCATGACCTGCGCGGCCTGCGCGCGCCGCGTCGAGCGGGCCCTGAACGCGCTCGACGGCGTCACCGCGACCGTCAACTACGCCACCGAGCGCGCCGTGGTGGCCGGGATCCCCGCCGCGGACGCCGCGAAGGCGGTCGAGGCCGTCCGCGCGGCCGGCTACGACGCCGCGCCCTGGGAACGCGGCGACGACGAGTGGAGCCGCCGCGCCGGCACCGACCGCATCGCCTCGCTGCGGCGCCGGCTGATCGTGGCGGCGCTGCTGACCATCCCGCTGTGCGACCTCACCATCGTGCTGGCGCTGGTGCCGGAGTGGCGCTTCCCGTTCTGGGAGGCGGCCTGCGTCGCGCTGGCCGTCCCCATCGTGTTCTGGGCGGCCGCGCCGTTCCACCGGGCGGCGCTGCGGCACCTGCGGCATCGCAGCTTCACCATGGACACCCTGGTGTCACTCGGCATCACGGCGTCGTTCGGCTGGGCGGTCGTCACCCTGGCGATCGGCTCGGACCAGCCGGCCTACTGGCTGGGGTACGGCATGACGCCGGCCGGCGCCGACTCCCTCTACCTCGACGTCGCCGCGGCGATGACCACGTTCCAGCTGGCCGGCCGCTACTTCGAGACCCGGTCGCGACGGCGGGCCGGCGACGTGCTGAACGCGCTGGACCGGCTGGCGGCCGTGAGCGTCCGCGTGCTGCGCGACGGGCGGGAGGTCCTCGTCGCGCCGGCCGAACTGCGCGCGGGCGAGGTGTTCGTCGTCCTGCCGGGCGAGACCATCGCCGCCGACGGACGCGTCCGCGCCGGGCTCGCCGCCGTCGACGTCAGCGCCATGACCGGTGAGCCGGTGCCGCGCGAGGTGCGCCCCGGCGACGACGTCATCGGCGGGACGGTCAGCAGCGACGGCCGCCTCGAGGTGGTGGCCGAGCGGGTCGGCGCGCACACCCAGCTGGCCCAGATGGTGGCGCTGGCCGAGGAGGCGCAGCAGCGCAAGGCCCGCATCCACGCTCTGGTCGACCGGGTGGTCGCGGTGTTCGTGCCGGCGGTCATGGCGCTGTCGGCGGCGGTGCTCGCGGGCTGGCTGCTGGGCGGCGCGGCGCCGCGCGACGCCTTCGGCACGGCCATCACCGTGCTCATCATCGCCTGCCCGTGCGCGCTGGGCCTGGCCACGCCGACCGCGCTGATGGTCGGCGTGGGCCGCGGCGCGCAGCTCGGGATCCTCATCAAGGGCCACGACGCGCTCGAGGCGAGCGGCCGCATCGACACCGTGGTCTTCGACAAGACCGGCACCCTCACCACCGGGATCATGCGGGTCGACGCCGTCGTCGCTCGGGACGGGGCCGACGCCGGCGCGGTCCTGGCGCTCGCCGCGGCCGTCGAACGCGGCTCCGAGCACGCGATCGCCCGGGCGGTCGTCGCGCACGCCGACGAGACCGGCGCCGCCCGGGTGACGGCCACCGAGCACCGCACCCTGCCTGGGCTGGGCGTCCGCGCGGTCGCCGGCGGCCGCGAGGTCCTGGTCGGGGGACCGGGGCTGCTGCTCGACCACGGCGTCGACGTGCCCGCGACGCTGCGCGCCGAGCTGGACCGGCGCGGCGCCGCCGGACACACGACCGTGGTCGTCGCGGCCGGCGGTACGGCGCAGGCGGTCATCGCGCTCTCCGACACCGTCAAACCGTCCGCCGCGCCCGCCGTCGCCCGGCTGCGCTCACTCGGGTTGCGGACGATCCTGCTCACCGGCGACGGTCCCGCGGCCGCCGCGGCCGCCGCCCGCGCGGCGGGCATCGACGAGGTGCGCGCGCAGGTCCTGCCGGCCGCGAAGGCCGCCGCCGTCGAGCGGTTGCGGGCCGAGGGCCGCCGGGTGGCCATGGTCGGCGACGGCATCAACGACGCCGCCGCTCTCGCCGCGGCCGACCTCGGCATCGCCGTGGTCGACGGCACCGACGTCGCCATGCGCGCTGCCGGCATCATCGTCGTCCGCGACGACCTGCGCGCCGTCGTCGACGCCGTCGAGCTGTCCCGCAAGACCCTCGGCACCATCCGCGGCAACCTGGTCTGGGCGTTCGGCTACAACCTGGCCGCCGTGCCGGTCGCGGCGGCCGGGCTGCTCAACCCGCTCATCGCGGCCGCCACGATGTCGCTGTCGTCGGTCCTGGTGGTCACCAACAGCCTGCGGCTGCGCTCGTTCCGCGCCCGACGCCTTGGATAACATGTCGCCCGTGCCGTCCCCTGGACGTGGTCTGCCGCGCCTCGTGCGCGGTGCTGTGCTGGCCGTGTTCTGCCTGCTCATGTCCATGGGCGCGCATGTGGCCGCCGGGGGCAGGCCGCCGTTGTCGCCCGGTCTGTTGCTGTGCGCCGGGTTGCTCGCGGTCATCTGCGTCGCGGCGGCGGACCGGCGTCGCGGGTTCGCCGGCATCGTCGCGGTCGCCGGGGTGTCGCAGGTGGTGTTCCATCTGCTGAGCGCCGGGGGTGAGCACGGCGGTTCGCCCGTCGCCACACCGGGCGCCACGATGGTGCTGACGCATGTGGTCGCGACGGTCGTCATCGGCGCCGCGCTGGCCTGCGGGGAGCGGCTGGTGTGGTCGCTGGCCTCGCTCTGCGGCGTCGTCCGGGCGCTGCGGCTGGTCCGCTGCTGCCCGCCGCCCGGGCCCGCGCCGGCCGCCGCCGCGTTCGCCGCGCCCCGTCCCGTACGCCGGTGGATCCTGGCCCGCTCCGGGCCGGCCTGGCGCGGCCCGCCCGTCCTCTCGAACTGAGCGTCCCGCCGTCGCGGCCGATCCGCGACGGCGTCCCGGTGCGTGCTGCCGAGCCGCCGGGTTTCCCTGCCTGCGCGATCCCTGGACTCCGGGCGCGTCGTCGCAGGACGTGCGAGAGGACCCTCCATGCCTCAACGGTTCGTCGTCTTCGCCGCTCTGGTCGTGCTGCTCGTGTTCGGCGTCCTGGTGCTCCTGGGCCAGGGGTCGGTGCGGATCCCGCTTGACGAGGTCGCCTCGGTGCTGCTGGGCGGTGAGGCGAGCCGCGACGTGTACGAGACGGTGATCGTCGACGCGCGGCTGCCGAAGGCGCTCACCGCCGTCCTCGCGGGCGCCGCGCTGGCCGTCGGCGGCGCGCAGATGCAGACGCTGTTCCGCAACCCGCTGGCCGACCCGTTCGTCCTCGGGGTCAGCTCCGGCGCCCAGCTCGGCGCCGCGGTCGTGATCCTGGGGACCACCGGGACCGGCTGGCTGAGCCAGCTCGGCGTGCTCGACCAGCTCGGGGTCACCGGCGCCGCGATCGTCGGGGCCGGGCTGGTGCTCGTTCTCGCGCTGGCGGTCGCGCAGCGCGTCGCCGGGCCGGTCACCGTCCTGATCGTCGGCGTGATGTTCGGCTACCTGGCCGGCGCGATCGTCGACGTGCTCGTCTACTACACCGAGCCGGAGCGGCTGCAGAGCCTGGCCGGCTTCACCCGCGGCACCGTCCGTGACGTCTCGTGGGACGACCTGCGGGTGCTCGCACCGGTCTGCGTCGTCGCCGTGGTCGTGTCACTGGCGCTGGCCCGGCCGCTGAACGTCCTGCTCCTGGGGGAGCGGTACGCGGCGACGATGGGCATCCCGGTGCGGGCGGTGCAGCGGATCTCGCTGGCCGCTGTCGCCGTGCTCGCGGGCGTGACCACGGCGTACTGCGGGATGATCGGGTTCATCGGCCTGGCCGCGCCGCACCTGGTCAGAGGCCTCTTGCGCACGTCAGACCACCGGGTCGTGCTGCCGGCCTCGGCGCTGCTCGGAGCCGTGCTCGTGCTGGTCGCCGAGTACGTCGCCGGCGGCAACGGCCTCACCGGCACGGCCCTGCCGCTGAACTCGGTGACGGCGTTCATCGGCGGGCCGGTCGTGCTGTGGGTGCTGCTACGCCGCCGGCGCGACTCGGCGCAGGTGCCGGCATGAGCGGCGACGCGGTCCTCGCGGCCGATGGCCTCACCGCCGGGTACCGGGCCGGGCGCCGCCGGACCGTCGCCGTCGTCGAGTCGGTGACGGCGTCGCTGCGGCCCGGCCGGCTGGTCTGCCTGCTCGGGCCGAACGGCGCCGGGAAGTCGACGCTGCTGCGCACCCTGGTGGGCAGCCAGCCGGCGCTGGGCGGGTCCGTGCGCCTGGACGGCGCGGAGCTGTCGCGGCTGACGGCCCGCGAGCGGGCCCGGCGGCTCGCGGTCGTCCTGACCGACCGCGTCGACGTCGGCCTGCTCACCGCCCGCGACCTCGTGTCCATGGGCCGCACCCCGCGCACGGGCTGGTTCGGGCCGCTGCACCGTTCCGACGGCGACGTCGTCGACTGGGCCCTGCACGCGGCCGGCGCCACCGAGCTGGCCGGCCGTCACCTCGACGAACTGTCCGACGGCGAGCGGCAACGGGTCATGGTCGCCCGCGCGCTGGCGCAGGAGCCGTCGGTGCTGGTGCTGGACGAGCCGACCGCGTTCCTGGACCTCACCCGCCGGGTCGAGCTGATGGCGCTGCTGCGGCGGCTGGCCGCCGAGACGGGGCTGGCCGTGCTGATGTCGATGCACGACCTCGAACTGGCCCTGCGCACCGCCGACGAGATCTGGCTGGTCCATCCCGGCGGGCGGTTCCAGGCGGGCGCGCCGGAGGACCTCGGCGCCGACGGCAGCATCGCGGCGGCCTACGCCGGCGACGGCATCAGGTTCGACCACGCGGCCGGCACCTTCGTCACCGACGTGCGCGAGGACGGCCCGGCCGTCAGCGTCCGGGGCGACGAGACCGCGGCGCACTGGGCCCGCCGGGCGGCCGCCCGGGCCGGCGTCGCCGTCGCCGCGTCGGCCGCCCATCGCCTCGAGGTCCGTGACGGACCACCGGTGACCTGGACTCTCACCGCCGACGGCGGCACGACCAGCGGGTCCGGCTTCGCCACCCTGCACGGCCGGCTCGCGGAGCTCGCGCCGGCCACCCCCGGCCTCCCCACCGATCTCGCTCAGACGAGGAGCATCACACCATGAACCGAGCGTCCCGCGTCACCGTCCCCGCCCTGGCGGCCGTGCTCGTCCTCGCCGCCTGCGGCGCGGACGACGACCCCCAGCCGGCCGCCGCCGGCGGCTGCGTCACCGACCACGCCGATGGCGAGGACCACTTCCCGGTCAAGAGCACCGTCGAGGAGTCGGAGCTGTGGAACATCGAGTACTTCGGCTCCTACAAGGTCATCACCGTCGCCGACGGTGAGAACCCCGGCGACGAGGACCTGCGCTACGTCCTGTACCAGTGCGGGACGCCGCGACCGCCGGCCGAGGGCGTCCTGGCCGACGCGCTGTTCGTCGAGATCCCGGTCGACAGCGCCACGGTCACGTCGTTCAACGCGCTGGCGATGATCGACCGCCTCGGCCAGAACCCGTCCGTCACCGGGCTCAGCGGCCAGCTGCTCGGCAACGGCGAGCAGGACGCCTGGTACGCGGGCGTCATCGAGGAGGCCGGCGACCCGCTCCCGGTCGGCGAGTACACCGACCTCGACCGCGAGACGCTGCTCGTCCTGGAGAACGACGTCCTGTTCATGTCCGGCTTCGGGGTGGGCTTCGACGACATCACCAACGCCCGCGCCGCCGGGCTGCCCGGCGTCAGCGTCTCGAACCGGCTCGAGCGGCACGCCCTCGCCTCCGCCGAGTGGATCAAGATGATCGGCGCCTTCTACAACGCCGAGGCGACGGCCAACGCCGAGTTCGACGCCATCCGTGCCCGCTTCGACGAGGTGGTCGAGCGGGTCACCGGCGCCGGCGCCGCCACCGGCCGTCAGGTCGGCTACGTCTGCGTCGGCGAGCAGTTCTGCGGCGACTTCTTCTACGCGCACGGGGTCGACACGCTGAACGGGCGGCTGCTGGCCCAGCTGGGCGCGGACAACCCGTTCGGCGACGACAACACCGAGCCCAACGGCAAGCTCTACGACTACGAGGCGGCCCTGGGCGCCGGCGCCGACGCCGACTTCTTCATCAACTACGCCCCGATGAGCGAACACCTCGCCACCACCGCCGGCGATTCGCGCTACCAGAGCTTCGCGCCCATCGCCGAGGGCCGGTTCCTCGCCGTGGTGGACGAGCACTTCCAGGAGTGCCGGGCCAAGGGCTACCTCGACGTCGACCTGCTGATCAAGGACTACGCGATCGGCCTCGCCCCCGACCTGTTCCCCGGCGAGCACGGCACCTGCTACGTCGCGCCGGCCGCGGCGCCGTGACCGCACGCCGTCGTCCCGCGCCGCACCTACCGGCTGGCGCGGGACGGCGGCTGGAGCCGGGCCGGGAGATCAGACCGGGCGCCTCCGTGCGATCAGAGGCTGCCGCACTGACCGCCCTTCGGTCCGTCCACCTCGTTGGCCGCGCCGCCGTCGACCGGCGGCACCTGGTTGCCGGCGCAGCTCAGCGGCCCGTCGACGGTGTTGGCGCCGAAGCGGACCGGCCCGGCGTTCTGGTCCAGCGCGACCGGGCCGTCCACCTCGTTGCCCGCACACCCGTGGCCCGGATCGCCGACGACGGTGGCTCCGGTGCTGCCGGAGACGGTCACCGGCCCTGACACCTGGGTGTCGCAGATCAGCACCGCGGCCGCACCGGACGCCTGGATCGGGCCGTCGATCACCGACCCGTCGACCACCAGCTGGCCACCGTCGGCGACGGTGACCGGGCCGCTGACGTTCGCCTGGTCGAGGCAGGTCACGCCGGCCCCGGCGGTGAGCGCCGCGTCGTGCTCGCCGGTCACCGTCGTCGTGCAGGGAACCGGGGCGAACTCGACGCCGATGTCGGCCCGCGGGTTGCCGAGCACGAAGCTGAACGACCCGTCGCCGCGGTCCTGAGCGATCTTGAGGTACCGGTCGGTGACGGCGAACCCGTCGAACCGGTGCACCAGCCGGCCGCCCTCGACCCGGGACGAGAAGGACCAGCCCTCGACCTCGGTGTAGTGCTCGTTGTCGGGGCTGCTGAGCACCCGGTAGCTGCCGGCGGTCAGCCGGCTCGCGGTGTCCTCGTCGGTCAGCTCGACGGCGCTGACCGCCTGCCCTGCCGGCGGGGTGACCTCGAGGCCGAGGCTGCGCCGCCGGTAGTCGAACGCCATCCGGCCGGGCGCGCAGGCGCGGTCCCAGTTGGCCACCGACCGGTCCTCCGGTGCGATGTCCAGCTCGGTGTAGCCGATCCGGTAGAGACCGCTGGAGCTGGAGGTGCCGGACAGCTGCACGACGGCGCCGTTGACCACGCCCGCCTCGGCCAGCGTCGCGGCCGGATCGAGCGGCTGCCCGTCGCGGGTCCGCAACGTGAGCGCGTCGCCCGGGTGGCAGACCAGCCGGTTGGCCTGGGCCGCGAGCAGGGTGCCGACGGTGGTGGTGGCCGGGTAGCCGACGCGTGCGTGCGACATCGGCAGGAACCAGTCGTCGCGGTCGGACCGCTCCACCACGAAACTCGGCTGCGCCGCCGCCCGTGCCGCCGCGGCGTCCGCCTGCGCCTGGCACGCGGCCGCGTCCGGCGCGTCCTCCAGCACGTTGGCCGCCAGCCGGTACGGCCCGCCGCCGGACTGGATCTGGAAGACGGTCAGCAGCCGGCCGTCGTCGAGGCGGTGGTAGTCGGGCTCGGCCGAGGTGAAGCTGGCCTGGTTGCGGGGGTCACGGAGGAAGACCTGGCCCTGGAACGAGCTGCCGCCGTCGAAGGACACGCTCACGGCCGCGCGGCTGCCCGGGCCGCGGTAGCCCAGCAGCAGCTTGGACCGGCCGTCACCGAGATGGTCGCTGCAGGGTGCCATCGTGGCGGACAGGGTCGAACCGCCGAGCCCGCTGGCCAGCGGCGTGCTCCAGGTCCGGCCGCCGTCGCTGGAGCGGGAGACGTAGAACTGGCCCGACGTCCCGCCGACGCTGATGTCGAACCGGACGAAGGCCACGATGGTGCCGTCCGGCAGCACCTCCAGCGTCGTCTCGTTGGCCCCGCCGGGGAACAGCTCGCCGCCGCCGAACTGGTAGGCCGGCGAGTGCTCGTCCCGCAGGATGCGGTGGTACTCCGGCCAGGTCCGGCCGCCGTCGAAGGAGAGCAGCACGCCGGACTCGTACGGGTTCGGGTCGGTCTCCCAGTCCTCCGGCAGCTCCCGGATGCCCCAGATGGTCTGCACCAGGGTGCCGTCGTCGAGTTCCAGGATGCGCCCGCCGCCGCCCCAGGCCTCGCGGAACTCGACCGGCAGGTCGACCGGCTCGTCGGTGCCGGCCCAGGTCTGCCCGTTGTCGGTGGAGCTGGCCACGAACAGGGCCGCTTCCCGGTCGTTGTACGGCTTGTGGTTCACGCCGTCGTTGTACGGCAGCAGGATGGTCCCGTCGCGCAGTGTGGTCATGCCGCGCTGCAGGTGGATGCTGCCGCCCGGGAACATGGTCGGCTCGGCGATCACCTCGGACGCGCCCCAGGTCCGCCCGTCGTCGGTGGACCGGATCAGCCGGAGCTGGCCGCCGGGGTGGGCATCGGTGGTGGTGTTGAAGCCGACCAGCAGGTCGCCGTTGGGCGCCTCGGTGAGGGCCGGGCGGAACGCCGGCAGCACGCCGCCGCCGAGGTCCGGGAAGGTGTGCTCGCCGGTCATGTCCCAGGCGTCGACGACGCGCATGGCGGGGTCATCGGCGGCGGTTGCGGCGACGGAGTCCTCGGCTCCCGCGGGTGTCACCGCGCCGAGGGCGGCGGCGACGGTGGCGCCCGCCACGAGCATCGGGAGGAGGTGGTGGCGGCGTGGTCGGCGGCCTCTCTTGATCATCTGCGCTCCTAGTCGGAAGATCGCTGACGGTCCTGGCGGTCGTGCGGCACGAAGGGGAGTTCCAGCAGATGGAACATCGAGTTCCAATTGTGCGAACAGGATCGTGCCCGCCGGAACGCCTGTCAAGGGCTCGGTCAGCACGGCCCGGCGTCACCCGGGTCGGGTGAGGCTGGGGGCGGTCGATCGCCCGGAGGATGAGGCCGGAGCCCTTGACGAAGGAGACCCGGCCATGACGCGGAGATTCAACGGGACGATCGACGTCGACGCGCGCGACTCGACACCGGACTGGGAGCCGTACCTGCAGCCGGTGGCGCCGGCGGGCGCACCGAACGTCCTCTACATCGTGCTCGACGACGTCGGGTTCTCGGCCATGGAGCCGTGGGGCGGGCTGATCGACACACCGAACATCAGACGGCTGGCCGAGCGCGGCCTGACGTACACGAACTGGCACACGACGGCGCTGTGCTCGCCGACCAGGTCGTCGCTGCTGACGGGGCGCAATCACACCACCAACGGGATGGCGTGCATCGCCGAGGCGACGGTCGGCTTCCCGAACGGCAACGGGCACATCCCGTTCGAGTGCGCGACGATCGCCGAGGTCCTGGGTGAGCGCGGCTGGAACACCTACATGCTCGGCAAGTGGCACCTGTGCCCGTCGGACGAGATGAACCTGGCATCGACGAAGCGGAACTGGCCGGTCGGGCGCGGGTTCGAGCGCTACTACGGCTTCCTCGGCGGCGAGACCAACCAGTGGTACCCGGACCTCGTCTACGACAACCACCCGGTGGAGCAGCCCGCCCTGCCCGAAGACGGCTACCACCTGACGACCGACCTGACGGACAAGGCGATCGAGTTCATCCGCGACGCGAAGATGATCACGCCGGACAAGCCGTTCTTCATGTACTTCTGCCCGGGCGCGACGCACGCCCCGCACCACGCGCCGAAGGAGTGGATCGAGCGCTACCGCGGCCGGTTCGACGAGGGCTACGAGGCGTACCGGGAGCGGGTGTTCGCCCGCCAGAAGGAGCTGGGCATCTTCCCCGGCGGCGCCGAGCTGTCGCCGTTGAACCCGTACGCGGGGGAGCGGTCGCCCGACGGGAAGCCGTGGCCGCCGCTGGACGTCGTCCGGCCCTGGGACTCGCTGTCGGACGAGGAACGGCGGCTGTTCGCCCGGATGGCCGAGGTGTACGCCGGGTTCCTGTCGCACACCGACCACGAGATCGGCCGGCTGCTGGACCACCTGGAGGAGTCCGGCGAGTTCGACAACACCATCGTCGTGCTCGTCTCCGACAACGGCGCCAGCGGCGAGGGCGGGCCGAACGGCTCGGTGAACGAGAACAAGTTCTTCAACGACATCCCCGACGACGTCGAGGAGAACCTGCGCTACCTGGACGAGCTCGGGTCGCCGTCGACGTACAACCACTACCCGGTGGGCTGGGCGTGGGCCTTCAACACGCCGTTCAAGATGTGGAAGCGCTACAACTTCGAGGGCGGCGTGGCCGACCCGCTGCTGGTCTCGTGGCCGGCCGGCATCGCGGCCCAGGGCGAGCTGCGGCACCAGTTCCTGCACGCCACCGACATCGTCCCGACGATCTACGACATCCTGGACGTCGAGCTGCCCGAGACCGTCAAGGGCTACCCGCAGGTCGACCTCGAGGGTGTGAGCTTCCGCTCCACGTTCGAGAGTGACGACGTGCCGACGCCGAAGGAGTCGGCGTTCTTCTCGATGCTCGGGTCGCGCGCCGTGTGGCACAAGGGCTGGAAGGCCGTCACCGTCCACCCGACGATCGCCGGGTGGGGCGATTTCGACCAGGACCGCTGGGAGCTCTACCACACCGACGCCGACCCGACGGAGAGCCGCGACCTCGCCGCGGAGCACCCCGTCAAGCTGCAGGAGATGATCGGCCACTGGTTCCACCTCGCCGGCATGTACCACGGCCTGCCGCTGGTCGACGGGACCGCGGCGGAGATCCTGTCCGACCCGACCCGGCCCCAGGTGGCGCCGCCGCGCGGCAAGTACGTCTACTACCCGGGCACGGCCGAGGTGCCGGAGTCGGCGGCGGTGAACGTCCGCAACCGCAACTACTCCATCGCCGTCGAGACCCACATCGACACCTCGGACGCGCAGGGCGTGCTCTTCTCGCACGGCGCCCGGTTCGGCGGCCACGCGCTCTACGTCAAGGACGGCCGGCTGCACTACGTCTACAACTTCGTCGGCAGCAAGGTGCAGACGGTCGTCGGCGACGAGCCGGTGCCCACAGGCGACGTCGTGCTGTCCGCGGCCTTCGTCAAGGACGGCGACGGCATGCCGACCACCGGCACCCTGAGTCTCTACATCGACGACCGCAAGGTCGGCGAGGGCGCCATCACCACGCAGCCGGGCAACTTCTCGCTGGTCGGCGAGGGCCTCAACGTGGGGCAGGACCCCGCCTCGCCGGTGACCGAGGACTACCCCGGCGCCAGCCCGTTCGCCTTCACCGGCGGCACCATCAAGGCCGCCATCGTCGACGTCTCGGGCGAGCCGTTCGTCGACCTCGAGAAGGAGGCGACGGCGATGATGGCCCGCGAGTAGCGTGTGGCCGTGATCGTCAATCGCATGTCATTGCGGACGTGGCGGCGCCACCCGATGATGAGGGCATGGCTCCTCGCCGCCGGGTTCTGATCCTCGCCTTCGACCGCTTCCAGCCCCTCGACGTCGTCGGGCCGGCCGAGGTGTTCGCGGGTGCCGAGCGGCTCTGCCCGGGCAGTTACGACGTCGTGGTGGCGTCGCCGGACGGCGGCCTGGTGCGCAGCGACTCAGGGATCGTCGCGCTCGACACGGTGCCCGCCTCCACGTGCGGCCGGGCGGTCGACACGGTGCTGGTCGGTGGCGGCTTCGGAGCGCGTCACGTCGGGCCGGACGACGAGGTCGCGCGGATCGTCCGGGAGCTCGCACCACGGTGCCGGCGCGTGGCGTCGATCTGCACGGGGGCGTTCGTCCTGGCCGCCGCGGGTGTCCTCGACGGCCGGCGCGTGGCGACGCACTGGTGGGCGGCGGCTCAGTTGGCGCAGCGCTATCCCACGCTGCGAGTCGACGACGATCCGATCTTCGTCCGCGACGGGAACGTCTGGACGTCCGCGGGGGTGACCTCCGGCCTCGACCTGGCGCTGGCGCTGGTGTCCGACGATCTCGGCGACGAGGTGGCGGCGGAGATCGCCCGGTGGATGGTGATGTTCCTCAGACGACCCGGCGGCCAGGCGCAGTTCTCGACGCACCTGCGTGCGCCTCTCGCCGCCGACCCGCCGATCCGCGCGGTGCAGGACTGGCTGGCCGACCACCTCGCCGACGACCTGTCGGTCGCCGCGCTCGCACGACGAGCCGGCCTGAGTCCCCGGCACTTCGCCCGGAGGTTCCGCGAGGAGACCGGTGTGACCCCGGCGGCCCACGTCGAGGCGTTGCGCGTCGAGGCCGCCAAGCAGCTCCTGGGTCAGGACGGCATCTCGCTCGCCGAGATCACCCGCCGCTGCGGCTTCGGGACGATCGAGACGTTCCACCGTGCGTTCCGCCGGAACACCGGCACGACTCCGGACCACTACCGCCAGCACGTCGCCCCGGCGCCGGCCGGCGTCTGAGTCGCATCGCACCCCCCGACAGCAGGAGCAGACCGTGCAGATCGCCATCGCCATGTTCGACCAGTTCACCGCCCTCGACGCGGTCGGCCCCTACCAGGTGCTCGTCGAGCTGCCACACACCGAGATCGTCACCGTCGCCGCCGCCCGCGGGCCGGTGCGCGACGACCGCTCCCTGACCTTCCAGGCCACCGCGGCGTTCGACGAGGTCACCGAGCCCGACGTCATCGTCGTCCCCGGAGGGCTCATCACCCGCCGGATGGTCCGCGATCGCCATCCCGTCATCGACTGGATCGGAGCCGTGCACCCGACGGCGACGTGGACGACCTCGGTCTGCACCGGCGCCGTCCTGCTCGCCGCCGCCGGTGTGCTCACCGGGCGGGCGGCGACGACGCACTGGGTCGCGTACGACCAGCTCGCCGCGCTCGGCGCCACGCCGACCGAGCAGCGGGTCGTCGTCGACGGCGACGTGGTGACCGCCGCCGGGGTGTCGGCGGGCATCGACATGGCGCTCACCGTCGCCGCCCTGATCGCCGGCGACGCCATGGCCCAGACCATCCAGCTCGGTCTCGAGTACGACCCGCAGCCGCCCTTCGACGCCGGTTCGCCGGCCAAGGCCCCGGGCGCCATCCACGCACCGTTGTCCGACTGGATGCGCCGTCGCGAGGCCGCGCTGCTGTCGTGACGTCTAGAGCGTCGCCGCCGTGACGATCCAGGCCACGATGAGTACCAGGGGGACGACCACCAACGTGACGCCGCACGCGAGCTTGAACGGATGTTGCTCGGCCCACGGCACGATGCCGGGATAGCGCCCGGCCAGCTGGGCCGCCGTGATCGGCCGGTCCGCGGTCCCGGCCGGCAGCCCGAGGCGCGCGACCAGCCGGTCGAGGTCGGCCCGGGCGTAGTTGGTGCCGTAGATGCGCAGCAGCGGCTTCTCGTCGCGGTCGAGGACGAAGATCGTGTCGGTGATCGGGCCGCGCGGTGCGATGATCATCGCCCGGACGATCGACGCCGCCTGGGCGCGGTCGGCGCGCTTGCGCGTGACGAACCCGCGGACGATGATCTCCGACGGCGTGACGACGATCCGTGAGCGCAGCAGGACGCCGGCGACCGGCACGACGACCGTGGCGGCGAGGCCCACGCCGATCAACCCGAAGGGCCATCCGGCGAGGACGCCGGCGACGGCGAACGGCCCGGCGAAGAGGACGACGGGCGCGAGCACCCAGGGACGGTGCCGTACGGTCGGCCGCAGCACGAGTTCGGGCACGTTCTACGACGCGGTGCGCGCGGCGAGCTCGGCCAGGCCGGGGGCGCCGGACGGTGCGCGTACGGCGATCTCGTCGCCGTCAGCCGTCGTCAGGCCGACGCCGTACAAGCCCGCGGGCGCGTCGACGAAACGCAGGGGCAGGGCGGCGAAGGTCTCGCTGCCGATGTGCTGTTCGAGCTCGGCGCTGTCGCCGCCGAGCTCGAGCCACGCGATCTCCCGGACCGGACGCTCGTGATCCATGGGCGTGCGCCGCGCGGGGTGCTGGGTCAGGTCCTCGTGGAAGTACCAGTTCGGCAGGCCGCGAGCCCAGGTCAGGGCGGCGTTCCCGGGCGCCATGATCGTCGTGGTGGTCGAACCGTCCGGCCGGCGGGCGCCCGGCGCCGTCACCACCTCGCCGCCGAAGCGCCGAGCCACGTCCTCGAGGTCGGCGCGGGTGCGTGCGCGCAGGTTCCACGTCATCCAGTGGTCGCCGCCTCGGGTGGTGTCCTCGAACCAGGTGCGGAACGCTGCGACGCCCGGCGGCAGGTCGGCGTGGTGGTCGATGACCGACTCGACGTTGATGTAGGCGCCCTGCGGGAGCGCGATGGTCCGGTGCGCGGTGGGCATGACGTCCAGCCAGCCGCCTTCGTGACTGCGCAGTCCGGTCTCCTGCCGCAGCCGTTCGGCGCTCGCGTAGAGGTGCCGCACCCCGAGGGTGAGGTGGTCGAGGTCGTAGACAGTCATCGAGGTCTCCCGGATACTGAAGGTGTTGTTCTCAAAGCATTTGTTATGCAACCTAATGCGGGAGATGGAGTGGCGTCAACCGAGGGCCTGACCGTCGACGACGGCGTGCGGGAGATGATCCTGCTGATGCCGCGCCTCATGGCGCGCTCGAAGCGCATGCCGATCCCGCCTCAGCTGCAGGACTTCGCGCTCACCCCGCGCCACCTGTCGTTGCTGGCGCTGCTCCTCTACGACGAGTCGGCCACCATCAAGGAGCTGGCGGCTCAGCTCCAGATCGCGTCGACGACGGTGAGCCTCATGGTCGGCGACCTGAGCCGGCAGGGGATCCTCGAACGCCGCGACGACGAACGCGACCGGCGGCGGACGATCGTGACCATCGCCGACGCTCACCGGGCCGCGATCGAGGGCTGGCTGGCGGCCGGAGCGGACGCCTGGCGCACCGTCTTCGCGCCGATGTCGCCGGCCGAGCGGGCGCTGGTGATCGGGGCCCTGCTCGCCTACGAGCGGGAGTCGATGATCCTCACCCGGCAGCCCGACTGATCCCGCCGCGGGCGGTGGCCGGCCACGCGGCCAGCGCGACGACGGCGTTGCGCAGCCGCTCGCGCCGGGCCGTGGCCACCTGGAGCACGACGGACGAGGCGACCCGGACCAGGTGCGAGCGCAGCAGGCGGTTGCGCTCGTAGCGGCGCAGCGCGTCCTCCAGCGACGCGGTGCGCAGCGCCGTGCCGAGGACCTGCGCGTCGATGAGCGACTCGCCGGCGCCGCGGCCGAGACTGGGTGACATCGCATGCGCGGCGTCGCCGATCAGCACGGCGTCAGCTCGCACCAGTCGCCGCGGCCAGCGCGCGGCCCACAGGTCGTTGACGAGGGTGCGGTCGGGGTCGGCGGCGGCGAGCAGCCGGCGCACGGGTGCCGGATGGCCGTCGAGACGCGTCCGGATGGCCGTCAGCGCCTCGGCCCGGCCGGAGAACCGCTCGCGTGGCACGGTGCAGAACCAGTTCGTGCCGCCGTCCGGATGCGGTGTCATGCCGACGAGGGTGCCGGCGCCCCAGTACTCCGACAGACGGTCGCCGGCGATCGGCTCGTCGACCACACCACGGATCGCGGTGGCGCCGAGGCGGCGTGGCGGCCCCGCCCCTCGCCACCGGGAGGCGCGGACGACGCTGTGCACGCCGTCGGCGCCCACGACCAGGTCGCCGCCGAGGTCGTCCGTCCGCTCGATGATCCGCCGGTGCACGGTGACGTTCGCGGGCAGGTTCGACCAGAGCATCCGGACCAGTTCGGTGCGGGCGACCAGCCAGACGTCCTGGCCGCCGAACCTGGCCAGCACCCGTCCGCGACGGTCGTGGAAGCGGGCCTCGTCGAGGCGACGCCCGGCGGCACGGGCGGCGGTGGTCAGGCCGAGATCGTCGAGGACGCGCATCGCCGCCGGCCACAGCCCGAAGACCGTCGGCACCGTGCGGGCGTCGCGGCCGCCGTCGTACAGGTGGACGGAGTAGTCGCGGGGGACGAGGCCGGCGAGCGCGAGCCCGGCGACGCCTCCGCCGACGATGTGGATCTCGGTCATCCCCGGACCGCCCCCGGGATGAGCCGGTCGAGCCGGCGGGGGAGCCACCACGCGCGATCACCGGCCAGGCTGAGGACGGCGGGCACGATCGTCATGCGGACGACGAACGCGTCGACGGCGACGGCCGTCGCGAGCGCGACCCCGATCTGGATGATGTCGCTGGAGTCGCCGAGGATGAACCCGCCGAACACGCTGATCATGATGATCGCCGCGGCGGTGACGACCCGAGCCCCGTGCGCGAAGCCGGAACGGACGGCGTCCGTGGCGGGGCGGCCGCGGAGGTACTCCTCGCGCATCCTGGTCACGAGGAACACCTCGTAATCCATGGCCAGGCCGAACACGATGCCGATGAGCAGGATCGGCAGCGTGCTGACCACGGCGCCCGTCGGTTGCAGGCCGAGTGGTTCGAGCCAGCCCCACTGGAAGATCGCGACCAGGGTGCCGAACGTGGCTCCCACGCTCAGCAGGAAGCCCAGCGTCGCCTTGAGTGGGATCAGGACCGACCGGAACACCCCCATCAGCAGGAGGAACGACAGGCCGATCACCACCGGCAGATAGACCAGCAGCGCGTCGCCCATCTTCTCGTTGAAGTCGATGAGCACCGCGGTGCCGCCGGTGACGGCCAGCCCGGCTCCCTCCCGTTCCGCCACGGGGCGGACGTCGGTCCTGATGGTCTGGACGAGCTGTTCGGTCTCCGCGCTGTCCGGTCCGCCGCTGGGGATCACCGACAGGATCGCGGTGTCGCCCGTCTGGTCGAACTGCGGGGGAGCGCTGGCCGCAACCCCCTCGGTGCCGGAGAGGGCGCGCTCGACGGCGTCGGCCGCTCGCCGGGGATCGGGACTCCCGGCGAGGTCGACGACCACCATCAGCGGGCCGTTGAATCCGGGCCCGAAGCCGTCGGCGATGGCGTCGTAGGCCTGGCGCTGCGTCGTCTCCTCGGGATGGGTGCCGTGGTCGGGGAAGCCGAGGCGGAGGTCGACGACCGGGCTGGCCAGGACGGCGAGCCCCGCGACGGCGACGGCCAGGACGGCGCGCGGCCGGCGGGTGACGAGCCCGGCCCATCGCCGGCCCAGCCGGGACCGCTCGAGGTCGTCGCCCTCCCTCGCGGGGTGGTGGCGCAGCCGGCGTGGCAGGACGCGCCGGCCCGCGAAGCCCATGAGGGCGGGCAGCAGCGTCAGCGCGATCAGCACGGCCACGACCACCGTTCCCGCGGCGGCGAGTCCCATCTCGGTGGCCAGGCCGATGCCGACGATGGACAGCCCGGCCAGGGCGATGACGACGGTGAGCCCGGCGAACACGACGGCCGAACCCGCGGTCGCGACGGCGACGCCGGCCGCTTCCTCGGGTGCCCGGCCGGTCGCGAGCTCGTGCCGGTAGCGGGAGACGATGAACAACGCGTAGTCGATGCCGACGGCCAGGCCGAGCATCAGGGCCAGGATCGGGGTGGTGGCGCCGAGATCGACGAAGCCGGTCAAGGCGGTGATGCCGGAGATCCCGATGAGCACGCCGATGATCCCGGTGGCCAGCGACATGCCCGCGGCGAGCAGGGAACCGAGCGTGAGCACCAGGACGAGCGCGGCCACGGCCAGCCCGACCAGTTCGCCGCCGACCTCCAGCTCCGGCTCGAGCGCGTCGCCGCCCAGCTCCACGTCCAGCCCGGCTGCCGCACCGCTCGCGGCCGCGTCCTGCAGGGCTCGGGTGGTCTCGTCGGTCAACTCCGGGTAGGGCGCGGTATAGGTGACCTCCGCGAGTGCCGTGGAGCGGTCGTCGGTGATCATCCCCGAATCGAACGGGCTCGAGACCTGCAGCACCTGCTCGCCGGAGGCGAGGTCGGCCAGGATGCCGGAGATCGCCGCCTCGGCGGCGTCGATCGTCTCGCCGTCCGGGGCGACGAAGACGACGCGCGCGGAGGCGCCGTCCATCGGCACGTTCGGAAAGCGCTCGTCGAGGAGGTCGAACGCCTCCTGCGACTCGGTGCCCGGCAGGTCGAACGAGTCGACGGTCGGTCCGGACAGCGTGGCGGCGGCAGCACCGATGGTCAGCGCCACCGCCAGCCACAAGGCGGCGACCAGCCTGCGCCGAGCATGGCTGAAACGACCGAGACGATGGAGCAACGTGGCCATGAGGTCTGCTTTCGCGATCGAGTCGGACGGTAGTGTTTGTCTTCAAATCAAATTTGAAAGCAAACTTAAGTGTCGTGTCGATCACTGTCAACGTGGCCGCCGGCCGCCGCGGGCACGAAGAGGTCGGGCGCAGGGCGTTTCCAAGGCCGGGCCGCCGTCGTAGCGTGAGAGTTGTCGCGTGCCCCGGAACGACGACGCTCACGAGGGCACCATCCACATGGGGGTGAGCTGCGATGCCCACATTCGTCAGCTTGATCAACTGGACCGACCAGGGAGTGCGTCAGTCGAAGGAGTCGCTCGACCGAGCCAAGGCCGCCGGTGACCTGGCCGAGCGCATGGGAGGCAACCTCAAGGACGTCTACTGGACCGTGGGCCCGTACGACATCGTCTCGATCGCCGAGTTCCCCGACGACGAGTCCGGCACCGCCTTCGCACTGGCCATCGCCGCGCAGGGCAACATCCGGACGACGACCCTTCGCGCTTTCGACGCCGACGAGATGAGGGGCATCCTGGGAAAGCTCGGCTGACCATCGGCCGAGCGTCACGCTGAGCTCGGCACCCGAAGGGCACGGCCTGACGACCGGAGGGCCGAGCCCTGGACTCAGCGCAGCGAGGACTCGCGGACGGCCAGTTGCGGGTGGAACGCCACCCGTTCGTGCCGGTGGCCGCTCGGCTCGGCGATCTCGGTGAGCACCAACTGGGTGGCCCGGTGGCCCAGGCCGTACTTCGGCTGGCCCACCGAGGTCAGCGGGATGGTGGCCTCGGCCGCGAGGTCGATGTCGTCGTAGCCGGCGATGGCGACGTCGCCCGGCACCGCCAGGCCGGCCTGGGTCAGGCGCCGGGTCACACCGACGGCGAGCAGGTCGTTGGTGCAGAAGACGGCGTCGGGCAGCCGCGAGCCCGCGAGCAGGTGCTCGGCCGCCTCGATGCCGCCCTTGATGGTCATGGCCGCCTGCCGCACCTCGACCAGCGCACCGGCCGGCAGCCCGGCCGCCTTGACCGCCTGCCGGGCGCCGAGCCGGCGGTCGGCGCATGGACGAAGCGAGACCGGTCCGTTCACCAGGGCGATGGTCCGGGCGCCGAGTCCGAGCAGATGGTCGGTGGCGAGCCGGCCGCCCCGGACGTCGTCGACCGCCACCGAGCAGTAGTCGCTGGTCTTGACCGATCGGTGCACGCAGACGACCTTGGAGCCGCGGTCCCGCAGGTCGGCCAGCCGCGCCGGGATCGCTCCCACGGGATTGATGACGACGCCGGCCACCCGGTGCTCCTCGAGCACGTCGAGGTAGCGGTCCTCCTTGGCCGGGTCCTGGTCGCTGTTGCACAGCACCACGGCGACGTTGCTCTCGCCCGCGGCGTCGACGGCGCCGCGGGCGACCTCGGCGAAGAACGGGTTCGTGATGTCGGGGACGACGAGGCCGATCATGCGGCTGCGTCCGGAGCGAAGGTCGGCGGCGCCTCGGTTCGGCACGAAGTTCAGCCGCTCGATGGCGGCGAGCACCCGCTTCCTCGTGCGCTCGGCGACCACCTCGGGCTTGTTGAGCACGTTCGACACCGTCCCGATCGAGACGCCCGCGAGCTGTGCGACCTCGCGGATCCCGGTGGGTGGGCGGCCGTGACTCTGCGTTGGCATTGAACCGGATCAACTCCCTGCGATCGGTGGCGCAGAGCAAGCATGCCATGGCGACGGATCCGACGAATACCCCGACGACCTGCGGATGTGCTCGACAGGGCGATCCCGTCACCGGTCGCCGGGTATTGACGCGCCGGAAACGGAGCGCTAGTTTCGCCGAAATGTGAAACGGTTTAATCACACTGCGACGCCGTTTCGCCGACACTGGACCTTCGACAGGAGAGTTGCCATGACGCTCCGCAAGGCAGGTCGTTCCACCATCGCCGCGCTGCTGCTGGCGGCGGCGTTCGCCGCCCCGCCTGCCGGCGCGGCCCCGGGAGACCTCGCGGGTGCTACGGGCGCCGCCGGGTGGTCCGTCGCCGCCGACGACGCCGCCGGGACGGTGACCATGTGCGGCGAGCGGTACTGCGCGGAGCTCGACGTCGACGGCGCCGCGGCGGTGCGCAGTCTGGAGGTCGACGGGCGCGAGGTGCTCGCCGGCGGGGGCCTGTACTCGTCCGTCACGACCGCTGCCGGTGAGGTCACGTCGCTCGACCTCGACGCCGACCCCGTCGTCGAGGTGACCGGTGACACCGTCGAGGTCCGGTTCGCGACGCCGGCGGCCGACGAGGTCTGGACCTTCCGGGCCGGCGCCGGCGAGCTCGGCTTCACGCTGGGCCGCACCTACCGCGCCGACGCGTCCCTCGTCGAGCAGGGGACCCCGGCCATCACGTTCGCCGAGGACGCGTTCGAGCACCTGCGCTGGCCCGGCGACGGCGGCAACTTCCCGCTGGGCGGTGACCTGGTGAACACCTACCAGGAGAGCTGGCTGGCCGGCGGTGACCGCGTCGACCCGAACATCCGCACGTCGAAGGAGCAGGTGGGCTACGACCTGCTCAACCCGGCGACCGGCGTCGCCCTCAGCATCGACGCCAGCACCAGCCACGACGGCGTCGGCTCCGGCCGCGCGACGGAACTGTGGCGGTCGCGGGAGGACTCCGGCGCGGTGCTGAACCTGGCGGTGCTGACGTCGGCCACCGGGCTGCGCTACGCCGGCCCGAACCCGCTCGGGTACGGCTACCAGACCACGAAGAACGGCACGCCGGTGTTCGCACCGGTCGCCGTCACGGCCGGGCAGACCGACGAGGTCACGCTGCGGCTGGCGGCCGCCGACGTCGACGACTTCTACGACCTCGGCGACCTGCGCGGCGTGAACGAGCAGGCACTCAGCGCGGCGATCAACGACTACGCGCGCTGGATGATGCAGGACGCCGACAAGGGCGCGTCGACGGAGCAGCCGCAGCTGCAGTCCGAGGTGCCGCCGCTGGAGATGCACTGGATCGCCCAGCTGCTACAGCTGTTCCCGGAACCGAACGCGATCGCCGCGTTCGAGGCCGGCCTCGAGGACATCCGCGACCATCTGATCGAGCCGTCGGGCCGGGTCATCTGCTGCTATCCGGGCTTCGGTTCGACGTGGGGCCACGACTACGGCGACCAGGTGCCCGGCTTCGCCCTCGGCGTCGCCATGGCGTACGAGCTGTCCGGCGACGACGAGTGGCTCGCGGGCATGCGGGACGGCGTCGACCGGGCCATCGACCACCTGATCGCCAACTGGACCGACCCGGAGACGCGTTTCGTCCGCAACGTGAATCCCGAGCTCAGCGAGGCCGACTACGACAACGACTACTGGGAGAGCTCGACCGGCGCGTTCAACGGCTACACGACCGCACTGCTGTACGACGCGCTCACCCGGTGGAGCGCGCTGGAACGTGACGTGCTCGGCGACCAGGAACGAGCCGGCGAGCTGGCCGACCTCGCCGCCACCATCAAGGAGCACTACAACCGCGACGTCGCCGACGGCGGGTTCTGGTCGCCCGACACCCAGACGTTCCTGTACGGCACCGGCAACCAGGACGCGCTGTACCTGCCGGTCAACGCCGCGGTGCTGAAGACCGACCTGGCCGACACCGACCGCCGGCGCGCGATCGTCGAGGCGGTCGAGGCGCAGAACGCCACCCACAACTACGACCTGCACCCGATGAACGTCCGCGACCTCTACGTCGAGGGCGCGACGGCGCGCACCGCCGGCAAGGGCGGCGAGAACGGCGGCTGGTACGGGGCGCCGGACGGCGACTACTACGCCGGGCTGCCGCTGCTGGACGACCCGCAGGTGCTGCAGACCGCCGTCGCGAGCTTCCTGCTGCGCTACCAGGCCGACGGGTTCCACGGCGCCACGGCGTGGGACCGCGACAAGCCGCTGAGCGAGACGGCGTCGGGCGTCTGGTTCCCGACGACGGTGATGCCGGCGTGGGGGCTCTACCACTACGGCTACGGCTTCCAGCCCGAGTACGACCGGCTGGTGCTGGCGCCCTACGTCACCGACGCCATGAGCGGGTCGGCGGTCGACTACACCTGGCGCGGCGTGCCGCTGACCGTGACCTACGACGACCCGGTGTCGTTCCGGGTCTCCCTGCGTGGCACGCTGCCGACGCCGCTGACCGTGCGCTGGCTGAACCAGGAGCCGGGCGCGCAGTACCGGGTCGCCCTCGGCCCGGGGCAGCCCCGGACGCTCACCGCGGGCCCCGACGGCGCCGTCGAGGCCGAGGTGCCCGCCGGCACCCGCGGCCCGCTGTGGGCACGCTGCCTGACCTGCGAGCTCCCGCCGGCGGCGGACACCAGCGGCGCCGAACCGGCGGTGCGGGGCTACGACCCGGGCGACGCGGCGACCCGCTCCGACGCGTACGAGCAGGCCGGCATGAGGATCGCCGTCGGTCCGCGCCCGGTCGAGGTCACCAGCCTGGGCCGGTTCAAGGCCGACGGGAACTCCGACGTGCACCGGGTCAAGATCGTGGACGTCGAGGGCGCGGTCGTCGCGTCCGCCGCCGTCGACATGACCGGCCGCGCCGACCGGGACGGATTCGTGTCCGCGGCCCTGTCCGAACCGGTCACCCTGCAGCCGGGCCTCTACGACGTGGTCAGCACCGAGACCCGCGGCGGCGACACCTGGTACGACGCGGGCGGGACGGTGCAGGCCGGTCCCGGCATCACGGTGCTCGGCGCCGTGTCGGGCCGGCAGTTCGAGGTCGCGGCCGAGGGCGCCACGTCGTACGGCCCGGTGACGTTCGGCTACCGGCAGGTGGGCGAGCCGCAACCGTGGCTGCAGACGCTGGCCGAGCCGCGCACGGTCCGGGCCCGGTCCGGCGAGGAGCTCACGTTCGACGTGACGGTGTGGGGCCAGGCCGACGCGCCGCTGGCGGGCGAGCTGACCGCGGACCTGCCGGACGGCTGGACGGCCGAGCCCCAGGCGTTCGAGGTGCCCGCCGACGGCGCACCCGCCTCGGTCACGGTGCCGGTGACCGTCCACGTCTCCCCGGACGCACCCACCGGCGACGCACGTCTGGCGTTCACCGCGACGGGACCGGACGGCCTGAGCTCGACCCGGACGGTCACCGTCTCCGTCGCGAATCTCCTGTTCGACTTCGACGACGGCACCACGCAGGGCTGGACGGGCGGCCCTGGCGTGGCCGGCGTCAGGGCGGTGCCGAGCATGGCCAACGGGCCCGGCGTGCCCTACGCGGGCACCCACCTGCTGGAGTTCGACGGCGGCCCCATGGTCGATGCCGACCCGCGGACGATCTCCGTCGAGCCGGACACGCCGCTGGACCTGTCCCACGCGTCCACCTTCTACGCGCAGGTGAACAGCTATGGGGCCTGGCCGCTGTCGCCGGACAGCTACGAGGTGACGATCACGCTGCACAGCGGCGAGGAGAGCATCTCGGCGACGTCGGAGTACGAGGCCAACGTCTGGAACACGGCCACGGTCGACGTCTCGTCGTGGGAGCACCGCGACGCCGTCACCCGCGTCGACGTGACCTACGTGGTCAACGTCGACGGCGAGTACCGCCTCTTCTTCGACCTGGACTCGGTCGGGTACGACACGTGACCGACCGCGAGACCCGAGGAGCCATCGTGAGACTCAGAGTGATCGCGGCCGCCCTGGCCGCGGCCGGCCTGCTGGCCGCATGCGGCAGTGACGACGACCAGACGGGAGGCGCTGCCGCCGAGGTCACCGCGCCGGCCAGCGGCACCGTCCGGTACGAGTCCTGGACGCCGACGCAGGAGACGTTCGACGCCGTCGTCGCCGCGTTCGCCGAGGACAACCCGGACGTCGAGGTGACCAGCAAGCTGGCGCCCATCGCCGACTACCAGACGTCGCTGCAGACGCAGCTGCGCGCGGGGGAGGGACCGGACGTCTTCGTGGTGTCGCCGGGTGCCATGTTCACCCAGTTCGGCCAGTACATGGAGCCGCTGGACGATTACGCGGCGGCGTCGAACGGCGACGACTGGGCCGACGCGTACGCGCCTGAGGCGTTGTCGCGCGCCCAGGCCGACGAGACGACGTACGGACTGCCGGTCGGCTACGGCGTGGCCGGGTTCCTGTGGGTCAACAAGACGCTGCTCGCCGAGGCCGGCGTCGAGGTGCCCGCCACGTACGACGACCTGGTGGCGGCCAGCGCGGAACTGGCCGGCCGGGGCATCGCGCCGATCGCGCTCGGCGGGAAGGACCCCTGGCAGGTCGTCGACTACTACCTCGCGCTGGCGGCCGACATCGACAGTGAGGCGCTCTACGCCGCCCTGGACGGCAGCGGCGAGTGGACCGCGCCAGGTCTGGTCGACGCGTTCGACGCCTGGCGTGGGCTGTTCGCCGACGGAGTGTTCCAGGAGGGTGCCGTCGGCGCGGCCACCTACAACGACGCGTACGACCTGTTCACCCAGGGCAAGGCGGCGTTCTTCGCCAACGGCAGCTGGAACCTGGACATGTACGCCAACTCGCTGGACCGGGTCGGCTCGTTCGACATCGACGCCATCCCGTTCCCGTTCGGCGACGACGGCGCGCCGATCACCGGCGACGTCAGTGGGATCGTCGTGGTCAACAAGAACAGCGACAACAAGGCGGCGGCCTATCGGCTGGCCGAGTACCTGAGCACCGGGGCCGGCAGCCAGATCCTCATGGACACGTTCCTCGACTTCTCGGTCACCGCGGAGGAGCGCGAGCCGAGTGAGCTGCCGGCGCCGGCCACCCAGCCGCGGGCGTCCATCGTCACCATGATCGACGAACGGCTGGCCGGCTACCGGCAGGTGCCGTCGCCGGCGGTGGCCGAGGCGTTGGGATCGGCGCTGGTGGCGGTGGCCACCGACTCTGCGTCGCCCGAGGACGCGGCCGGACGGGTCCAGGATGCGGCTGAGTCCTCCTAGCAGCGCGGACCGGGCGCGGTGGCGGCGCGGCGGACTGCTCTACGTCGCCCCCGCCCTGGTCCTCTATCTGGCCTTCGTCGCCTGGCCGGTGCTGAAGAACCTGCAGACCAGCTTCCTGGGCAACACCGAGTTCGACCCGTCGCTCAGCTTCGTGGGCTTGGACAACTACCGCTGGCTCGTCGAGACTCGGGCCAGCCGGCTCGCGTTTCGCAACGTGCTGATCTTCGGCGTGCTGACCGTGCCCGTGCAGATGGTGCTGGGCCTGCTGCTCGCGGTGGCGCTGCGTGGCCGCGGCTTGATCCGCGGGCTGCTGCGCACGCTGCTGTTCCTGCCCGTCGTGCTGACCCCGGTGGTCATCGGCTACCTGTTCGCCGACCTGCTGGAGACCACCAACGGATCGGTCAACACCACGCTGCGGGCCATCGGGCTGGACGCGCTGGCACATCCCTGGCTGGCCGACCCGGCCACCGCGCTCCCCGTGGTGGCCGCCGTCAACGTGTGGATGTGGACCGGGTTCTCGATGGCGATCTACCAGGCGGCGATCACGGGACTGGACGACTCCGTGCTCGAGGCCGCGGCGCTCGACGGCGCCTCGCGCTGGCAGACGCTGCGGTACGTCGTCGCGCCGATGCTGCGCCCGGCCCACTACGCGCTGCTGATCCTCGGCGTCATCGGCACGTTGAAGACCTTCGACCTGGTGTACGTCCTGACGCGCGGCGGGCCGGACCACGCCAGCGAGGTGCCGACGAGCCTGCTGCTCACGACGCTGCTGAACGGGCGGGACGGGCGGGCGGCCGCACTGGGCACCGCGGTGTTCGTGCTCGCGCTCGTCATGACCGTGCTGCAGCTGCGGCGGTACCTGAGGGAGGAATCGCGGTGAGGGGCGGCGGGCGGCTCGGCCTGACGGTGGTGGCGGCGGTCACCGTGCTGTGGATGCTGCCGCTGGCCCGGCTGGTGACGGTGTCGCTGCGCGACGGCGGCCTGGACAACTACGGCGAGGTCGTGGCGCAGCAGGGCCTGGGCCGGTACCTGCTGAACAGCGCCGTCGTCACCGCCGGAGCGGTGCTGCTGGTGCTCGTGCTCGGCTCGGTCGCGGCGTTCGCGTTCAGCAAGCTGCGCTTCCCCGGCCGCAACGCACTGTACGTGCTCGTGCTCAGCGAGCTGATGATCCCGGTGGCGGCGATCCTGGTGCCGCTGACGCAGATCGAGACCACGCTGGGCTGGCAGAACACCTACCAGGGCCTGTCGGTGCCGTACGCCGCGCTGGCGCTGCCGTTCGCCCTGGTCATCCTGCGCAACACCTACGACGGGCTGCCCGACGAGCTGCTCGAGGCGGCCGTGGTGGACGGCGCGAGCACCTGGAAGGCGTTCGTCCGCGTGTACCTGCCGCTGACCACGCCCGCGCTCGTGATGGTCGGGATCTGGACCTTCCTGAACTCATGGAACGAGTTCCTGCTGGCACTGATGTTCATGGTGTCGCCGGAGATGCGCACCGTCACGGTCGTGCCGGCGAGTTTCCAGCTCGAGTTCTTCGTCGACGTCCCGAAGATCTTCGCCGCGCTCGTGCTGATCCAGCTGCCGGTGGTCCTTCTCTACGCCCTCATGCAACGCACCTTCGAACGCGGACTCACGGCAGGAGCGATCAAATGACCTTGGACGTTCGTTCGGCGGGATCGCTGCGCGCCCACCTGGGCGCCGCCGCGGCGCAGCTGGCAGCGTCGACGCCGTACTCGGTGGAGCTGGTGACCCAGGACGTGTGCTGGGACCCGGGCTCGCCGCGGCTGTTCCAGGACTACCGCGGTGACCTGTCCGGCCGATACCTCGACGCCGTCGACGCGGCCGTCGCGGACGGGCACCCGGTCGACGACGGCAAGGCCGAGACGATCTTGCGCGAGGTGCTGGCCGCGCAGCAGGCCGACGGCTTCTTCGGGCCGCCCGCGCTGGCGCTGCAGGTCGACCAGGGCGCCGCGTGGGGACACGGCCGGTTGCTGGCCGGACTGCTCTCGGCGCGGCGATGGGCTGCCGACGCCGCCGCCGTCGACGCCGCGACGGCCCTGCTCGCCGAGGGGATCGGCGCACGCGTCCCGCAATGGCTGCGCTGGGTGGCGGCCGCCGGCCTGCAGAAGTTCCGGCTCGACCCGTTCTCGGCGATGCTTCCACTGGCCCTGCACGCGGAGGCGTCCGGCGCCAAGCCGGCGCTCGTCGCCGCGCGGACCCTGGCCGAGGCGCTACCCGCGGACGCCGACAGGGCGCACATGCACGGCTACCTGCTGGGCCTGCGCGGGCAGCTCGAGGTGGCCAGGCAGACCGGTGCGGACGACCTGCTGCGCGACGTCCGGGAGCGGGCCGACGTCGTGGCGCGGCGCTATCTGCTGCCGCACGGCGGGGTGACCGAGAGCCTCACGCTGCCGTGGGACGCGAACACCGAGGGCTGCGGCATCGCCGACTGGGTGATGCTCAACCTGCGCCTCTACGAACTCCTGGACGACCCCAGGCACCTCGACCGGGCCTGCGTCGCCGCCTTCAACGCCCTGCTGCACACCCAGCGCGCGTCCGGGCACTTCGGCTGCGAGACGCTCTCGGGTGAGGACGGCGTGCTGATGAGCGACTATGCGCCGGAGGCCTGGTGGTGCTGCACGTTCCACGGCCTGCGCGCGCTGCGCCACCTGGTGGTCCACGCCGTCGACGCCGATGCCGACGCCGTCCGCCTGCACCTGCCGATGGCGCTCACGGCGACCGACGGCGACGGCTCCCCGGTGCTGAGTGTGGCCGGCGACTACCCGTACGGCGACACCGTCGAGCTGACCGTCGGACCGGGCTTCCGCGCCGCCGAGCTGCACGTGCGGGTGCCATCGACCGCCGGCGTGGGGCGGCTGCTGGTCGGCGGGGTGCCGATGCCGGCGCGCGCCGCGGACGGCTGGATCCGGCTGCCGGCGCCGTCGCCTGGCACGACCGTCGTCCTGGAGCTGATCCAGCACGAGTGGTTCGACGTCGGAGGGCAGCCGATGGTGCCGCCGTTCGCGAACACCACCCTGCCGGCGCCCGACCTCGCCACCGAGCGGGTGGCGGCGTTCCGCGGGCCGCTGCTGCTGGCCGCCAGCACGGCCGACAACCCGCCGGACGACGTCCTGCGCGGCCGGTTCCTGGTGCACCCGCGCGAGCAGCGGGCTCTCGTCCAGGAGGCCGGCGGCGTGCGCGCGGCGACATCGGGTCACGACAGCTTCGCCGCCGATCTCGCACTGGTCCCGCTGGCCGGACCGGACCGGTCGCGCCACGACCGCACCGTCCGCACCTGGTTCCAGGGCCTGCTCTACGCGCGGCGCACCCTGCACGACTGAGGCGCCCGCCGCGGTGGGTGTCGGTGTGATCGTCTCGGCGGCCGGCGGGTGTGGTACGCGGTCGACGTGGATCTCCGGCTGGTCCTGCGCGCGGGTCGAGCCGCACCCGCGTCAGGTCGCTAGTGCGGCGTCTGGCTCGGCACGCTCAGCTCGGCCATCGACTCGAGGATCACCGTGATCGACCTCGTGAGGGCCGACTCGGTGATCGCCCTCGCCTGGTCGGCGTCGCCGGCGGCGATGGCGTCGACGAGGGGACCATGGGGGTGCTGGAGCGGGATCGGTTCGCCGTTGAGCTGCTGCACGCGCAGGAACCACTGGACCTTGGTCTGCAGGCCCTCGATGATGGCGGTCAGCGGGGGAACGCGGGCGAGCTCGGCGACGGCCACGTGGAACGCCGCGCCGGGGGAGAAGTCGCCGTCGGCGCGCGCCGCCTCGGCCTTGGACTCCAGTTCGACGAGGCGCTCGACGTCTGCCGGGGTGGCGCGTTTGGCGGCCAGGGCCGCGGCCTCCGGCTCGAGGAGCCTGCGTAGCAGGTAGACGTGCTGGACGTCGCGGACGCTGAAGAACCGCACGATGGACCCGCGCCGGGGGAGGATCTCGACCATGCCCTCGACCTCGAGCCGGTTCAGGGCATGCCGGACCGGCGTCTTGCTGAGGGCGTACCGTTCGGCCAGCTCACCCTCGATGATCAGCTGGCCGGGCCGCAGCCGGCCCTCGACGATGTCGGCCTTCAGCGCCAGATAGGCGCGCTCGTTCTTCCGGTCCTGGCTCATCGCGACCAGGATACACGCGCTGCCGCTCAACTCAAATCTCGGTAAAATTTCAGAGAAACATTTTCTTGACATCAGATCGCGGCCAGCCATAGCGTGCAGACCCTCCACCCGTCGCGCCAGAGGAGTCGCATGAGTGTCGTGGTCGTCGGATCCGGATTGCCAGCGTTGGCCTGTGCCCTCTACGCGGCGGCGTGCTCGGGCAAGGAGGTCGAGCTCCTCGCGGCGGACGTGCCGGATGCCGCGGCCGTCGCCGGGGCGGGAACCGCCGTGATCGAAGAGGTGCCCGCAAGCGTGTCGCTCGTCGTCCGCAGCAGGCTGGACGAGGTCGGCGCCGACCTGGCGATCGTGGTCGCCGACACCCGGGACATCCCCGGCGAGGTGACCAAGGTGGCGGGCCGCTCGTCGATCCGGTCGATCCTGCTCGCGCCCGGCGGGTTCGCCGGCGTGCTGCGCGCGACGGCCGCGCTCGAGCGGGCCGGCCGGCCGGACATCACCGTGGCCGAGGCGCCCGGCTTCCCCGTGCTCGCCCGGCGCCCGGGGGTCGACGACGTACGGATCGTGGCGGTCAAGCGGTCGATGCCCGTCGCCGGCCTCGACGCCACGCGGACCCACCAGGCCCTGCTCGACTACGGGCCGTACCTGCCGACGCTGGTGCCGGCCACGCTCGCCACGACGTCGCTGTCGAACGTCAACACCGTGACGCATCCGCCCCTCGTGCTGCTCAACGCCGCACGGATCGACGCCGGCGAGCCGTTCCCCATCTGCCGGGACGGGCTCACGGCCGCGACCGGCCGCTTCCTCACCGCGCTCGACCAGGAACGGCTCGCCCTGGTCCAGGCCGCCGGGGGAGACGCGGTCACCACCACCACCTGGCTCCGTCGCTACTACGGGCACGCCGGGATGAGCGGCGACGACATCGGCGCGTGCATCCGCTCGTTCCCGCCGCTCATGCAGACGCCCGCGCCGCCCACGCTCGACCATCGCTACCTCACCGACGACATCCCGCACGGCGTCGCGGCGTACCTCGCGCTGGCGCGTCGTCTCGGCACCCCGCACGAGCATCTCGCGGCGATCGTCACCCTCTCGTCGACGGTCATCGGCCGTCCGCTGGCCGCCGAGAGCGGCGCCGTCGAGTCCTTCCTCTCCTGGCTCGAGGCCTGATCCCTGGAGGAGCACATGAACCGCGTTCACGACGACCTCGCCAGCCTGTCCCGACTGCGGCAGGGGCTGGCAGCCGGCGACCTCGGCCGCCGCCAGTTCCTCCTCGGTGCGGCGGCGCTCTCGACGACCGCGCTCCTCGCCGGCTGCGGCGGCATCGAGCAGAGCGACGGCGACTCCGGTGGCGGCGGCGTGATCCCGCTCTACACGGTGGAGAACGACCCGAAGAGCCTCGCGTTCTACAACATGGTCATCGCCGCGTTCCAGGAGAAGCATCCGGAGGCTCGCGTCGAGGTCACCGTCTACTCCGACTCCACCCAGCTGCAGCACCTCACCACGGCGTTCAGGAACAAGGTGGACGTCGGCATCTTCTCGCCGCCGGTGAGCCAGTTCGCGTCGTGGGCGCGGGACGGCTATCTGGCCGTTCTGGACGACGTGGTCGAGGAGATCGGCCCGGACGACTTCATGCCGGGGACGCGCATCGTGGTCGACGGATCCGACTACGCCATCCCGCTGCAGGCCAACTCGCACCTCATGTACTACCGCAAGGACATCCTGCAGAACGCCGGCATCGCCGCGCCGGAGACGTTCGACGACTTCCTGGCCGCGGCGCGCGAGACCCACGGCGGCGACGGTCACCTCGGCATCGCGCTGGCCGTCGGGCCGACGCCGCAGCTGCCGCTGTTCTCGTTCTCGCCGTACATCTTCCAGTCCGGCTGGGACTATTTCGACCGGGACGGGAACGTCACGTTCGACCGCCCCGAGGTCCTGGAGGCCATCGAGCGGTTCGTCTCGATGATGCGGTTCTCGGCGCAGTCGCTCTACAACGGCGAGTACGCCGACATCGTCAGCGCCTACAGCTCGGGACAGGCGACGTTCGCGCCGTTCCCCGGACGGCTCGGGGTGAACCTGCACGAGAGCGCGCCCGACATCGCCGACGCGTCCGGCGTCATCCCCATTCCCGCCGGACCGTTCATGACCGGCGGGCTGCACTTCGGATCCGGCCAGCAGTACGCCCTCTACGCGGAGACCGAGGAACCGGACCTCGCCAAGGAGTTCCTCAAGGAGCTCACCGTCGGCGAGCATGCCGTCGAGTTCGCGATGACCGTCCCCGGGCACCTGCTGCCGCCGATGAAGAGCGTGCGGCAGGAGCTGCTCGGCATGCTGTCCACGTCGGCCGATCCCTACGTGAGCGCGCACGCCGACTGGATCGAGACCTTCGCCGAGCACGTCCCGGCGGCCATGACGTCGTCGGTGAGCATGGGAGCGGTGCACGACGGCTCCTTCGAGGAGAAGTTCACCAACGTCTGCCCGTGGGCCGCGGAGATCTGGAAGTCGCCGCCGATCGACGGAGTGATGTTCCAGAGCATCCTCATCGACGGCGAGCCGGTCGAGCAGGCGTGGCGGACGGCGGCGGAGGAGATGCGCGCGGTCTCCGACGGCTGGAAGGCGCAGAACCCCGACTGGACACCGGAGATCGTGTGATGTCCGCGGTCGTGTCGTCGGAGCGGGTCGTGGCTCGCGCCTCGCCGGCCCGGAAGCCGGCCGACTTCTTCCGGGCCGGCCAGTACGTGATGCTGGTCGTGGTGGTGCTGGTGGCCGACCTGCCGCTGGTGTTCATGATCTTCAGCGCGTTCCGTACCGAGGCGGCGAACAAGCAGTACCCACCGGGACTCGACGCCGACGCGCTGACGCTGGAGAACTTCACCAGCCTCTTCGGCACCTACGGCTTCGGCAAGTACCTGCAGAACAGCCTGGTCGTGTCGGGGGTGGCGACAGCCGGGGTGGTGATCCTGGGGACCATCGCCGCGTACGCGCTGTCCCGCTTCGATTTCCTCCCGTTGCGCGTGGTGGGCCGCATGGCGATCGTCGCGTACCTGATCCCGCCGATCCTCATCCTCGTGCCGGTCACTCAGGTGATCTTCGGAGCCGGCCTGGGCGACAACCTGATCGCTCTCGCCGCCCTCTACACGGCCGTCTTCCTGCCGTTCGCGCTCTGGATGCTCCGGTCGTACTTCCAAGGGGTCGCGGTCCAGCTCGAGGAGGCCGCCATGGTCGACGGCTGCACCCGGTTCGGAGCCTTCCGCCGGGTGGTGGTCCCGATCGCCGTCCCGGGTGTCATCACGGCGGGCATCTTCACGTTCGCCGCGGCGTGGAGCGAGTACCTCTACGCGTCCACGCTCATGACCAGCACCTCCAACATGACGGCCAACCCGGCGACCTACCTGCTCATGGGGCACTACGGAACCACGTCGGCGGGCCTGCTGATGGCGGCGGGTCTGGTCATCGTGGCGCCGGTCGTGGTGCTGTACCTGATCGCGCAACGCTGGCTGGTGTCCGGGCTGGCGGCCGGGGCGGTGAAGGGCTGATGGCCGTCATCGCACCTCGGGTGCGGGCGCTCGGCCGGTCCGGGGTGAGCGACCGGCAGCTCGCCTTCCTGCTCGCCACGCCGGCCGCGGTGCTGCTCGCGGTCTTCGTGGTCTACCCGTTCGCCATGGCGCTGCTCAACAGCTTCGCCGACGTCGACGCCGCCAGCGGCCGCCGTACCTTCATCGGGATCGACAACTTCGTCACCATCGCCTCCGATCCCGGCCTGCGGGCGGCGTTCGGGCGCACCGTGGTCTGGACCGTGTCGAACATGGCCCTGCAGGTGTGCCTCGGCGTGCTGGTCGCCCTGCTGCTCAACGCACGGCTGCGCGGACAGGGCCTGGCTCGTGGCCTGGTGCTCTTCCCGTACATGGTGCCGGCCATCGTGGTCGCGTTGATGTTCCGGTACATGTTCAACGACGTCACCGGCCTGGCGAACTACGTCCTGCTGGATCTGGGGCTCATCGACGCGCCGCTGGGCTGGCTCAGCGATCCGGACGTCATCATGGTGACGCTCGTGCTGGTCAACGTGTGGAAGTACACCCCGTTCTTCGTCATCGTCGTGCTGGCGCGTTTGCAGACCATCTCGCGCGAGCTGTACGAGGCGGTCTCCATCGACGGCGGCGGGCGATGGGCCGCCTTCCGCGCGGTGACGCTGCCGTCGATCATGCCCGTGCTGCTGGTGGCGATGCTGCTCCGCACGATCTGGACGGCCTACGACTTCGACATCCCGTATCTGTTGTCGGCCGGCGGCGGGCCGGGTGGGTCCGCGGTGACGGTGCCGCTGGCCATCCGGTCGCTGGCCTTCGAGTCGGGCTCGATCGGGCAGGCGTCGGCACTGGCCGTCTGCATGGCCCTGTTGCTGATCGCGTCGGCCTGGGTCTACCTCCGCGGCTTCGACGAACGCACCCGGACCTAGGCAGCGACACCCACACGGAAGGACGTCACGTGAAGCATCTCGGAATCCTGGCGCACAGCGTCGAGGGCGCCTCGTTGTGCCTGCGCACGTTCTGCGCGGACGGGTTCAGCCGGCTCGGCCCGCACCTGCACCCGGACGTCAGCCTCGACTGCATCGCGATGGGGCAGAGCATGCCGGCCTGGGACGCCGGCGACCTGCCGCCGATCGCCTCGATCCTGGCCACCAGCGCGGCTCGGCTGCACGCCGCGGGCGCGGACTTCTTCGTCTGCCCCGACAACACCGCTCACCTGGCCCTCGAGGCGGCGCCCGAGCCACTGGCACTTCCGGGCCTGCACATCGCCGAGATCGTGGCCGAGCGCGCCGCGCGCGACGGGCGGCGGACGGTGGGGATCCTCGGCACGAGGTACACCATGGACAGCGACCTGTATCCCGGCGCCTTGCGACGGCTCGGCATCGACTCCATGGTGCCCGGCGCCGACGAACGCGCGAGGATCAACGACATCATCTTCGGGGAGCTCGTCGAGGGAGTCTTCACCGACGCGTCCCGCCAGGTATACGTCGACATCATCGACGGGCTGAAGCGACGGGGCTGCGACGCGGTGGCGCTGGTGTGCACCGAGATCCCGCTGCTGATCGACGACACGAGCTCTGCGCTGCCGACCCTCGACTCGACCCGCCTGCTCGCCCACGCCGCCTTCGACGTCGCCGTCGGCAGGCGACCCATGCCCACCTGGCGGGGTGACCCCCGTAGCTAGCTCCATGGAGCCGCGTCCGGCTGAGCGCGCCCACGCTCGACGGCGTCGCGGAGGTCGTGGAGCACGGCCTCGTACCACTGGGCCTCGGCCGGGTCGAACCGCCAGTTCGCGACCGGTTCCCGCATCGCGTCCTCCAATCGGCTCGACTCGCCCAGCGCCACCTCGGCCGCGAGCTCGCGGGCGAGGCCGGCCGTGTCGGCCGACGCGGGCGCCGGCACCGGCGCAACCGCGGTTCGCCGGTGCTGGAGCCAGTCCGCGAACCGTGTGGGCCCGAGCCACGCCCCGGCACCGGGGAGGAGGGACTGCTCGCGCAGGACGGCGCCGAAGTGGCGGGCCCGCTCGTCGGCGACCACGGTGCGGGGATCGTCGCGGGCGGACAGCTCGTCCCAGACGAGGGCGTCGAACCGGCGGCGTTGCGGACCGGCGATCTCGACGACGGCGTTCGCGGGCGGTTCGACCGCGACGCGGCCGAGGACGTCGGCGACGTCGGCGGCGGCGATGGGCTGGACGAGGACGGGGGCGAGCCGGACCGCGTCGCCGTCGGTGGCGGCGTCGGCGATGCGCATGAGGAACTCGTAGAACTGGGTGGCCCGGACCAGGGTGAACGGGATCGGTGAGCTGGTGACGAGGTTCTCCTGGACCAGTTTGGCGCGGAAGTAGCCGAGGTCGGGCAGCCGGTCGGCGCCCACCACCGACAGGGTGACGTGGTGCCTGACGCCGGCGCCGGCCTCCGCGGCGAGCAGGTGCCGGGTGGACGTCTCGAAGAAGCGCAGGGCGATGTCGTCCTCGATCGACGGCGAGTCCGAGACGTCGACCACGACCGAGGCGCCGGTGAGCGCCTCGGCCAGGCCCTGCTGGGTGAGCGTGTCGACCCCGGTCGTCGGCGATGCCGGCACGGCCTCGTGACCGTGCCGGCGCAGCCCTCGGACGACGGCGGAGCCGATCAGGCCGGTGCCACCGACCACCACGACCTTCATGGCGCCGCGACCGCGTCGACGGCCTCCAGGATCGTGGCCGTGACGGCGTCGGGCTGGGAGACGCTGAGCGCGTGGGACGCGCCGGCCAGTTCGCGGACCGTCTTGGCGCCGGCCCGGTCGGCCATGAACCGGTGCAGGGCGACGGGGATGTTGAGGTCCTGGTCGCTGAAGACGAACCACGACGGGATCGTCTGCCAGGCCGGCGTGTCGGTGGGCAGTCCGGTGGTGAGCGCGAGCTCGGTGACGGGGCGCTGGGTCGCGCCCATGACGGCGGCCTGGCCCGGTGCGACGTCCGCGGCGAACTGGTGGTGGAAGACGTCGGGCCGGATGCTGAGTTCGTGACCACCGGTGGAGACCGGGTGGCCGGTGATCGCCTCGCCGAGGGTGCTGCCGGGGAACTTGGTGGACAGCTCGAAGGCGTTCTCGCCGTGGTCGGGTGCGAACGCGCAGACGTAGACGAGGCCGATGACCGCGTGGTTGCCGGCGGCGGCCTCGGTGATCACCATGCCGCCGTAGGAGTGGGCGACGAGCACCACCGGGCCGTTGACGCCGTCGATCACGTCGCGGACGTAGGCGGCGTCGCCGTGCAGGCTGCGCAGCGGGTTCGCGGCCGCGACGACGCCGAGGCCGCGCTCCTGCAGGCGTTCGACGACGCCGGACCAGCTCGCGGACTCGGCGAACGCGCCGTGGACGAGGACGACGGTGGGCTGCTGCTCGGTCATCGGAGTTCCCTTCTCTTGGTGGTCGCACAGGCTCACTGGTAAGACCGGGCGGCGGACACCGGGCGTGACAGACGGCGCCACAGAGCGGGGCGGTCGACGAGGTCGGCGCCGATGAGATCCTCGATGTCGGCGAGGTTCGCGCTGTGGGCCGCGGCGCGGAACGCCCGCGTGACGCCCAGGGGAGCGGCGGGCCGGATCCGTCGTCGCCCGTCGGGGGCGGGCGACGACGCTCGGCGACCGGGGCCGTCGAGAGCGGAGCGCAGGATCCTCCGCAGCCGGCCCGGGGGGCAGGCGAACGCCTTGCGGGCGACGAAGGCGAACCGTGCGGCCAGCGACAGCTGGGCGCGGAGGACCAGGACGATCAGTTCTGCGACCTGCGCTCGCTCAGACACGGTTCCCGGGCCGGTGCCGGGCTCGATCGGACGGCCGGAGCGTGCGGGGACCACGTGCTCGGGGGGCCGGCGGGCGGTCGCGATGACCTCGACGGCGACCCGGTCGCCGGCGGCCGCGAGGCGCTCCAGCAGACCGGACGGCGTCGAGCGCTCGGCGTTCGCCCAACGCCAGGCGTCGCGGATGATGCGCTCGCTGTCGCCGCGGGTGTCGTCGGCGAGGCGTTCGGCGATGGCGCTCAGGTGCGGCCACGCGCTCGCCAGCATCGTCGTGGACCGGGCATCGATGCGCTGAGTCGTGGTCAGCTCCACGGGTCCGGCTCCGTCCGTGCGAGCAGGTGCTCCAGGTCGGCGAGGTCGCCGGTCCGCGCGGCCGCGAGGAACGCCTCGAGCAGGCGGCGCCGGGCGGCCGCGTCCACCGGCGCACGGCGGTCCGAGGTCAGCCGTTGCTGGGCTCGCCGCGCGAGCTGGCGGGTGTGCGCGACCTGCAGGCGAAGGACCTCGGCGATTCGCCGATACGGGTAGCCGAACCCTTCGCGCAGCAGGTACGTGGCCCGCTCGGCCGGCGTGAGCCGCTCCATGAGCAGCGTGATCGCCGCCTCGGTGGCGTCGCGGCGCACGGCTTGCGCCTCGGGGCCGGGCCCGCTGTCGACCGGTTCGGCGAATCGGCTCGTCGCAGGGGCTTCGTGCCGGCGGCGGGCGCTCTGGACCGTGTTGAGGGCGAGCCGGACGGTCGTGGTCGCGAGGAAGGCACGCGGGTCGAGAACGGCCGACCTGTCGGTGCGCAGCCACCGGAACCAGGCATCCTGCACGACGTCCTCGGCCTCGGCCTCGTCCTGGAGGATCCGGCTGGCGATGGTCAGGAGCTGGGGCCGGGCGGCGGCGAAGATCGACGCGGCCTGGTCCAGCGGTGGGTCCAGCAGATCCGTGTTCATGCCCGCCTCCACGGTTCGACGGATCGATGCCCCGGCGGTACCGGTGGCATCACCCTCGCGTCCCGTGCGGCGAAGTCGCGCCGATGAGAGTGCGTGGCCGGTCCGTGGTCGAGTCCGTGGCCGGGGGTGTGCGCGGGTCGAGGCGACGTGGGCTGTCACAACCGAGCGGGCCTGTCCGGTCCATGTCCTGTAGACCTCGGACAAGGAGCCCACCGTGACCAGACACCACCACGAGGCAGCGGCACACGACACCACGGCCCCCACGTCGATCCCGCCGCGGGTACGGCCGTTCGCGCGCCTGGGCGGCGGACGCCTCCGGCGCGTCCTGACGGTCGGCGCCGCGGCGCTCGTCGCACCCGTCCTGACGACCTCGATGGCGTTGGGCCAGGCGAACTCGTCCGGCCCGAAACCGTCCGGCCCGAAACCGACCGTGGTCCTCGTCCACGGGGCGTTCGCCGACGCGTCCGGCTGGAGTGCGGAGATCCGGCAGCTGCGCAATGACGGCTACCCCGTGCTGGCGCCGGCCAACCCGCTGCGGGGCATCGCCTCCGACGCGGCCTATCTGCGCAGCGTGCTCGCCACCATCTCGGGGCCGATCGTGCTGGTCGGCCACTCCTACGGAGGTGCGGTGATCACCAACGCCGCCAGTGGCAACCCGAACGTGAAGGCGCTGGTCTACGTCGCCGCGTTCGCTCCGGATGAGGGAGAGACGCTGGCCGAGGCGTACGCGGGCTCGATGGACAGCCTGCTGACCCCCGATGCGCTGGACATTCGTCCCTATCCGCTGCCAGGCGGGGGAACCGGCGCGGACGCCTACATCAAGGTGGACCGGTTCCGCACGATCTTCGCCGCGGACCTGCCGACGCGCGTGACCGACGTCATGGCCGTCACTCAACGCCCGCTCGACGCGAGCGTGCTCGAGGAGCCCACCCACGACCCGGCCTGGAAGACGATTCCCTCCTGGTACCTGCTGCCGTCCGACGACCGCGTCATCGGCACCGACGTGGAGCGCGTCATGGCCGAGCGGGCGGGATCGGAGATCGTCGAAGTCCGCGCATCGCACGCGGTGCTGGTCTCGAAGCCCCACACGGTGACGAGGCTGATCGAGCAGGCCGCCCGCGCCACCGCCGGACGCTGAGCACGTCCACCCCATCCAGTCAGGCGATACCCACAGCCGAGGAGCCGATCATGAGCACACACATCCTGGAGCCGGCGGCGCAGGCCATCGCGGAGGCGACGTCGATGCCGCCGTTCCTGTACGAGCTCGGCCCGGAGGGCGCCCGCAAGGTGCTGGACGACCTGCAGGCCGCGCCGATCGCCATGCCGGACGTCGACGAGCACTGGATCACCGTGCCCGCACCGGTCGGTGAGGTGCGGGTGCGGATCGTGCGGCGCCGGGGGATCTCCGCGCCGCTGCCGGTGATCCTGTACGTCCACGGCGGCGGCTGGGTCCTTGGCAACGCGGGGACCCACGATCGTCTGGTCCGTGAGCTGGCCGTCGGCGTGAACGCCGCGGTCGCGTTCGTCGAATACGACCGCTCGCCGGAGGCCCGCTACCCGGTGGCGATCGAGCAGGCCTACGCGACGGCCCGGTGGATCGTCCAGCACGGGCGCGAGCACGGTCTGGACGCGGCCCGGCTCGCCGTGGCGGGCGACTCGGTCGGCGGCAACATGGCCGCCGCGCTGACGATCCTGGCCAAGCGGCGTGCGGACGTGACGTTCGTGCACCAGTCGTTGTACTACCCGGTCACCGACGCCGGGCAGGACACCGACTCCTACCGTGAGTTCGCGGACGGGCCGTTCCTGACGGCCAAGGGCATGGCCTGGTTCTGGGACGCCTACCTGCCGGACGAGACCAAGCGCGGCGAGAGCACGGTGTCGCCGCTGCGGGCCGGTCTGGACGAGCTCGCCGGTCTGCCCGAGGCGTTCGTCGTCGTCGACGAGAACGACGTGCTGCGTGACGAGGGGGAGGCCTACGCGCGCAGACTGATCGAAGCCGGCGTGCGCACGACCACCGTCCGCTACAACGGCATCCTGCACGACTTCATGATGCTCAATCCCGTTCGCGAGACCGCCGCCGCGACCGCCGCGATCGAGCAGGCCGTCCACGTGCTCCGCAAGGCGTTCGAGGTCAGCCCGCCGGCCGGCCCAGGGCATCGCGCAGCTGACGCCGGCTGGTGAGATCCAGCTTCGCGAACACCTTCCTCAGATGCCATTCCACGGTGTGGCGGCTGAGGTAGAGCGCGGCGCCGATCTCGGGGTTGGTGCGGCCATCGGCCGCCAGACGGGCGATGTGCAGCTCCTGGGTCGTGAGCTCTTGGCGCGTGTCGGGTGTGCTCCTGCGCACCGTCTCGCCGGTGGCGGCCAGCTCGCGGCGGGCGCGTTCGGCGAATGCCTGGACACCCATGGCCGTCAAGGAGGTGTACGCGGGCCGCAGGTATGCCCGTGCGTCGTTGCGGCGTCCCGACCGCCGCAACCACTCGCCATAGAGCAGCTGCGCTCGCGCCAGCTCGACGCGCGCCCCGGAGCGGCCGAGCCGGTCGATGGACTGGTGGTAGAGGTCGTCGGCCTGGCCGCCGCCGTGGAGCTGCGCGTTAGACCGGGCCGCCACGCCCAGCGCCCAGTCGGTCCCGCAGGCGTCGGCCACCTCCGTCAGCATCCGTGCCCCGGCGGCCGCCGTCTCAGGCTCGTCGCACCGCACGGCCGCCTCGACGAGCTCGGGCAGCATCCAGCCGCCCGGCTGTGTCGCGACGGGGAGCAGCGACCTGCTCCCGTCGTCCTCGACGGCATCGAGGGACTCCAGGCAGTGCGCGAGCGCGGCCGGGTAGTCGCCGTTGCCGTTACAGATCACCGCGCTCGCCCAGGACGCCAGAGAATGGACGAGCCCTTCGCCGCGGGCGACGGCGTCGGACTTCGCTGCCGCGATCAGCGGCTCGGCGCGCTGCCGGTCGCCGCGGTAAGCGGCCAGGCCGATGGCCCCGTATGGATGCGGCGGCGCGCCGGCGACCTCGGCCAGCGCGGCGGCCTCGTCGAGAAACGCGGTGGCGGAGACCAGGTCACCGCCGAACAGGCGCGCGTAGATGACGCTGCTCAGCGTGAACTGGAGCGCATGGACCGCACCGGTCTCGCGGGCGAGCTCGAGCTGCCGGCTGGTCAGTGCCGTCCAGCCCGGCAGGTCCCAGAGGTCACTCGCGACCGAACCGGCGAGCGCGAGGAACTGCAGTCCGTCCTCGACCGGGAGATCGTCGGCGCGGAACGCCTCGACCACCCGCTTCATCAGCGGCGCGGCCGCGGCGATTCCGTCCTCCTGGAGCACCGCCATGCACTGCAGGAGCAGGTCGCTGCGGCGTAGCTGGAGCGGGACGGGTGCGGCGCGGGCGGCGCGGACGACCTCGAGTGCTTCGGGTTCGCCCGCCCGGCGGCCGGCGAACAGCGCTGCCTGGAGCGCGGTCACGTAGGTGTCGAGGGCGAGTTCGAGGTCGAGGGGTTCGAGTCGGCGGGCGGCGGCCAGGAGCAGAGCCATGGCTTCGTGGCCGCGGTTGGAGGCGAAGGCGATGTGAGATTGGAGTACTTCGGCGCGTGCGCGCTGCAGCTGGGTCAGGGGCCGATGGTCGAGCAGCGTGAGGAGGCGCAGGGCGTCGTCGAAGGTGCCGGCGTGGAGCATGGTCTGTGCGGCTTTGAGTTCGCGTTCGGCTCGGGCGGACTGGTCGGGGGTGAGTTTGGCGGCGCGTTCGAGGAGTGCGGCGCCGGCGGCCAGCCCGCCGTGGGCCAGCGCACGGTCGGCGGATGCCTCCAGGTCCGCGGCCACGTCCTCGTCCGGGCCGGAGGCGGCGTGCGCGCGGTGCCAGGCCCGCCGGTCCGGGTCACGGTCGTGATCGGTGACGTCGGCGAGCACGCGATGCGCTGCCCGCCGCTCGGGTGACGCCGCAGAGCGGTAGACCGCGGAGCGGACGAGTGGATGCCGGAACCGCACGGTGTCCCAGACGTCGATCAGTCCGGCCGCCTCGGCCGCGGTGGCGGCGTCCAGGCCGAGGCCGAGGCGCTCGGCCGCACTCCGAAGCAGGCCGACGTCGCCCAGCGGCTCGGTCGCCGCGATCAGCAACAGCGTGCGGGTGTCGTCCGGCAGGGTGTCGAGCCGGCGGCGGAAGCCCTCCTCGATGCGGCTGGTCACGGTCCCGGCGGCCGGCTGTCCCGGGCCGAACGTCAGCTCGGCCGACGACATCCATCGCGGCAGCTCCAGCAGCGCCAGCGGGTTGCCGCGCGTCTCGGCCAGGATCCGGTCGCGCACGCGCTGGTCCAGCGGGGAGGTGACCACGGACTCCAGCACAGCCGCGGCGTCGGGCTTGCGCAGTCCGTGCACCGTCAGCCGCGGCAGACCCGCCCAGGCCTGCTCGTCACCCGTCGTGCGGGCCGCGAACACCATGGCGATCGGCTCCGCGGCCAGCCTGCGGGCGACGAACGTGAGGACCTCGGCCGATGCTCGGTCCAGCCACTGCGCGTCGTCGATGACGCAGATCAAGGGCTGGTCGTCCGCATGCTCCGAGAGCAGGGTGAGGACCGCGAGGCCGATGAGGAAGCGATCCGGCGGCCTGCCGGACCGTAGCCCGAAGGCCGTGCCGAGCGCCTCCGCCTGCGGCGGCGGCAGCCGGTCCAGCCCGTCGAACCGGTCGAGGAGCGGGCGGCACAGCTGATGGAGACCGGCGTGCGCGAGCTCGATCTCCGACTCGACGCCGGCGGCTCGGAGGACGCGGTACTCCGACGCCGCGTCGACGAGGTAGTCGAGCAGGGCGGTCTTGCCGATGCCGGCCTCACCCCGCACCATGAGCACGCCGCTGTGGCCCGCACGGGCCGCATTCATCAGGGCGAGGAGTTCCCGGCACTCCTGGTCGCGCCCTCGAAGCCGTCGGGGAGGGCGCGACCCTGGTTCCACGACGTCCTCCTGCGGCCGAGGGTCCGGCCGGAGGGTGCGGCGCCCGGCCGGAGTCGATCCCTCAGAGTCGCACTCGCCGTTTCGCCGGACAAGACCCCGCGGGACGGGTCACCGCGCCGGCGCCGCCGCCGTCAAGCTCACCCAGTCGGCGAATCGGGTCTCGCCGAGCACCGCGCCGGCGCCGGGGACCAGCGACCGCTCGTCCAGCTCGGTGCCGAAGTAGCGGGCGTGCGGATCGGTGACCACCGTGCGGGGATCGTTCCGGGCGGCCAGGCCGTCCCGGGCGAAGTCGTCGAACCGGAACCGCTCCGGCCCGCCGATCTCGACCCGCCCGTTCCGGGGTCGCCCACGGCCGTGCGGCCGACGACTCCGGCGGCGTCGGCCGCGGCGACGGGCTGGAACAGCACGTGCGGCAGCCGCACCTCGGTCCCGGCGGTGGCGCCGTCGGCGATGCTCTTCACGAACTCGAAGAACTGCGTGGAGCGCACGATCGAGTACGGGATCGGGCCGGCCTCGATCAGCGACTCCTGAGCCACCTTGGCCCGCAGGTAGCCGCTGTCGGGCAATGCGTCGGCGCCGACGATCGACAGCGCGACGTGGTGTCCCACCTGCGCCTGGGCCTCGGCGGCGAGCAGGTTCCGTGTCGACGTCTCGAAGAACCGCAGGACCGCCTCGTCCTCGAACGACGGCGAGTTGGACACGTCGACCACCACCTCCGCGCCGGCCAGCACGTCGGCCAGCCCCTGCCCGGTGAGGGTGTCGACGCCCGTGTTCCGCGAGGCGGGAACGGCTTCGTGCCCGTGCTCGCGCAGACGAGCGACGACGGTCGAGCCGATCAGCCCGCTGCCACCGATGACGACGATCTTCGTCTCGCACCTCCAGTGCAGCCGGAGGCGCCGTTCGCCCGTCCGGTCACTCTTCAGACCGGACGGCGCGCCCTGAGTGTGACAGCGCCGACGTCTAACCCGGCACGCCGGCCCGCGCGGTCGTCGTCAGCGCGGTGCGCAGCTGGCGGCGGGAACTGATGTCGAGCTTGGCGAACACCTTGCGCAGATGCCACTCGACGGTGTGGCGGCTGATGAACAGCTGCGCGCCGATCTCGGGGTTCGTCAACCCGTCGCCGGCGAGCCGGGCGATCTGCGCTTCCTGCGTGGTCAGGGAGTGGTGCGTGCCGGTGGAGCGGCGCTGCACCGTCTCACCCGTGGCGTGGAGCTCACGACGGGCGCGTTCGGCGAACGCGCCGGCGCCGATGCGGGCGAAGGCGTCGTGGGCGGTGCGCAGCTGCTCGCGGGCGTTCGTGCGGCGGTTCTCGCGGCGCAGCCACTCGCCGTACAGGAGGTGAGCGCGGGCGCGCTCGACGGTCGCGTGGCTGCCGCCGAGCCGCTCGATCGCGGCACGGTAGAGGTCTTCGGCGCGCTTGCCGTCGCTCAGCAGCGCCTTCGACCGGGCCCGGACGCCCAGCGCCCAGTTGGTGCCGCTGGAACCGGCGCGCTCGTCGAGCTGTTCCAGGGCCGCCCGAGCCTCGTCGTGGCGGTCGCTGCGGACCGCCGCCTCCACCAGCTCGACCAGTGTCCATCCGTAGAACCCCAGGTCCTCGTACTCGCAGGCGGTCCGGGCGGCGGTGAGCGCGGCGGCGTAATGGCCGAGTCCGTTGTCGAGGACGGCGCTCGCGTAACCGGCGAGACCGAGGGCACGTCCCTCGCCCCTGGCCGTCGCCTCCCTGACCGCGGCGTCGATCGAGGACCGCGCCGTGGCCTCGTTCCCGCGCCAGGCGGCCAGCATGAGCGGGACGTAGCGCAGTGGCGCGTTGCCGGTCGCGGCGGCGATCGTCTCGGATTCGTCGATCAGGGTCGCCGCCGCGGCGAACTCTCCGGCATGCAGGTGGACGGCGGCGCGGTAGCTGAGCGCGACCGGGAGGACGTTGAGGGCTCCGGTGGCGCGGGCCAGCTGGACGGCGCGTGCGGCGAGATCGTGCCAGACGTCGTCGTCCCACAGGTCGGGGGCAATGGGCTCCGGCGCCACCGGGCAGGCGAGCCACAGCCAGCTCATGACCGCGTCGTCGACGTCGCCGCCGTCGCCGCGGAACGCCTGAAGGGCGCTGGTGAGCGGTGACACACCAGCCGCGTAGCCCTCGGTGAGCCGCAGGGTGACGCCGTCCAGCAGCAGATCGGTGGGTCGCGGCGGACGCGGTCCGGGCGGCGCCGCGCTGGCCGCCGCGGCCGCGGCGCGAAGGCCCGGGCCGAGGCGTCCCGCGAAGAACGCGGCGCCGAGGGCTTCGAGATAGGTCTCACGCGCCGCGGCCCGGTCGAACGGCTCCAGCTGACGGGCCGCGTCGAGGAGTTGCGGGACCGCGTCGCTGCTGGGTCGCCGGACGGACGTGACCTGGGCGCTCAACCGGGCCAGCCGGGCGCGGTGCAGGTCGTCGAGGGGAGCCCACCGTGCCGTGGAGAGCAGCTCGTGTGCGCGGTCGGGCGCGCCGGCCCGCAGCTTGGCCTCGGCCGCCGCGATAGCCCGCAGCCCACGCCGGAGCGGGTCCGGGGTGAGCTCCGTCGCCCGTTCGAGGAACGCCGCGGCGGCCGCGACCCCGCCACGGCTCTGTGCGCGGCCGGCGGAGCGTTCCAGCTCCTCGGCCACCGTCTCGTCGGGTCCGGCCGCGGCTTGCGCGCGATGCCAGGCACGACGATCGGGGTCCGCGTCAGGGTCGGTCGCCTCGGCCAGGGCTCGGTGTGCCTCCTGGCGGTCGCCGGGGTCGGCGCTGCGGTAGGCCGCCGTACGGACCAGCGGATGCCGGAAGCGAACCCGCGCGCCGATCTCGATCAGCCCCGCGTCCTCGGCGGCGCCGGCCGCGTCCGCGCCGAGGTCCAGCAATGCGGCCGCGCGCAGCAGCAGGGACACGTCGCCGACGGGTTCCGCCGCGGCGACGAGGACGAGCCGCTGCGTCGTCGACGGCAGCGCCCGGACCCGCTGGAGGAAGCTGTGCTCGATGCGGCCCGCCAGCGGGCGTGCGTCCGGACGCCAGAACCCGCCGGCCAGCTCGGCCGCCGTCGAGCCGCGCGGCAGCTCTAGCAGTGCGAGCGGGTTGCCGCGGCTCTCGGCGACGATCTGGTCGCGCACGCGCTCGTCCAGACCGCCCGGGACGGCGGAGTCCAGCAGCGCGCGGGCGTCGATGTCGCTGAGGCCGCCGACGGTGAGCTCCGGCAGGCCGGCGAGCTCCTGGCGCGCATGGGAGTCGCGGGTCGCGAACACCATCGCGACCGCTTCGGCGGCCAGCCGGCGCGCGACGAACGCCAGGACCTGGAGGGAGACCTGGTCGAGCCACTGCGCGTCGTCGACGACGCAGACGAGCGGGCGCTCGGCCGCGGCGTCGGCCAGCAGGCTGAGCACCGCGAGCCCGACGAGGAACCGCTCCGGCGGGCGCCCCGCCCGCAGGCCGAACGCCGTGACCAGAGCGTCTCGCTGCGGCGCCGGGAGCCGGTCGAGACGGTCGAGGAACGGCAGGCACAGCTGGTGCAGCCCGGCGAAGGCGAGCTCCTGCTCCGACTCGCTGCCCACGGCCCGCGCGCCGCGGCAACCGGCGGCCTGCCGAACCAGGTGGTCGAGGAGCGCGGACTTGCCGATGCCGGCCTCGCCGCGCAGCACCAGGACGGCGCTGTGTCCCGATCGGGCCGTGGCCAGCAGCCGTGCCAGGATGTCGCACTCGTCGCGCCTGCCGCGCAATTCGAATGCCGGACCCCTCCTGGCCATAGACACCCCCCGGCGAGCCTACTGACGGCCCGTGACGGTGGCAACGGGCACGAGATCACGGCGCCCTGTCACATCCGGAGCTCCCGTCCGGTCCTCCTGGTGACCGGAGGACACCTGTCCGCCCGATCCGTCCGCGTGGATACTGGCCGAGCCGCGAGGTAAGAGCCGGAGACCGGGTTTCAGACGGCTCCCTCGGGAGTTGCGTCAAGCAGACCGCGGCTGGTCCCACCTGCCGCCAGTACCCACGCCCGATCGACGAGCCGGCCCGGGGCCGACTCGGGGGAGCGCGTGACGTGGAGCCACATCTGCGGGGCGCCGTGCCGCGGGACATCCCGCCGGAAGTCTTCCGGTACTGAGCGCCGGGCGTCCGTCCACGGTCTCCGCCACCGGGAGCGCCGGCTTCCGCGAGCTCCTCGACGAGGTCGTTCGGCGCCTGCACTCCTCACCAGGTCGATTCCTCGGTCCGGGTCACGGGTGGCACGTAGCATACGAGTGGCGCCCGGGCGGGCGCTTCCCGGGACCCGGCGGCTCCCAGAATGGCCGCCTCACTCTTCCCTGACGTGTCGATTGCATGTAACATGCCACTCATGCCGGAGGTTGTCGGCCGGCGGACACACATGCGAGGAGAGAGCGACGTGGCCTTCGTTCGAGTGGACATCGCCAAGCGCACGCAGGAGCAGAAGGAGGCGATCATCGCGGGCATCACCGACGTCATGGTGAACAACGGCGCCCGCCTCGAGAACGTCCAGGTGCTCCTGGTCGAGCACAGCCCGAAGTCGTGGGGCACCCACGGCACGACGTTCCACAAGCACCTGAACCTGCCCGACGAGGACTGACCGTCCGCGCGAGGCCCGGACGACGCGAGAGGATGACATGTCGAACCTGACTGCCGAGGAAATTCTCAAGAAGCTGCGGGTGTACCTCTTCCCCTGGGGTGCGAACGAGCCGGACGTCGACTCGATGGTCGAGTTCGCGAAGGCCGCGGAGGAGCTCGGGTACGAGGCGATCCACGTGCCCTGGCACTTCACGATGCCGAAGACGAAGAGCTTCGGCGCCTTCGGCACCCGCTACCTGTTCGACCCGATGGTGCTGATGCCGATCCTCGCCCGCGAGACGTCGCGCATCAAGATCGCCTTCGAGTTCGTCGTCCCCGCGCTGCACCCGTTCGTCTGGGCCCAGTACTTCGCCTCCCTCGACAACGCCAGCAATGGCCGTGCCGTCGCCGTCCCGGTCCTCGGCTGGTGGGAAGAGGACTTCAAGGTCGGCATGGTGAAGAAGACCGAGCGCGGCCGTCGCATGGACGAGGCGCTGGACACCATCACCAAGCTGATGGCCGGCGAGCCGATCGAGGAGACCGGCGGCATCTGGGACTCGCAGGGTCTGGAGCTGAACCCGAAGCCGGTGCAGCAGCCGTTCCCGCTGTGGATCGGCGGCGGCGAGAAGTCGCTCAACCGCTCGGCGAAGTTCGCGGAGGCGTTCTACCCGCTCTTCCCGACGGTGGACGAGATCCGCGACGACCTCGTGCCGTCGCTGAAGCGGCTGTCCGAGGAGTACGGACGGGCCAAGGCGCTCGAGCTCGCCGTCGTCAACTACGGCATGATCAGCGAGGACGCGCAATGGATCGACGAGTGGGCGATCCCGCGGCTGCTCGCCCGCATCAACGGCATCACCATGGAAGAAGCGGTCGAGCGGCGCGACGACCAGACGCTCAACCGGCCCGAGGAACGGCTGATGATCGGCACGCCGCAGGCGGCCGCCGATCGGCTCGCCGCGATGATCGGGGCCGGCGCCGACCACCTGGTCATGGACTTCTACCTGCACGGCTGGGTGGACGCCAAGTTCGGCCTCGAGCACATGACCCGGTTCGCCCACGAGGTCGTTCCGCTGGCCGCGGCGAAGTGACGTGACTCCACCGGTCAAGCCGCGGGTGCTCGTGGCGCTTCGGCCCACGGGTGTCGAGCCGCCGAGCCTGCTGAAGAAGGCGGGCGACCTCGCCGATTTCGTCTTCGCCGTCACGGCCGACGACATCGGCGAGGAGGCGGCGGCCGTCGACTCGGCGTTCGTCTGGAACTTCCGCAGCACGCTGGTGCCGGACGCGATCGACCGGCTGCCGCGGCTGCGGTGGGTGCACGTGGCGGCGTCCGGCGTCGACGCGTCGCTGTCGGACGAGGTCCGGGCCCGCGGAATCGCGTTCACGAACTCCCGCGGCGTGACCGCGCCGGCCATGGCCGAGTACGCGCTCATGCTCATGCTCGCTCATGCCAAGGACCTGCCGGGCACGATCGCCGACCAGGCGGCGAAGGTCTGGCGGCCGCGGGAGAGCCGGATGCTGTCGGGCGCGACGCTCGTCGCCATCGGCGTCGGCCCGGTGAACCGCGAGCTCGCCCGCCGCGCCGGCGCGCTGGGCATGACGGTGATCGGCGTGGGCCGGCGGCCTCGCGACGGGGTCGACGGATTCGACCGTGTCGTGGGCAGCGACCAGCTGCTCGACGTCCTGCCGCTCGCCGACCACGTCGTGATCGCCACGCCGCTGACCGGCGAGACCCGCGGCCTGATCGGGGCGGCCGAGCTGGCCGCGCTGCCCGACGGCGCCCACCTGGTCAACCTCGGCAGGGGAGCCGTCGTCGACGAGGCGGCGCTGATGGCGGCGCTCGGTTCGGGCCGGCTCGGCGGCGCGGGGCTCGACGTGCTGTGGCGCGAGCCGCTGGAGCCCGAGCACGCGCTGTGGGAGACGCCCGGTGTCGTCCTCTCGCCGCACACGTCCTCGGACTTCGTGGGCTGGGAGGACGCCATGGTCGACCTGTTCGTCCGCAACCTCCGGCGAGCTCTCGGAGGAGAGCCGCTGCTCAACGTCGTCGATCTGGATCTGGGGTACGCGCCGATCGACTGACCGATCGACCCGCGACCCGCACGTTCCGACACGGCCAGGAAGGTCATCGCGATGAGTTCCACGGTGGGAAGGGTGATCGTCGACGCGATCGCCGCTGAAGGGGTCACCCATGTCTTCGGCGTGCCCGGCGAGAGCTACCTGCCAGTCCTCGACGCGTTCAACGACGTGCCCGAGGTCCGCATCGTGCCCACGCGGCACGAGGAGGGCGCCGGCTTCATGGCCGACGCCTGGGCCAGGACCACGGGGCGCACGGGCGTCTTCATGGTGACCCGCGGCCCGGGTCTCGCCCACGCGGCGATCGCGTTGCACGCCGCCCGGCAGGATTCCACGCCCCTCGTGCTGCTGGCCGGCCAGGTGTCCCGGGACGACGCGGGGCGGGAGAGCTTCCAGGAGCTCGACCACCTCGCCGCCGGCCGCCTGCTCGGCAAGGACGGCATCGAGATCACCGAGCCCGACCGCGCGGCCGAGCAGATCCAGCGCGCGTTCTACCTGGCCAGGAGCGGCCGGCCGGGGCCGGTGGTGGTCAGCCTGCCGGAGGACGTCGGCTACGCGACGACACAGGTCACCGCCGTCGCCCGGCAGGCGGTCCCGGTACCGGCCGCCCGCGAGGAGGACCTCGTCCGAGCGGTCGCGCTGCTGGCCGGCGCAGGCAGCGTCGCGCTGATCGTCGGCACCGGCGGACTCGCCGGTCCGCGCGGCCGCGCGGCCGTCGTGAGGCTGGCCGAGCGGCTCGGCGCCACGGTCTACAACGCGTGGCGGCGGTTCGACGCGTTCCCGAACACGCACCCGCAGTTCGCCGGCAACCTGCCCTGGCTGTCGGCCGAGCTGGCCCGGCCCCTGCGCGACGCCGACGTGGTACTCGCCATCGGCACCCGGCTCGGCGACTTCACGTCGATGTCCTACACCGTGCCGGGGCCGGAGCAGAAGCTGATCCAGATCGACGTCGACGCCGCGTCGATGAGCGTCGTGCGCAACCCGGACGTGCCGATCGTCGCCGACGCGGGCGCGACCGTCCGCCGGCTGGCCGACCTCCTGGAGAACAGAACGGTCGAACGGCGGCCGGCCGCCCTGGCCGCGGCCCGGGAGGCGCACGAGCGCTACGTCGCCTCGACCGCCGTGCCCGACGACGCCGAGGGCGAGGCGGACCTGCCCGTCGCGATCGGGCAGCTGCGGCGGATCCTGCCGGCCGACGCCATCGTCACCTCCGACGCCGGGGCGTTCGCCGGCTACCTGAACCGCTACTACCGGTGGACCGCGCCCGAGACGTTCATCGGCAGCACGTCCGGCCCGATGGGCTACGCGGTGCCGACGGCGATCGGCGCCAAGATCGCCGCCCCGGACCGGGTCGTGGTGGGCATCGCCGGCGACGGCGGTTTCGCGATGACGATGAGCGAGATCCACACCGCGGTCCGGCTCGGCCTGGACCGGCTGGTGTTCGTCGTCTTCGACAACGGCGTCTACGGGTCGATCCGCAACCACCAGACCCGCACCTATCCCGGCCGCGAGATCGGCGTCGACCTCGGCAGCGCCGACCTCGCCACGGTGGCGACGGGCCTCGGGGCGCTGGGCCTGAGCTGCCGGACCAACCGCGAGTTCGCCGCGGCGCTGGAGAAGGCGATCGCCGCGGAGCGGCCCGCCGTCATCCAGCTCGCGGTCTCGCCCGAGCAGATCAACGCGTGGGCGTCATGACGGCCACGGTCCCGGGTCCGCAGCCGCAGCAACGCGGCCGGATCGTCCTGGTGACCTGGCCGGACTATCCGGACGACTCCTCGGCTCAGACGGCGCGGCTCACGGCCCTCGGCCTGACGCTGCGGCGGGCGCCGCGGCTGCACGACCGCAGCCAGGACGAACTCGTCGAGCTGCTCGACGGCTGTGTGGCGGGCATCGTCAGCACCGACCCGTTCACCCGTGCCGTGTTCGAGGCCACGCCCGGCCTGCGGCTGCTGAGCAGGGTCGGCGTCGGCACCGACAGCATCGACCTCGAGGCGGCCGCCGAGCACGGTGTGGGAGTGACGGTCGCCCGCGGCGCCAACGAGGAGGCGGTGGCCGACCACACGATCGGTCTCATCCTCGCGCTGCTGCGCAGGGTGCCCGAGCTCGACCGGGCGGTCCGCGACGGCCGGTGGCTGCGGACCGGGCAGTGGGCCGGCCGCAACCTGCACGGCAAGACCGTCGGCCTGCTGGGCATGGGCGCGATCTCGCAGCTCGTCGCCCGGCGGCTGCGTGGGTTCGGCGTCGACATCGTCGGCTACGACCCGGTCGCTCCGCCGCCGCCCGGAGTCCGCGCGGCGCGCATGCTCGACGTCGTCACCTCCGCCGACGTGCTGTCGCTGCACCTGCCCCTCACGCAGCACACCCGCAACCTCGTCGACGGCGCGCTGCTCGCCCGGATGAAGCCGGGTGCGGTCCTGGTCAACACCTCCCGCGGAGGTATCGTCGACGAGCAGGCGCTCGCGGACGCGATCCGTGCCGGGCGGCTGCGGGGCGCGGCCATCGACGTGTTCTCCGAGGAGCCGCCCCGGACCAGCCCGCTGCTGCCACTGTGGGGATCCACGGTGCTCACGCCGCACATCGGCGGGCTGTCCAAAGAAGCCATCGACCAGATGGTCGAGCACGCGACCGGCGCGGTCGTCGCCGCGCTGACCGGCAACGAGCCGCCGGACCTGGTGAACCGGCCGGTCCGTGCGTTGTGGGAAGAGTCCCCGAACGGCCCTGTCGGGGCCGCGGTCTACAGAGAGGAACTGTCATGAGCGACGAGCTGCAGGGTGTTCGCGTGGCCATCCTGGCCGAGGACCTCTACGAGGACGTGGAGCTGTGGTACCCGCTCTACCGGCTGCGCGAGGCCGGCGCCGAGGTGACGATCATCGGCAGCGGCCGCACCGACGTCTTCAAGGGCAAGCACGGCCTCCCCGTGACGGCCGACGTCTCGATCGACGCGGTGAACGCCGCCGACTTCGACGGCGTGGTCGTGCCGGGTGGCTTCTCGCCGGACTACATGCGGCGCAAGCCTGAGATGATCGACTTCATCCGCGAGGTCGGCGCGGCCGGCAAGCCGGTCGGCGCGATCTGTCACGGCGCGTGGGCGCTCGCCTCGGCCGGGCTGTGCAAGGGCCGGAAGGTGACGTCGTACTTCTCCATCAAGGACGACATCGTCGGCGCCGGCGGCGAGTACGTCGACGCGGAGGTCGTGGTCGACGGCAACGTCATCACCTCGCGCATTCCCGACGACCTGCCCGCGTTCATGCCGCCGATCATCGAGGCGCTGGCCGCCGCGAAGAAGGCCTGAGCCCTTCGTGGCCGAGCAGGTGAGCGGGACCGACGTCATCGTCGTCGGCGCCGGCATCGTCGGCGTCACGACCGCCTACGAGCTCGCGTCCGCGGGTCACTCCGTGCGGCTGATCGACAAGGGCCGCGTCGCCGGCCTGCAGTCCAGCCGGAACTGGGGGTTCGTCCGCCGGCAGGGCTGCGACCCGGTCGAGGCGGAGCTGGTGCAGCACGCGTCGCTCACCTGGGATCGGCTGGGCGAGGAGATCGGCCCGGCACTGACGCTGGTCAAGAAGGGCCTGATCAACCTGGCCCCCGATGAGGCCGGCCTGAGCAAGTACCGCGACTGGCTGCGCGCCAGCGGCGGCGACACGCTCTTCGGCAGCCGGATGGTCGGCCCCGACGAGGTCCGCGAGCTGCTGCCGCACGTCACGGGGGAGTGGGCCGGCGGGCTGCTGACGCCGGCCGACGGGCACGCCGACCCCACGGCCGCCGGGCCGGCCATCGCGGCGGCGGCGCGGGCTCGTGGCGTGGTCATCGAGGAGGGTGTCACGGCGCTGGAGATCACGACGTCCGGTGGCCGGGTCACCGGACTGCGCACGTCCGCGGGCCGCCGCGCCGCCGGCCGGGTCGTGGTGACGGCCGGCGCCTGGTCGGGCAAGCTGCTGGCACCGCTCGGCCTGAAGGTGCCGGTCCGGTGGATCCGCGCGACGGCCGCCAGGACGACACCGGCGGCGCAGCTGACGGAGCTCGCCGTCCACGTTCCCGCCGTCGGCTTCAGCCAGCTCGCCGACGGGTCGGTGATCTTCGGCAGCGCCGCCTGGAGCGACTACGACATCGGCATCGACACCCTGGGCAACCTGCGGCTGTTCCTGCCGAACTTCGCCCGCAACCGGAAGATGATCCGGCTGCACCTCAACGAGGTGGCGGTCCAGGACGTCCTGCGGCGGCTGCCGCGGCGCGACCGCGACGCGATCCGCTTCGACTGGCCGCGGATGGACGAGCCGCCGCCGAATCGCAGGAAGATCGAGCGCGCCCACCGCAGCCTCACCGCGCTGGTGCCGCGGTGGGAGTCGTCGCGCATCGCCCGCGCGTGGGCCGGCACCGTCGACGTCACCCCCGACGCGCTGCCGGTGGTCGCCGCACCGCCGCAGTACGCCGGGCTCGTCGTCGCCACCGGCATGAGCAGTCACGGGTTCGGCATCGGGCCCGGTGTCGCCGTCGTGGCCGCCGAGCTCGCGCAGGGGAAGCAGCCGTCCGTCGACCTCGAGCCGTTCCGGATCGAGCGGTTCGCCGAGGGACCGGTGCGGGCGCACCACCACCTCTGACCGGGGCCGGTCAGCTCTGGTCGCCGTCGCGTTCCTGCTGCAGCAGGGAGTCGGCCGTGCGCTGCAGATGGGCCCGCATGGCCTCGGCGGCCGCGGCCGGCCGCCGGCTCAGCACGGCGGTGAGGATCTCTTCGTGGTCGTTCGTGATGTCCTGCAGTGTGCGCGTGCGCCCGGCGCTGGTCGTGCCGCGGACCAGGATGGAGTCGCGCAGGTTGTCGACGATCGAGCTCAGCAGCTCGTTGCCGCAGGCCTCGAGCAGCACGCGGTGGAAGCTGCGGTCGCTGGACCAGTACGTGAGGTCGTCCTGGGTCGTCGTGGCTCGTTGCAGCTGCTCCAACGCGGTGGTGAGCGCGCTCTCGGTCGCGGGGTCGAGACGGGACGCGACCACGCTCGCCGCATGGGTCTCGAGGATGAGGCGCAGCTCGAAGATGTTCTTGAGGTCCTGTGCGGAGGACTGGGTGATCCGGACGCCGCGGTTGCGTTCGAACTGGATGATGCCGCGAGCGGAGAGGTCGATCAGCGCCTCGCGCACCGGCGTCCGGGACACCCCGAACGTCGCGGCGAGCTCGGCCACCGAGTACAGATTGCCGGGCACGAGCTCGCGGCGGGCGATGGCCAACCGGAGCTGTTCGTAGATCTCCTTCGTCCGCGACGGCCGATCGCCGATCGGGCCGAGCTGGCCGGTACCCGACAGAGCCGGCTCATCCTGCGGAGGGACTGACTGCCTCGTCATTTCTTCTTCCGATCGACGGGAGGGGCCGGGGCCTGATCAATTGACAGGTTAGTGGGATAGCGCATGCCGGAGCACCCGACACACAGGCGGTAGCACGTCACCGGCAAGCGGGACGGCACACCGTGCGAGGCTCTTGACGTGTGAGACGGCATGCTACATGCTACATGCAGCCAGAGATTGGGTCCAGAGTCGCTTGCTTGACAACAAGCTGTGGCGGCCTGGACGTGCCCAGATCCGCGGGCCCACCCCCAGCCGACAGAACGAATCGGGGCGTTGCGCGTGCTATTCGGTGTCATGCGACGTATTGGATACGTCATCCCGCTGCTGATCGGTGTCATCAGCTTCACGTTCGTCCTGGTATCGCTCGCGCCGGGGGACATCGTGACGGCGACGATCGGCGACTACCCCGCCTCGGAGGAGTACCTCGCCGAGCGACGGGCGGAGCTCGGGCTCGACCAGCCGCTGGTCGTCCAGTACGTCAACTACGTCCTGAACGCCCTGCAGGGCGATCTCGGCTACTCGTTCGCGAACCGCCAGGAGGTGCTGCCGCTGGTGGTGAACCACCTGGGCGCCACGATGATCCTGGTGGTCGCGGCCACGCTGCTCTCGATCGTGATCGGCCTGCCGCTGGGCCTGTGGGCGGCGACGACCCGCCGCCGCGCCGTGGACAACGCCGTCAACCTCTCCACGCTGGTCGCCTTCAGCATCCCGGCGTTCTGGCTCGCGCTGATGGCGGTGCTGGTCTTCGCGATCAACCTGGCCCTGCTGCCGGCGCACGGCATGACGACGATCGGCTTCGTCGGCACGCCGATCCAGCAGTTCGGCGACCTCGTGTCGCACCTGATCCTGCCCGCGGCGGTACTGGCCGTGCCCGAGACGGCCCTGATGATCAGGATGACCCGGGCCAGCGCGAACGAGGTGCTGAACTCCGGTTACGTGCTGACGGCGGTGTCGAAGGGCCTGGCCCGCGGCCGGATCATCCGCCGGCACGTCGTCCGGAACTCCCTGCTCCCGGTCGCGACCGTCATGGGCTACACGTTCGGCACCATGGTCGGCGGCTCGGTGCTGGTCGAGAAGATCTTCGGCTGGCCCGGCATGGGCAGCCTGCTCTACGACTCGGTGCAGCGCCGGGACACGTCGGTGGTGCTCGGCGTGGTGGTGATCGTCGCCGTCGTGACACTCGTCGTGAACGTGGTGACCGACGTCGTCTACGGGGTCATCGACCCGAAGGTGCGGGAGGCGACGGCCCTGTGAGCGACATCGTCGTGGACCCCACCGCCACCACCACGAAACCCTCCCGGCTGCAGCGGCTGCGGCTGGGCCGCGGCCCGCTGACCATCGCCGCGATCGCCATCGTGGTGCTGTTCGCGCTGGTCGCCCTGTTCGCCCCGCTCATCGCGCCGTACGACCCGTTCGCGGTGTCGGAGCGCATCCTCCACGCGCCGTCGGCCGACCACCTGCTCGGCACCGACGACACCGGCAAGGACATCCTGTCGCAGCTGATCTACGGCGCGCGGGTGTCGCTGCTGATCGGCCTCGCGGCCGGCCTCGGCTCGCTCGTGCTGGGCATCATCGTCGGCGGCATCGCCGGCTACGTCGGCGGCGCCGTCGACAACGTCCTCATGCGCATCGCCGAGATGTTCCAGATCATGCCGGCGATGCTGATCGCCCTGGTGATCGTCGCGGTGATCGGGCGCAACACGACGCTGATCGCGGCCGCGGTCGTCATCGCGCTGTGGCCGCAGTCGGCGCGCATCGTCCGCAGCCAGTTCCTGGCGCTGCGCCGGGCGGAGTTCGTCGACGCGGCCCGGATCTCCAGCACGCCGGCGTGGCGCATCATCGCGTTGGAGATCTTTCCGGTGGCGTTCGCGCCGGCCGCCGTGCAGGCGGCGCTGGACATCGGCCGCGGCATGCTGCTCGAGGCCGGTCTGAGCTTCCTCGGCCTCGGCGACCCGTCGACGTCGAGCTGGGGCGGCGTGCTGCGGCGGGCGCAGCCGTTCCTCACCGACGCCTGGTGGTTCAGCGTGCCCGCCGGCGTCTGCATCGCCCTGATGGTGCTGTCGTTCAACCTCATCGGAGACTCCATGGGACGCCGCGGCAACCAGGGGCGGAGGGCACTGTGACCACGCCAGCGCAGCAGCAGGATCCGCGCGCACTCGAGGTGAGCGACCTCGACGTCTCGATCCACCCGTTCGGCGGGACGCGCATCCACCCGGTCCGGGGCGCCTCCATCGACGTCGGCCGCGGCGAGGTGGTCGGGCTCGTGGGCGAGTCCGGTTCGGGCAAGACGATGCTGTCACGTGGCGTCGCCGGCCTGCTGGCGCCCGGCCTGCAGCCCCGGATCAGCGGGCGGATCGTCGTCAACGGCTCCGATCTGTCCGGCGCCGGGGAGGCCCGCCGCCGGGAGGCGCTGAGCACGGAGCTGTCCTACGTCTTCCAGGACCCCAACGCCCACCTCAACCCCACCATGCGCATCGGCAGCCAGGTGGCCGAGGCGATCCGTCCCGGTGGCCGCACGGTGGCGGAGCTCCTCGACGCCGTCGGCCTGCCCGCGACCGAGGAGTTCGCCCGGCTCTACCCGCACCAGCTCAGCGGCGGCATGAAGCAGCGGATCATCATCGCGTGCGCGCTGGCCAAGCGCCCGGCTCTGGTGATCGCCGACGAACCCACCACGGCGTTGGACGTCACGATCCAGGACCAGGTGCTGCGGCTGCTGCGGTCGCTGGCCGACCAGGAGCAGGTCGGGATCCTGCTGGTGTCGCACGACCTCGCCGCGATCGGCCAGTTCTGTGAGCGGGTCTTCGTGATGTTCGACGGCGAGATCGTCGAGAGCGGCCCGACCGAGGACGTGCTCTGGCGGCCGCGGCACGAGTACACGCGGTCCCTGATGGCCGCGATGCGCGAGATCTACGACGTCGCGGCCGCGGCGCCGGCAGGCACGTCGGCCGTCCCCGAGCCGGTGAGGGAGTCATGAGTGTGGTGAGCCGGCAGGATGCCGCGACCGGAACGCACGACGCCGGCGGCGACGCGCTGCGGCTGTCCGACATCCACATGACCTTCCGGTCACGCGGCCGGCGCCGACGCGAGGTGGTCGCCGTCAACGGCGTCAGCGTGTCCGTCGGCCGCGGCGAGATCGTCGGGCTGGTGGGGGAGAGCGGCAGCGGCAAGAGCACGCTCGGCCGCGTCATGGCCGGACTCCAGGTGCCCGACCACGGCACGGTGACCATCGGCGGGACGGCGTACGAGGGCCGCCGGGGGATCAGCCCGGGCTTCCACGGCGCCGTCCAGATGGTGTTCCAGAGTCCAGCGGCATCGCTGAACCCCAAGATGACGATCCGCTCGATCCTCGGCTACGCCGCCCGGCGCGCCGGTGCGCCGCGAGACGGCGTGGAGGCGGCGGTCTCGGACGCCCTCGAGGAGGTCGGCGTGACTCCGCCCGGCCGCTTCCTGAGCCGGTACCCGCACGAGCTCAGCGGCGGTCAGCAGCAGCGTGTCGCGCTGGCACGCGCGCTGCTGCACCGTCCGGCCTTCCTGGTCGCCGACGAGCCGACGTCGGCCCTCGACGTCTCGGTCCGGGTCCAGATCATCAAGCTCATCCGCGAGATCCAGGCCCACCACCGCATGGGGATCCTCTTCATCACCCATGACCTGTCGGTGGTGCGGGCCCTCGCGCAGCGCGCGCTGGTGATGTACCGCGGCGACATCGTCGAAGAGGGAGACATCGACGACGTCTTCGCCCGGCCCCAGCACGAGTACACCCGCAGGCTTCTCGGTTCCACACCGCAGCTGGTGCCGCCGCAGGACGCGGCGTGAGGCGCCGGAACCGCCGATACGAAGGAGCGATCGTGGTCAGAACCATCAGGACATGGGCGGTGACGCTGGTCGCCGGCGCCGCTCTGCTCATGGCCGGCTGTGGTGGCACCGCCGGCGGCGCCGGGGGGCAGGGCGGCAACACCGACGACACGTTCGTCGTCGGCATGAGCGCCGAGCCGCCGCACCTCATGCGGCTGTTCCTCGGCGACGTCCAGGTCGGGCTGGTCGGCCTGGCGATGGAGGAGTCCCTGGTCACCGTCGACCGCGAGCGCGAGGTCCAGCCACAGCTGGCGGAGTCGTGGGAGCAGCTCGACGACCTGACCTACCGCTTCCACCTGCGGCAGGGCGTCAACTGGCACGACGGAGAGCCGTTCACCGCCGACGACGTCGTGTTCACGTTCGAGAACGGCCTGGGCGTCAACGCCGGTACCGCGGCGCTGAAGGACATGGTGGCCTCCGCGACGGCCGTCGACGAGCACACGGTGGACGTGGTTCTGAACTCGCCGTCCGGCGCCTTCCTCGCGATGCTCAACCCGATGTCGTTCTCCGTCCTGCCGCGGCACGTCTACGAAGGCACGGAACTGGAGACCAACCCGGCGAACCGCGAGCCGGTCGGCACCGGGCCGTTCAAGTTCGAGTCCTGGGAGAACGGGCGGATCACGCTGGCCCGCAACGACGACTACTGGGGCGACACACCCGGCTTCGCGAAGGTCGTCTTCACGGTCATCGGCGACGCGACCGCCCGGGCGCTCGCGCTGAAGAGCGGCGACATCGACTACGTCAACTCCTACGACGTGCCGTACGAGGCGATCCTCCAGCTCGAGAACGACGAGAACGTCGTGCTCGACAACGGCCGGGCGTCGTACTCGATGAAGATGTTCCCGTTCAACACCCGCAACGAGATCCTGGCCGACCCGGCGGTGCGGCAAGCGCTGTTCCAGGCGATCGACCGCGACTTCATCTCCGAGAGCGTGTTCGGCGGCTACTTCCCGCCCGGCCGGTCGCCGCTGCCCGAGGGCCACTGGGCGAACACCGGCGAGATCGACTACGCCGCCGAGTACCCGTACGACCCGGAGGCCGCCGAGGAGGCGCTCGACGCGGCCGGCTACCCCCGCGGGGCGGACGGCACCCGGTTCAGCCTCGTCCATCGGTACGAGGCCAGTGAGCCGGGCGGTGAGAAGGTCGCGGAGGTCGTCGCCGACAACTGGCGGGCGATCGGGGTCGAGACGACCGTGGTGCAGGACGACGCGGAGGTGTTCCGCGAGGAGGTCTTCGCCAACCACAACTTCGACACCTACACGATCAACATCGCGTCCGGTGCCGACCCGGCGATCGGCCTGTACCGCCGCTACACCTGCGACAACGACCAGAACGCCGTCTTCGGCAACGCGACGGGGTACTGCAACACGCAGCTGGACGACCTCTTCCTCGCGGCCAACTCGGCGAACGCGCGGGAGGAACGGGTCCCGCTCTACACCCAGGCACAGCGCGTCGTGGCCGACGACCTGCCGACGGCGATCCTCGTGCAGGTCTCCTACACCGAGGCGATCCGGGCCGAGCTCTCCGGCATCGAGGAGTTCTTCGCGCTCGGCGAGGTCGTGCTGCTGGACTGGAGCAAGATCGGGCCGGCACAGGGCTGATGACGCGCACGTATCCGCATGGCGTCGTCGGTCGCAAGGCTCCCGCGGGTGCTACGTCGGCGATGGTGTCGACGCAGCACCCGCTGGTGACCGACGCCGCCCTGGCGGTGCTGCGTGACGGCGGGCACGCCGTCGACGCGCTGATCGCCGCGTGCATGGTGCAGGCGACGGTCTCGCAGGAGCTCACGAACCACGCCGGCACCGTGACCGCCCTGCTGTACGACGCTCGCACCGGCCGGGTCCGGCAGCTCAACAGCCCGGGGTGGGTGATCCCGGGACTCGCGCCGTTCCGGCCGGTGCCGGTGGAGCCCGGGACGTACTCCGCCGTGGCGCCGGGTGCGAACGCCGTCGTGCCCGGATTCATGCCGGCGATGAAACTGCTGCACGAGAGCCACGGCGTCCTGCCCTGGGCGAGGCTGGTCGAGCCGGCCCTGCGGCTGGCCGACGAGGGCCACGTCGTGACGTCGTTCGAGCACTACGTCATGGCCACGACGCTCGCCTACTTCCAGCACTCGCCGTCCGGGCGCGAGCACTTCACGCCCGGCGGCCGGCTGCCGCAGGTCGGCGAGCGGTGGCGGCAGCCGGAACTGGCCCGGACGCTCGCCGGGACGGCCGAGCACGGTCCCAGGTACTTCATCGACGGCCCGTGGGCACGGGCGTTCGTCGAGCGCGGCAACGCGATGGGCTGGCCGGTGACGCTCGCGCACCTGGCCGCGAAGCCGGCGGCCTGGGACGAGCCGCGCCGCTTCACCCACCGCGGGCACGAGATCGTCTCGCTGGCCGCGCCGCAGATCCAGGGTGCGTCGGCGGCGATGGTCCTCGGGGTGCTCGACCAGCTGGGCATCGCCGGCGAGGGCCACTACAACGCCAGCCCGGTCGCGAGCTATCTGCTCGCGCACACACTGCGCCGGGCCCGGCTCGACGTCGGGCACCTCAACGACCCCGAGGTGTTCGGCGACCCCAGCGACGTCCTCGCCGATCCCGGCTATCACGAGCACGTCGCGCGGCTGATCCGCTCGTCGATGCCGCGGACGGACCTCAGCGCCCACGTGCGGCTCACCACCCGCTCGCCGCACGTCGCGCCGCTGCCCGACCTGGAGCGCGGGACCGACAGCTGCGAGATCAGCATCGTCGACGCGGCCGGCAACTGGGTGCAGGCGATGACGACGCTCTCCGGCAGCGGGATCCCGGGCGAGGTGGTCGGCGGCGTTCCGATGACGGGGTCGCTGACCGACACCAGTCTCAACGCGCGGCAGAACATCAGCGGGTGGTACGCCGGCGGCGGGCACGTCCGCACCGTCATGGGCAACACGCTGGTGCTGCGCGACGGGCGGCCGTGGCTGGCGCTCGGCACGCCGGGCAAGGTGGAGGCCACGGTGCCGCAGGTGCTGTCGAACGTCCTCGACTTCGGCATGGCGCCCGACGACGCCGAGGCGGCCGCGCTGATGATGCCGCTCGGCGACGACTACACGCTGCCGATGGAGATGGCCGTGGCGCCGGAGGTGCCGGCGGGCCTGGCGGCGCTGGGGATCAGGGTGCGGCCGCTGGGGCTGACCAACTGGCACCTGGGGTCGTTCCAGATGTGCTGGCGCGACGCCGGCGGCTCCCTGCGCGGCGGCGCCGGGGCCCGTCGCGAGGGCAAGGCCGCCGGCTACTGATCACTGACGACGGACACGAGGGAGGACGCACGTCGATGCCGACGAGGGAAGAGCGCTACCGGGAGTACCTGGCCCACCCCGAGCGGGTGGTGGGCGGCACGGTCGAGCCACGCTGGGTGGACGGCGGAGTCGCCTTCACGCACCAGGGCGTCCACCAGGTCGTCGACCCGGTCTCCGGCACGCGCACCGAGGTCGCGGAGCTGCCACGCAGCGTCGAGGTGACGGGCCGCAGGTTGCGGTCGGCGTTCAAGATCGGCCGGCCGCCGGTGCACGAGGCCCCGTCGCCCGACGGCACGTACTTCGCCACGGAGTCCGGCGACGACATCGCGCTGCGCTGGGCGGTCGACGACCGGCTCAGCCCGCTGACGTCCGGCGGCGAGCCGGACTTCCGCTGGGACGTCAAGGGCGCGGCGTGGTCGCCGGACGGGTTGCGGCTGGCGGCGCGCCGGGTCGACACCCGCCGGATGGACCGGTTCCCCGTCGTGCACTGGTTGAAGCCGCGTGAGGAGGTCGAGTTCTTCCCGGCCGGCCGGGTCGGCGGCGCCGTCGAGGACGTCAGCCTGTACATCGTGCACCGGCTCAGCCGCGACGTCGTGCGCATCGACAGCGGCCCCGAGCCGGAACAGGACCTGCGCCCGCTGGGCTGGAGCGCGGACGCGCGGGAGCTCTATTACCTCAAGACCAACCGGTACAAGAAGCCGTTCGTGCTGATGGCGGCCGACTCCGCGACCGGGGCGTCGCGGGTCGTCCACGAGGAGCGGGCGGAGACGTGGGTGTCGTTCTGGGAGAAGGGTCTCGACTGCGTCCTGCTGCCCAGCCGCACCGGCCACCTGTGGCTCACCGAGCGTGACGGGTGGGCGCACCTGTACCTGCACGACATGAACGGCCAGCTGATCAACCGGGTCACCGGCGGCGAGTGGGCGGTCACGAGGGTCGTCGCGATCGACGAGCGGGCCGGCTGGGTGTACGTCGAGGCGCATTCGGACCCGAAACGCCCCTACGACACCCACATCGGCCGGGCCCGCCTGGACGGCACGAAGTTCGAGCAGCTGACCGACGAGCCCGGCACCCACCACGGCGTCATGGCGCCCGACCTGCGGGTGTTCGTCGACAACCACTCGAGCATGAGCCGGCCTCCGGCGTCGGACCTGCGAGCCGCCGACGGCACCTCCATCTGCCGGCTGGCCGAGGCCGAGGTCACCACGGAGCCCGGGATGGACTGGACGCCGCCCGAGGAGTTCACCGTCCTGGCCGCCGACGGCGAGACCACGCTCCACGGACACCTGTACTTCCCGTCGGACTTCGACCCGGCCCGGACGTATCCGCTGATCGAGTCGATCTACGCCGGCCCGAACAGCGCGTTCGTGCCGACCCACCTGCTCGACGCCAACGCGGTGCAGTCGCGGGCGCTGGCCGAGCTGGGCTTCGTCGTCATGATGCTCGACGGCCGCGGCACACCGGAGCGGTCGAAGGCCTTCCACGACGTCGCGTACGGCAACTTCGCCGACAACGTGATCGCCGACCACGTCGCGGCCATCCGGCAGCTCGGCGCGGAGCGGTCCTACCTCGACCTCACCCGGGTCGGCGTGTACGGCCGCTCGTACGGCGGCTACTTCACCGCCCGGGCGCTGCTCGAGGCGCCTGATGTCTACCACGTCGGCGTCGCCGTGAACGGCGTGTACGAGATGCGCGAGGGCAACGGGCCGGGGCCGATCGAGTGCGTGATGGGCCCGCTGGAGGAGAACGTCGCCGGCTACGACGCGCTGTCGCTGTACCCGCTGATCCCGCGGCTGCGCGGCAAGCTGCTGATCGTCCACGGCACGTCGGACGTCAACGTCCCGTTCGCGGCGTCGCTGATGTTCGCCGAGCAGCTGACGCTGGCCGGGAAGCCGTTCGACTTCCTCCCGGTGAACGAGCAGCCGCACCACTTCACCGGCGTCAAGGGCACGTACCTGGCGATGGCGAAGGGCCGCTACTTCTGCGAGCACCTCGGCGTGGACGCGCTGTGACGGGCGCCGGCTCGCGGGCGCTGCTGCTCGACCCTCCGCCCGTCGAGCCGTCGCCGGCGACCCGGCTGCCGCTCGCGTGGCACCAGGCCCGGGCCGGTGAGCTGCGCGCGGCGGCGGCGGAGCGCGGCGCCCGGGCGGTCCTGCTGACCGATCCGTGGAACATCGTCCACTTCACCGGGCTCTGGGCGGCCACCACGGAACGGCCGCTGTACGCGCTGATCGAGCCGGACGGCGCGCCGTTCTGGTTCTACCCGCGGCTGGACCGCGACCTCGTCCAGAGCTGGTGGTACGGCGACGGCGCCGAGTACTTCGACTATCCCCACGTCGACGGGCAGCACCCGAACGAGGGCACCGCCGCGCGCGGGCCGGCCGTCGACCTCTGGGAGTGGGCCCTGCGGCTCTGCGCGGCGCGTGGCCACGGAGCGGGCGACCTGCTGATCGACCGTCCCCGCGAGACCCCGTTCGGCTCGATCGGCGACGTGTGCCTGCGGTCGCGGATGCTGAAGACACCGGAGGAGCTCGCGCTCGCCCGGCGCGCCTACGCCTACTTCGACGACGTGCACGTCTTCTGCCGAGACACCCTGCTCGACGGCTTCCACGACGGCATGACCGACTTCGAGCTGCGCAGCGCGATGATCGACATGGCGACCCGGCGGATCGTGCCCGACCTCGAGCTCGACGGCGGCCCGCACCGCGGCGTCGGCGTCAGCATCGACCTCGGCTGGGTCCGCGCGGGCCGCGTCACCGGCTACCCGCACCCCAACCAGTTCCGCTACGCCGAGATCACCCGCGGCGGCACGCTGCAGGCATCCGGCGTGATCCGGGTGGGCGGGTACGGCGGCGAGTGCTACCGCCCGTTCATGATCGCGCCGCGGACCGCGCACATGGAGCGGCTCTGGACGGTGGCCCGCGACAGCTGCCTGCTGCAGCAGGACGAGCTGCGCGCGGGCGTCAGCTGCGGCGAGGTGGCCGAGAAGATCCACCGCTTCCAGATCGACGCCGGCGTGCGGGACTTCGTCTACCACCGCCCGGCGCACGGACAGGGGCCGGAGGGCCACCAGCCGCCGTGGCTGGCCCTCGGCGACGACACCGTCCTGGAGCCCGGCATGTGCCTGTCGGTGGAGCCGGGACTCTACGACCCGCGGGCCGGCTTCAGCGTGAACTTCTCGGACATGTTCGTCGTCCAGGACTCCGGCCCGGCGCTGCAGCTGTCGCGCGTCCCGTGGACCACCGAGTGGTGCTGGCTCACCCTGTGACGTGCCGGCGAGGATGTCGCCGGGCGGCCGAGCTCGTCGCGTCGGCCGCCCGGGGGCTGTCAGGCCTGCGGCAGCGCGGAGCTGAGCCGGCGCAGGGGAGTGGCGAGATCGGCCTCGAACTGCTCGAAGAAGCGTCGCTGGTCCGCGCCCGGCGCGTGGAAGACCAGGTGGTTGAAGCCGGCCTCGACGTACGGGCGGACGGCGTCGACGACGGCCTGCGGGTCCGAGGCGACGATCCAGCGCTTGGCGACCTGCTCCAGCGGCAACTCGTCGGCCAGGCGCTCCATCTCGATGGGGTCGTCGACGCTGTGCTTCTGCTCCGGCGTGAGTGACAGCGGGGCCCAGAAGTGGGTGTTCTCCAGCGCGGCCTGCGGGTCGCGGTCGTACGACAGCTTGATCTCGATGAGCTGATCGACGTCGCGGCCGGGCTGGCCGGACTGCTCCTTGCCCTCCTCGACGGCCGGGACGAGCTTCTCGGTGTAGAGGTCCATGCCCTTGCCGGACGTGCAGATGAAACCGTCGGCGACGCGGCCGGCGTAGCGGGCGACGACGGGGCCGCCGGCGGCGACGTAGATCGGGATGCCGTTCTTCGGCACGTCGTAGATGGACGCCCCGGCGGCAGCGTAGTACTCGCCGTCGAAGTCCACTCGCTCGCCGCTCCACAGCCGGCGGATGAGGTCGACGGACTCGCGCAGCCGGGCGAACCGCTCCTTGAAGGCCGGCCAGGTGCCGCGGAAGCCGGTCGCGATCTCGTTCAGCGCCTCGCCGGTGCCGACGCCCAGGATGATCCGGCCCGGGTACAGGCAACCCATGGTCGCGAACGACTGGGCGATGACGGCCGGGTTGTAACGGAACGTCGGCGTCAGCACGGACGTGCCCAGCGTGATCGTCGTCGTGCGCTCGCCGACCGCGGTCATCCAGGCCAGCGAGAAGGGTGCGTGGCCGCCGTTGTGCCGCCACGGCTGGAAGTGGTCGCTGACCACGGCGGAGTCCATGCCGGCCTGCTCGGCCAGCACGCCGTACTCGACCAGATCGCGTGCGCCGAACTGCTCCGCGGACGCCTTGTATCCGAGCTTCAGTGTCCTACCCACCGGGCCTCCTCAATTGGTATGCTACATGTTACCAACAATCTTGCGACCTGAGAAGGAGCGTACCCGTGACCACCTTCTACACCGTGGACGACGTGACGACCGCCCCGCTGACGCCCTCGGCGGCCCCGCCCATCGTCCTGGAGGGCGACCCGAAGGCGACGAAGACGGTGCTCCACCGCGACGGCGCCACCGAGCTCGGCATCTGGGAGTGCACGCCCGGCGTGTTCCGGTCGGAGAAGAAGAACATCTCCGAGTTCATGCACTTCGTCGCCGGCAAGGGCCGCATCGAGCACTCCGACGGCACGGTCACCGACATCCGGCCGGGCACCGTGCTGCACGTCCACCACGGCTACATCGGCACGTGGTACGTCGAGGAGCCGGTCCGCAAGGTCTACACGGCCATCGAGAAGCCGGACGCGCAGTAGGTCACCCCGCCGCCGGCCGTCGTCCGGGCGCCAGCAGCTCCGCCAGGTGCAGGCCGCGGCGCCCGGCCAGGTCGCCGGCCTGCAGCCGGCACGAGAAACCGTCGGCCAGCAGCACGGCGTCGTCCGGAGCGGCCTCCAGGGCCGGCAGCATGCCGTTGCGGGCCACCGCGACGGAGACGTCGTAATGGCCGCGTTCCATCCCGAAGTTCCCCGCGAGCCCGCAGCAGCCGGAGATCGGCGCGACGGCCGCGCCGGTGCGCCGCAGCAGCTCCAGGTCCGCGTCGAACCCCATGACCGCGTGGTGGTGGCAGTGCGGCTGGACGACGACGGTGACACCGGCGAGGTCCGGCGGCGTCCAGGACGCCCCGGGCCCGACCGGCTCCGGCGCCCGCAACAGCTCCGCCAGCGTGTGGGTCGCGCCGGCCACGACCCGGGAGCGGGCGTCGCCGGGGAGCAGCTCCTGCAGGTCCGACCGGAGGACGGCGGTGCACGACGGCTCCAGGCCGAGGATCGGGATGCCCGCGGCGGCGTACGGATGCAGGGCGTCGAGCGTCCGCGCCAGCCGCCGCCGGGCGCCGTCGAGCTGACCGGTGCTGATCCACGGCAGCCCGCAGCACGCCGCCGCGTCCGGCACGAGCACGTCGTAGCCGGCCGACTCCAGCAGCTCCACGGTGGCGGTGGCGAGCGACGGCGACATGGTGTCGGTGAAGGTGTCCGCCCACAGCAGGACCTGGCGCCGCTGTCGCGCCTCGCCCGTCCGGTTGGCGGGCCGGTCCGCGCGGCGCTCCCACCAGCGCCGGAACGTCGTCGTCGCGAAACGCGGCGCCGACCGGCGCGGGTCGACGCCGGCCAGGCCGAGCGCGAGCCGCGACAGCCGGGGCCGTCCGAGCACCCAGTTGACCGGTCCGGGCAGCCGGGCGGCGAGCCGGGCCCAGCGCGGCAGCCAGCCGAGCGTGTAGTGCGAGATCGGCCGCGGCCTGCGCCGGTACTTCCGGTACAGCACCTCGGACTTCAGCGACGCGATGTCCACGCCGGCGGGGCAGTCGCGTGAGCACGCCTTGCACGACAGGCACAGGTCCAGCGACTCCGCGAGCTCGGGCGAGCGCCAGCCGCCGGTGACCAGCGAGCCGTTGGTCAGCTCCTGCAGCACCCGGGCGCGGCCCCGGGTGGAGTCCTTCTCGTCCCGCGTGGCCAGGTACGACGGGCACATGAACCCGCCGGTCGCGGCGTTGTCGGCGCGGCACTTCCCGACGCCGACGCAGCGGTGGGCGGCGCGGGTGAGGTCACCGTCGTCCGCGTGCAGCGCCAGGCCGGCGGCGCGCACGGTGCGGGCGGCGGGCCGGCGGAGGTCGGCGTCGAGGGGAGCCGGGCGGACGAGAACACCCGGGTTCAGCCGGTCGTCGGGATCGAACAAGCCCTTGAACGCGGCGAACAGGTCGAGCACCTCGGGGGAGTAGACGTGGCGCAGCAGCTCGCCGCGGGCGCGGCCGTCGCCGTGCTCGCCGGACAGCGAGCCGCCGTGACGCGACAGCAGCCGGGCGGCGTCCTCCATGAACCGCCGCAGCGCGGTGGCGTCGCGGTCGAGCGGCAGGTCGAGGCGGACGTGGATGCAGCCGTCGCCGAAGTGCCCGTACGACAGGCCCTGGAGGTCGTGCTCGCCGAGCAGGGCCTCGAAGTCGCGCATGTACGCGCCGAGTCGCGCCGGAGGGACGGCCGCGTCCTCGAGCCCCGGCCAGGCCTGGCGGCCGCGCGGCGTGCGGCCCGCCAGCCCCGCGCCGTCCTCGCGGATCCGCCACACCGCCGTGGCCTCCGGCCCGGCCGGCAGCACCCGCGAGTCGAGCGCGTGGGCGGCGCGGGCCAGCTCTCCGGCCGCGGCGACCGCCTCCGCCGGCGTCGCGCCGGGGACCTCGACGAGCAGCCAGCCGGCCCCCTTCGGCAGGTCGGGCACCCCTCCGTAGTGCCGGCGGACGACGTCGACCAGCCGCGCGTCCAGGCCCTCGATGGCCAGCGCGCGGTGCCCGAGCAGCGCCGGGACGTCGTCGCCGGCCGCCGGCATGTCGGGGTAGCCCAGGACGAGCAGCGCCGGGCTGGCCGCGACCTCGACCAGCTCGATCGTGGCGCCCAGCACCGTCACGCAGGTGCCCTCGGTGCCGACCAGCGCGCGGGCGACGTCGTGCCCGTTCTCCGGCAGCAGGTGGTCCAGGGAGTAGCCGGAGAGCTGCCGGCTGAACCGGCCGAGCTCCGTGCGGATCAGCGCGAGGTGGTCGTCGACGAGCCGCTCGAGGCCCGGCACCGCGCTCACGTCGCGGCCCGCCATGAAGCGTCGCCCGGCGCCGTCGACGACGTCGAGCGCCCGCACGTTGTCGGCGGTGCGGCCGTACCCGAGCGCCCGGGGGCCGCACGCGTTGTTGCCGATCATGCCGCCGATCGTGCACCGGGCCCACGTCGACGGATCGGGGCCGAACCGCAGGCCGTGAGCGGCCGCCTCGCGCTGGACGGTGCCGAGCAGGCAGCCGGGTTCGACCCTGGCCACCCGCTCCCGCGGGTCGATCTCGAGGACGCGACCCAGGTGCCGGGAGAGGTCGAGCACCGTGCCCGGCCCGACGGCGTTGCCGGCCACCGACGTGCCGCCGCCGCGGGCGGTGACCGGGCTGTCGTGCTCGCGCGCGACCTCGAGCGCGCCGAGCACGTCGTCGACGGTGCGCGGGAACACGACGACCTCGGGCACGACGCGGTAGTTGGACGCGTCGGAGGAGTACTCGGCGCGTCGTCGCGAGCCGGCGTCGGCGTCGAGGCCGGCCCGGCGGAGGGCGTGGACGAGATCGCTGGTCGGTAGGTGCACCCTGTCCATCCTCGGCTGGTGAGCGGCTCTCGGAGGTAGCATGTAGCATGCTACCCTAGGCCCGTGGAGCGCTTCGAAAGCTATGTCGGCGGACGCTGGATGGCGGCCCGCGAGCATCGCGAGAACGTCAACCCGTCGGACACCAGCGACATCGTCGGCCTGTTCGCGGCGGGCGATCGCGACGACGTCGACGCCGCGGTCACGGCCGCCCGCATGGCCCAGCCGGACTGGGCCGCCGCGTCGCCCCAGACCCGCGCCGACCTGCTGGAGTCCGTGGCCGCCCGCATCCTCACCGACGTCGACCGGCTGGCCGAGCTGCTGGCCCGCGAGGAGGGCAAGACCCGGGGTGAGGCGGAGGCCGAGGTACGGCGCGCCGCACAGATCTTCCGGTTCTTCGCCGGCGAGGCGGTCCGGCTGGCCGGCGAGACGCAGGACTCCATCCGCCCCGGCGTCACGGTGACCCACCGGCGCGAGCCCGTCGGCGTGGTGGGGGTGATCACGCCGTGGAACTTCCCGATCGCGATCCCGTCGTGGAAGACCGCGCCGGCGCTGGCCTACGGCAACACCGTCGTGCTGAAGCCGGCCGAGCTGGTGCCCGCCTCGGTGATCGAGCTGGCCCGCATCATCGACGACGCCGGCTTCCCGCCCGGTGTGTTCAACGTCGTCACCGGCTCCGGCGGTGTCGTCGGCGACGCCATCGTCACCCACCCGGGCGTCGACGCGGTGACCTTCACGGGCTCCGAGCCGGTCGGACGCGGCATCGCGGTGGCGGCGGCCGGCCGGTTCGCCAAGGTGCAGCTGGAGCTGGGCGGCAAGAACCCGCTGGTCATCGCGGCCGACGCCGATCTCGACGTCGCCGTCGACTGCGCCGTGAACGGCGCGTTCTTCTCCACCGGGCAGCGCTGCACGGCGTCGAGCCGGTTGATCGTCGACGACGCCGTGTACGGTCCGTTCGTCGAGCGGCTGCGGGCTCGGATGGCCGCACTGCGCGTCGGCCATGCGCTCGCGCCCGGCACCGAGATCGGCCCGGTCGTCGACGGCCGCCAGCTCGACACCGACCTGCGCTATCTCGACCTGGCCCGCACGACCCCGGGGGCGTCCGTGCACGGAGGCGACCTCGTGGAACGCGACACGAAGGGCCACTACCTCGCCCCGGCGCTGATCGAGGGGCTGGACAACGACGCGGTCGTGAACCGCGAGGAGATCTTCGGTCCGGTGGCCGGGGTGATCCGCGTGTCCGGTCACGACGAGGCCGTGGCCGTCGCGAACGACACCGAATTCGGCCTGGTCGCCGGCATCTGCACCACGTCGCTCGCGCTGGCCGACGACTTCCAGCGCCGCTCGCGGACCGGCATGGTGATGGTGAACCTGCCGACGGCCGGCGTCGACCCGCACGTGGCGTTCGGCGGGCGAAGGCGGTCGAGCTACGGGCCGAAGGAACAAGGGGCGCACGCCCGGGACTTCTTCACCGAGTACAAGATCGCCTACGTGCGTCCCTGACGCGGCGGGTCGGCCGGGGCCGGGTCGAAGGCCGGCACCGGCTCCGGGCCCTCGATGTCCGGCACCGCGTGGACCAGCCGCTTCGTGTACGGATCGGCAGGGTTGTCGAGGACGGCCTCCGGCGTGCCGACCTCCACCAGCCGCCCGTGGTGCATGACGCCCACCCGATCGGCGAACGACCGGGCCAGCGACACGTCGTGGGTGATGAACAGGTAGGCGAGGGCACGCTCGGCCTGGAGGTCGGCGAGCAGGTTCATCACCTGGCCGCGCACCGAGACGTCCGCACCGGACAGCGGCTCGTCGGCGACCACGAGCACCGGATCCGCGGCCAGCGCGCGGGCGATCGCCAGCCGCTGCCGCTGGCCGCCGCTGAGCTCGTGTGGCATCCGGTCGAGGAACGACGGGGCCGGGCGCAGTCCCACCCGCTCGAGCAGGTCCACGGCGTGGGCGCGCCGCTCGGCCGTGGTGCGCAGCCGGCCGAGCGCCTGGAACAGGGCGGACTCCACGGAGCGGCGCGGGTTGAACGACGCCGACGCGTCCTGGAAGATCGGCTGCATCGCCGTGCGCACGCGACGCAGCCTCGACACCCGCAGGCCGGTCAGGTCGCGACCACGCAGCAGGATCTGGCCGGCGTCCGGCCGCTCCAGGCACAGCGCCAGCTTCGCCAGCGTCGACTTGCCCGACCCGCTCTCGCCGACCAGCGCGAACGACTCGCCGCTGCGGATGGTCAGGTCGACGCCGTCGACCGCGGTGACGTGCGTGACGCTGCCCCGGCGCCGGTACTGCTTGGACACGCCGCGCAGCTCCAGGACCGGCTCCGCTCCGGTCTCGTTCGTCATGCCGTCACCGCCGCGTTGTCGAGGGGCTGTTCGACGAGCCGCCAGCACCAGGCGAGATGTGACTCGGAGCCGGACACCTGGGCGGACGGCGGGAATCGCGTGCTGCACGTCTCGACCTCGACGGGGCACCGGCCGGAGAACGGGCAGCCGGGGAATTCGACGGCGAGGTTCGGCGGCTGCCCGGGGATCGTGGCGTACCGGCCGTGCTCGTCGCGGACCGCCCGCGCCGACTGCATGAGCCCGTAGGTGTACGGATGGCCGGGACGGCGCAGCACCTCGGCCGTCGGCCCGGTCTCGACCGTGTGACCGCCGTACATGGTGTAGATGCGGTCGCACATGGTGGCGACGACGGCGAGGTCGTGGCTGATCAGCAGGATGCTGAGGTCCAGGGTGTCGCGGATGTCGCGCAGCAGCGCGATGATGTCGGCCTGCGTGGTGACGTCGAGGGCCGTCGTCGGCTCGTCGGCGACCAGCAGACGGGGCCGGCAGCCGAGGGCGATCGCCAGCAGGACGCGCTGGCGCATCCCGCCGGAGAGCTCGTGTGGATAGGACTGCGCGACCTCGGCCGGCAGGCGGACGAGGTCGAGGAGCTCGGCGACACGGCGGGTGCGGTCGGCGCCCGGGTCGTGCTTGGCGACGCCCTCGGCGATCTGGCGGCCCACCCGCACGACCGGATTGAGGAAGCTCAGCGGGTCCTGGAACACCATGGCCAGCGGGTGGCCACGCAGCTTCGGCCACTGGTGCGGGCCCAGGCGTGTGACGTCGGCGCCCTCGAGGCGGATCGCGCCACCGGTGATGTGCGCGACGCCCCATGGCAGCAGCCCCAGCGCGGCCCGCGCCACCGTCGACTTGCCCGATCCGGACTCGCCGACGATGCCGACGATCTCCGAGCGGCCGACGTGCAGCGTCGCACCCTGCAGGGCGTGCACCGTGCGGTCGCGCAACTCATAGGAGAGATGGAGGTCCTCCACCTCGAGCAACGGTGTCGCCGTCACGGTGTCACCACCTTCCGCCGGACCCGGCCGGTCAGCCGCAGGCGCGGGTTGAGCGCCGTGCTGACCGCGTCGCCGAGGATGTTCAGGGACAGGACCGTGGCGAAGATCGCCAGACCCGGGATCACCACCATCCACCACGCCGACAGCAGATTCTGCTGGCCGTCGTGCAGCAGCAGGCCCCAGCTGATCGTGTCGGGACTGCCGAGGCCGAGGAAGCTGATCGACGACTCCTGCAGGATCGCGTCGGCCACGCCGAGCGCGATCAGCGGCATGACCGCCGGCAGGGAGTTCGGGATCACCTCGCGCAGCAGCACGAGGAACTCGCGATGGCCCAGGCAGCGGACCGCGTTCACGTAGTCCAGCTGTTTCACCCGCAACACCTCGGCCCGGGTCACCCGAGCCGTCTGCGCCCAGGACAGCAGTGCGATCACGCCGATGATGTTGGCCAGCCCGGGCCCGATCAGCGCCACGATCGCGACGGCGACGATCAGCGTCGGGATGACCTGGAAGAACTCCGACATCCGCATCAGGGCGATGTCGACGATGCCGCCGAAGAAGCCGGCGCAGGCGCCGACGGCGATGCCGACGACGATCGCCATGCCGGCGGCCAGCACGCCGACCAGCAGCGAGATGCGTGCGCCGTACACCATCCGGGTGAGCTGGTCGCGGCCCAGGTGGTCGGTGCCGAACAGGGCGTCCGGCGACGGCGGCTGCAGGACGTCGCGGGAGATCGCCGCGGGGTTGCCCGGGAGCACGAACGGGCCCACCAGGGCCACCAGCACGAGCAGGACGATGAAGACGAAGCTGACCGTCGTCGCCGTGCTCGAGCGCAGCCAGCCCCACCGCTGCTTCCTAGACACGTGCATGGCTGCCTCGCATCCGTGGGTCGATGACCGGGTACAGCAGATCGACCAGCAGGTTCACGAGGACGACCACGATCGCGGAGAACAGGAAGACCCCCTGGATCACCGGATAGTCCCGGTTGGTGACGGCCTGGACGAACAGGCTGCCGATGCCGGGCCAGCCGAAGACCGTCTCGGTGAGGACGGCGCCGGTGAGCACCAGGCCGAAGTTGAAGCCGATGACCGTGACGATCGGCGGCAGCGCGTTGCGGAAGATGTGCCGCCGCATGACCTCGCGCCGGGTCAGTCCCTTCGCCTCGGCCGTGAGCACGTAGTCCTGGTGCATCGTCTCGAGGATCGAGGAGCGGGCGACCCGGGCGACCACGGTCATGTACGCGAGCGTCAGGGTGATCCCGGGCAGCACCCAGTGCCAGAGGTAGTCGCCGACGACGCCGAGTGCGGTGTCCGAGCCGGTGATGCTCAGCATGCCGGCGACGGGGAACATGCCCAGCTGTACCGAGAAGACCAGGACCAGGAGCATCGCCAGCCAGAAGACCGGCACCGACTGGCCGGAGATCGTCACGACGGTGACGAGGGTGTCCAGCCGGGTGCCGGCCCGGCGGGCGCCGAGGATGCCGAGCAGGATGCCGAGCAGGGCGGCGAGGACCAGAGCCGGGACCATGAGCAGCAGCGTGTTCGCCATCCGGTCGAGGATGATGTCGAGCACGGGCGCGTTGTGCGCGAACGAGAACCCGAGGTCGCCGCCGGCCAGGCTCCGCAGGAACAGCCAGAACTGCGTCGGCAGCGACTGGTCCAGGCCGAACCGTTCGCGGATCTCGTCCGCGTACTCCGGGGGAGCGGGGAACTCGCCGATCATGGCCTGCACCGGGTCACCCGGAGCGACCCGGGTCAGGATGAACCCGAGCAGGACGATGCCGAGGACCGTGGGGACGGCCCACGCCAGCCGCACCGCGGCGTATCTCACCATGGCGACCCCTTCCGGCCGAGACGGACCACCCGCCCGCTGGCCCGCGGGCGGTGCCGCGAGCGGGCGGCCCCGGCGGCGTTCGTGGTCATCCGACCCAGGCCTCCTGCCACTGGCCCCAGTTGGCGGCGTACCAGACGCCGTTGACGTTCGGCGCGTGCGCGTCGTTGAGCTTCGTCTCGATGAGCGGCATCACCGGGAGGTCCTCGGCCAGGATCTCCTGGACCTGGCGGTACGGCTCGGCCCGCTGGTCCTCCGTCGTGCCGGAGCGGCCCGCGGCGAACAACTCGTCGACCTCGGGGTCGCTGTACCCGCTGGCGTTGCCGAACGGCGTCCCGATCGAGGTGGAGACGTAGGCGCGGGCGATGCCGAGCGCGGGGTCCCAGTTGGTCGTGTAGGACTGGATGTAGAGGTCGAAGTCGCCGGGAGCGGTGAACGCCTGCTCGGTCGCCACCGAGGCCTCGGGCGCCGACACCTGCGCGTCGATGCCGACCTCCAGCAGCATGCTGCGGATGGCCTCGGCGACCTCCTGGAACCGGCTGGCGCCCTCGGCCAGGATCGTCAGCGAGAACCGGCTGTCGCCCTGCATCGGGTAACCGGCGTCGTCCAGAGCCTGTGCGGCCGCCTCCGGGTCGTACGGATACAGCTCGTCGAAGTCGACTTCGTCGTTGTAGGCCCACTCCAGCCGGGAGTCGAACGGTGCCCTGGCCACCTCACCGCCGCCCTGGAACACGTTCTCCAGCAGGAACTCGCGGTCGATCGCCATGGCCAGCGCATGCCGCACCGCGGGGTCGCCGGTGATGTCGCGTGTGGTGTTGAAGAACACCTGTGTCATGTTCGGGGCGAACGAGTCCGGATGGGCGACCGCCTGGTTGCGCTGGACCACCGCCTCGACGTCGGTGGGGGAGATGACCTGCGACGAGATGTACTGGATCTCGCCGGCCGCGAGGGCGAGTGTCGCCGACTGTGCGTCCGGGACGACGCGAGCCACGATCGAGTCCAGGTACGGGCGGTCCTCCTGCCAGTACTCGGGGTTGCGGGTCAGCGTCCACTGGCTGCCGCGGCTGACCTCGTCGAGCATGAACGGGCCGGTGCCGACAGGCTGGTCGATGGAGGCGGGGTTCGTGGCCGGGTCGCTGCCCTGGAACACGGACGCGGGAAGGATCCAGACCCGCGTGAGCGACAGCAGGAGCGGCCCGAACGGCTCCTTGAGCTGGATGACCACGGTCTTCGGGTCGGAGTCGTCGATCGACTCGATCACCGAGGCGGCCTGGGCGAACGGCGCGAACATCGGCGTCGACACCTGCTCGATGGTGTACTTGACGTCCGTCGACGTCAGCGGATCGCCGTTGGTGAACGTCGCGTCGACGAGATGGAACGTGTACGTGAGGCCGTCGTCGGAGATCTCCCACGACTCCGCCAGCACCGGCTTCGGCTCGGCCGCCTCGTTGTCGAAGTAGACCAGCGGCTCGTAGATCATCGTCCCGATCTGCTGGGTGGGGCCGTTCGTGGTCAGGTTCGGGTTGAGCGGGCTCGGATCGCTCTGGATGCCCAGGACGAGCGTTCCTCCGCTGACCGGTTCGCCGCCGTCGGTACCGGCCGACCCGGTGTCCGGTCCGGTGTTGTTCTGACACGCGGTGAGGAGAACGGCGACCAGGCCGGCGACCGCGGCGAGGCCGCGTGCGGAGCGCCGTCGAGGACCGTGACCAGATACCGGGCGTGTGACCATGGCTGCGCCCTCCGGTGGCCTAGTGATGAATGTAACATGTTATCTCGCCTACTGTCGTGACGTTTCAGGCCGATGTCAAGGTATTGGAGCTCGTTTTCGCCGCGATTCGCATGTAACATGTTACAAACGCTCGCTCCGATCCGAAGGAGCCCACGGATGGACCGTCGTCTCACCACCGGGCTGATCCTGCCGAACCGAGGGCCCATGATCGGGGCGACCACCGTCCCGGAACTGCTCGATCTCGCCGCCGCGGCCGACGCGTCCGGCTGGGACTCGGTGTGGGTGGGTGACAGCATCCTCGCCAAGCCGCGGGTCGAGGCGCTGGTGATGCTGAGCGCCGTCGCCGCCCGCACGACGCGGGTGTCGCTGGGGGCCGCGTGCCTGGCGAGCACGCCGTTGCGCGACCCGCTGCTGCTCGCGCACCAATGGGCCAGCCTCGACCACCTGTCCGGCGGGCGGACGATCTTCGTCGCCTGCCAGGGCGGCGGGCCCGGCATGGGGGAGTTCGACAACGAGTTGGCGAACTTCGGCGTGGAGCGGTCGAGCCGGCCGCGCCGGGTCGAGGAGGCCATCGAGATCCTCCGCCGGCTCTGGTCCGAGGACGACGTCGACTACGACGGCACGTTCACCTCCCTTCGCGGTGTCACCATCCGTCCCCGTCCCGCGCAACCGCGGATCCCGGTGTGGATCGCCGCCAACCCTGACCTGAGCAAGGCGCGCAACGTCGCCACGGCGTTCGGCCGGGTCGCCCGCTACGCCGACGGCTGGCAGGTCACGCACACCCGGCCCGCGGGCGTCGCCCGTGCGCTGGAGATCATCCACGAGCACGCGGACGCCATCGGCCGCACCCTGCCCGACGACTTCGACGTCTGCGTCTGCATGAACATCTGCGTCGACGACGACCGGGAGAAGGCGTTCGCCGAGGCCAAACGGTTCCTCGACGCCCACTCACGCACGGAGTACACCCGCGAGTTCCTCGAGACCTGGGTCGCGGCCGGGCCAGCCGAGGCATGCCTGGAGACACTGCACGACTACGTCCGCGCCGGAGCGACGAGCATCCTGCTGCGGATCAGCAGCTTCGACCAGCGCGGGCAGTTCGAGCGGATCACCGAGGAGGTCGTGCCGTACCTGTCGGCCCGCTAGCCGCGGCACCACCGGACTCCACGAGGCGACCGCTGCCGCTGCGACCCGCTACAGCACCGAGGCAGTTGGCGATCTCGTCGGCGCTCAGGCGGCGGCCGCGGTGGCGGCGGTGAGCGCGTCGCCGAGGATGTCGATGCCGGTGTGCAGCTCGTCCTCGCTGATGGTGAGCGGCGGGGCGATGCGGAAGATGCCGCCCATGCCGGGCAGCTGCACGATGTTCATGTGCAGGCCCCGCTCCAGGCAGGCCGCGGTGACGGCCGCGCCGAGGGCGTGAGCCGGGGCCTTGCTGGCCCGGTCGGCCACCAGCTCGACGCCCTGGAGCAGGCCCCGGCCGCGGATGTCGCCCACCACCTCGTGGGCGTCACGGAGGGCCAGGAGACGGTCGGTGAGCTGCTGGCCCAGCTTCGCGGCCCGTTCGACGAGGCCGTCGCGCTCGATGACGTCGAGAACCGTCGACGCGACCACCGCCGCGAGCGGGTCGGAGGCATGCGTCGTGTAGAAGAGGAACCTGCGTTCGGCGCAGACCTGCTCGATCTCGGCGCTCGTCAGGACGGCGGCGACGGGCAGCCCGGCTCCGAGCGTCTTCGACAGCGTCAGGATGTCGGGGGCGACGCCGTCGCGCTCGAACGCGTACATGTGGCCGGTGCGCCCGAGACCGGTCTGCGCCTCGTCGAGGATCAGCAGCATCCCGCGTGCCTCACACAGCTCCTTGAGCCGGGCGAGATAGCCCTCGGGCAGCTCGATGACCCCGCCCGAGGACAGGATCGGCTCGACGAGGCAGGCGGCCAGCGAGCCGTTCGACTGGGTGTCGACCAGGCCGAACCCGTACTCCAGCTCGGACTCCCAGTCGTGCGACCCGTCCGGGTGGCGGAAGGGCGAGCGGTAGGCGTTCGGCGTCGGCAGGACGAAATTGCCCGGCATCGTGGGCCCGTAGCCGCGCCGGCCCGCGGAGAACGTCGCCGCCGACGCGCCCGACGTCATGCCGTGCCACGAGCGGTCGAACGAGACGATCTCGTACCGGCCGGTGTACAGCTTGGCCAGCTTCAGCGCGGCCTCGTTCGACTCGGCTCCCGTCGACAGCAGCAGCATCTTGGTGAGGTTCGGCGGCAGCGTGTGCGCCAGCCGCTTCGCCAGGTCCACGACCGGCCGGCTGAGCATCCCGCTGAACAGGTGGTCCAGCGATCCGACGCACGCCGAGACCGCCCTCACGATCTCCGGGTGCGAGTGTCCCAGCACCGCGCTCATCTGGCCCGACGTGAAATCGAGGATCGCGGCGCCGTCGCTGTCGTAGACGTAGGGTCCTGCCGCGCGCTCGATGACGCGCGGCGTGAACGCCGGGATGTAGCGGACCAGGTGATCCTCCACGTCGGTCCAGAACGTGTCCGTGCTCACGGCAGCCTCCCGAGTTGGTGATTATGGCCTATTCAACTAGGCCATAATCACGCTGGCAAGGCGCGGGGACAGTGTCCGTGGCCACATCGGGAGCGCTCGACCCCGCCAGCGGGTCGCGAGGAGAGGGCGGGCGCCGGACGTCAGGAGCCCGCGCGGCGGTGCACCAGCTGGGTCATGGGCGCCTGCACCGTGTACTCGCCGGTGACGTCGCCGGCGATCCGGACGATGGCGTCGGTCGTGCGCTGCACCAGTTCGTCGCCGTCGCGCTCCAGCGTCCCGGGGACGGGCGGCAGGGCGTTGGCCAGGCCGGCGCGCAGCGACAGGACGGGCCACGGGCCGTGGTCCGGGGCCAGCCGGGCCGCCGCCAGCAGGGCCGCCACCCCGAGGTCGGCGCCGGGCAGCAGGGGAGCGGGCACCTCGGCGTCGAGCTCCGAGCCGTCGAGGGCCGACCAGCGGACGGCGTAGTGGTCGCCGTGGCGGCGCACCGTCGCGACGTCGCTGCCCTCGGCGCGTTGCCGCTCGATGTCGGCCGACACCACGTACCCGGACGCGTCGACGACCGTCGTGCGGGTCTCGACGCCGTGCCGGGTCGCGACCTGCTCACGCCACGTCGTCGTGTCGCCGTCGGAGCGCGACGAGATCCTCGTGGCGGCGTCGATCTGGCCGAAGTTGCTCCGCTCGTGGTCGCCGACCAGCCGTTCGCCGGACGGCGCCGGTCGCAGCCGGGCGCGATCCGGCTCGGCATGGACCAGCGTCTCGACCTCGTCGAGCAGGGCGTCCAGCTGGGGGCGCTCGAGCACCGTCCCGCCCACGACGACGGCGGCCGGGTCCCTCAGCGCGGTGACCGACGCCAGGGGGTCGCCGGTCACGGCCACCAGGTCGGCGACGAACCCGGCGTCGACGCGGCCGCGGTCGGTCAGGCCGAGATGGTCCGCCGCGCCCCGGGTGGCCAGCCGCACGAGCTCGGCGCTGGTGTAGCCGGCCTCGGTCATCAGCTCCAGCTCCTCGACCAGCGAGGACCCGTGGAAGACGAACGCGTTGTGGGTGTCGGTGCCGACCAGGACCGGCGCGCCGGCGTCGCGGAGCGCGGCCAGGATGCGCCGGCTGCGCTCGTGGAAGAGGTCGGCGGTGCCCTGCAGCTCATCGGGCGTCAGCGCCATGATGCGGAAGTCGTTCTCCGGCCGCCACGTGCGGGCGAGCACGGGATCGGTGAGGCGCAGCCGCGGGTCGGTGAAGTCGCGGTGCCCGAGCAGGCGGTCGAGGACGATCAGCGTGGGGCAGGAGGTGATGTTCTCGGCCGCCATCCGCTGGGCCAGTGCCGCGATCTTGTGGTCGTCGATGTCGGACGCCGCCTGGGCGGCCTCGGGGGAGAACCGGTTCCGGCCGCGTCCGTAGCTGAACCCCTGCGCGAAGAAGGCGTCGAGGCGCTTCTGGGCGGCCGGGCGCAGCGAGCCGTACTCGTAGTTGTTCAGGTGCTCGAACCCGGTCTGGCCGCGGTCGATCGCCTGGTGGACGGTGAGCGCCTGGGGGCAGTGCCCGACCAGCGGGAGGCCGGTGTCGCGGCACGCCTCGCCGAGGCCCGCGAGCGCCTCGGCGGACAGCCATTGGTACGCCTTGACCTGCTGGTACCCGAGCTCGGCCCAGCGGTGCACCGCCGCGTGCGCCGACGCCCGGCCGGTGATCTGCGCCGAGTCCGGCCACACCGTCGTCCCGGGCGCGCCACGCCCGTCGGCCATGGCGGTGCTGGTGACGAGGTAGGGACCGAGCTCGGCGCCCTCGGTGACGCGCCGGCGCCAGTCCAGGTGCCATGGCTTGCCACGCATGTTGCGCACCAGAGTGACGCCATGCGCCAGGTAGCCGAGCATGTCGGCCCGGTCGTCGACGTGGACGTGGCAGTCGGCGAGCCCGGGCAGGACGGTGCGGTCGCGCCAGTCGACGACCGGGCCGGTGACCTCGTGCTCGGCACGGGGCGCGATGCGGGTGATCCGGCCGCCGGCCACTGTGATCGCCTGATCCCGGAGCACCCCGCGGTCGGTCATGGAGAGCACGGTCCCCGCGAGGATCGTCGTCGCTGTGGCGTCGTTCACGCCGTCACGCTAGCAGCAATTTCGACCTATGAACATGGGTCGAAGTCTTGCGCGGGGCGGTCGATTGCCTCGAGAATCGACCCCATGATGACGATGCCGAACGACGAGGCCCTGGTCGTCGACCTGCACAACGACCTGATCCTGCTGGTCGACCACTTCGACCACCGCGGCCGGCCGGAGCACTTCGCCGAGTTCTGGCTGCCCGAGCTGCGGTCGGGCGGCGTGAACGTCCAGGTGCTGCCCGTGTTCATCGAGGCGCAGTACCAGTCCGAGGGCGCCCTGCGGCGGACGCTGCTGCTCATCGAGCGGATCCACGCGCTGGCGGAGCAGCACCCGGAGGTGGCGATCTGCCTGACCGGTGCGGACGTCGACGCGGCCGTGGCCGCCGGCCGCATCGCGTTCGTCATCGGCCTGGAGGGCGCGCACGCCCTGGGCCAGGACCCGGAGCTGATCGGGACGATGTACCGCGTCGGCGCCCGGGTGGTGTCCCTCGCCCACCTGGGCCGGACGCACCTCGCCGACGGCAGCGGGTTCGACGACAGCTCGCGCGGCGGGCTGACCCCGCAGGGGTTCGAGGTGCTCGCCGAGATGGAGCGGCTCGGGATCGTCTTCGACATCAGCCACCTCGGCATGGCCGGCGTCGACGACGTGCTGGAGCGGGCGACCCGCCCGCTGCTCGCGACCCACTCGGGCTGCCGCGCCATCACCGACATGCACCGCAACCTCAGCGACGACCAGATCAAGGGCATCGCCGGCGTCGGCGGCGTCATCGGGGTCGCGGCGGCGATCGCGCCGTTCATCGACCCGGCCCGGCCGACCGCCGCGCGCGTCGTCGACCACATCGAGCACATCGCGTCGGTCGCCTCGATCGACGCGGTGGGGCTGGGGCCGGACTTCATCGACGACTACTACGCGGAGGTCTACGGCGGCCGCATGGAGATCATGGGCGTGGACGAGGTCGAGTTCGTGGACGCCGAGGTCCGGCGGCCGTCGGACCTCCCGAAGCTCACCGCCGAGATGGTCGCCCGCGGCTTCTCCCGGGACGACATCGCCAAGGTGCTGGGCGGCAACGCCATGCGCGTCCTCGACGAGGTGATGGGCGTCGGCACGAGCGACTGACCATCGCCCCACGTTCTACCCGGGCACCTGAGCGATCCAGCGCTCCACGGCGCCTGACAGCACCGTCATCGGCACCGATCCGTTGCCGATGACGGCGTCGTGGAAGGCGCGGACGTCGAAGCGCGGGCCCAGGCGCTCGCGGGCGAGGTCCCGCAGCCGCTCGATCTCCAGCCGGCCGGTCATGTAGGCCAGCGCCTGCCCGGGCCAGGCGATGTAGCGGTCGACCTCGTTGGCGACGTTCTCGGGGGTGAGGGCGCTGTTGGCGAGCATGAAGTCGATGGCCCGCTGCCGCGTCCAGCCGTGGTGGTGCAGGCCGGTGTCGACGACGAGCCGGCAGGCCCGCCAGGAGTCGAACGAGAGCATCCCCAGCCGGGACAGGTCGCCGGAGTAGAGACCCATCTCGTCGGCGAGCCGCTCGGCGTAGAGGCCCCACCCCTCACCGTAGGCCGCGACGTACAGGTAGCGGCGGAACGCCGGCAGCTCGTTGAGCTCCTGCGCGAGCCCGAACTGCAGATGGTGGCCGGGCACGCCCTCGTGGAACGACAGCGTCTCGTACTCGAACCGGGTCCGCGTGTGTGGCGCGTACGTGTTGACATTGTAGCGGCCCGGCCGGCTGCCGTCGCCGGACGAGGGAAGATACTCGCCGAGCACCGCGGCCGGCGCCAGCACCTCGTTCATGGGCACCACCGCGCACGACGCCGACGGGGTGCGGCCGAACCAGTCCGGCAGCGCCGCCTCGGCCCGGGCCACCGCCGTCCGCGCGTCGGCCAGGATGTCCTCGGCGGACGAGTAGCGCAGCTCCGGGTCGTGGCGTAGCCGGTCGACGATCGCGTCGAAGTCGCCGGTGCCGAAGACCCGGTGCCCCAGCACGGCGTACTCGTCGCGCAACGCCTCGCACAGGTCCAGGCCGAGCCGGTGGATCTCGTCCGGCGAGCGCGTCGTGGTCGTGTGTGCCGCGACGGCGCGCGCGTACATCTCGCCGCCCCCGGGCACGTGCAGCAGCCCGCTGCGCTCGTCCGGCCGGGCCGCCGCCAGCACCGGTCCCGAGAGCGTCTCCAGCAGCGCCGCCAGCGCCGGCCGGATGGACTCCGCCACCAGGCCGCGGACCTCGTCCTCGACGGCGGCGCCGGTCACCATGCCGGCGATGAGGTCGTCCTCGGCGCGGCCGCGCAGGTAGGCGTCGAGCCGTTCGGCGGTCTGCTCGACGCCGCGGCGGGTCGGCACCCGGCCGGCGGCCACGCCGTCCATCGCCCGTTCCCGGGCTTGGCCGAGGTAGCGGGGCACATCGCGCAGCCGGCGCAGGTAGCTCTGCTGCTCGTCCGGCGTGGCGACCGAGACGTTGGTCAGCGCGGTGAACAGCAGCGCGCTGGGGGAGGCGTAGCCGGAGACGGCGAACTCCGCATGTCGGTCCTCGTACGGCACCGCCTCGGACCGCGCGACGTGGATCAGCACGTCCCGCGTGACCCGGTCGTGGTCGTCGAGCCCGTCCGCCGGGATCCGCTCCGCGCGCGCCGCCAGGTCCAGCAGCCGCTCGGCCGACGCGAGCTGGGCGGACTCGCTGAGGTCGGGCACCTCGCCGTCGAGCCCGGGGATGCCGTGGATGAGCGTCGCCACGAACGGATCGGCCGCCGCCAACGTCGCGTACAGGTCGTCGGACAGCTCGGCGAGCGGCCGGGACGTCTCCATGAGGCTCCTCCGTCGGACGGCAGGATCGCTGATGGCCCACACCCTAGCGCGTTGTTCTATCTAGCTGGCGCGGCCGGTAGTGGCGAACGTCATGGTTGAAACTGGTCGGCAATCTGACCTACTTGTTTAGGTCTAAGTGCTCTACTCTGTCTGCGACAAGGATCCCCCAGCTGCACGGAGGAGTCTGATGTTGGAGCCGAGGTCTGTTGACGACGACCGAGCGATGATCCGACTTCGCTTGTCGCCCGGCGATGCGCGGTACGCCGGGAACCTGGTCCCCGGGTCGAAGGCGATGGAGATCTTCGCCGACCTCGAGACCGAGCTCGCCCTCAAGGAAGGGGGCGACGAGGGTCTCTGCGCGGCCTACGACTCGGTCGAGTTCCTCGCGCCGCTGCGGGTGGGCGACTACGTCGAGGGCATCGCGCGGGTGACCCGGCGCGGGAACCGCAGCCGCACGATCGAGGCCCGGATCTTCAAGGTCCTCGGCGTCGACGACAAGGGCGCGCTCGCCAGCACGGAGCCGGTGCTGGCGGCCACCGCCGTGGCGACGATCGTCGTGGGCACGAGCTCCGGCGCGGGCGTTGCCTGACGTGATCGACCACCCTGACACGGTCGTCGCGTGGATCGAGGCGGTGGTGCGTGCCCACGGCGGCCGCCCGGCGCTGATCCACGACGGCACCATCTGGAGCTACCAGGACCTGTGGTCGCGCGCGGAGGACGCCGCCCGGCGCCTGCTGTCCGGCGGCCTCCGGCCCGGCGACACCGTCGGTCTCCTGGGCGCCAACGAGCCGGCGTACATCGTCAACTACCTCGGGATCGCCCGGGCGGGCGGTACCGCGGTCCCGGTCAACGACCGGCTCGACGGCGCGACGGTGCGCAGCCTGCTCGTCTCGGTCGACGCCACCCGCGTGTTCGTCGGCCGGGTCGACCCGGCCGTCCGGGACGACCTCGCCGGGACGTTCCAGATCCTCGCCATGGAGGGCGGCGACCCGGTGCAGCGCCGCGGCCGGCTGCCGGTCGCGGGGCCGGGGACGCCGGCCGCGATCATGCTGACCAGCGGGTCGACCGGGCGTCCGAAGGGCGTCGTGCACACCCAGGGCACCATGTTGCACGCGACCCAGCAGCTGACCTCGGTCTTCCCGTTCCGCTCCGACGACCGGTCGGTGGTCTTCCTCCCGCTCTACGCGTGCATCCCGGAGCAGGTGCTCCCGGTGCTGTGCACCGGCGGCGCGCTGGAGATCCTGCCGCGGTTCGACATCGAGCGCGTCGCCGACGCCTGCACCAAGGCGACCACGTTCGACGCGGTGCCGACGATCCTGAGTCGGCTGATCGAGCACGCACCGCCGGAGAAGCTGGCCCACCTGCGGTGGGTCATGTTCGCGTCGGAGCACATGCCGGTCACTCTCCTGCGCCGCTGGTGGGAGGAGCTGCCGGGTGTCGAGACGCACCAGCTCTACGGGATGACGGAGGTGCTGCCGCTGTCGGCGGCGCCGCACCGGCTGCTGCGCCGCGAGCCGTCCACCATCGGGCGGGCGTTCCCGACGACGCGGCTGAGCGTCGACGACGTCTCCTCCGCCGGCGGCGCGGACGGAGGCGAGCTGATCGGCACCAGCCCGGCCCAGATGGTGGGGTACTACAAGGACGAGGTCGCCACGAAGGCGGCGCTCGGACCGGACGGCGCCATGCGGACGGGCGACCTCGGCCGCATCGACGAGCGCGGGCTGGTGTTCCTGACCGGCCGGAGCAAGGACATCATCATCTCCGGCGGCATCAACATCGCGCCCGCCGAGATCGAGGCCGTCGCCGCCCGCCACCCGTCGGTCGAACGGGCGGTCGTCGTGGGCGTGCCGAGCGAGCGCTGGGGCGAGACCCCCGTCGTCGTCGCCGTGCCCCGGCCGGGCCGGGCGCTCACGGCGGACGACCTGCTGGGTCACTGCCGGTCGCTGCTGTCCAGCTACAAGCGACCCACCGGCGCCGGGCTGATCGATGCCCTCCCGACCACCGGAATCGGCAAGGCGGCCAAGGACGCGGTGCGGAAGATGATCGTGGAGGGGAAGATCACCATTGTTCGAGTCTGACCAGATCGAGACGCTGGTGGCCAAGGGCCGCGCGGGCCACTGGGCCCCGCTCGCCCGGGCGGTCACCGTGGTCGAGAACAGCCCGCCCTGGGAGGTCTCCATCCCGCGGGCGTCCCGGCCCTGCCACATCGTGGGCATCACCGGGCCGCCCGGCGCCGGCAAGAGCACCCTCACCGGCCGCCTCATCGAGTCCTTCGCCGACGACGGCCAGCGGGTCGCCGTGCTGGCGATCGACCCGTCCAGCCCGCTCAGCGGCGGCGCCGTCCTCGGCGACCGGGTGCGGATGGAGACCTATCTGAACGGCCGGCCCGGCGTGTTCGTGCGCAGCCTGGCCAGCCGCGGGTCGCATGGCGCCGTGGCGGGGTCCACCCGGAACATCGCCCGGCTCCTGGAGCTGTCCGGCCTGTTCGACATCGTGCTGATCGAGACGGTGGGCGCGGGCCAGACCGAGGTCGCGATCGTCGAGGTCGCCGACACCGTGCTGCTGGTCACGGTGCCGGGGCTCGGCGACGCCGTGCAGACGATCAAGGCGGGCCTCATGGAGGTCGCCGACGCTTTCATCGTCAACATGGCCGACCGGCCCGGCGCCGCGGAGACGGCGCGGCATCTGCGCCTGGCCGCCGGCCGGGTGGACGCCGTCTACAAGACCGTGGCCATCGAGGGCACCGGGGTCGACCAGGTGCGCGACGGCATGTACGCCCGGTGGCGCTCGCTGCTCGAGGACGGGCAGCTGGAGGCGCGGCGCCTGGAGAAGTGGGGCTCGGACGCGGCACTGGTGGCCGAGGCCTGGGTCGCCGACTGCGCCGCCGCGATCGCCCTGGACCCGCACGCGACCATGCAGGACTCCGTGGACAAGATCTTGAAGGAGGCGTCACGCCGATGGAGCCGATGAACGAGGACGACAAGCGCTGGGACGAGCGCGTCGAGGCCTGGAGGACCGGACGGGTCGCCGCCGACTACCAGCGGATCCCGCCGCGGCGCTCGGAGTACACGACCCTGTCCGGCGCGCCGGTCAAGGACGTCTACACCCATGCCGACATCAGGCACCTGGACCCGGCTGAGGACATCGGGCTCCCCGGCGAGTACCCGTACACCCGCGGCGTGCACGCCACGATGTACCGCGGCCGGCCGTGGACGATCCGCCAGGTGGCCGGCTTCGGCCAGGCCGAGGACACCAACAACCGGTACAAGTACCTGCTCAAGACCGGCCAGACCGGTCTCTCGACCGACTTCGACCTGCCGACGCTGCTGGGCTACGACTCCGACCACGAGGTGTACCGGCGCGAGGTCGGCCGCATCGGCGTCGCCGTCGACACCGTCGTCGACATGCACGCGCTGTTCGACGGCATCCCGCTCGACCAGATCTCCACGTCGATGACGATCAACCCGTCGGCCGCCGTCGTGCTGGCCATGTACCGGGTGGTGGCCGACGAGCGGGGCATCCCGGGCCACGTGCTCACCGGGACCACCCAGAACGACATCCTCAAGGAGTACATCGCCCAGAACGAGTTCATCTTCCCGCCGCTGCCCTCGGTGCAGCTGGTGGTCGACACGATGGAGTACGGCGCGGACGTGATGCCGCGGTTCAACCCGCTCAACGTGTGCGGCTACCACATCAGGGACGCCGGCTCGACGGCCGTCGAAGAGGTCGGCCTCACCATCAGCAACGCGCTGTGCTATCTCGAGCACGCGGTCGAGCGCGGCATCGACGTCGACCGGCTGGCGCCGCGGGTGTCGTTCTTCTGGGACGTGCACAACAACTTCTTCGAGGAGGCGGCGAAGCTGCGGGCGGCCCGCCGGCTGTGGGCGCGGCTCATGCGCGAGCGGCTGGGCGCCAAGGATCCCCGATCGTGGCTGATGCGGGCGCACTGCCAGACCGCCGGCGTCTCGCTCACCGCGCAGCAGCCGTACAACAACGTCGCCCGGACCGCGATCCAGGCGATGGCCGCCATCCTGGGCGGCACCCAGTCGCTGCACACGAACTCCCTCGACGAGGCGCTGTCGATCCCGTCGGAGAGCGCGATCAAGATCGCCGTACGCACCCAGGCGATCATCCTGCACGAGACCGGCGTCGCCGACGTCGTCGATCCGCTCGCCGGGTCGTACTACGTGGAGTCGCTCACCTCCCAGATCGAGGAGGACGCGCTCGCGCTGATCGAGCGGATCGACGCGATGGGCGGCATGATCGAGGCGGTCCAGTCCGGCTACGCGGTGCAGCTGATCTCTGACTCCGCCTGGGAGCAGCAGGTCAAGGTCGAGAGCAACGACACCATCACCGTCGGCGTGAACGACTACGTCGACGAGGACGAGACCCAGGACATCGAGATCGACCGTCCGGTGCCCGGCGTGATGGAGCGCCAGATGGCGCGGCTCGCCGAGGTGAAGCGGTCCCGCGAGGACCGGCAGGTCACCGCGGCACTGCGCGCGATCGAGAAGGCCGCCCCCGACCTGCACCACAACCTGATGCCGCTGATCGAGGACGCCGTGCGCGCGCGGGCCACGGTCGGCGAGATCTGCGACGTGCTGCGCGGCGTGTGGGGCCACCACCAGCCGTCGACCGTGTTCTAGAGGAAGGACGAGACCATGACATCCGCCACCGATGGACTGCCGCCACTCAAAGTGGTGATCGCCAAGCCCGGGCTCGACGGGCACGACCGCGGCGCCAAGGTCGTGGCGCGGGCGTTGCGCGACTCCGGGATGGAAGTCGTCTACACCGGCATCTACCAGAGCCCGGAATCGATCCTGCGCGCGGTCGTCCAGGAGGACGCCGACGTCCTCGGCCTGTCCAGCCTGTCCGGCGCCCACCTCGAGTACGCCAGGGACCTGTGCGCGCTGCTGAAGGAGAACGACCGCCAGGACGTCCTGTTCGTCGTCGGCGGCACCATCCCGCCCGAGGACGCCGACACGCTCAAGGGCTACGGCGTCCACGAGGTGTTCGGGCCCGGGACGCCGACGGCCGAGCTGGTCGAGTACATCTCCAGCAACGCCCGACAGGCACGGCTGGCGTGACGGGCCGGTCGCGCGATCTCGGCATCGTGGTCGGTGACCTCCCGACCGGCCGGCACAACGCGATCACCGACGTCGCCGGCGTGCGGGTGGGGCACCACACGGTGCGCGCGGGCGACGGGCCGCTGGTCGTCGGCGAGGGACCGGTGCGCACCGGGGTGACCGTCGTGGAGCCGCGGCCGCGGGTCTGGGACTCGCCGGTCTTCGCCGGCTTCCACCGGCTCAACGGCAACGGCGAGATGACCGGCCTGCACTGGATCCGGGAGAACGGGCAGCTCACCACCGCCATCGGGCTGACCAACACGCACTCCGTCGGCGTGGTCCGCGACGCGATCGTCGCCCGGCTGCACCGGGAGCGGGGCGACGACGAGCTCTACTTCCACCTTCCGGTGGTGGCGGAGACCTACGACGGCCTGCTGAGCGACATCAACGGCCAGCACGTCACGGCCGCCCACGTCGACGCGGCCTTCGACGCGCTGTCCGCAGGGCCGGTGCCCGAGGGCTCGGTCGGCAGCGGCACGGGCATGATCTGCCACGAGTTCAAGGGCGGCATCGGCACGTCGTCGCGGGTCGTCGGCGGCCACACCGTCGGCGTCCTCGTGCAGGCCAATCACGGCCGGCGCGGGCGGCTGCGGGTGAACGGGGTGCCGATCGGCGAGCGGATCCCCACCGACGAGGTCCCGTCGCCGTTCGACGCGGTGGTGCGCTCGGCCCGGGGCAGCGGGTCGATCATCGTGCTGATCGCGACGGACGCGCCGCTGCTGCCGCACCAGTGCGAACGGCTGGCCCAGCGCGGCGCGCTGGCCGTCGGGCGGACCGGCGGGTCCGGCGAGAACGGCAGCGGCGACCTGCTCCTGGCGTTCTCCACCGGGAACGACGGCCTGCCCCGGGTCGGCCTGGTGGAGCCGGGCCCGGACGAGATCCCGCTGCGCATGGCCGGCAACACCGTGATCAACGGCCTGTTCGACGCGGTCATCGACGCCACCGAGGAGGCGATCCTCAACGCCGTGGTGGCCGCGGAGACCAGCGTCGGACGCGACGGGATCACCGCGCACGCCCTGGACCACGACCGCCTCCGCGCGGCCTACGCCGGATGACGCGCCCGATGCCGCGCGACGCCGCCCCGCCCACCGTGGCCGCGGTGATCGCCGCGTACCTGAGCGAGCAGGGGATCGAGCGGGTGTTCAGCCTGCCCGGCTCGCACATGAAGCCGATCTGGGCGGAGCTGGACGCGCGCGGCGTCCGGGTCGTGACGGCGCGGCACGAGGTGGCCGCCGTGCACATGGCCCAGGCGGAGGCCGATCTGCGGCACCGCCTCGCCGTCGCGATCGTCACGACCGGGCCGGGGCTGACCAACGCGGTCACCGGGATCGGCTGCGCCTTCCTCGCCGGTTCGCCGGTGCTCGTCATCTCGACCCGCCCGCCGGACGAGCAGGCGGGCATGGGCGCCCTGGAGGAGATCGACCAGGCGGCGATCGTCCGGCCGGTCTGCCGGGCGGTGGAGGTGGTCCGGTCGTGCCGGCACGTCGTCGACCGGCTCGACCGCGCCGTGAGCGCGGCGCTCGGCGACGACGGCCCCGGCGGCCCGGTGTACGTCGAGTTCGGCGCCGAGCTGCTGCGCCAGGATGCCGCGCCGCCCTACACGGCCTATCCGCGCCGCACGAGGGCGCGCCGGCCACCGGAGGCCGCCGCCGTCGAGCGGGCCGTCGACGCGATCGCGGCCAGCACCCGGCCGCTGGTGCTCGCCGGTCGCGAGGCGCTCACCGTGCCCGGACCGCTGGCCGAGTTCGTGCGCACGACCGGCGCCCTCTACCTCGACACCCGGGCGAGCCGGGGCGCCCTGTCCGAGAGCATCCCCACGTTCGTTCCGGCGGCGCGCGCCCGGGCGATGGCCGAGGCCGACCTGGTGATCACGGTCGGCCGGCAGCTGGATTTCGAGACGGCGTACGGGTCGCCCGCGGTGTTCGCCGCGGCCGAGCGGTTCCTGCGGATCGGCCGGAACTCCGAGGAGGTCCAGGCCAACCGCCGCGGCGACGTGGAACTGCGCGCCGATCCGCACTCGGCGCTGGAGGCTCTGGTGACGGCGGGCGCGCGACCGGCCGCTCCGGATCTCGGCTGGCGCGACGACGTCATGAGCGGCAACGCCGCGAAACGGCGCCGGCTCGGCGAGACGATGCGGGCCCAGCAGGCCGCCGCGGACGGCGGGCTGCACCCGCTCCAGGTCATCCGCGCGCTCAACGAGCACATCGACGACACCGCGATCGTGATCGTCGACGGCGGGGACATCCTGTCGTGGTCGCGATCGAGCCTGACCACGCCCACCTACCTGGACCTCGGGGCGTTCGGATGTCTCGGGGTGGGCGTGCCGTTCGCGGTCTCGGCGTCGCTCAACCATCCGGACCGCACGGTCGTCGCGCTCGTCGGGGACGGCGCCCTGGGCTTCAACGTCATGGAGCTGGAGACCGCGGTCCGCGAAGGCGCGCGGTTCGTCGTCGTCGTGGCCGACAACAACGCGTGGAACATCGAGCGCGCGGACCAGGTCCGCAACTACGACGGGCGGATCATGGGCACCGAGCTCGGGCCGTCTGCCTGGGACCGGCTCGCGGAGAGCCTCGGCGTCGCCGGCTACCGCGCCGGCAGCGTGGACGACCTGGAGACGGCGCTGGGGGAGGCGTTCGCGCACGCACCCGCGCTGGTCGCCGTCCGGGTCTCCCGCGAACCGATCTCCCCGGACACCAGGAGCGGCCTCGCCCTGGTGCCGGAGTTCCACGCGCTCGCCGCCTGGGACGCGGCCGAGCGGGCGTGGTTGTCGGGTCCGCGTCATGGGGACGTCGAGTCGTGAACCGGTGAGGTGGTCAGCGCATGGTCAGAACCCTGTTGTCGCACATCGGCGCCGTGGCGCGCGCCCACCCGAACGATCCGGCGCTGATCTGCGACGGCGAGACCTGGACGTACGCGCAGTTCTGGTCCCGCACGGAGGAGCTGGCCCGAGGACTGCTCGGCCTCGGGCTGAGACCGGGGGAGCCGGTCGGGATCATCGGGCAGAACGAGCCGGCCTACATCGCCGCCTACCTGGGCATCATGCGGGCCGGGCTGGTCGCGGTCCCCGTCAACACGATGCTCGACCTCGCGTCGATCCGCGACCAGCTCGACCTCGTCGGCGTGCGGACGATACTCGTCGGCCGGATCCCGGCCGAGCTCCGGGACGGGCTCGAGGAGTCCCACCGGCTGCTGGAGCTGTCCGCGCCGCCACGCGGGCCGGGCGGACCGCCGCTGCCCCGGATCGGACCGGACGCCACCTGCAAGATCATGCTCACCAGCGGCTCGACCGGACGGCCGAAGGGCGTCGAGCACACGCACGGATCGATCTTCCACACGGCCCTGCAGATGACGGCGGCGCTGCCGTTCGACCGCGGCGACCGCGGCCTGGTGTTCCTGCCCCTCTACACCTGCATCCCCGAGCACGTCCTGCCCACCCTGTGCGCCGGCGGCTCGCTGGAGATCCTGCCCGGCTTCGACGTCGAGCGGGTCGCCGACGCCTGCACCCGGGCGACGACGTTCGACGCCGTGCCGACGATCCTCAGCCGGCTGCTCGAGCACGCGCCGCTGCGCAAGCTCGCCGGGCTCCGGTGGATCATGTTCGCCTCCGAGCCGATGCCGGTCCAGCTGCTCCGGACGTGGTGGGAGGTGCTGCCTCGGGTGGAGACGCACCAGTTCTACGGGCTGACCGAGCTCGTGCCCGTCACCGTCGCGACACACGCCATGCTGCGGGCCGAGCCCGCGACCGTCGGGCGTGCCTTCCCGACGACCGAGGTGGCGCTCGACCCGCTGGAGGGCCACGGCGACGGCGGGGAGATCCTCGCGGCCGCTCCCAGCCGCATGCGCGGGTACTTCGGCGACGCCGCGGCGACGAGCGGCGCGCTGACGGCGTCGGGCGCGCTGCGCACCGGGGACCTCGGCCGGGTCGACGACCGCGGGCTGGTCTTCCTCACCGGCCGGCTCAAGGACATCATCATCTCGGGCGGCCTCAACGTCGCTCCGGCCGAGATCGAGGCGGCGGCGTTCGGCCACGGAGGCGTCCAGGAGGCGATCGTCGTGGGGATCCCGAGCGTTCGGTGGGGCGAGACCCCGGTGGTCGTCGCCGTGCCGAAGGCGGGCAGCGGACTCACCGCCGAGGGCCTGCTCCGGCACTGCCGTGAGGCGCTGCCGAGCTTCAAGCGTCCGTCGGCGGCCGCGCTGGTGCCGAGCCTGCCGGTCACCGGGATCGGCAAGGGCGACAAGGCGGCGGTGAAGCGGCTGATCGCGGACGGGACGATCGAGCTCGTGGGCGTGTGACGACGTCAGCCCGTGCCGGCGGGCGTCGCCGGCACGGGCGGGGCCTGGCCGATCGACGGCGCCGCGCCGCGCTTGAGGTCCTGCATGTCGCGGACGACGTCGCTGACCATGCGGATGGACGCGGCGTCGAGCACGTTGCCGAACTCCATGACCTTGACCCGGCCTTCGAGCTGCTCGCGCAGCTCGCCCATGCCGTCGGGGATCACGACGAGGTCGATGCCGTCGAGGTGCTTGTCCTCGATGCCGTCGAGCACCTCGATGTTCTTGATGCCGGAGTCGCGCAGGGAGTCGCGGACGGTGACGGCCTGCTCGTCGGTGCGGTACCAGATGCCGACCGTGCCGTTCTTGGCCACCGACGCGATCTGCACCAGCGTCTGGACGTGCGGTGCGACGACGATGGCGACGATCTCGGTGTTGGGGCGGCGCATGAGCGCGCGCACCTCGGCCAGGTGGAAGAACGTCGTGAGGACGAGGTCGGCGCGCTCCTCCTCGGGCTCGAAGGTGCCGAGCACCAGGGGCTTCACCTTGACGCCGATGTTGGCCTCGAGCTCGCTGGCGAAGTACTTGGCGCGGTCGACGTTGCACTCGACGAACGAGACCTTCAGGAGGTCGTCCTCGGCGCGCAGCGCCAGGCTCATGACCAGCGACTGGATCTCGGCCGCGGACAGACCGAGCTCGATGCACTCGCGGGTGGCTGTCTCGAGCAGTTGCCTGGCCTGGTCGCGGGCCAGCGAGCCCTCGCGCTCCGGACCGGGCCCGACGACGATCGTCCCCGTGCGCCCGCGCCCCTCGACCAGGCCGATCTCGCCGAGTTCGGCATAGGCCCGGGCGACGGTGTTGCGGTTGATGTGGAGGTTGTCGGCGAGGAGACGGGCACTGGGCAGGGCCTGGCCGGGCGCGAGGTCGCCGGTCTCGATCATGAACGACAGCTGCGTGACGATCTGCCGGTAGATGGGCACATCGGAGTGCAGGCTCACCTGAATCTTGTCGACCACTGCTCGCTCTCCCTCTACGGAAGGACGTATCCGCCCAGCACAAGTACACCACTGCCGCTGCGCGGAGTCGACCTAGCCGAGTGAGCTCAAGCAGCTGAGCGGGTTCCGTCACCCGTTTTGGCATAGATCATAGGGCGAATCGGCCGCTTCGGCGCGTCGACGGGCGGGGAGATCTTCCGGAGCGGGTCGCCGAGTGGCGACCTGGGCTGCGCTTCGGCGGCGGGTGGCGTCGACCCGGCGTTGGGGCTGTGGGGTGCGGTGGGCTGTAGGGCCGGTGGCGGGGTTGGGTGTCGGGTGGGGTGACGTCATGGCCAAGGGGTGGCGCTGGTGTCACGGCGTCGACCCGGGCGGTGGGCTGTGGGGCTGGCGGTGGGGGGTTGGGTGTCGGGTGGGGTGGCGTCATGGCCAACGGTTGGCGCTGGTGTCACGGCTCGATGGCGCCCACCCCGGGGTGGGCGGGGCGCGGTGAGCCGCCGGCCTGACTGACCGGCGCTCGCCGGAGGGCCTGCGGGGTCGCGCCCGGCCGTGCGTCCATGCCCGCGACAAGGCGCGACACCTGCGACCGCCGCTGATCACGGCCGGCGCTCGCGTGGGGTGGGCGATCGCGTCGTCCGCCTCACGAGAACCTGTGCCATTTCACCCTAAGGCGATAGACCCGGTATCGGCCCGGTCGATCAACCCCCGATGTCGCTCGGGTTGCCGACATGGTGGCTGGATGGGGTGGGTCAGCTGCAGAGGGGCGTTGGTCGTATCGGTCCGAAGTCAGGCGTGTTGCCCGGATATCGACTGCCTGTCTCGGGCTTTGGTTGGACCACTCAGTTAGGTCTTGACAGGCATAGGCAATCAGACAATGCTGTGCTCCACGTTACGACATGGGCCAGCTAGACACAGGCCGGAGCGACGAGAACCAGGCTCTTCGCGGAGTCCCGTGAAGGGACGCGGATTCTCTGCCACGACAAGCGAATGGTGTTGAGATGTCCGAGACGAACCGTGTTCCGAAGCGCGGACGGCGCCGCGCGCAGATCATGTCGTGCGCCCTCGGCGTCACACTGCTCGCGGCGTGTGCCGGCGGCGGTGGCGGCGGCGGCGCCGACGACCAGGATCCGGCCAGCGGCGGGGCCGGGCCGGCCTCGACGGCCAGGACGGTGGACCCGGGCCAGCCGGTCTCGGACCAGCAGATCCCGCACCTGAACGTGGGCCTGGCCGGCAAGGTGACGCTGGTCGACCCGGCGGAGAACATGGAGTCGGGTCTGTTCGTCAACCAGCTCGGCCTGGAGCCGCTGCTGCGGATCGACCCGGAGGGCCGGCTGCAGCCGTGGCTGGCCACTGAATGGGAGCAGGTCAGCGACACCGTCTACGAGTACACGCTGCGTGAGGGCGTGACGTTCTGGGACGGCACCGAGCTCACGGCCGAGGACGTCAAGTACTCCTGGGACCACGTGCGGGCGCCGGAGAGCCGCCGCGCCAACTACTTCACCACGGTCGACACCATCGAGGTGGTGGACCCGCACACGGTGCGGGTCACGCTGACCCAGCCGGACGCGTCGTGGCAGTACGTGCCGGCGATGTGGTACTCGGTGATCTTCCAGAAGGAGTTCGCCGAAGAGGCCGGCGACGCCTTCGGCCAGCCGGGCACGCTCCTGGTGGCGACCGGCCCGTGGAAGTTCGACAGCGTCAACCCGGCGACCGGGATGGAGCTGTCGGCCCACGAGGACTACTGGGGCGGCAAGCCCCCGGTCGACCGGATCTCGATCAAGGCCTTCGCCGACGACAACAGCATGGCGCTCGCGCTGCGCTCCGGGGCGATCGACATCACCCCGACGGTGGCCGGCCCCACCGGCTTCGACGCCGCCGCCGGCGGCAACTCCGTCACGACGGTGCCGACCTGTGCCAACACGCTGCTCAGCATCCCCACACAGAGTGAGCCGTGGAACGACGTGCACGTGCGCCGGGCGGTCGCGTACGCGATCAACCAGGAGGACATCATCGCGGCGGCCCAGGGCGCCGCGGCCGGACCGGCCGAGCACGTGATCTCGGAGCGGCTGCTGCGGACGCTCGGCTCCGGCGAGGAGATCGACGCGGCGCTCGAGGGGGTGCGGACCTACTCGTTCGACGTGGAGGCCGCCAAGGCCGAGCTGGCGCAGTCGTCGGTCCCGGACGGGTTCAGCTATGACCTCACGGTGGTCGCGGCGTCCGCCGCCATCGCCGAAGTGATCGCCGCCCAGCTGGGCGAGATCGGCATCGACATCACCGTCGAGGTCCTCCCGGACACCGCGTATTACGCCGCCCTCGGCGAGGACGAGAAGCCCTTCACGTTCTTCGCGACCGGCCCCTGCGCGCCCGACCCGAGCTGGGCCGCCCTGTTCGTGGACACCGACGAGGCCGGGCAGCCGGTCGGGCTGAACTTCGCCGAGTACGCGCCGCCGGAGGTGACGCAGCTGCTCGCCGACGGGCTGCTGGAGCAGGACCCGCGGGAGCGGCTGGGCATCTACGCGGAGGTGCTCCGGCACCTGGGCGAGGACGTTCCGTACGTGCCGCTCTACGCCGAGGGCAACACCTACGGCTCGACCGACTACGACCTGGTCGAGTTCAGCAGCTTCTGGTCCAACCTGCCCTGGGTGCTGAACCTCCTCCCCAAGTAGCGGGTCCGTTCCCGGTCGAACAGCCGTGGTCGTGAGACGAGGAGTGAGCGCATGTCCGAACCGACGAGAACCAGGGGATGGCGCGGACGCCGGGCGCGGATCGTGTCGGGTGTGCTCACCGCCGCACTGCTCGCGGCCTGTGCCGGGAACGGCTCCGCGGGTGACGGCGGCGACGGGGCGGCCGGGGGCGGCGAGCGGCCGGCGGACACCGCACGGACGGTCGAACCGGGCGCACCGGTCTCCGACGAGCACATCGAGCAGCTCGACGTGGGCATCCCCGGCAAGGTGACGCTCGTCGACCCGGCGGACAACATGGAGGCGGGCCTCAACGTCAACCAGCTCGGCCTGGAGCCGCTGCTGCGGATCGCCCCGGACGGAAGCCTGCAGCCGTGGCTGGCCACCGAGTGGGAGCAGGTCAGCGACACCGTCTACGAGTACACGCTGCGCGACGGCGTCACGTTCTGGGACGGCACCGAGCTGACCGCGGAGGACGTCAAGTACTCCTGGGACCATCTGCGGGCGCCCGAGAGCCGGCGAGCGACGTACTTCGCCCCGGTCGACACCGTCGAGGCGGTCGACGCCGACACGGTGCGGGTCACGCTGAAGCAGCCGGACGCGTCGTGGCAGTACACGCCGGCCATGTGGTACTCGGTGATCTTCCAGAAGGCGTTCGCCGAACAGGCCGGCGACGCCTTCGGCCAGCCCGGCACCCTGCTGGTGGCGACCGGGCCGTGGAAGTTCGACAGCGTCAACCCGGCCAGCGGGATGGAGCTGTCGGCGTACGAGGGCTACTGGGGCGGCACGCCGCCGATCGACCGGATCTCGGTGAAGTCGTTCGCCGACGACAACAGCATGGCGCTGGCGCTGCGGGCCGGTGAGATCGACATCGCACCCGTCGTCGGCTGGCCGACCGGCTTCGACGCCGCCGCCGGCGGCAACACGGTCACGACGGTCGAGACCTGCGGCACCGCCAGGCTGAGCATCCCGATGCGACGGGCGCCGTGGGACGACGTGCACGTGCGCCGGGCGGTCGCACACGCGATCAACCGGGACGACATCGTGACCGCCGCTCAGGGCGCCGCGGCCGGCCCCGCGGTGTACACGATCGCCCCGCGGCTGCTGCGGACGCTCGGCACCGAGGACGAGGTCCAGGCCGCGCTGGACGCGATCGAGACCTACCCCTATGACCTGGAGGCCGCCAAGGCCGAGCTGGCCCAGTCGACGGTCCCGGACGGGTTCGGCTTCGACCTCACCGTTCCTCCCGCGTCGGCCGCCATGGCCGAGGTGATCGCCGCTCAGCTGGGCGAGATCGGCATCGACCTCTCCGTCGAGGTCCTCCCCGACACCGCCTGGTACGCCGCCCTCCGCGAGGACGTCCGGCCGCTGACGTTCTCCGCGACCGGCGCCTGCACGCCGGACCCGGACTGGGACTCGATCTTCTTCGACACCGACGCGTCGGGCGAGCCGATCGGGCTGAACATGGCCCAGTACTCCTCGCCGGAGGTCACCGCCCTGTGGGCCGAGGGCCTGCTGGAGCAGGACCCGGCCGAGCGGTTGCGGATCTACACGGACCTGCAGCAGCAGATCGCCGAGGACGTTCCCTACGTGCCGCTGTACGCCGAAGGGACGACGTACGCCTCCACCACCTACGACATCGTCGAATACCACAGCTACTTCTGGATGAACCTGCCCTGGGCGCTGAACCTGGTGCCGAAATGACGGCGCCGCGCGGCGTGATCACAGACGAGGAGTGAGGCATGTCCGGATCGACCAGTACCAGGGGGTGGCGCCGGGCGCGGGTCGTGGCCTGTCTGCTCGGCGCGGCCCTACTGGCCGCGTGTGGCGGCACCGGCGCGGCGGACGACGACCCGGCCGGCGGCGACGGCGACCACCCCGGGGCCGCGGCCAGGAACGTCGACGCCGGGAAGCCGGTGTCGGACGAGCACATCGCGCACCTCACCGTCGGCATCTCGGGCCAGATCCCGCTGGTCGACCCGGCGCAGAACATCATGTCCGGTCTGTACGTCAACGCGAACGCGCTGGAGACGCTGCTGCAGATCGACGGAGACGGCAACCTCGCGCCCTGGCTCGCGGCCGATTGGCAGCAGGTCAGCGACACCGTCTACGAGTACACGCTGCGCGAGGGCGTCATGTTCTGGGACGGCACCGAGCTGACGGCGGAGGACGTGAAGTACGCCTGGGACCGGATGGCGCCGTCGTCCGGCGGGACCAGCACGATCTTCGCCGCCGTCGCGAGCATCGAGGCGCCGGACAGGTACACGGTACGGGTGACGTTGCGGCAGCCGGACGCGTCGTGGCAGTACGTACCCGCGATGTTCTACTCGGTCATCTACCAGAAGGCGCACGCCGAGCAGACCGGCGAGGAGTTCGGGCGCCCGGCCACACTGGCGGTGGGCACCGGCCCGTGGAGGTTCGACAGCCTCAACCCCACCAGCGGGATGGAGTTGTCGGCGCACGAGGACTACTGGGGCGGGAAACCGCCGATCGACCGGGTCTCGGTGAAGTTCTTCACCGACGACAACAGCATGGCCCTGGCGATGCGGGCCGGTGAGATCGACATCGCTCCGGGCATCGGCCAGCCCGAGGGCTTCGTCGCCGCGGCCGGCACGGCCACGACGTACACGACGGCCACCTGCGCGACGTCGCTGGTGGCCATGCCGACCCGGACCGCGCCGTGGGACGACATCCACGTCCGCCGGGCGGTCGCACACGCGATCAACCGTGACGACATCATCGCCGCCACCCAGGGACAGGCGGGGGCGCCGCTGCACACGCTGATCGCGCCGCAGCTGTTCGAGTCACTCGGCACCGAGGAGGAGGTCGAGGCGGCGCTGGAGGAGGTCGAGACGTACCCCTACGACGTCGAGGCCGCCAAGGCCGAGCTGGCGCAGTCGTCGGTCCCGGACGGGTTCAGCTACGACTTCACGATCCCCGGCGCGTCCTCCGCCGTCGCCCAGGTGATCTCGGCTCAGCTGGCCGAGATCGGCATCGACGCCACGGTCGAGGTCGTCCCGGACACCGCGTGGTTCGGGATGATCTCCGAGGGCGACCCGATGCTCACCTTCAGCGAGACCGGCGCCTGCACGCCGGACCCGGACTGGGACTCGCTCTTCCTGGACACCGACGACGCGGGTGAGCCGATCGGGCTGAACCTGGCCCAGTACACGCCGCCGGAGGTCAAGGCGCTGCTCGAGGAGGGACTGCTGGAGCAGGACCCGGCCGAGCGGCTGCGGATCTACACGGAGCTGTCGAAGCGGGTCGCCGAGGACGTTCCGTACGTGCCGGTGTACGCCGAGGGCAACACCTACGCCTCGGCCGACTACGACATCGTCGAGTACGACAGCTTCTGGATGAGCTTCCCCTGGCTGCTGAACGTGGTGGCGCGATGACCGGCCGCGCCGTCCTGCTGATGATCGGCAAACGTCTGGTCGCGCTGGTGGTCCTGGTCGCGATCCTGTCGTTCCTCGTCTTCTCGCTGGTCCACATCGCCCCGGGCACCGCGGTCGACGCCTATCTGGGCGGCAAGCCGGCCACGCCGGAGCTGGTGCAGCTGCTGACGGAGCGGTACCACCTCGACGAACCGTTCTTCACCCAGTACTGGCTGTGGCTGAAGGACGCGCTGATGTTCGACTTCGGCGAGTCCACGCTGACGACGCTGCCGGTCACCGACGAGATCGGGATCCGGCTGGGACCGTCGGCGTTCCTCGCCGTCTACGCCTACGTCCTGACGATGATCCTCGGCGTCGTCCCCGGGATCATCGCCGCGCTGCGCCAGCGAAAACTACTCGACCGCGGCCTGGTGGCAGGGGCGGTCGTGGCGCTGAGCACGCCGCCGTTCGTCATGGGGATCCTGCTGCTGTACCTGTTCGCCGTCCTGGTACCGATCTTCCCGGCCGCCGGTCGCGGCGAGGGGTTCTTCGACCAGCTGTGGCACCTGACCCTGCCGGCGCTGGCGCTCGCCCTGTGCGTCGCGGCGTTCCTCCTGCGGCACACCCGCGCCTCGATGATCAACGTGCTGGACCAGGACTACATCATGTTCGCCCGGGCCCGGGGCCTGAGCTGGGGACACGTGCTGTTCCGGTACGCGTTCCGGAACGCGCTGATCCCCGTGGTGACGGTCTCCGGGGCGCTGCTCGCGTTCTTCTTCGCCGGAGCGGTGTTCGTGGAGGCGACGTTCTCGCTGGGCGGCATCGGTGAGCTCCTGGTGCAGTCCGCCCAGTCGAGTGACATGCCGATGATCCAGGCCCTGGCGATCCTCATCGCGGTGCTGATCGTGCTGGCCAACCTGCTCGCGGACCTCGCCTACGTGGCGATCGACCCGCGGATCCGCTTCGAAGGGAGGTCGTCATGACCGAAGCGGCCGTCACGGCGCCGCGGCAGCTGACCAGGCGGCGGACGAAGAGCCGTCCGCCGCTCCTGATCGGCCTGTGTCTCGGGTTCATGACGCTGGTCCTGATCGTGGCGATCTTCGGCGAGGCCCTGGCGCCTCAGGACCCGTCCCAGCAGGACGTGCTCGGCAGCCTGGCCCCGCCGAGCGCCGAGCACTGGCTCGGCACGGACGGCCTGGGGCGCGACGTGTTCTCCCGCATGCTGGCCGGAGCGCGGTCCGCGATCATGGGGCCGCTGGTCATCGCCGTGGTCGCCATGGTGTGCGGCAACCTGCTCGGACTCCTGGCCGGCTACCGCGCCGGGCTCGTCGACTCGTTGCTGATGCGCTGGGTCGACCTGATGGTGGCCATCCCGTCGCTGCTGATCATCATCGTCGTGGCCGGCGCGCTGGGTGGCGGCTACTGGCTGGCCGTCGCGCTGCTGACCGTCCTCACGATCCCCACCGACGCCCGCGTCATGCGCGCCGCCACGCTCGAGCAGGTGCCGCGTCCGTACGTCGAGGCGGCGAAGACCCTGGGTGTGTCGAACGGCCGGATCATGGTGCGGCACATCTGGCCCAACATCGCCGCGACCGCCGTCGCGAACTCGGTCATCATCTTCGCCGGGTCGCTCGTGGCCATCGCCGGCCTGTCCTTCCTCGGCCTCGGCGCCGAGCCGGGCACCCCCGACTGGGGCCAGATGCTGTCGGAGAACCAGCCCCTGCTGTTCACCAACCCGGTCGCGAGCATCGCGCCCGGCATCGCCATCGCACTCACCGCCACGGCGGTGAACCTGATCGGCGACTGGGTGTACGAGAAGATGTCGAGGCGAGGAGCAGCCCGTTGAGCCCCCACACCGAGCCCACACCCAGCTCCGGCCGTCCCGTCCTCGAGGTCGAGGGGATGCGGATCGAGCGCACCGACCTCGGCGCCCCGATCGTCACCTCGCTGGACCTGCGGCTGGCCGCGGGGGAGAGCATCGGCATCGTCGGCGAGTCGGGCAGCGGGAAGTCGATGAGCGCGAAGGCCCTCATCGGCCTGCTGCCCGAGGGTGTCGTCGCGAGCGGGACCGCCCGGTTCGACGGCCAGAACCTCCTCGAGCTGTCCGAACGGCAATGGCGCGGCATCCGGGGCCGCCGGATCGGCATGGTCATGCAGGATCCGTTCACCATGCTGAACCCGGTCATGCGCTGCGGCCGGATCCTGGAGGAGTCGCTGCTCCCCGAGCGGCGGCTGAGCCGCGCCGAGCGGCGGGCCGAGGCGATCCGGCGGCTCGCCGAGGTGGGCATCACCGACGAGTCGGTCGTCGAGCGATACCCGTTCCAGCTCTCCGGCGGCATGCGCCAGCGCGTCGCCATCGCCGCGGCGCTGGCCCGGGACCCGAAGGTCCTGATCGCGGACGAACCCTCGACGGCGCTGGACGTGGTCACGCAGCGCGAGGTCCTGGCGTTGATCAAGCGGATCCAGGCGGCGCGCGGCATGGCCCTGATCCTCATCACCCACGACCTGCGGGTCGCGTTCGCGACGTGCGACCGGATCCAGGTCCTCTACGCGGGATCGCTGGTCGAGACGGGCCGGGCGGACGACGTGCGCGAGCGGCCTCGGCATCCGTACACGCAGGGCCTGCTGCTGTCCGAGCCCCCCGCCGACCGCCGGGTGCGCCAGCTCGTCGCCATCCCCGGCTCGGTCCCGTCGGCGGCCGACGTACAGGACCGCTGCTCCTTCTCGTCCCGGTGCCGCTGGGCCGAGGACGTCTGCCGGACCGGGGTGCCGCCGCTGGCCGAGGTGGGCGACGACCGCCACTCGCGCTGCATCCGGCTGCCGGAGATCGGGGCCGAGATGGCCGCGCTGCTCAGCAAGAGCGAGGAGCGCGCCGTGGTGCCGGCCGAGGGCCGCTCCGACGGTGTGCTGATCGACGTCGTGAACATCCGGAAGGTCTTCGAGAGCGGCGGCCGCACCGTCAGCGCCGTCGACGACGTGTCGATCTCGGTGCGCGAGGGCGAGAGCGTCGGCATCGTGGGGGAGTCCGGTTCCGGGAAGACCACGATCGCCCGGATGCTGGTCGGGCTCGAGTCGCCGTCCGGCGGCGAGATCGTGATCGACGGCATCCCGGTCCGCAGCTGGAGCGCGTTGACCCCGCGCGACCGCCGCAAGCTCCGGCAGACCGTGCAGACCGTGTTCCAGGATCCCTATTCGAGCCTCAACCCGATGCGGACCATCGGCTGGGCGCTCAAGGAGGCGATCACCACCCACGACCGCGGCGGCGGGAACGTCGAGCGCCGGGTCGCCGAGCTGCTGGAGTCCGTCGGCCTGTCGGCGAGCTACGCCCAGCGGCGTCCGTCGTCGCTGTCCGGCGGCGAGCGGCAGCGCGTCGCGATCGCGCGGGCGCTGGCCGTGGAGCCCCGGGTGCTGATCTGCGACGAGCCGGTGTCGGCGCTGGACATGTCGGTCCAGGCGCAGATCCTCAACCTGCTGCAGGAGGTCCGCACCGAACGCGGGATCAGCTGCCTGTTCATCACCCACGACCTGTCCATCGTGCGGCAGGCCTCGGAGTACCTCTACGTCATGCACCACGGCAAGGTCGTGGAGTCCGGGCCGACCGAGTCGGTGCTCGACCACCCCAGCGACGCGTACACCGCCCAGCTGCTCGAGTCCGTCCCGCGCCCGGAGGGCGAGTGGCTGAGCACCCGCGGACTCGAAGTCCCCGTCCAACGCTGACGACAGAAGGGAACTGATCGTGATCAACAGCTACGTCGGCGGCGTCATCTACGACGTCATGGCCCACCACGGCATCCCGGGCAACAGGGCGGAGGTGCTGCGCTCCACCTACCTCCCGCGATGGCGTGCGGGCGGCCTCGAGGCCGCCGTCGTGCAGGTCTCGAACTGGCCGTCCATCAACGCCTACTTCGCGGAGATCGACCGCTCCGAGGGCGAGATCACGTACTGCCGGACGCGGGCCGACTTCGACAACCGCCCGGAGGGGTCGTTCGGGATCTTCCTCTCCCTCGAGGGCCACGGACCGTTCGCGGGCGACTTCGAGGCACTGCACACGCTGGCCGAGCTCGGCGTCACCACGTTCACGTTCTCGCACAACCTGCAGAACCTGCTGTGCACCGGCAGCAACGAGCGCTTCGGCGAGGGCGGGTTCAGCCACCTCGGCAAGCAGACGCTGCAGGAGCTGGAGTCGCTGCCGATGATGATCGACCTCGTCCACATGTCGCGGGCGTCGTTCTGGGACGCGCTCGACCTCTACGACGGCGACCTGTTCGTGTCGCACTCCAACGCCGACGCGCTCTGCCCGCACCCGCGCAACCTGACCGACGACCAGATCAAGGCGGTCGCCGAGCGCAACGGGACGATCGGGCTCAACACGTTCCGCGGCTACGTGTCGCCGGAGCCGATGAAGGCCACGCTGTCCGACCTGCTCGACCACGCGATGTACATGTACGACATGGTGGGGCCGGAGCACCTCAGCATCGGTGCCGACTACTGCGAGTCGCCCGTCGAGATGCTGCTGCCGGTGCTGGACATGATCGACCCCGACGGCGCCCACGGCATCAAGGGCCGCGGCCGCGAGCTGTACACGTACGGCCCGGAGGGTCTGGAGGACGCCAGCAACCTGGGTGCGATCGCCACCGGCCTCGCCGAGCGCGGCCTGACTCCCGACGAGGTCGACCTGGTCTGCGGGGAGTCCTACCTGCGGATGCTGGAGCGGTCGCGCCCGTCGAAGCCCTGATGAACCGCGGCTCGCTTCGGCCGGACGTGCTTGGCACGCCGGGGCGCACCCTTGGCACGTCCGGGCGCTCCACAATTCGGGCATATCCGGCACGATTGGTCACCTTCAACGTGCCAAGGCGGGCGCTAGGTGCGCCGGGGCAGCGGGCAGTCGCCGCAGTAGGCGCCGGGCCGGGCGCGGTAGAACAGGCAGCAGCTGCGCCGCCGGTAGGTGCCCGGCTCGAGCCGGCCGGCCAGCTGCGGGTGGGTGAGCGCCTCCTCGGCCAGCGACATCGCCGCGGGCCCCAGGACGGTGCCCGCGCCACGCAGGGCCGACGCGGCGTTGCCCCACAGGGCGCCGGGAGCGATCCAGCGGCTCCAGGCGCGCACCAGCGGCGTCAGCTGCCGGTCGGCCACCTCGTCGGCGGGCGTCGCGCCGAGGCGCGGCGTGCGGCAGTGCAGCGTCAGCGTGCCCCGGGAGCTGGACCAGCCCAGGGCGCCGGGGTCCAGGTCGAGACCGCGGCCGGTCAGCGCGGCGGTGCCGATGGCGAGACACCACAGGCGCGACGCGTAGCCGAGGAAGAGGGTCGAGACCGCGACGCGGGTCTCGGCGGCGCCGATCCGCCGGCCCAGCTCGCCGATGAGCGCGACGGCGACGTCCGGGTCACGCAGGTCCGCGGTGGGTCGGCCGGCGGCCTCGGCTCCGACGCGCACGACGTAGAACGGCGTGCGGTCGCGGACCCGGCGTACCACCGCCTCCGTGTCACCCATGCGCCTCCTCAAGAACCCACTTCACTAGCTCAATCTAGAGCACATGCTATTGACGCTAGATTGCCATAGCCATACAGTCCAAACACCGCCGATCTCTGGGAGACATCGATGCCGGAAGCCGCGACCAGTCAGTCCACCGCCACCGAGGCCGACAAGGTCGCGGACGCCAAGCCACTGGAGGACCAGCAGTTCGTCAGCCAGCACGCCGTCACCATCGGCGGCGAGCGGATCCAGTACACGGCCAAGACCGGTCGCATGGTCATGCACGACGATGACGAGCAGAGCAAGCCGAAGGTCGCCATCTTCTACACCGCCTACCTGCGCGACGGGGTGTCGTCGACCCAGGAACGCCCGCTGGTGTTCGTGTGGAACGGCGGCCCGGGCTCGTCGACGATCTGGCTGCACATGTACAGCTACGGCCCGCGCCGCGTCGTGTTCGAGGGCGACCCGCTGGTCGACGTCTCGCGGTGGGAGCTGAAGGAGAACGAGCACTCGCTGCTGGACGTGGCCGACCTCGTGTTCCTCGACCCGCCGAGCACCGGCTTCAGCCGGACCGCGCCCGGCGTGGATCCCAAGGAGTTCTACGGCATCGAGGTCGACGCCGCCGTGGTCGGGGACTTCGTGCTGGAGTTCATCGCGCGCGAGAGTCGCGGCGACAGCCCGATCGTGCTCTTCGGCGAGAGCTACGGGACGCTCCGGGCGCCGGCGGTGGCCGACTACCTGCAGCAGGGGCCGGGTCTGTTCGTCGACGGCGTCATCCTGCTGTCGTCGCTCATGGACGTCGCGGGGACGACCTTCGGCGTCGGCGTCAACAACGGCCCGGTCGGCCAGCTGCCCAGCTACGCCGCGACCGCCTGGTACCACGGCGTCATCTCCGGCGACCTGACCACGGTCGTCGCGGAGGCCGAGGACTTCGCCCTGAACGAGTACTCGGTGGCTCTGCTGAAGGGCAGCCGGCTCACCGCCGCGGAGGAGCAGCGCATCGCCGGCCGGCTGTCGGAGCTGACCGGCATCTCGGCCGAGTACTTCCTCCGGGCGAACCTGCGGGTGACGCTCTGGCGGTTCATGAAGGAACTGCTGCGCGACCGGGGACGCACCGTCGGCCGGCTCGACACCCGCTTCACCGGCGTCGACTCCGACTCCGCCGGCGAGGCGTTCGAGAACGACCCCAGCTACACGGCGCCCACCGGCGCGGCGACGGCGGCGCTGACCAAGTACCTGCGCGGCGACCTCGGCTGGGAGGCCGACCGGCCCCTGCTGTACCGGCACATCCGCCCGCGCTTCGAGTGGAAGCACCGCGAGAGCGAGCAGATGGGCATCTGGACGCCCCAGCTCGAGGTGGCCACGTTGCTCCGCGGAGCGATGTACCGCTCACCCCACCTCAAGGTGTTCCTGCTCAGCGGCTACTACGACCTCGGCACGCCGTTCTTCCCGGCCGAGCTGACGTTCGACCACCTGCACCTGCACCCGGACGTGGCGCGCAACGTCACCAAGAAGCGCTACGAGTCCGGGCACATGATCTACCTGCACGAGCCGTCGCTGGCCCAGACGCGCGCCGACCTGGTGGAGTTCCTCACCTCCGTCCGGACGGGCATCGGTGCATGACGGCCGGCGCGCTGTCCGCGGCGGACGTGTTCGCGCCGGCGCGGACGTTCAACTGGCTGCGCTCTGACGGCGAGGCCCTGCTGTGGACCGAGACGAGGCCGGCGCAGGCCCGCACCGTCGTGGTCCGCTGGGAACCGGGCGCCGAGCCGGTCGACCTCACCCCGCCGGGGCGGTCGAGCAGCAACATCGTCGGCTACGGCGGCATCCCGTACGGCGTTGCGCCGGACGGCGAGGTGCTGCTGTGCGACAGTGAGGACCAGCGCATCCACAGCGTGCGCCGCGGCGCGCCCGTCACGCCCGCGGCGCCGGGCAAGAGCGTCCGGTGGAGCGACTTCGTCGTGAGCGGCGAGCACGTCCACGCCGTCCGGGAGCAGCACCACGACGACGGCGGCATCGCCAACGAGCTGGTGCGGGTCCGGCTGGACGGCGCGGAGGACCCCGTCGTCCTCGACGGCGGCCACGACTTCGTGGGCTCGCCGCGGGTGTCGCCCGACGGGACCAGGATCGCCTGGATCACCTGGGACCACCCGCGGATGCCGTGGGACGGCACGCAGCTGTGGACCGCCGCCGTCACCCCCGGCGGCATCGGCCCGGCGACCCTCGTCGCCGGCTCCACCGGCGAGTCGGTCCTCGAGCCCACCTGGACCCCGGACGGCGAGCTGCTCTTCCTCAGCGACCGCACCGGCTGGTGGAACCTCTACCGCGCTGGTGACACCGCTCCGCTGGTGCGCATGGAGGCCGACATGGGCGGCCCCGTGTGGTTCCTCGGCCTGCGCAGCCTCGACGTCTTCGCCGACGGGCGGCTGGTGGTGAAGTGGACGATCGACGGCGTCGAGCACCTGGGCGTCCGGCATGCCGACGGCCGGCTGGACGAGATCGCGACGCCGTACACGCAGTTCGTCTCGCCGACCGTCGTCGGCGACCGCATCGCCGTCATCGCCGCCGGATACCGGCACGCTCCCGCGGTGGTCCTGCTCGACCCGGCCACCGGCGGCGTCGGCGAGGTGGTGCGCGACAACGGCACGGTGGCACCCGAGACCGTGGCGGTGCCGGAGGCCATCACCTACCCGACGACGGACGGGGCGGTGGCGCACGCCTTCTGGTACCCGCCGACGGTGCCCGTCGACGGCCCGCCGCCGCTGATCGTCAACTGCCACGGCGGACCCACCGGCCACGTCGTGCCCGTGCTCGACCTGCGCCAGCAGTACTGGACCAGCCGCGGATACGGCTACCTGGAGCTCAACTTCCGCGGCAGCAGCGGCTACGGGCGCGCCTACCGCGACGCCCTCAAGGGCACCTGGGGCGTGGTCGACGTCGACGACGCCGTGGCGGGCGCCGAGTACCTCGTGGCCAAAGGGCTGGCCGACGGGTCGCGGCTGGTGATCCGCGGCCTCAGCGGCGGTGGCTGGCTGACGCTGTGCGCCATGGCCTTCCGCGACGTGTTCGCGGCCGGCGGCAGCATGAACGGCGTCGCCGACGCGTACAAGATGGCGACGGACACGCACAAGTTCGAGTCCCGCTACCTCGACTCGCTGATCGGCCCGCTGCCGGAGGCGAAGGAGCTCTACACCGAGCGCTCGCCGGTCACGGCGGCCGACCACATCACCGCGCCGCTGATCCTCCTGCAGGGGGAGGCCGACCACGTGGTGCCGGCCGACCAGGCCGAGGCGATCGCCGTCGTGCTGCGCGAGCGCGGCGTCGAGCACGAGCACCACGTCTACGCGGGCGAGGGCCACCTGTTCGCGAAGGCCGAGAACCTCGTCCACGCCCTCGAGGCCGAGCGCGACTTCTACGCCCGCGTCCTGGCCGTGGGCTCGTCAGCGCCAGAAGGAGGAGCGAGATGATCAACATCTACGTCGGCCCCACCATCGCGCACGTGATGGAGGGCCACCGGGCCGACCCGAACGCCCAGATCCTGCGTGAGCACTACCTGGACGCGTGGCGGGCCGGCGGCCTGACCGGGGCCGTCATGCAGGTCTCCGACTGGCCCACGGTCGGCATGCTGCTGTCCGAGGCCCGCGGCTCGGAGGGCGAGATCACGTTCTGCACGTCGCGGGCCGACTTCGACAACCGTCCCGAGGGGTCGTTCGGCCTGTTCATGTCGTTCGAGGGGTACGGCCCGCTGGTCGGCGACTTCGAGGCGCTGGAGACGATGTCCCAGCTGGGCGTCACGACGTTCACGTTCTCGCACAACATGCAGAACCTGCTCTGCACCGGCTGCAACGAGCGCTTCGGCGAGGGCGGGTTCAGTCACCTCGGCAAGCAGGTGCTCAAGGCGCTGGAGTCGCTGCCGCTCATGGTGGACCTCGTCCACATGTCGCGGGCGTCGTTCTGGGACGCGCTGGACCTCTACGACGGCGACATCTTCGTCTCCCACGCCAACGCCGACGCCGTCTCCCCGCACCGGCGCAACCTGACCGACGAGCAGATCAAGGCCGTCGCCGCGCGCAACGGCGTCATCGGCATCACCACCTACCGCGGCTACGTCACCGAGGACCCCTACCGGGCGACGCTGTCGGACGTGCTCGACCACGCGATGCACATCTACGACCTGGTCGGCGCCGAGCACCTGGCGATCGGGGCGGACTACTCCGGGTCGCCCATCGAGATGATCTCGGCCGGCCTCAAGCAGGCCGACCCGGACAACGCCTACGGGCTGAACGAGATCGGCCCGGACGTCTACGCCGTCGGGCCCGAGGGCATGGAGGACGCCAGCCGCCTCGGCAACCTCGTCGAAGGCCTGCGCGAGCGCGGCCTCGGCCAGGCCGAGCTCGACCTCGTCACCGGCGGGTCCTATCTGGCGATGCTCGAGCGGGCCCGGCCCGAGACGGCGAGGTGAGCACGTCATGGCCGCACCGAGGGTGATCGAGGTCGAGGAGCTGTTCGCCGACCCGGAGTTCTCCGGCGCGTCGATCTCGCCCGACGGCAAGCGCCTCGCCTACCTGGCGCCGTGGAGCGGGCGGACGAACGTCTGGGTCCGCGGCATCGACGAGCAGCACGAGGACGCCGTGTGCGTCACGCACGACGAGCGGCGCGGCATCAAGACCTACTACTGGACCGACTCGCCGCGGTGGCTGCTGTACCTGCAGGACACCGACGGCAACGAGGACTGGCACCTCTACCGGGTCGACCTCGACGCGCCGGACGAGCCCGCGGTCGACCTGACGCCGCTGCCGCCGGGGTCGCGGGTCATGGACGTGTCGCCGTTGTCGTCGGTGCCGGGCACGGTCGTGGTGTCGATGAACCGCCGGCACATGTTCGTCGACGCGTTCCGCGTCGACATCGCCACCGGCGAGACGACACTGCACCGGGAGAACCCCGAGTCCGCGGGGCACTTCCTGTTCGGCCGGGCGGGCGAGGTCTTCTACTCGCGCATCGCCGAGGTCGGCGTGTGGGAGTTCTCCAAGGCCGACGAGGAGACGGGCGAGCTGCGCCCGTTCCACCGCATCGGCGGCCCGGAGTACCCGATGGGGATCTACCCGGCGCACGTCGCGGCGGACGGGAAGGGTCTGCTCGTCGGCGTCTACCAGGGCACCGACGACCTGCGCCTGGTCCGCGTCGACGCCGAGACCGGCGAAGAGACCGTGGTCGCCGCACTGGACGGGCACAGCCTCTGCACCATGGGCTACGTCGCGCGCACCTATCCGCCCACGCTGTTCACCAGCCGGCGCACCGGCGAGGTGCTGGCGGTGCGGTTCGTGGGGGAGCGGCCGCACCTCCTGGTGCTCGACCCGCACTTCGCGGACGTGTACGCGGAGCTGTCCAAGCTGTCCGACGGCGTGCTGGCGGCGGTCTCGTCGGACGAGACCGAGCAGCGGTGGGTCGCGACGTTCGCCCACGACCGCGAGCCGGGCCTCACCTACTACTACGACCACACCACGCGGGAGAGCCGGCTGCTGTTCCGGCCGTACCCGCGGCTGGACCCGGCGGAGCTGGCGCCGATGACGCCGGTCGCGTTCCCGGCGCGGGACGGGCTGCCGCTGCACGCGTTCCTCACCCTGCCGGTGGGCGTCGAACCGACGGGGCTGCCGCTGATCCTGAAGGTGCACGGCGGGCCCTGGTGTCACGACTCGTGGGGGTTCGACCCGCAGATCCAGTTCCTGGCTAATCGCGGCTACGCCGTGCTGCAGGTGAACTTCCGCGGCTCGTCCGGGTACGGCGCCAGGCACATCACCGCCGCGATCAGGGAGTTCGCCGGCGCGATGCACGACGACCTGATCGACGCCGCGAACTGGGCCGTCGAGCAGGGGTACGCCGACCCGGCCCGCATCGGGATCTACGGCGGGTCCTACGGCGGCTACTCGACGCTGGTCGGCGTCACGGTCACCCCGGACTTCTTCGCCGCGGCGGTCGACTACGTCGGCATCTCCAGCCTGCCGAACTTCATGCGCACGCTGCCGGAGTTCCTCAAGCCGCTCATCGGCAACAGCTGGTACCGCTACGTCGGCGATCCCGAGGACCCGGCGGACGAGGCCGACATGCTGACGCGGTCGCCGATCACCATGGTCGACGGCATCCGGACCCCGCTACTCGTCGTGCAGGGCGCCAACGACTCGCGCGTCGTCAAGGAGGAGGCCGACAACATCGTCGGCGCGCTCCGGGCGCGAGACGTCCCGGTCGAGTACATCGTCGCCGACGACGAGGGCCACGGCTTCCAGAACCCCGAGAACCTGTTCACCATGTTCCACGCCATGGACCGCTTCTTCGCCGAACACCTCGGCGGGCGTAGTCAGGAGCAGCCGTGAGCGGTCCCGAGTACGACGTCATCGTCGTCGGCGCCGGTTCCGCGGGCGCGGCGCTGGCCGGCCGGCTGACCGAGGACGACGGCCGCCGGGTGCTCGTCCTGGAGGCCGGCCCGGACTACCGGTCGGCCGACGCGGTCCCGGAGATCCGCAGCATCGAGCCGATGATCGTCATGCCGACCGCGACCCTGCTGAAGACCCACATGTACGCGGAGCTGCTGGCGGCGCGGACGCCCGCGCAGGACCGGCTGCCGTACGCGCGCGGACGCGGCGTGGGCGGCAGCTCCGCGGTCAACGGGCTGTTCGCGATCCGGGCGACCGTCGAGGACTTCGACGGCTGGGCCGCGCAGGGCTGCGCCGGCTGGGGCCACGACGACGTCCTGCCGCTGCTGCGCCGGCTCGAGAACGACCTGGACTTCGGCGCCGAGGCGTACCACGGCGGCGACGGGCCGATCCCGATCACGCGGCCGCGGCACGAGAACTTCGCCGCCGTCGACGCCGCGGTCGATGCGGCCGCGCGGCGGCTGGGCCACCCGTGGGCGCCGGACCACAACGCGCCGGGCTCGACCGGGGTGTCGCCGTACGCGCTCAACAGCTTCGGCACCGTCCGGGTCTCGACCAACGACGCGTACCTCGAACCGGCGCGCGACCGTCCCGGCCTGCGTGTCGTGGGCGACGCGCTGGTCGACCGCGTCCTGTTCGACGGGAACCGCGTGACCGGCGTGCGTGCGATCGTCGCGGGTGAGCCGGTCGAGTTCCGCGCCGCCGAGGTCGTCGTGTCCGCCGGCGCCATCCACTCGCCGGCGGTGCTGCTGCGCTCGGGCGTCGGCCCGGCCGGCGAGCTGCGCGACGCCGGCATCGGCCCCGTCATGGACCTGCCGGTCGGGCGCGGCCTGCAGGACCACCCGAGCATCGCGCTGGGCCTCGGGCTGCACCAGGAGATCGACTACCGCGGCGTGCCCATGCGCGGCCAGATCTGCGTCCGGTTCACCACCGGCGTCGGCGACGAGGTCAACGACGCCATGATCGCGGTGACCGGCGCGCTGGGCCTCGGCGTGCCGGCCGCCGGGGTCGTCGGCTGGGTCAACCGGGTCGCGTCGACCGGGTCGGTCCGGCTGGCCTCGACCGACCCGTCCGCCGACCCGCTGGTCGACTTCGACCTGCTGTCGCACCCCGACGACCTGCGCCGGTTCCGCGCCGTGACCGAGGAGCTGCGGTCCTTCGCCGCGCAGCCGGAGCTGCGCTCGATCGCGTCGGCCATGAGCCTCAGCGGCCTCGGCTCCGTGAGCGCCGACCCGGCGGAGACCATGTCCGACGACGAGTTCGCGCGGTTCGCCCTCGCCGCCGTGTCCGACACGGTGCACGCGAGCGGGTCGTGCCGCATGGGCGCGCCGGACGACCCGCGGGCCGTGGTAGACCCGCACGGCCGCGTCCTCGGCGTCGACGGCCTGCGCGTAGCCGACGCGAGCATCCTCCCGTGGGTGCCACGGGCGAACACCAACCTGACCGCGATCCTCGTCGGCGAGAAGGTCGCGGCATCGATGCGTGAGGGGAGCACCCTGTGACCGGCCACGACTGCACGATCCGCGAGCTGGTCGGGGCGACGTCGGCGATCCCGGCGGACACCCTGGACCCGGTCCTGACCGACGCCGACACCGGGCAGGAGCTGCACCCGCAACGGGCCAGCTCCGCCGCGAGCGTCGACGCGGCCCTGGCCACCGCGTGGGCCGCGCACACCGACGGCACCTGGTTCGGGCTGCCGCGCGAGGAACGCGCCGCTGCCCTGCGAGCGCTGCGCGTCGAGCTCCAGGCGCGCGTCCCCGACCTCGCCCGGGCCGACGCCCAGGACACGGGGGTGCCGCAGGCGACGATCACCGCGTTCGGCGGCGCCGTCGCCATGCTCCTGGACGCCGCCGCCGCGCAGATCGAGGAGGGGTTCGGCCACGTCGAGCAGGCCACGTCGGCCGGTGCGAGCGACCAGTGGAGGCTCCCGTGGGGCCCGGCCGCGGTGTTCCTCCCGTGGAACGCTCCGGCGCAGCTGGCGATGGTCAAGACCGCCGACGCCCTGACGGCCGGCTGCCCGGTGATCATCAAGCCGTCGGAGTGGGCGCCGCACTTCACCGGGAGCTTCGCCGAGGCGGTCCAGGCGACGCTGCCCGCGGGCGTCGTGCAGATCGTCCACGGTGGCAGCGCGGTCGGCGCCGCCCTGGTCCGCGACGAGCGCGTCGCCGCCGTCTCCTACACCGGCGGGGTGGCCGGTGGCACCGCCGTGGCGCAGGCCTGCGCGGCGCGGCTCAAACCCGTCGACCTCGAGCTGTCCGGCAACAACCCGGCCGTGGTGCTGCCGGGTGAGGACCCGGCGACGGTGGCCGAGCACGTCGTCACGGCGATGCTCACGCTGAACGCGCAGTACTGCGTCGCGCCGCGACGCGTCATCGTCCCCGAGGCCGAGGCGCAGGGATACCTGGACGCGTTCGCGACCATCCTCGACGCGCTGACCATCGGCGGTACGGCCGACCCCGCCACCCAGCTGGGTCCGCTGGCCCACGAGCCGCATCGCCGCCGGGTCGAGGAGCAGCTCGCCCAGTTCGCCGCGCGCGGCTGCGAGGTGCGCCGCTACGGAAAGGTGCCGGAGTCCGGCGGCCACTTCGCCGCGCCGGCCGTCGTGCTCGCCGACGGCGCACCGGACCTGCGCGAGGAGATCTTCGGGCCCGTCCTGCTGGTCCGGACGTACCGGGGCCTCGACGAGGCGGTCACCATCGCCAACGACCACACCTACGGCCTGGCCGGCTACGTGTTCGCCCGTGATCGCGACGCCGCCCGTGCCGTCGGCCGCCGGCTGCGCGCCGGCCTCGTGCGGCTGAATTCGCCCTACGGCCCGCCCGACTCCGACCCGGTGATGGGCATGTGGGGCAGCAGCGGCATCGGGCAGATCGGATCAGGTCAGGGGCCGCGGTTCTTCAGCGGGGCCCGGTACGTCGGATGAGCCGAGGAGTGGATGTCGTGACCACGGATCTTGCCGCCCGCTACGCCCGGGCCGAGGCGCTGCTGCCGCACCACTTCAAGAAGCTGGTCGACGCGCCGCGCGTGAGCCCGGTCTGGATCCGGGACACCGAGACGTTCTGGTACCGGCTCACCACGGCCGACGGCGCCCGCTTCTTCGTCGTCGACGCGGTCGCCGGGACGAAGCGACCCGCCTTCGACCACGCCCGGATGGCGAAGTCGCTCAACGACGTCGTCGACGAGGAGGTCGATGCGGCGGCGCTTCCGTTCGTCGCGATCGACCTCGTCGACGGCGCCGTCCAGGTCGTCGTCGGCGACCGGCGCATCGAGGTCTCGCTCGACACCTATGCGGCGACCGTCGTCGGCCCAGCCCACCCGGCCGAGGTCCGCTCTCCCGACGGGCGCTGGTCCGTGGGCGCCCGCGACCACAACCTGTACGTCCGCGAGACGGCGACCGACGAGGAGCGGTGGCTCACCACCGACGGCGTCGAGTCCTGGTCCTACGGCGCGACGAACGACGCGGTGGCGTCCCGGGTGATGCAGGAGAACCTCGGCTTCACCCTGCCGCCGCAGGTGGTGTGGTCACCGGACTCCACCCGGTTCGTCACCCACCGGCTCGATCAGCGCGGCGTCGAGCTCATGCACCTGGTCCGTTCCACGCCGGCGGACGGCGGGCGTCCCACGCTGATGAGCTACCACTACCCGATGGTCGGCGACGAGAAGACCGCCACGGCCGAGTTCGTCGTCTTCGACGCGGCGACGGGGACGGCGACGTGGTCGGCGGCCGGGCCGATCCCGACACCGTTCGTGCCGACGATCGCCTACGGGTTCCTCTGGTGGAACGACGACGGCACCAAGGTCCACTGGGTGTGGGGCGACCGCGGCGACGCGACGTCGAGGGTGCGCGAGCTCGACCCGCGGACCGGGGCGGACACCGTGCTCGTCGAGGAGACCAGCCGGACCCAGATCCTGTACGCGCCCCACCACCACGAACGCAACGTCGAGGTGCTGAGCTCGGGCGAGGTGCTGCTGTGGTCCGAGCGCAGCGGCTGGGGCCACCTGTACCTGCATGGCCCCGACGGCGCCGTCACCACGGTCACGTCCGGGGACTGGCTGGTCCGCAGGATCGTCAGCGTCGACGAGGAGGCGCGGCGGGTCGTCTTCACCGCGGCCGGCCGTGAGCCCGGCGCCGACCTCTACCTGCAGGAGCTCTACTCGGTGTCGCTGGACGGCGGCGAGGTCACCGCCATCACCTCCGGCGGACTCGACCACGACTGCGTGCCGTCGAGGTCCGGCAGGTACTTCGTCGACGTCACGTCCCGGATCGACGTCCCCGCCGCGTCGGTGCTACGCGACGGGCGCACCGGCGAGGTGGTGATGGACTTCGAGCAGGCCGACGCGTCGGCCCTCTACGCCGCCGGCTGGACACCCCCGGAACGCGTCGTGGTCAAGGCGGCCGACGGCGTGACCGACCTCTACTGCGCCGTCTACACGCCGTTCGACTTCGACCCGTCGCAGCGCTACCCCGTCCTCGACGAGATCTACGCCGGCCCGCAGGTGTCGACCACGCCGATGCGGTTCCCGCTGTCCGGCGGCCCCCTGACCGGATCGCGCCACGGGCACGTGTTCGCCGCCCTCGGCTTCGCCGTCGTCGCCGTCGACGCACGGGGCACCGCGCTGCGGCACAAGGCGTTCCAGGACCACGAGCGCCTGCACGGCGTCGGCCAGTACGTCGACGACCACGTCGCGGCGATCAGGCAGCTCGCCGCGACCCGGCCCTGGATGGATCTGGACCGGGTCGGCATCTTCGGCCACTCCGGCGGCGGGCTCGGGTCCACCAGGGCGCTGCTGCAGGCCCCCGACTTCTTCAAGGTCGCCGTCTCGTCCTCCGGCGACCACGACGACAAGACCTACCACGCGTGGTGGGGCGAGAAGTTCTTCGGCCGGCCCGACGAGTTCGACTACGACGCGCATGCCAACGCTTCGCTCGCCGGCAACCTGACGGGCAAGCTCTTCCTGGTGCACGGCGAGATGGACGACAACGTCACGCCACATCAGACGATGCGGCTGGTGGACGCGCTGATCGCGGCGAACAAGGACTTCGACCTGCTCATCGTCCCGAACGCCGAGCACTCCCTGATGGTGCATCAGGAGTACTGGCTCCGGCGGCGCTGGGACTACCTCGTCCGTCACCTCATGGGCGAGACGCCGCCGGCGTACCGCATCGCGGACATCCCGCTGGACGCCGAGGTCCTGGCCGCACTGGGCGCCTCAATGACTGAGTCCTACTGATCGCTAGTGGTCGTAGGCGGTGATGGAGCGTTTGGTTGGGGCGCCGGTGCGCCAGTTGTGCCAGATCGCGGCGGCGAGGGTGGGGAGGCCGGGTCGGGGCGGATCGGGGCAGATCAGCTGCGGGCCCCCGGGGGTGGTGGTGTGCGGCGGGGTGACACCCGTGCCAACAGTTGGCGCTGAGGTCACCGCGCCGGAACAGTACTCCCGCCGGACGACGGGTCGGCCGGGTCCAGGACGTGCCGCCTGACCGCGTCCTCGCCGTACCGGCAACGACACGTGCGGCGCCTACGGGTGCGCGAGGTGGCGCCGCATCAGCGCCTCGGCGGCCGCGCCGTCGCCCGCCTCGATCAGATCGACGAGGTCGAGGTGCTGGGCGGCGGCGGCCGCGAGGGCGTCCCGCTCGGCGAGCGGGGTGAGGACGGCCAGCCGGGTCTGGTCGCAGAGCCGGGAGATCAGGTCCACCAGGCGCTGGTTGCCCGCGTAGCCGGCGAGCCGGAGGTGGAAGCGGCGGTCGCCCTGGTGGTAGGCGATCAGGTCGCCGGCGCTCGCCCGGCCGGCGATCTCGCGGGCGAGCTCGCGCAGGGCGGGGAGGTCGTGGCGGGGGATCGACGCGGTCGCGCGGCGGGCGGCCGGGGGCTCGACCAGCAGGCGCAGGTCGGTGATCTCGTCGAGGTCCTGCTCGGACACCTCGGCCACGCGGAACCCCTTGTTCGGCACCGCTGACACCAGCCCTTCACCGAGCAGGTCGAGCAGCGCCTCACGCACCGGCGTCGCGGAGATCCCAAAGCGCTGCCCGAGGCTCGGCGCGGAGTACACCGTGCCGGGCTCCATCTCGCCGGAGACGATGGCCTCGCGCAGGGCGCGGGCGACGCTCACCCGCAACCCCTCCTGCTTGGGAATCGCGGCGAAGGCCGGCATGGACGTCACGGGGCGGCTACTTCGGGGGCAGCCGGACGCCGCCGTCGACCCGGACGACCGAGCCGTTCATGTAGGGGTTCGTCAGGCACTCCACCACCATGCGGGCGACCTCGTCGGGCCGGCCGAGCCGCTTGGGGAAGAGCACGGACTGGCCGAGCCGGGCCTTGAACTCCTCGGCCTGCTCGCCCACACCGTAGATCGGGGTGTCGACGAGGCCCGGCGCGACGGTGTTGAGCCGGATGCCGCTGACCGACAGGTCGCGGGCCACCGGGAGCGTCAGGCCGACGATGCCGCCCTTGGAGGACGAGTACGCGGCCTGGCCGATCTGCCCGTCGAACGCGGCCACGCTCGCGAACGCCACGATCGCGCCGCGCGCGCCGTCGGCGTCGGGCTCGTTGCGGCTCATCGCGGTGGCGGCGAGGCGGATCGTGTCGAAGGTGCCGATCAGGTTCACCCCGAGGACCTTGGTGTACAGCTCGAGGTCGTGGGCGGAGGCGAACTCGCCGTCGCGGCCGATGGTGCGTTGCGCCGGTGCGAAGCCGGCCGAGCAGACCACCGCGCGCAGCGGCGCCAGGTCGACGGCCCGTTCGACCGCGGCCCGGACCTGGTCGGTGCGGGTGACATCGACCTCGACGAAGACGCCGCCGAGCTCGTCGGCCAGCGCGCCGCCCTTCTCCGCCTGCAGGTCGGCGACGACGACCCGGGCGCCGGCCGCGGCCAGCTGCCGGGCGGAGGCGGCGCCGATGCCCGAGGCGGCGCCCGTGACGAGCGCGGACGCGCCGCTCAGGCCGGTGGTGTCACTGGTCATGACTCGATCTCCAATCGGATCCGCGACGGTCGCTCGCCGCCGTGGAAGACGCTGTTGTGCGCCACGCGTGGTTCGGCCTGGGTGGCGATCGGCTCGAACGTGTTGAGGTTCCGGGCGAACCAGGGGAACTCCGAGCTGGCCAGCACCAGCCTGATCCGGTGGCCCGGCCGGATGGTGTGGAACATCGGGGTCAGCTCGATCGAGTAGCGCTCCACCGCACCCGCCGTGACGGGCGACGGCGCCGACAGGTCGGCGCGGTGCGACGCGCGCAGGCACCCCCAGGCGACGCAGAGCGCCCGGCCTTCGTCGTCGACGTCGGCGAGCTTCACGTGCCACTCGGTGTCCTCGCCGTCGGTGGACGCCCACAGCTCGGCCTCGCCCCAGCCGCGGATGGTCACGGCGCCGTCGAGCGGCGCGCTCGTCCACGACACGACGCCGGGCTGGGCCTCGAGCTCGGCGAGGTCCAGGTCCGGCTCCAGTGGCAGGTTCCGCAGGTCGACGCTCAGGCCGTTGGGCTTCATCGGGTCGTAGTCGTAGCTCTGCGACCCCGTCGCGCCGGGCGTCTCGCCGAGCGTGGTGTCGTCGCCGAGGTACAGGCTCAGCTCCCGGGTGCCGCCGGCCCAGGCCGGCCGGACCTGCCACGACTTGGCGCCGGGGTCGTAGAGCTGCACGCGAGGCTCGTCGTCGACCCCGTTGTCCTCGCCGCGCAGGAACCGGTCGAAGAAGCGCAGCTGGATGCCGGCCATGTCGACCGTGCCGCCGGGGTACTCGATGCCCTTGTAGGTGCTGGTCGGGTAGTACGACGACACGTGGCTCCACGGCCCGACGAGCAGCCACTGCCGGTCGCGGGCGGGGGAGTGCGCCATCATCTGCTCGTAGTGGTGGAACGCGGCCTGGATGTCCTCGCGGTCGTGCCAGCCGGTGACGTGCAGGGTCGGGACGTCGAAGGTGTAGGCGCCGTCGAAGCGGCGGCCCCGCCACACGTCGTCGAGGGCGTCGTGCTCCATCCACTCCGCCCAGCCCGGCCCGGCGGTGTCGAGGACGTCGCCCATGGCCTGGACCGGCAGCAGGTCGAACAGGGCGGGCACGTCGAGGCTGGAGTCCATGATGCGGCGCCGGACCGCTGCCCACCACCACACGAAGAACAGTTGGAAGCACCCGTAGGTGTACGGGATCTCCTGCTGCCACCGCCCGGCCGCGGAGAACGGGGTGGCCGCCCGCAGGTGCGGCGGGTTCTGGCTGACGGTGGCCATGGTGGTCCACCCGTCGTAGCTCAGCCCTTCGGCGCCGACCGCGCCGTCGCACCAGTCCTGCGCCGCCACCCACTCGACGACGTCGTGCCCGTCCTGCGCCTCGGTGAGGGTGAACGGGTGCCACACGCCCTCGGACTTGCCGCGCCCGCGGACGTCGTAGCGGACGTGCACGTAGCCGGCGTCGACCTTCCGGCTGACGTCCGACGGCATCCCGGCGCTCTTGTCGTACGGGGTTCCCCGCACGATCGCCGGCGCGGGCAGCGCCGCGGCCGCCGGGAGGTGCACGGTGGCAGCGAGCTCGACGCCGTCGCGCATCGGGATGCCGGCCTCGAACGATCGCGGCGCCGTCAGGTCGACCTGCCGGTAGGCGTCGAAGACGTCGCGCGGCGGGCGGTCCGGGATCGGCGCTCCGAACGGCGCGCGTCCGAGCGTCCCGTACGTCATGGCGTGCTCCTCCGCGTCGGCTGCCGGTGGTCGAGGTCGAGCTCCAGGGGCGGCAGGTCGGTCGCCGCTGCGAGGAGGGTCCGGGTGAAGTCCGCCGACGGCTCGGTCAGCACCTGGCCGACCGTGCCCTCCTCGACGATCCGCCCGTCGGCCATGACGGCCACGCGGTCGCACAGCTGCCGCACGACGGCGAGGTCGTGCGAGATGAACAGCATGGTCAGACCCAACTCGCGTTGCAGCTGCTTCAGCAGGAGCAGCACCGAGGCCTGGATCGAGACGTCCAGCGCGGACACCGGCTCGTCGGCGACGAGCAGCGACGGCTCGACGGCCAGCGCCCGGGCGATGCCGAGCCGTTGCCGCTGCCCGCCGGAGAAGGCGCGGGGACGCTGGTCCAGCGCGCTGCGCGGCATGCCCACCAGGTCGAGCAGTTCGGCCGCCCGTCGCTCCGCGGCGTCGCGGCCGGCGGCCAGGCGGTGCACGCGCAGGATCTCGATCAGCGCGGCGCCGATCGTCATGCGCGGGTTCAGGCTGCTGTACGGGTCCTGGAAGATCATCTGGATGGCGCGGCGCTGTCCGCGGTCGCGGGCCGGGTCCAGCGGCGCGCCCGCGAACGTGAGGGAGCCGCGGGTCGGCTGCTGCAGCCCGACGACACACTTGGCGGTCGTCGACTTGCCCGACCCCGACTCGCCGACCAGAGCGAACGCCTCGCCGGGGCGCACGGAGAAGTCGACGCCGCGGACGGCGTGGATCCGGCCGCGGTCGCCGCCCCAGCCCCGGCCGGAGGCGAACGTCACCGCGAGGTCCCGCACGTCGAGCAGCGGTTCAGTCATGGAGTCCTCCCGCCATGGCCGCCAGCAGCGGATGACGCCGGCAGGCGGTCGAGCGGCCCGCGCCGACGGGGACGAACTCGATCCCGCTCCGGCACTCGGGTTCGGCATACTCGCAGCGCGGCGCGAACGCGCAGCCGGGCAGCTCCTCGCCGCGCTGCGGCGGGTTGCCGGGGATCGCCCGCAGGCCGTCGATGTCGCGGTCGCGTGTCGGCACGGCCCGCAGCAGCGCCAGCGTGTACGGATGCCGGGGCCGGCGCAGTAGCTGCTCCGTCGGGCCTTCCTCCACCACCTGGCCGGCGTACATCACGGCGATGCGGTCGCAGATCCGCGCCGCCACGCCCAGGTCGTGCGTCACGAACACGATCCCGATGCCGAGGTCCCGCACGAGGTCCGTCAGCAGGTCCAGGATCCTGAGCGTGACGGTGGCGTCCAGGGCGGTGGTCGGCTCGTCGCACAGCAGCAGCGACGGATTCCCCGCCAGCGCGATCGCGATGACCACCCGCTGGCGCATCCCGCCGGACAGCTGGTGCGGGAAGAGCCGGTAGCGCCGGGCCGGCTCGGGGAAACCGACCCGTTCCAGCAGCTCGACCGCCCGCGCCCGCGCCTGGGACCGGGAGAGGTCGCCGTGGGCCCGTGCGGCCTCGGCGATCTGCCGCCCGATCCGCATCGTCGGGTTCAGCGCCGTCATCGGCTCCTGGAAGACCATGCCGACGGTGCGGCCGCGCAGCCCGCGCAGCGCCTGCGGGCCGGCCCTGACGACGTCGACCCGGTCGACCTCGATGTCGCCGCCGGCGACGGTGACGCCCGTGGGCAGCAGCCCGGCGATCGCCCGCAGCGTCAGCGACTTCCCGGACCCGGACTCGCCGGCGATGCCGACGACCTCGCCGCGGGCCGCGTGCAGCGTCGCGCCGCGCACCACGTCGTGCGCTTCGTCGCCGACGCGCAGCCGCAGGCCCCGCACCGAGAGCAGGTGCTCGTCCGGCCCGGTCACTGCGCGTTCCACTTCTGCGAGAGGCCGTCGGCGATCAGCGACAGCCCGAGGCCCGCGGCGCAGATGGCCAGGCCGGGGAAGACCGCCAGCCACCAGTGCGTCGTGAAGTACGGCTGGGCGTCGGCGATCATCGTGCCCCAGTCGGGCGCCGGCGGCGGCACGCCCAGGCCGAGGAAGCCGAGCGCGGTGATGAACAGGATGATGGCGACGGCGTCGGACATCGCGAACGTGACCGGCTGCGCGATGATGTTGCGCAGGATGTGCCGGCCCAGGATGCGCCGGGTCGGCAGCCCGCTCACCTTCGCCGCGAGCACGTAGTCCATCGAGCGTTCCCGCCGCACCAGGTCCCTGGCCAGCCGGGCGTACGAGACCCAGCTGACCAGCGTCACCGCCACGATGATCGTCGGGATGCCGGGCCCGAGGATGAACACGAGGGCGATCAGGAGCACCATCACGGGGAAGGCGAACACGACGTTGACCACCCCGGTGACGACCCGGTCGACAATGCCGCCGCGGTACCCGGCGATCGTGCCGACGGCGACGCCGATCACCAGCGGCAGCAGCACGGCGCCCACCGCGACGAACAGATCGGTCCGGGCGGCGTACAGCATCCGGGTCAGCACGTCGCGGCCGAGCGCGTCGGTCCCGAGCGGATGGCCGTCCGTGCCGGGCGGCGCCAGCGCGTTGGGGATGTCCTGGCGGATCGGGTCGGCCGGCGACAGCACACCCGCGAGGAGCGCCGCGAGCATCATGACGCCGATGATGGCGACGCCGATCGCCAGCGACGCGTCGGCGCCGCGCGAGGAGCGGCGGCGGGAGCGGCGCTCGTACCACGCCGCCACACCGGTGCGGGACAGGCTGCTGCTGATGCTCACTGGACCTCCACGCGGGGGTCGATCAGCGCCTGGGCCAGGTCGCCGAGGATGTTGACGAGGACGACGAGGACGGCCAGCACCAGCGTGACCGCCTGGACGAGCGGGAAGTCGCGGGCGTCGATGCCGGTCAGCATGAGGTCGCCGAGGCCGCCCAGGCCGAAGACCCGCTCGATCACGAGCGTGCCGCCGATCAGGAAGCTCACGTTCACCGTGAGCACCGTGACCGACGGCGCCAGGGCGTTGCGCAGGAGGTGCCGCATCCGGATCTGATGCGGCGTCAGCCCCTTCGCTCTCGCGGTGGTCACGAAGTCGGACTCGGTGACCCGCAGCACCTCGGTGCGCAGGCTCCGGACCACGAGCGGCGTCATCCCGGCGGCGATGGTGAGGCTCGGCAGGAACAGCGACTCGAGGTGACCGAGGAAGCCCGGCTCGACCCCGGCGGCCGGCAACAGCAGCCAGTTCACCGACACCACCTCGATCAGCACCAGCCCCAGCCAGAAGCCGGGCACACCGAGGCCGACGACCGAGATGACGCGGACCACCCGGTCGCGCAGCGCCGCGGGCCGCGACGCCGCCCACAGCGCCAGCGGCACGGCGAACAGGCAGGCCAGCACGGCCGCGTACACGATCAGCCACAGGGTGACCGGCAGCCGGGCGGCGATCAGGTCGCCGGCCGACTGGCCGAAGCGCAGCGACGTGCCGAGGTCGCCGCCGAGGAGCCGCTCCATGAACAGCAGGTACTGCTCGTGCAATGGCTGGTCCAACCCCCACTGGCTGTGCAGCGCGTCGACGGCGTCGGGCGTCGCCCGCGGACCGAGGGCGGTCTGGGCCGGGTCACCCGGCACCAGGTGGATCAGGACGAAGACCACCAGCGTCACGCCGAGCAGGACCGGCACGGCCTGCAGCAGGCGGCTGGCGAAGAACCTCGCGAAGGCCATCGCTCACTCCCGGAATCCGGTGTCGGCCAGCCAGGGGACCCCGGTCATGGGCACCTCGAAGCCGACGACGTCGGTCCGCCAGGCCCAGACCCACGGCTGGTAGCCGAGCACGACCAGGCTGCGGTCGTCGTACACGACCTGCTGGATCCGCGCGTAGAGGTCGCTGCGGGACTGCTGGTCCACGGCCTGCTTCGCCTCCTCGAGAAGGGTTGCCACCTCGGCCGTCTCGCCGCCGGTCCAGAGGGCGTTCAGGTCGACGTAGTAGCCGATGACCTCGAGGGGATCGATGATGTCGCTGGTCATCGTGAAGAGCGTGGCGTCGTAGCGGCCCGCGCCGACCTCGGAGAGGACGGTCGCGCCGTCGAGCTGCTCGATGGTCACGTCGAAGCCGGCGTCCTCGAGGTTCTCCTGGATGATCTGGGCGGTCAGGTTCGCGTACGTCCCGCCCGCGGCGACCGAGAGGGTGAACCGCCGGTCCGCGCCGTCGGCGACCGCCTCGTCGAGCAGTTCCGCCGCGCGTGCGGGATCGCGCTCGACCGGCTCGAGCGACGCGTCGTGGTAGTCCAGAGCGGGCGCGAGGAAGGAGCCGCCGAGCTCGCCCACGCCGCCGCCGGCCGCCTCCAGGATGTTGGCGCGGTGGATCGCGAGGTCGACGGCCTCCCGGACCCGCGGGTCGGCGAAGGCGTCGGACTCCTGGTTGAGCAGCAGGTAGTTCGGGAAGGCCATGGCGAACTGGCCGACGACCGTGGCCGCCCCGTCGTCCAGCGCCTCCAGCTGCGGGCGGGGCGGCGTGGCGATGATGTCGAGATCGCCGCCGCGCAGCTGCTGGGTCCGGTTGCTGTCGCTGGGCACCGCCTCGAAGACGATGCTGTCGAGGTAGGGGCGCCCGGGGACCCAGTAGGACTCGTTGCGCACCAGCGTGATGCGCTGCCCGCTGGTCCACGACTCCAGGCGGAACGGCCCGGTGCCGACGGGGTGCTGCGAGAACTCCTCCGGGGTGAGGCCGGCGAGGTCCTCGGGCACGACCGGGGCGAACGGCAGCGAGAGGCTGGCCTCCAGCGCGGGGGAGGGCACCGACGTCGTGACCACGACGGTCGACGGCGAGGTCGCCTCGACCGTCTCGATCTCGGCGAACATCGACACCCAGGCTTCGGACTGCCGCACCGTCTCGATGCTGTAGACGACGTCGTCGGCGGTCATCGGGGTGCCGTCGGAGAACGTGACGCCCTCGCGGAGGCCGAACGTCCACGTGGTGAAGTCGGCGTTCGCCTCGCTGCTCTCGACCAGCCACGGCACGACCTCGCCGTTCTCGTCGGTCCGGAACAGGGTCTCGAGGATCTGGGCGAAGACGTGCGCCGAGTTGTTGTCGATCGCCGTGTAGGGGTTCAGCCCGAGCGCCTCGCGCTCGTCGGCGATGTGCAGCGTGCCACCCGTCGCCGGCGTCGCCGTCGGGTCGGCCGAGACCGGCTCGACGGCCTCGCCGGCCGAGCACGAGGCGAGGGCCAGGGCGGCCGTGGCCGCGGCCAGGACTATGCGTGCCTGCCGTGCGACGTGGATCACTCTTCCTTCCCAGAGGCAGCCGGTTGAGGCCGTTCTAGTGCCTAGAGGACAGAGTCGATCTGGGCATAATTCACTATCAAGAAGCCCCCGTCAACGGTGAACTTGCCGTCACCAGATGGATCTGGTGGGGCCTAGCGTGGTCGCTGCAGTTGGGGTAATCTGCGCCTACTTCACTAGGTGGAAGGATGCGCCGTTGAGTGCCATCGACCTCCCCGGCCTGGTGGCCGGCATCGAGAAGGACGCCGAGGAGTACCTCTCCACCCGCGACGAGGCCACGCTGATGATCGGCCTGTCCGTGCGGGGCGAGCGTCGGGTTCGCAGCTTCCGGTCGCCGGGCGCCGAGCAGGCCCGCCTGCCCGACGCCGACACCATCTACGAGATCGGATCCGTCTCCAAGGTCTTCTCGACCACGGTCCTCGCCGCGCTGGAGGCGCGAGGGCTGATCGCCCTGGACGACCCGATCGCCGCGCACCTCCCGAAGGAGCTCCGATTGCCGGAGCACATCGCGTCGATCACGATCGAGCAGCTCGCCACGCACAGCTCCGGGCTCGGCTCCGTCGGGGCGATCCACCAGGCGTTCATCGACGAGGAGCTGCGGGGCACCGAACCGCCGTTCGCGACGTACACCCACTACCTGCGCTACAAGAAGGAACACCTCTACGCCGACCTCGAGACCGCCGAACTGGTCTACCCCACCGGGCACGGCTGGACCTACTCGGTCCTCGGCATGGGCACGCTCGGCCACATCCTGGAGCTGGTGGCCGGCCGGCCATACGAGGACCTGCTGAAGGAGACGGTCTGCGCGCCGCTGGGGCTGACCGACACCGGCTACACGCTCTCCCCGGAGCAGCAGGGCCGGGTGATGCACGCCTACGACGCCACCGGGCAGCCGTGCCCGAACTGGTACCACGACGTCATGCTCCCGCAGGGCGGGCTGCGCTCGACCATGACCGACCTGCTCACGTTCGTGGAGGCCAACCTCGCGGCCGGCGCCGAGGACGGCGGGCCCGTCCTGTCCCGGGCCATGCGACGCGCCCGCGAGCAGTACTTCGCCGTGCCCGGCGGGTTCACCATGCCCGACGGGAGCGACGTGCCCGACTTCGTCCAGGGGCTGGGCTGGCGCGGGCTGGCGCACCCGGAGGGCCTGGCCTGGTGGCACGGCGGGACGACGCTGTTCTACCTCGCGTCCGCCGGCGTCGACGACCGTGCCGGCGTCGGCGTCGCCACGGTGTACTCCGGCCGCCGGGCTCTCGTCGAGCGCGACGAGCTGCACGCCCTCGAGCGGGAGTGGTTCCTCCGCGCCTGTCAGTAGCCGACCGCTTCCCGAGGAGAGCTGTGACGACGACCGATCTCGCCGCCCGCTACGCGAGGGCCGAGGCACTGCTGCCGCACCACCTCCGGCGGCTCATCACGTCGCCGCAGGTGCAGCCGGGTTGGGTCCCGGGCACCGAGACGTTCTGGTACCGCAACGTCACGGGCGACGAGGCCGAGTTCGTCCTCGTCGACGCGGAGACCGGGAGCCGCCGGCCGGTGTTCGACCACGCACGCGTGGCCGCCGCGCTCGGCGCCGTGCTGGGGCAGGAGGTGAGGCCGAAGGCGCTGCCGTTCGCGTCGATCGAGCCGCGCGACGGCGCGGTGCGGGTGGCCGTCGGGGAACAGCTGATCGAGATCTCCCTCGACGGCAACCAGGCGAGCGTCGTCGGCCCGGTCCGGACGGGCGAGGCGCCGTCGCCGGACGGGCGCTGGGCGGTGTTCCGGCGCGACCACGACCTGTACCTGCGCGACACCGTCGCGCACACGGAGCGCCGCCTCACCACCGACGGCGTCGACGGTCATGCCTACGGCGGGACGAACGATCAGGTCGCGGGCCTGGTCATGCAGGAGAACCTCGATCTCACCCCGCCGCCGCAGGTGGTGTGGTCGCCGGACTCCACCCGGTTCGTCACCCACCGGCTGGACCAGCGCGGCCTCGACTTCATGCACCTCGTCCGGTCGGCGCCGTTCGACGGCGGCCGCCCGCGGCTGCTGTCGTACCGCTATGGGCTCGCCGGCGACGAGGACCTCCCGACCGCGGAGTTCTTCGTCTTCGACGCGGCCACCGGCGCGTCGGTCCAGGCCAAGTGCGAGCCGATCTTCATGCCGTTCGTCCCGGCGATCGCCTACGGCTGGGTGTGGTGGAGCGAGGACGGATCCGCCGTCCACTGGCTCGCCAACGACCGCGGCGATCACAACGTCGCCCTCTCTCAGCTCGACCCGGACACCGGCGAGGTGAGCGTCCTGGTCGAGGAGAGCAGCAGCTCGCAGATCCTCTACGGCCCGCAGCAGATGGACCGCAACGTCCGCACGCTCTCGACCGGCGAAGTGCTGTGGTGGTCGCAGCGCTCCGGCTGGGGGCACCTCTACCTGTACGGCGCGGGCGGCTCGGTCCGCGCCGTCACCGGCGGCGACTGGCTGGTGCGCGACGTCGTCACCGTCGACGAGGAGGCCCGCCGGGTCGTGTTCACCGGCGCCGGGCGCGAGCCGGGGTCGGACCCGTACCTGCGGGAGCTGTACTCGGTGTCGCTGGACGGCGGCGAGATCACGGCCATCACCGCCGACGGTCTCGACCACGACCCGCGGCCGTCGCCGTCCGGCCGGTTCCTCGTCGACGTCGCCGCGCGCTGGGACGTCCCGGCGGTGTCGGTGCTGCGCGACCGATCCGGCGACGTCGTGCTGGAACTGGAGCGGGCCGACGCCTCGGCGCTCGCCGCGACCGGCTGGATCGCGCCGGAACGTGCGGTGGTGAAGGCCGCCGACGGCGAGACCGACGTCTACTGTGCCGTTTACCAGCCGCACGACTTCGACCCGGCCGCGAGCTACCCGGTCCTCGACTGCGTCTACCCGGGGCCGCAGATGTCGTGTGCGCCGTTGCGGTTCCCGCTGTCCGGCGGCCCGAACGTCGGCGCGTCGATGGCGTTCAACGTCCCGGAGACCTTCGCCGCACTCGGGTTCGTCGTGGTGATCACGGACGGGCGGGGCAGCGCCATGCGCTCCCGGGCCTTCCAGGACCAGGCCCGGGTCGACGCCGGCGCCGCGTTCGTCGACGACCACGTCACCGCGATCGAGCAGCTCGCGCGGACGCGTCCGTGGATGGACCTGGACCGGGTCGGGATCTACGGGTACTCGGCCGGCGGCTACGCGTCGGCCCGGGCGCTGCTGCAGGCGCCGGAGTTCTACAAGGTCGCCGTGTCGGCGGGCGGCAACCACGACAACCGGATCAACCACTCCTGGTGGGGCGAGAAGTACTTCGGACTGACCGGCGACTTCGACTTCGCCGCGCAGGCCAACGCGTCGCTGGCCGGCAACCTCGCGGGCCGGCTGCTGCTGGTGCACGGCGAGATGGACGACAACGCCACGCCGCACGGCACGATGCGCCTGGTCGACGCGCTCATCGAGGCCAACAAGGACTTCGACCTGCTCATCGTCCCCAACGCCGACCACCACATGATGGTGAACCGGGCGTACTTCCTGCGCCGCCGGTGGGACTACTTCGTGCGGCACCTGATGGGCGCGACGCCGCCGCCGTACCGCGTCGGGGACGTCCCGATCGAGGTCTACCGGTGACCGCGCCCGGGGAGGACGCCATGACCACCGAGCTCGCCGCCCGCTACGCGAGGGCCGAGGCCCTGCTGCCGCACCACCTGAAGGAGCTGGTCCACACCCCGCGGGTGACGCCGAACTGGATCGACGGCACCGAGACGTTCTGGTACCGGACCAGGACGGCCACGGGCGTGCGGTTCGTGGTCGTCGACGCCGAGGCGGGGACGACGCGGCCGGCGTTCGACCACGAGCGGCTGGCCCGCGCGCTCGGCGACGTCCTGGGCGAGGAGTTCGACCCGGCCGCCCTGCCGTTCTTCTCCATGGATCTGCTGCACGACGGCGTGGTGCGCGTGGTCGTCGGGGAGCGGCGGATCGAGGTCGCCCTCGACACGTACGCGGCGACCGTCCTCGGACCGGCCCATCCGGCCGAGACGCCGTCGCCGGACGGGCGCTGGGCCGTGGGGATACGCGACCACGACCTCTATCTGCGCGACACCGCCACGGACGACGTGCGGCGGCTCACCACCGACGGCGTCGAGGCGTACGACTACGCGACGATGACCGACTCCAGCGCCGCCCTGGTGATGCAGCAGAACCTCGGCTTCACCATGCCTCCGCTGGTGGTCTGGTCGCCGGACTCCACCCGGTTCGTCACGCACCGGCTCGACCAGCGCTGCGTCGGGCTCATGCACCTGCTGCGCTCCGCCCCGCCGGGCGGCGGGCGGCCGCAGCCGCTGGCCTATCGCTACGCCGTCGTGGGCGACGAGAACGTCCCCACGACTCGGTTCATCGTGTTCGAGGCCGCGACGGGCGCCGTGACGCCGGCGAGGTGCGAGCCGATCCTGGCCCCGCTCGTCCCCGCCATCGCCTACGACCAGCTGTGGTGGAGCGCCGACGGCGCGACCGTCTACTTCCTCTCCAGCGACCGTGGCGACCACACCGTCCGCCTGCACGAGCTCGACCCCGGGACCGGTGCGGTCACCGTCCTCGTCGAGGAGACCAGCACGTCGCACCTTCTGTACGGCCCGCAGCAGCAGGACACCAACATCCGGGTCCTGTCCACGGGTGAGGTGCTGTGGTGGTCGCAGCGCAGCGGGTACGGCCACCTCTACCGGTACGGCCGCGACGGCTCCGTCACGACCCTGACCTCCGGTGACTGGTCGGTGCGCCACGTCGTGTCGATCGACGAGGACGCCCGCCGGGTCGTGTTCACCGGCGCCGGGCGCGAGCCGGACTCGGACCCGTACCTGCAGGAGCTGTACTCGGTGTCGCTCGACGGCGGCGAGATCACCGCGGTCACGTCCGACGGCCTCGACCACGATTGCGCCGCGTCGCCGTCGGGACGGTTCTTCGTCGACAACGCCTCGCGGTACGACGTGGAGACCGTGTCGGTGCTGCGCGACCGCTCCGGCGCCGTCGTGCTGGAGCTGGAGCGGGCAGACGCGTCCGCCCTCTACGCGGCCGGCTGGACGCCGCCGGAGCGGGCGGTGGTGAAGGCGGCCGACGGCGTCACCGACCTCTATTGCGCGATCTACCGTCCACACGACTTCGACCCGTCGGCCAGGTACCCCGTGGTCGAGGAGATCTACCCCGGTCCGCAGATCTCCACGGCGCCGCTGCGCTTCCCGTTGTCCGGCGGCGTCCTGACGGGAGAGCGCAACGCCGCGGGCTTCGCCGCGCTCGGCTTCGTCGTCGTGGCGGTCGACGGCCGAGGGTCCGCGCTGCGCGGCCAGGCGTTCCAGGACGCCGCGCGGCTCGGCGACGACGGCTACGTCCACGACCACGTCGCGGCGATCCAGCAACTCGCCCGGACCCGTCCGTGGATGGACCTGGACCGGGTGGGCATCTTCGGGCACTCGGCCGGCGGCTACGCCTCGACCAGGTGCATGCTCCGGGCGCCGGAGTTCTACCAGGTCGCGGTGTCCTCGGCCGGGAACCACGACAACCGGCTCAACCACGCCTGGTGGGGCGAGAAGTTCTTCGGCCTCGAGGACGACTTCGACTTCGCCGGCCAGGCCAACGAGACCCATGCCGGGCAGCTGGCCGGCAAGCTGCTGCTGGTGCACGGCGAGATGGACGACAACGCCACGCCGCACGGCACGATGCGGCTGGTCGACGCCCTGATCAAGGCGAACAAGGACTTCGACCTGCTGATCGTCCCCAACGCCGACCACCGCCTGATGATCGGCACCGCGTACTGGCTGCGGCGCCGCTGGGACTTCTTCGTCCAGCACCTGATGGGCGCGGCGCCGCCCACGTACCGGATCGCCGACATCCCCGCCGACCCCGAGCTGCTCGCTTCGTACGGAGGCTGAACGTCATGACGGAACTCGGCTCGATCGCGCGCCTCGCCGACGACTACCTGGAGATCACCAGCTCCGCCAACCCGTTCACCGCCTCCGTCTTCGGCGTCCCCGGGTACGACGACCGGGTCCCCGACCTCGGCGAGGCGGCCGAGCTGGCCGCCGGCGAGCGGCTGCTGGACCTGGCGGCGCGAGCCGAGGCGATCCCCGCCGACGGGCTCGTCGGCGACGACCGTGTGACGCGGGACGTGCTGATCCACTCGGCCCGCTCGGAGGCGGCTCCGCTGGTCGACCGGCACCTCGAGTTCACCGTCTCCGGGCATGCCGGACCCGTGGCGGGCGTCCTGGCCACCCTGGCGTACACCAGCCTGCCCACCCCGCGGAGCGAACGCGACTACCTGAGCCGGATGACGGGCATCCGGGGGTATGTCGACGGCATCACCGTGCGCGCGTCGGCCGGTGTGGCGTCAGGGCGCGTCCCCACCCGCCGCGGCGTCGAGCAGACGATCGAGCGCGTGCGCGCCTACCTCGCCACGCCCGCCGACGCCGACCTGATGGTGGCGCCCGCCGCGGGCACCGGCGTCGAGGACGACGTCCGCGCCCTCGTCACCGACAGCATCCGCCCGGCGTTCGCGGCGCTGCTGGAGACGCTGTCGGGCCCGGTGCTGGCGGCGGCCCGCCCGGACGCGCGCAGCGGGCTGCTGCATCTGCCGGACGGCGGCGAGATGTACGCGCGCGCCGTCGCGGCACACACCACGACGTCGCGGACGCCGGATGAGCTGCACCGCCTCGGGCTGGACCTGTGCGCGCAGCTGCGCGAGGAGTTCTCCGAGCTGGGGGAGAAGGTGTTCGGCAGCAGCGACTTCGACGCGATCGTCGACAAGCTGCGAAACGACCCGGCCCTGCGCTACACGTCGGCCGAGGACATCGTCGCCGATGCGCGGGCGGCGGTGGCCCGGGCCGAGGCGGCGCTGCCGGACTGGTTCGGCCGTGTCCCGTCGGCGGACTGTGTGGTCGAGCCGATGAACGCGGTGGTCGCGCCCGCGGCGGTGATCGGGGAGTACATGCCGCCGGCCGAGGGGCGGCCAGGCCAGTACAACGTCAACACGTACCAGCCGCGGACCCGAACCCGGTTCGAGTACGAGACGCTGTCGTTCCACGAGGGCGTGCCCGGCCACCACCTGCAGTTCGCCGCCGCCCAGGAACTCACCCGGCTGCCGGCGTTCCGCCGCTACCTCTACATCGCCGCCTTCGGCGAGGGGTGGGGCCTCTACGCCGAGCGGCTGGCCGACGAGATGGGGCTGTACTCGGACGACCTCTTCCGCTTCGGCATGCTGTCGTGCGATGCGTGGCGGGCCTGCCGCCTGGTCGTCGACACCGGCCTGCACCACCACGGCTGGACGCGGCAGCAGGCGATCGACTTCATGCTCGCCAACAGCGCCGTCTCGCCGCCGAACGTCGTCAACGAGGTGGACCGGTACATCGCCTGGCCCGGCCAGGCACTGGCCTACATGACCGGCCGGCTGGAGATCGACGCGCTGCGCCGGTCCGCCCGCGAGCGCCTCGGCGGCCGCTTCGACATCCGCGCCTTTCACGACGCGGTCCTGGGCAACGGCGCCGTCCCGCTGGCCGTCCTGTCCACCGAGGTCCACCGCTGGATCGGCGATCAGGCGTCTCGCCCGGGCAGCTGATCGACCGTCATGTGGTGCGATAGTTAGGTCAATTGTCGTGCTAGCCTGATGTGTTCAACGACGGGCTGTCGACCGCTGGGCCGGGAGTTGGGCATGGCGACTCTGATCATCGGATCGACCACGTTGGTCACCGACCTGGTGATGGCGTTCGAACACGGCGACCCCGACTACGTCCGGCTGGTGACCGAGGACGGGCCTGGTCGTGACGACGGGATCGTGTACGAAAGTCACCCCGAGCCGGCCGCGTTGGTGACGATGTTCCGGAGCCATGCCGTCGACGTCGTGATCAACGCTGCCGACCCCTATGCAGCGGACGTGTCCGCCGCGGTGACGGCTGCCTGCGAGGTTGCCGGGCTACCACTTCTCCGGGCGGTGCCACCGCCGTTCGACGGCGTCGCGGGATCTGAGCGGTGGAACTGGGTCGCCTCGTTCGATGCCGCCGAGCGCGAGGCGTCGAGATACCCGGGCGACGTCATGCTCGCGCTGGAACCGCTGCGGCTCGCGGAGCGGCTGGGCGACCTGGGCGGGCGATCGGCCCTCAGCCACCGCAGACGCACCTCCATGGACCCTCGGATTCCGGGCTGGGTGCGCGAGCCGGACGCCACTCGATACGGGCTTCGAGGGGCGATCTCCGTGCTGGCCGCCGGGAACGTGCGGCTGCTGGTCGCGGCCGACTCCGGTGACACCGGTGTGCGGAGCTTCCTGGAGGCCGCCGACCAGCTCGGCATCGAGGTGGTCATGGTCCGGCGACCGGAGCCGGCGAGCGACCAGCGGCGCAACGGGCCGTCGGAGCCCGTGGTGACGGACGCGTTGTCCGCTCTGGCCTGGCTCAGCGACGTACGACGGCACTCGGCTCACCGTGGTCGCTGAGTCCTGACCTCGGCAGTCTGTCCGCCGAACCTCACCGGCACCACCGCCCTCCTCCGGGGACGCGGTCCTCTCGCCCCACCCGCTCCGGCCGCCCGTCTGCTGTCAGCAGAGCGGCGCCGGAGTGGGTGCGGTCCGGGCCGTAGGCTGCTGCGGTGGGTGAGCGGCAGCCGCTGGGGCGGGCGTTGAGCAACGTCGTGGCGGCGAACGTCAGCTCGAGTCTGGGCGACGGCATCGCGAAGGTCGCGGCGCCTCTGCTGGCGGCGCGGCTGACCGGCGACCCGCTGCTCGTCTCCGGTATCGCGGCGGTCGCGATGCTGCCGTGGCTGCTGTTCGCGATCCCGGCCGGCATCGTGCTGGACCGCGTCGACCGGCGACGCGCGATGACCTTCGCCAACGGCGCGCGGACGCTCCTCGCGGTTCTGCTGCTCGTGCTGTTCGCCACGGACGCGCTGACGATCTGGTGGCTCTACGTCGTCGTGTTCGTCTACGGGGTGTTCGAGACGGTCTACGACGGAGCGTTGCGGGCGGTGCTGCCCTCGATCGTCGCCAAGCCGGACCTGCCGCGGGCGAACTCGCGGGTCGAGGCCGGTGAGATCGTCGTCGAGCGGTTCCTGTCCGGCCCGCTGACCTCGGCGCTGTTCGCGGTGTCGGTGGTAGTGCCGCTCGGCATCAACGCCCTGACGTACGCGGTCGCCGGCGTCCTGGCGGTCTTCCTCCCGGTCGCGGCGGCCGGTACGCACCGCGGCGACCCGGGTGAGCCGCACGTCGTCTGGTATCGGCAGTTCGCCGTCGGATTCCGCTATCTCATGGGCCACCCGATGCTGCGGAAACTGTGGATGATCAGTGTGGTGGTCGGCCTGTTCTTCTCGGCCGCCACGGCGACGCTGGTGCTCTATGTGCTGAACCGGCTCGGGTTGCCGGAGGCGTGGTACGGCGCGTTCATCCTGGCCGGCGCCGTCGGCTCGCTCGGTGCCGCCGCGCTGGCCAACCGGCTGAAGGAGCGGTACCGGGCCGGGCCGGTGATGGCGGTCGCGCAGACTGTGTCGCTGCTGGCGCTGGTCCTGATGGGTGCGGTCCCGGTGCTCGGCGTGGTCGCGTTCGGCTATCTCGTCTCCGCCGGCGGCACGACGATGTGGAACATCCTGGTCATGTCGCTGCGCCAGGCCGCGATCCCGAGCCGCCTGCTGGGCCGGGTCCACGGCACCTGGCGCACGCTGCTGTGGGGCACCATGCCGCTGGGGTCGTTGCTGGGCGGGGTTCTGGGCCGGATCGACCTGCGGGCCCCGTTCCTGATCGCGGGCGGTGCCGCGGCGCTGGTCACGCTCGCGTCGTTCCGCTTCCTGGCCGGTCTGCCCAACCCAGAGGACCTCGACGACGCCGACGACATCAGCCCACCGTGAGTGGAGAGCCGGGGTGTGACGCAGCCGGACGTCGTGAGCCGGGGCGGCCGGTCATCCGCGCAGCGGGGCGTGGGCGAACTCGGCGATGCCGGGCGCGAAGGGGACTTCGGCCCGGAACCCGAGGACCTCGGCCGCGCGGGCGGGGGAGGCGACGACGTGGCGGACGTCGCCGAGGCGGTACTCGCCGGTGACGACCGGGCGCGGTGCGCCGGGACCGAACGCGAAACATAGGGCGGTGGCCATGTCGAGGATGGTGTGCGGCTCGCCGCTCGCGACGTTCAGCGCGCCGCTCCACGCGGAGCCGAGGGCCCGGACGTTGGCGCGGGCGACGTCCCGGACGTGGACGAAGTCGCGCAGCTGGCCGCCGTCCTCGAAGACGCGGGGTGCGGCACCGCGCGCCAGCGAGCTGCGGAAGAGGCTGGCGACGCCGGCGTACGGGGTGTCGCGGGGCATGCGCGGCCCGTACACGTTGTGGTAGCGCAGTGCGCAGACGGCGGCGCCGGTCTCGCGGCCGTACGCGAAGGCCAGGTGCTCGGTGTGCAGCTTCGTCGCGGCGTAGACGTTGCGCGGATCGGGTGGCGCGTCCTCGTCGACGTGCTCCCAGGACAGCGGGGCGCCGCAGCGCGGGCAGGGCGGCTCGAACCGGCCGGCGCCGAGCTCGGCGACGGAGCGCGGGCCGGGCGCGACGCCGCCGTGCGTGGCGCAGCGGTACCGGCCCTCGCCGTAGACGACCATCGACGACGCGACGACGAGGCGCCCGGCGAACCGGCGCCGCCACAGGGCCCGCAGGAGCACGGCCGTGCCGAGGTCGTTGTCGCAGACGTAGTCGGCGATGTCGCCGAGGTCGACCCCCAGCCCGACCCGGGCGGCCTGGTGACAGACGGCGTCGACGTCGTGCACCGCCAGCGCGACGGCGTCGGGGTCGCGCAGGTCGGCGACCCGCAGGTCGACGCCGTCCGGCAGGTCCGGGGGTGCGGCGTGCGCGACCAGCGAGTCGAGCACGACGACGTCCGCGCCGGCCGCGCACAGCTGCTCGACGACGTGCCCGCCGATGAACCCGGCGCCGCCGGTGACCAGCACCTTCATCCGTCTCCCTCCGACCTCACCACGGTGAGCGCAGCGCGCCCTGCAGGACGACGGCGACGGCGACCTGCACGATCAACCACCGCCGCGACGGCGCCAGCGCGGCGCCGGCCAGCAGGACGAGCGGCATGAACGGCTGCCAGATCCGCTCGGTCTCCGCCGACGACAGCCCGGACAGGTCCGCGACCAGCACCGCTGCCAGCCCCGACCCGACCACCAGCCAGGCTCGCCGGTCGCGCAGCCGGGCCAGCCCGGCGGCCGTCGCCGGGCCGGTCGCCAGCGCGAACACGGCCAGGTTGGCCAGCAGGAAGTACGCGTACGGCCGGTCGGCGCCGACGCCCGCGTGGTACTGGACCCGGGTGGCGGCCAGCCCATCGAGCCACCAGAACCCCCAGAGCAGCGGCAGCGCCACCACGACGGCCCCCGCCCCGGCCGCCGCGGCCAGCACCGCGGGTCGGCGCCGCCACAGCGCGACCGCCGCGATCGGCAGTGCGAGCAGCGCGACCCCGTAGGCGAACAGCAGGGCCAGCCCGAACACCGCGCCGCCGGCCGCCGCCCAGCGGGCCGGCCCGGACCGGCCGGTCGCGAGCACGACCAGCGCCACACCGGTCAGCGCCAGCCCGCCGAAGACCACGTCCGCGTTGGTGTGCCAGACCGCGGCCGGCGCCAGCACGACGAACGGCGCGGCCGCCCGGGCGAACCGCTGCGACACCACGTCGCGCGCGATCACCAGGACCGCCACCGCCGCCGCGGCCACGCCGACCATGGCCAGCGCGGACTCCCACCCGGCGCCGGCCGGCCCGAGCCGGGCCGACGCCCACAGCGTCAGCACCAGCCCCGGCGGGTGCGCCTGCAGGTGCACGGGGACGGCGTCCTGGTGCTCGACGTAGGTGCGCAGGAACGCCGCCGGGCCGCCGCGCTCGTCGACCAGGCCGGCGTGCCGTCCGTACGCCTGCCCGATGTCGGCGAACCCGTCCGAGCCATCGGCGGCGGCCAGCGCAAGCGACCACGCCACCGCCGTCACCGCGAACGCGGCCAGCAGCCGCCGCCAGGGCCACCGCGCCGCGAGTGCGGGCAGCACCAGCACCGCGGCCGCGCCGACGGCGACCGGCGCCGCCAGCCGCCAGGCCGGGACGAGGTCCCAGCGCCCGTACAGCGGCATCGCACCCAGGTGCAGGTCGCCGGCCGGCAGCGTCAGGCCCCAGGCCCACGCGACGGCCAGCAGCAGCACCCATCCGGCCAGCGCGAATGGGGTCGCTCGCACGCTCACACCGGGAGCCGGACCGTGTGAGGGGGCGAACGGGACGGCCCGGACCCTCACGCCGGCAGCCGGATGGTGAACCGGCAGCCGCGGTCGTGGTTGGCGACCTCGACGGAGCCGGCGTGCGCCTCGACCAGGCCGCGGGCGATGGCCAGCCCGAGACCGCCGCCGCCGGCGTCGCGGCCGCGGGCGGTGTCGCCGCGGAAGGCGACGTCGAACACCCGGTCCAGGTCGGGCTCGGGGATGCCGCCGCACTCGTCGATGACCTGCAGCACGGCGCCACCGTCGTCGCGGCCGGAGCGCACCACGACCCGGCCGCCGGCGGGGGTGTGCCGGATGGCGTTGTCGAGCAGATTGTTCAGGGCACGTGTGAACTCGCGGGCCGACACCTCGGTGACGGGCAGCTCGTCGAGCTCCTCGACCAGCCGCACGCTCCTGACGGAGGCGTGCGAGGCCGCGCCGGCCAGCGACTCGGCGACGGCGTCGCCGATCGACACCAGCTCCGGCCCGAGCCGCACGGCGCCGCTGTTGATCCGCGACAGCTCGAACAGGTCGTCGACCAGGACGGTGAGCCGCTCGGCGTCGCCGCGGATCTGCCGGTGATAGCGATGGACGGTGGCGGCGTCGTCGGCCACCTCGTCGTCGAGCGCCTCGGCCATCGCGCGAATGGTGGCGAGCGGGCTGCGCAGGTCGTGTGACACCCAGGCGATCAGCTCACGCCGCGACGCCTCCAGCGCCCGCTCGCGGCGGCGGGACTCGTCCAGCCGGGTGGACACGTCGGCGAGCTCGGCCGCGAGCGTCGCCAGCTCGCCGGGCCCGGTGACCGCCGCCGGACCGTCGCCGCCGTCGACCATCGTGCGGGCCAGATGCCCGACCTGCCTCGTCCCGGCGCCGATGTCGTCGCCGAGCTGCAGCGCCGCGCCCACCGCCATGGCCGTCGCCGCCGCGACCACGATGAACAGCGCCACGAGGTCGTGCGTCGAGATGAACATCGCCAGCGCCGCGGCCACCACCCCGGCCACCGTCATGAGCAGCGCCGACACCGCGACGACGAGCACTTGGGCGCGTACCGGCCGGCCGCGGAAGCGGCGCAGGACCGTGGCTCCGGCGACGAACGCCACGCCGGAGCCGAGCGCCGTCACCGCCACCAGGATCGCCAGGTCGCGGGCGGGGATGCCGGCGGAGACCGCGATTACGCCGGCCACGACGAGGCCGGTCGCCAGCACCGAGACGGTCGTGGCCTGCCGGGTCATGGCTCGAACCGGTAGCCGACACCGCGGACGGTGAGCAGGTGCCGCGGCGCGGACGCGTCGTCCTCGATCTTCTCCCGCAGCCGCCGCAGGTGCACTGTCACCGTCGAGGTGTCGCCGAAGCGCCAGCCCCACACGGCCTCGAGCAGTTCCTCGCGCCGGTAGGCGCGGCCCGGATGCGTCATGAAGTGCACGAGCAGATCGAACTCCTTCGTCGTGAGGGCCACCAGCTGCCCGTCGCGCCGCACCTGGTGCGCGACCAGGTCGACCTCGCAGCCGGCTCCAGTCAGCCGCCGGGGCGCGGCCGAGGGTGTGACGCTGCCGGCGGCCGCTCGGCGCAGCACCGCCTTGACCCTGGCGGACAGCTCGCGGGGCGAGAACGGCTTGGTGACGTAGTCGTCGGCGCCGATCTCCAGGCCGGCGATGCGGTCGTTCTCCTCGCCGAGCGCGGTCAGCATGACCACCGGGATGGGCGCGACGCGGCGCAGCCGCCGGCAGAGCTCGAGGCCGTCGAGGCCGGGCAGCATCAGATCGAGCACGATGAGATCGGGCAGGGTCTCCAGCGCCTTCGCCAGACCGGCCGTGCCGTCGGCGGCGTAGTCGACCTCGAAGCCGTCGCGGCGCAGGTACCGCCCGACCACCTCGGACAGCGCCGGGTCGTCGTCCACCACCAGCACGCGCTGGGCCGGTCCGGGATCCATGGGGTCCACCATGCCACCGCCTGCGACCGCTTCGCCCCAGGTCGGGCGGGTACGGTGGCAGAGTTTCGCGGCTTGTAAGAATCATGACGGCCGGCCGACCCTACGGTCGTCAGCGTGAAGCGGACGCATGTGCTCGTGGTGGCGAAGGAGCCGGTCGCAGGCCGGGTGAAGACCCGGCTCTGCCCGCCGCTGGACCTTGTCGCGGCCGCACGCGTCGCCGAGGCGGCCCTCGCCGACACGCTCGACGCCGTCGCGCGGTGCGGCGCCGGACGGCGCATCCTCGTGCTCGACGGCCGGCCCGGTCCGTGGCTGCCGGCCGGTTTCGAGGTGGTCCCGCAGGTGCGCGGGCCGCTCGGGACCCGGCTCGCGGCGGCGTGGAGCCACGCCGGGGGACCGGGGGTGCAGATCGGCATGGACACCCCGCAGCTGACGCCGTCGCTGCTCGATCACGCGCTCGGCCTGGTGGCCGGCGGTGACGCGCGGACGGCGGCGCTCGGCGCGGCCGAGGACGGCGGCTGGTGGGCCCTGGGCCTGAACCGCTGGCGGCGCGGCGTCTTCGACGGCGTGCCGATGAGCACCGCGCGGACCGCTGCGCGCCAGCGCGACCGGCTGCTCGCGCTGGGCCTGGCGGTGACGGAGCTGCCGGTGCTGCGCGACGTCGACACCGCGGCCGACGCGCTCGCGGTGGCCGCCGCCGCGCCGGAGACACGGACCGCGGGCGTCGTCCGCTCGGTGCTGACGGGGGCCGCGTGAGACCGCTGCGCGCGGTGGCCACGGCGCGGGACGAGGCGCTGCGGCAGCCGGTCCACGACGCGCGGACCGCCGCGATTCTCGGCATCGTGCTCGGCAGCTGTGTCCTGATCTGCTTCCTCACCGGGCTCTACTCGCACCTGCAGCAGCACCCGGTGGGCTGGCTGCCGATCCCGCCGCGACCGGCGTCGCTGTACCGGGCCACGCAGGGCCTGCACGTGGCGACGGGATTCGCGACGGTGCCGCTGCTGCTGGCGAAGCTGTGGTCGGTGTACCCGCGGCTGTTCAGCTGGCCGCCGGTGACCGGCGTCGCGCACGGGCTCGAGCGGCTCATGCTGGTGCCGCTGACCTTCGGCGCCGTGTTCATGCTGTTCTCCGGGGTCGCCAACGTGTCGCGCTGGTACCCGTGGGGGTTCTACTTCCCGGCCGCGCACTACTGGGTCGCGTGGATCACCGTCGGCGCGCTGGTCGCGCACGTGGGCGCGAAGGCCGCGGTCGCGCGGGCGGCGCTGGCCCGGCCCGGCCACCCGGTCGCGGCAGCGGCGCCGGGCACCCTCGGGCGGCGCGGCTTCCTGGGCGCGGTGGCGGTCGCCGCGGGCGTCGTCACCGTCACCACGGCCGGTCAGACGCTGCCCGCGTTCCGGCCGCTGACGCTGTTCGCGCAACGCCGTCCCGACATCGGCCCGCAGGGCGTGCCGGTCAACCGCAGCGCCGTCCAGGCCGGCGTCGTCGACGCCGCGTCGGACCCGGCCTACCGGTTGCGGATCACCGGTGCCGTCGCCTTGCCGGTGGAGCTCACCACGGGGGAGCTCGACCGCCTCGCGCGTCGCGAGGCCGAACTGCCGATCGCCTGTGTCGAGGGCTGGAGCGTGTCGGCCCGGTGGCGGGGCGTCCCGATCACCGAGTTGCTGGCCGTCGCCGGGGTCGACCCGGACGACGACGTCACCGTGCGGGCGGAGTCGCTGCAGGCCAGTGGCCGGTACCGGGCGTCGGAGCTGAACCACCCGCAGGTGCGCGACGCCGACACCATGCTGGCCGTGGCGCTGAACGGCGAGCGGCTCGATCTCGACCACGGCTACCCGTGCCGGCTCATCGCGCCCAACCGGGCCGGCGTCCTGCAGACGAAGTGGGTGCGCGCACTGGTGGTGATCCGCGCATGACCGCGCCGGAGCGCGCGCCGTCGGGCCCGTTCTTCTGGACCTGCCTGGCCGCCGGCGCGGCGATCGCCGGCTACGGCCTGGCCGGCGCGTGGGCCGACCGCGCGGACACCCGCCCGGCCGAGTTGGCCGGGTGGCTGGCCGGGTCCGGTCTGCTGCACGACGCGCTGCTGGCTCCGGTCGTGGTGGCCGCCGCGCTGGCCACCCGGTGGGTGCCGGACCCGGCGCGGCTGCCGGTCCGGCTCGGATTCGCGCTGAGTGCGCTGCTGACGCTGCTGTTCTGGCCCGTGGTGCGGGGATGGGGCCGGTCGCCGTCAGTGCCCAGCGCGCTGCCGCTGGACTACGGCCGCAACCTCGTGATCGTCCTGGCGCTCATCTGGACGGCCGTCGCGACGGCCGTCGTCGTGCGCGTCGTCCGGGGGAGAACCAGATGACGGTGCTGATGCGCGGCCGCGACGGGTGGACGCAACCGCTGGCCGTCGCCGCGTGGACGGCGTCGGCGACGCCGGCGGAGCGGACACTGCTGGCGTCCCTGCGCGGCCCGGTCCTGGACCTGGGCTGCGGGCCGGGCCGGCTGGTGGTGGCGTTGGGGGAGCTCGGCATCCCGGCGCTCGGCGTCGACGCGTCGGCACACGCCGTCGACCAGGCCCGGGCCCGTGGTGCCACGGCGTTGCGCCACTCGGTGTTCGACGCGCTGCCCGGCGAGGGCCGCTGGCACAGCGTGCTGCTGCTCGACGGCAACGTCGGCATCGGCGGCGCGCCGGTGGACCTGCTGCGGCGGGTCGCGCGGCTGCTGTCCGGCGACGGGCGGGCGGTCGTCGAGGCCGCGCCGCCGGGCGCCGGCTCGTGGACGGGCGAGGCGCGACTGGAACGTGACGACGAGATCAGCGGCTGGTTCCCGTGGGCGCGGGTGGCGGCCGACGACCTCGCCCGGGTCGCCGCGGCGGCCGGGCTGCGGCTGGCCGGCTGGCACGTCACGGCCGGACGGTGGTTCGCCCGGCTGGGCCGGGTGGTGGCGTGATCGACGTCGTGCTGCCGGTGCTCGACGAGGCCGCCGCCATCCCGTGGGTGCTCGGCCGGATGCCCGCGGGCTACCGGCCGATCGTCGTCGACAACGGGTCGGCCGACGGGTCGGCGGCGGTGGCCGTCGCGCACGGCGGGACGGTCGTCCACGAGCCGCGGCGCGGGTTCGGCGCCGCGTGCTTCGCGGGCCTGACCGCGGCGACCGCGGACGTCGTGTGCTTCATGGACTGCGACGCCTCGCTCGACCCGCGCGACCTGCCGCTGGTGGCCGATCCCGTCGCCGAGGGGGAGGCGGACCTGGTGCTCGGCGCCCGTCGGGGCCGGGCGATGCCGCCGCACGTCCGCGTGGCCAACCGCTACCTCGCCGGCCGGGTGCGGGCCTACGCCGGTGTGCGCCTCACCGACCTCGGCCCGATGCGGGCGGCCCGGCGCGAGGCGCTGCTCGGCCTGGGACTCGCCGACCGGCGGTCGGGCTGGCCCTTGGAGATGGTGCTGCGGGCCGGGTGGGCCGGTTGGCGGGTCGCCGAGCACGCGGTGCCGTACTACCCGCGCACTGGCAGGAGCAAGGTCACCGGCACCGTCGGCGGGACGGTGCGCGCGGTGCTGGACATGCGGCGGCGTCTCACCGACGCCCGCCGCCAGTTGCGTGAGGAGCTGTGATGACACCAGAGATCGGGATCTTCGGCGGATCCGGGTTCTCCACCTTCCTGGACGGCGCCGAGACGGTGCCGGTGGAGACGGCGTGGGGGCCGCCGTCCGCGCCGGTGACGGTGGCCGAGATCGGCGGCGTTGGCGTGGCGTTCCTGCCCCGGCACGGAACGCGCCACGAGCTGCCGCCGCACCGGGTGAACTACCGCGCCAACGTCGACGCGATGCGGCGGCTCGGCGTGCACACGCTGGTGGCGCCGTTCGCGGCCGGATCGTTGCGCCCCGAGATCAGGCCCGGCGACTTCGTCGTCGTCGACCAGCTCGTCGACCGCACCTGGGGCCGGGCCGACACCTTCCACGACCACTTCGACGACGGCCCACGGCACGTGTCGCTGGCCGACCCGTACACCCCGCGGGTCCGCAGCGTCCTGCTGGACGCCGGGCGTGCGGCCGGGGCGACCCTGCACGACGGCGGCACGGTGGTGGTGATCAACGGCCCGCGCTTCTCCACGCGCGCCGAGTCCGCCTGGCACCGCCGCGCCGGCTGGCACGTCGTCAACATGACGCAGTACCCGGAGGCGGCGCTGGCCCGCGAGGCCGGACTCGACTTCGGCGGCATCGCGCTCGTCACCGACCACGACGCGGGGCTCGACGGCGAGCCGGGGGCGCCGCCGGTGAGCCAGGAGGCGGTGTTCGAGGTGGTCCGCACCAACGTCGAGCGGGTCCGCTCGCTGCTGCTGGCCGCCGTGGCCGACCTGGCGGTGCGCTGATGGGCGCCCGCGCCGGCCTGCTCGCCGTCGCCGTCCTGCTGGCCGGGTGCGGGGCGGCGGAGGACGAGACCGAAGCGGCGCTGTCGTCGCCTCCGGTGACCGCGTCGCCGTCGGCGAGCCCGTCGCCGTCGCCGGCGCCGACCCCGTCGCCGACCCCGGCGGTCGTCGTGCCGGAGGAGCTGGACTTCACCGCTGCGACGGTCGGCGGCGGCACGTTCGACGGCGCGAGCCTGGCCGGCCGTCCCGCCGTGCTGTGGTTCTGGGCGCCGTGGTGCCCGGTGTGCCGGCGCGAGGCGCCGCTCATCGCCGAGCTCGCGGCACGGTACGAGGGGGAGGTCGCGTTCGTCGGGGTGGCCGGGCTGTCCGGCGACCTCGCCGCCATGGAAGCCTTCATCGCCGACGGCGGCGTCGACGCCATCGCGCACATCGACGACCGCGACGGCGACGTCTACAGCCGGTTCGGGGTCACGCAGCAATACGACCTCGGTCTGGTGTCCGCCGACGGCGAGATCGAGGTGATCCGCGGGCCGCTGGACGAGGACGAGATCGTGGCGGCCGTCGAGTCGCTGGCGGCGAGCTGACCGTGGACGGGGTGCCGATCGAATTCGCCCTGCTGCTGGGCTCGGTGGCGGCGCTGAACCCGTGTGGCTTCGCACTGCTGCCCACGTACCTGACGCTGCTGGTGGCCCGCGGCGGGCCGCCCGGCCCGGCTGCCGCGCTGCGCCGGGCCGGTGTGGCGACCGCCGCGATGACGGCCGGGTTCGTCGCCGTGTTCGGAGCATTCGGACTGGTCGTGGTGCCGGCGGCGATGTCGGTCGACCGGTTCCTGCCGTGGGCGACGGTCGTGATCGGCGTGGCGCTGATCGGGCTCGGCGGCCGGCTCGTCGCGGGCCGGGAGCTCACGCTGCGGGCGCCACGACTGGGCGCCGCGCCCTCGTCGTCGGCATGGTCCATGGCCGGGTACGGGGTGGCCTACGCGATCGCCAGCCTGTCCTGCACCGTCGCGCCGTTCCTCGCGATGGCCACGTCCACGTTCACGTCGTCGGGCATCGCGGGCGGGCTGGCCGCCTTCGTCGGCTACGGCGTCGGGATGGGGCTGGTGGTCGGGCTCCTGGCCGTGGCCGTGGCCCTGGGCGGCGACGCCCTCGTGCGGCGGGCCCGCCGGCTGCTGCCCCACGTGTCGCGGGCGAGTGGGGTCCTGCTCGTGGCCGCCGGGGGATACGTCGCCTACTACGGGGTCTACGAGTTGCGGGTGCGTGCGGGCGGCGACCCCGCCGACCCCGTCATCGACACCGCGCTGGAGCTTCAGGGCCGGCTCAGCGGCCTGGTCACCGACGCCGGACCGGCCCGGCTCGTCGTCGTGGCCGCCGTCGTCGTCGCCGCCGGCCTCGTGCTGGTGCTGGTCCGGCGCCACCGTGGCCGGGGGCGCCCCATGCGATCCGCGCGTGAGCTCCGCGCCGCAGTGGGTACCAGGCGGGCGTACGCAGCGTCGTCCAGGAGGGGAGTGGCCGGGGTGGCCGGTATCGAGCTTCGCAGCCCCGATTTCAGCGACCACGCGCCGATTCCGGGCCGCCACGGGCACGACGAGGAGAACGTCTCGCCGTCGCTGGAATGGATCGGAGTCCCGGTGGAGGCAGTCGAGCTGTTGCTGCTGTGCGAGGATCCGGACGCGCCGGGCGGGTCGTTCCTGCACTGGCTGGTGACCGGGATCGATGCGCACAGCGGCGGTGTGCCGGAGCACGGGACGCCGCCGCTGGGCCGCGAGTGGCGCAACGGCTTCGGTGAGCTCGGGTGGGGCGGGCCGGCGCCGCCGCCGGGCGACGACGCGCACCACTACGTCTTCCGGCTGTATGCGCTGTCCGAGCCGGTCGAGCTGCCGGAGGATCCCAGCGTCCAGGACGCGTACCGCGCGGCGGATGCGGCGATGCTCGCGCGCGGCACGCTGGTCGGGCTCTTCCAGCGGTGAGACAGGCACCTGCCGCAGCGCATGGCGGGCTCAGTAACCCCCTCCGCCGTCGCCGCCGATCGCCATCGCCAGTGCGACGAGGGCGATGACGGCTACCACCGCGACGACCCAGAGGATCGTGCGTTGGGTCTGCGTCGCCATGCTTGTCACCTCCCGAGGTGTCTGGTGAACCACTCGCCGGCCAGTCGTGCGACCTCGTCGAGCGCACCTGGCTCCTCGAACAGGTGGCTCGCGCCGGGCACGACCTCCAACTCGCTGACGCCGGGCAGCCGCCGTCGCGCCTCCTGGTTGAGGCCGAGGACGGATTCGTCGCGGCCGCCGACGATCAACAGTGTCGGGGCGATGACCCTCGCCAGCGCGTCGCCGGCGAGATCCGGGCGCCCGCCGCGGGAGACGACGGCGCCCACGCGGCCGTCGGCTGCCGCGGCCGCGACCAGGGCGGCCGCCGCGCCGGTGCTGGCGCCGAAGTAGCCGAGCGGGAGATCGGCCGTGGCCGGCTCCTCCGCCAGCCAGCGGCTGGCCAGCTCCAGCCGCCCGGCCAGCAGCTGGATGTCGAACCGGTGCCGCCCGGTGGCGGCGTCCTCTGCTTCCTCCTCCGGGGTGAGCAGGTCCATCAGCATGGTCGCCAGCCCGCGCCGCTGGAGTGACCGAGCCACGTCGCGGTTGCGCGGGCTGTGCCGGCCGCTGCCACTGCCGTGCGCGAAGAGCACGACGCCGCGGGCCCGGCCGGGCACGCTGAGGTCGCCATGGATGGCGCCGGCCTGCAGGACGGCGAGAGTGACGGGCCGCTCGGTCGGCGCGGCGTCGGTGGTGGAGCGTGAGGAGGCGAGCAGCTCGGCGACCTCGTCATCCGTCGTCTGGCCGAAGTCGTCGTAGTACGCGCCGATGGCGCGCAGATCGGCGGGGGCGGCCAGACACACGACCTCGTCCGCGTCGGCGGCCAGCCGCTCGGCGGCGCGGGGAGAGCAGACAGGCGCGGCGAGGAGCAGCCGGCGCGGGTGGAAGCCGCGCAGCGACCGCAGGGCGGCCGCGGCCGTGACGCCGGTCGCCAGGCCGTCGTCGACCAGGACCACGTCGCGTGCCTCCAGGTCCGGCAGCGGCGACGAGCCACGGTACCGCCCGACCCGCCGAGCCAGCTCAGCCCGCTCGTCCCGGACCAGCGCGTCGAGCTCGCCCGGGCCTAGTCCGACGCGGCCGGCCGCGCCCGACACCACGACCTCCTCGCTGCCCTCCGCGATCGCGGCGATGCCGAACTCCGGATGCGACGGGATGCCGACCTTCCGGGCCACGAACACCGCCAACGGAGCGTCCAACGCGGCCGCGACCTGAGCGGCCACCGGCACGCCGCCGCGTGGGAGCGCGAGCACGATCGGGTCGTGGAAGGTCGCTGAACTCAGGCGCTCGCCGAGACGGCGACCAGCATCCTCGCGATCGCGGAAGATCGTCTGCGGGCCGTCGACGCTCATGTGCTGCCCGTACCCGCGCACCGGCCGCTCGACACTCGGGCCGTTTGTGCGCACCGGCATGGGGTACGCGACATCACGGGAGTGTGTCCCGCACGCTGGGCATCGGACGATCGAGAAGGGTGGCCGGCGATGAATCGGATCAAGCGTTTGAACGTCGATGTCGTCGTCTACGAGCAGGACGACGAGTTGCTCACGAGGGCCGAGGCACGGCTCGAGTCGCCCAGGGGGACGTTCTTGACCGGCTCCGGGACGGCGCGGCGGAATCCGGCCGATCCCGCCGTCCCGAAGATCGGCGACGAACTGGCGATGGCTCGTGCGTTCTCCGATCTCGCCCACCAGGTCCTCGAGGTCGCGGCCACGGACATCGAACAGGTCACCCATCAACCCGTCCAGTTCCACGGCGACGAACGGCGGACCGGGACGACGGTGTGAGCCGTCACCGAACAGGGCGCGGCTGACACCGGCCACTAGGGTCCGGTGCCGGCCTCCCGGCCCGGATCTGGGACGACGTGCGCGCGGCCGGGTCATCGGACCCGTGCCCGCCGCTTGGTGAGGCGGGTCGCGACGGCGGCGGCCAGGCAGATGACGAGACCGGCAGCGAGTACGACGAGGGCTGACGACCGGAGCGGGGAGACGAGCTGGTCGAAGACCACCGCCGCAGCATCGGGGTCGACGGTGGGTGGCAGCGCGTCGAGGTAGGGCGGACGGGCCAGCGCCAGGCCGGCCACCAACGCCAGCATGGCGAGTCCCACGCCGCCGCCGGCGACGGCCGATGCCCGCGGTCGGTTGCGCGCGAGCAGGACACCGGCGGCGAGCAGGACGACGGCCGCGACCGGGAGCCAGCGGCCCAGCCGGTCGATGCGGGCGAGCCACTCCCGGGCGGCCGGCAGGTGATCGGACTGGAGGAGCGCCACCTGGGTGTCGGCCGCGGTGAGACGCTCGGGCAGCGGTACGCCGGCGGCGGCCAGGCGCTCCTGGAGGGGTGCGGCGATCGCACCGAGCTGGAGCGTGACGGTGTCGCCGATGAGGGTGACCACGCCGTCGCCGTCGTCGCCGGTCAGCACGGCGACGACGTTGCGGTGCGCGATCCGGTTGGCCTCGGTCCAGGCGGTCGCGAACCGGTCACTCGCGATGACGCCGCGCACCTGCTCCTCGATCCGTTCGCGTAGCCGGTCGGTGAGCGGGCCGGAGCGTCCGACCGCGGCCTCGACGCGGTCGGCGAGGCGCGCGGCGACGGCGTCCTGCACGGCCGGGTCCGCGGCGAGGGGCCCGACGGTGTCGACGTAGCCCTCGGTGTCGACGACGGTCGAGTCCAGCCAGACCGCGGCCACCGCGGGCACCGTCAGCAGGCAACCCAGCGCGATCAGCAGTCCGGCGGCGGCCGAGCGCCAGCGTCCCCTCACGACACCAGCTCGGGCTGGCGGTCGTCGTCGCTCATGGCTCGGGCGGTGAGGTCGGCGTACTGGTAGGAGATGACGAGCGCGACGTACGGGATGGTGATCGCGTAGACGAGGCCGGCGATGAGGTTGATCAGCCAGAAGGAGGTGCCGCCGGAGACCAGCAGGATGACGATGCCGACCAGCGGGCCGGTCACCGCGCCGAGCCCGGCGACCAGCACCAGCAGCAGCGCCACCGGCCACCAGCGGCCGCGGACCAGCTCACGGCTGCGGCGCAACGCGCCCGACACGGTCCGGTGTTCGGCCATGACGACGGGGACGGCGAACGCGCGGCGCACGGCGTAGACGACGGCCAGCGGCGCCGTGATGACCGGGATCACCAGCAGCGCGACCACGACGGCGATCCGCGCGGAGACCCCGGTGAGCGGGCCGAGTTCGTGGCCGACCGCGCGGGCGGCGTCGCGAAGGGAGGGCTGCCCGCCGCGCGCGAGGGTGTCCAGTGAGCGGCTCACCGCCGCGAGAACGAGGACGTAGGCGAGCAGCGAGATGGTGTCGCCGAGAAGCACGACGACGAGCACGGTCAGCGCGTTGTGGTCGCCGTCCGGGCCGGTCAGTGTGGTGAGGTCCGCGAGGGTGACGACGAGCCACTGCGCGGCCGTGGCGAGCAGCATCACGGGCAGGTAGACCAGGCCGAAGCCGATGAACAGCGGCCAGCGCCGGGTGTACATGCGCCAGGCGGTGGTCAGCAGCTGACCCCAGGCGCGGCGGCGCACGACGGGCAGCGGCCGGCCCCGGTCCAGCGGGTGCGGCTGGCGGCGCCGAGCACGATCGCGACCAGGACGCCCAGGACGGCGAGCGCCGGGCCGGGGTTGCGGACGATCGCGCGGAGCAGGTTGGAGCCGGTCTCGACGGCGCCGCAGAAGGTGTTGGTGACGTTCGGGCCGACGGCCGACGACAGCGGGACGGTGACGCTGCCGTCGCGCCAGGTCTCCTCGGCCCACTGGATCGGCTCGGTCCACTGCCGCTTCATGTTGGGGCCGGCGGGGCCGTTGTAGAACGCTTCGTGCCGTTCCCCCCAGCGGCCGTCGAACCCGAGCCAAGGGAAGGCTTCGAGGTAGGCCGGCCGTTCGGTCGGCATCAGCGCGATCTCCGGCCGCAGGTCGGTGTGCGGTTCGCGGGTGTCGTCGCACCCGACGCCGGTGTCGGCGCTGCGCCCGAGGTACAGCGCGGCGCCGAAGAAGTTGGCGTGTGACCCTTCGGCCGGGTAGACGACCGGGTGGGTGCCGTCGAGCACCTCGTGCACGTCCGAGCCCCTAGTGGTGCCCTCGCCGCCGGAGTGCTGGCTGTAGCCGATCATGGTGGGCTCGGTGCGCAGCGCCGCCGCGGCGTCGGGGGCGTCGAAGACGAGCTGGATCATCTCCCAGTCGCCCTCGTGGTTGTTGTTCCAGTCGTTGAAGACGTAGAAGAACCAGTACTGCAGTGCGACCTGCCCGGGCCGGTCCGGGTCGCCGACGACGCGGGCGTAGGCCACCGGGTCGCCGTCGTCGGTGAGCTCCCGCGACCACTGCTCGAACTCGCAACCGGGGTCGAGGGCGTCGCCGGGGAAGTCGAGATGGTAACGGCCCAGGCCGTCGCCGATGTCCGTCGCGGACGGCGCGATGCCGGCGAGGTCGTCGGTCGACCAGGGGCCGCGCAGGGCGACGTCGCGGTTGTCCAGGACGGTGTCGATGTCGACAGGCAGGTAGGGCTGGCCCGGGCCGCACGGCTCCTCCTGGGCGCGGATCCGCAGCACCGGCGCATACCGTTCGGCCAGCTCGCCCGCCGGGTCCGCGACGTCCTGCGCCGCGGCGAGCTGCGTCGCCGGGACCGTCAGGCCGGTCGCCAGTGCCGCCGCCACGACCAGCCGGGCGACGGCGGAGCGAACGCTCACGGGGTCGGCGGGGGGAGCGGCGACACCGTGGGCCGGCCGAACCCCCGGACGAACACGTAGACGGTGACCGTCCCGGCGTCGGCGAAGCGGAACGTCACGGGCAGGAAGCTGGCGCCGCGCACGTTGCGGCCGAGCTCGACCAGTTCCAGGTGCGGGCCGCCCGGGTACTGCAGCGACGCCACACCCTCCGCCGGCACCGTGACGTCGATCTCCTCCTCGATCGGCCCGTCGCCGTCGCGGAACACGATCTGCCGGGCGTCGACGCTGCTCACCGCGGTCAGGGTGTCGGGCTCCGACGACTGGTTGGCGATGGTGAGGAAGAGCCCCACGTTGTCGCCCTCGATGTGCTCAGCGTCGTCGGGATGCTCGATGCGCACGCCCAGCAGCCGGATGTGCCCGGCGGTCGCGTTGACGCTGTCCGACGGCCTGCGGGCGTCGAGCAGGGCGCTGCCGCCGCTGCTCGCGCAGGCGGCGGTCAGCGCCAGGACGGCGCCGGCGAGCAGCGACCGTGCCACCGCTCGCCGGGCGCCGTTGTCAGCCCGCACGGAGCTCCGAGGCCAGTTCCTCCTCGTCCTCGCTCGACAGCGAGGTCTGCAGGAGGTCGCCGCCGAATGGCCGCAGCGCGGCGGCGAACTTGTCCTCGGTGATCTTGGCGGCCATGATCACGACGGCGGCCCTGCCCGGCTGCAGCATCGTGTGTACGCGGTTGCGGAACGCCTCGTCGACGCCTGACTTGTTCAGCTTGCCGAGCAACGCGCCCATCGCCCCGCCGATCAGCAGGCCCATGCCGGGGATGAGGAACAGCAGGCCGAACAGGGCGCCCCACAGGGCGCCGGACGCGGCCGAGGCGCCGACGATGCGCCCGGGGGTGTCGACGTGCTGCTTGCCGTCCTCGTCGACGGTGACGACGGCCAGCCCGGTGAGGTCGACGATGAAGTCGCTCTGCAGCCGCTGGACCTCCTCGTAGGCCCGCTTGGCGGTGTCGTGGTCGTCGTACCCGATGACGATGAGCTCGGACATGCGTTCCTCCTGCGGATCGGACCGGATGGTGCGAGATCGGGACGGGATGGGTCAGCCGAAACCGGCGGCGATGAACAGCACGAGGCAGACGTAGAGGGCGAGAATGCCCAGCAACGGCGCGACGAAGCGCAGGTAGGCGTCGTACCCGACCTTGGCCAGGGCCAGCCCCGCGACGACGGCGACGTTGGTCGGCGCGACCATGAGCGCCAGCCCGTGACCCAGCTGCCACGACGTGATGGTCAGGGCACGGTCGACGTCGGCGAAGTCGCTCAACGGCGCCAGCAGCGGCATGGCCAGCGTCGCGTGCCCGGACGAGGACGGGATGAGCCACGCCAGCGGCGCGTTGACGACCGCCACCAGGACGGTGAACACGCCGGCCGAGGCGTCGCTGACCGCCCGCTCCATGTAGTTGAGCACCGTGTCCAGCGTCTGGGTGTTCGTCATGATGACGGCGACGCCGCGGGCCAGCGCGATGACCAGCGCCGGTGCGAGGAAGTCGCCGGCGCCACGGATGATGCTGCCGACGATGTCCTTCTCACCCATCCGGGCGACGATGCCGACGATGATCGCGGCGATCCAGAACAGCATGGCGAGCTCGGCGAACCACCAGTCCAGCTGGAACCAGTACGGCTCGGTGGTGGTCTCGTGGATCACGTCGCCCTCGGCCGGGCCGGTGGTCGCGCCGAAGATGCTCGACCACGGGATGACCGAGAAGATCAGCAGCGCGAAGGTCAGGCCGGTGATCGCCAGGACGGCCTTCTGGGTGCCGGTCAGCCGCTCGGCCGGCGCGTCGGCGGTGTCGTCGGGGGCATCGTCCGGCTCGTCGTCGGCCTTGACCAGCGACCGGGACGGATCGCGCCGGACCCGCTGGGCGTAGCGCAGCACGTAGGCGATGCCGATGGCGGTCATCGTCACCCACAGCACGACCCGCAGCACGATGCCGTCGCCGATGGACACCCCGGCCTCGCCGGAGGCCACCCCGATGGAGAACGGGTTCACCGTCGAGCCCATCGCCCCGACGGAGATGCTGACGATGATGACGCCGACCGTGGTCATCCGGTCGTACCCGATCGCCTTCATCAGCGGGATGAGCAGCGCATAGAAGCCGAACGTCTCGACCGAGAAGCCCATCGTGCCGGCCAGCAGCGAGAACAACGACATGATGGCGACGATGAGCAGCCAGCCGCGGTCGCGCAGCCGGGCGGCCAGACTGCCGACCCCCACCTCGAGGCTGCGGGTGGCGAAGACCACGCCCATGAACGAGCCCATCGACAGGATGAACACGACCACGCCGATCGACCCGAACAGCACGCCCGCGTTCTCGGTGCTGACGAATCCAGACACGAGGTCCTGCAGCCCGTAGAAGCCGTTGACCGGCGACAGGATCAGCTCGCGGACCCGGTCGCCGAACGACAGCGGCGAGTCGACCTCCTGGTAGGTGCCGGCCACGGGCGCGCCGTACTCGTCGTGCTCGTAGGTCCCGGCCGGGATCAGCAGTGCCAGCACCCACACCAGGAACGTGACGATGGCCAGGACGGTGACGGCGGTCGGGAAGCCGCGGGACTTCTTCGTCTCCTCCTGCTGCGGCGCGCCGTCCTCGGGTTCGACGGGGGCGGCGTCCTGCGCGGTGCTCACCGGGCGCCCTCCCACCGCTGGGCGTACTCGGCCAGGAACAGCGTCAGGGCCAGCGTGGCCCGGTGGAACTCGTCGAGCAGGACGCGTTCGTTCGGCGCGTGGATGTTCGCGTAACTGTCGGTCGCGCCGAACAGCAGCATCTCCGCCGTCGGGACGGCCTCGTGCAGGGCCATGACCAGGGGGATCGACCCGCCGCCGGCCATGATCTCGGTCGTGCCCTCCCACGCCGCCCCGAGCGCGCTCGTGGCGGCGTCGAAGGCCGGGCCGTCCAGCGACGCGGCGTAGCCGTCGCCGGCCTCACCCGGCACCACCTCGGGCACGATGCCGAACGGGCGCTGCCGGCGCAGGTGCTCGACCAGCGCGGCCTGCGCCTCCGCGGCGCGCTGCTGCGGATGCACCCGCAGGTTCAGCGTCGCGCGGGCGTGCCCGGCCACCGCGTTGATCGGCGCCGAGGTGGTCGGCGCGTCGAACGCCACCACGGTGATCGCCGGCCCGGACCAGATGCGCTCGCCCAGCCCGCCGGTGCCCATCATCGGCACCTCCGGCTCGATCTCGGCCAGCTCCCGGAACTCCTCGTCGCTGTAGGTGGTGCCGGTCCACTCCGTGCGCCGCAACCCCGGCACCGCCACGTCGCCGGCGTCGTCGTGCAACGAGGCGAGCAGCCGGAGCAGGGCGGTGCGGGCGTCGGGCGCCGCGCCGCCGTACTGGCCGCTGTGCTTGTCGCCGGCCATCGTCCGGATCTCGACGTCCACCTGCGCGGACCCGCGCAGCGCGACGGTGAGCGTCGGCACGCCCGGGCGCACGCTGCCGACGTCGGCGACGACCATCGCGTCGGCCCGGAACAGCTCGGGTGCGCTCGGCGGGTACACGTCGAACGGGCTGCCGACCTCCTCCTGGCCCTCGATGACGACCTTGACGCCCACCGGCGGACGGCCGTCGTAGGCGCGCAGCGCGCCGATGACGGCCATCACGTTGGCCTTGGAATCCGCTACGCCCCGGCCGTAGAGGGCGCCGTCGCGCTCGACCGGCTCGAACGGCGGCGTGTCCCACAGCGCCTCGTCGCCCGCCGGCACGACGTCGTAGTGCGTGTAGAGCAGCACCGTGGGCCGGCCCGGTGGAGCGGGCACCTCCGCGACGACCACCGGCGCCGTCTTGCCCTCGATCGTCAGCGAGCCGACATCGGTGACGCCGGCCGCGCGCAGCTGGTCGGCGACGACGTCGTGTGCCTCGAACAGCGGCTCGGGCGGAAACCCGGGTGAGGCGATCGACGGAATGCGGGCCAGCCGTTTCAGATCGTCGACGAGCGCCGGCATCAGCTGGCTGACGCGATCGGCGCTCTCGGTGCGGGACTTCTGGTTGATGCCGGACTCCACCGCCCACCACCCCCTGTGGCGACCATCACACAATGATCACTGTGCGTGACGCTAGTGGATGCAGTCGCAACTGTCTGCAATTTCCGGCGAATGAATCAGAAACGCCAGATGACCGGGACGAGGAAGACCCCGACGAGGAGGAACCAGCCCATGATGGGTAGTCCGAGTTTCCAGTAGTCGCCGAAGCGATAGCCGCCGGGGCCCATCACCATCATGTTGCCCGGGGTGGCGATCGGGGTGAGGAAGCTGGCCGCCGCCGCCACCGTGACCAGCATGAGGACGGGTTGCACGGCCACGCCGGTCTCGGCGGCCGCGGCCAGCGCGACCGGAACGACGATGAGCGCGGTGGCGGTGTTGCTGACGATCTGGCCCAGCAGCCCGATGAGCACGAAGATGCCGAGCAGCAGCAGGTGCGGTGAGCCGTCACCGACGATGCCGATGAGGACGTCGGCGATCTGCTCGGCGGCGCCGCTGTCCTGGATCGCCGTCGAGAGCGGGATGAGCCCGCCGATGAGCACGACCGTGGTCCAGGAGATCGACCGGTAGGCCTGCTCGATGCGCACGACCCGCAGCAGCACCATCGCCAGCGCGCCCAGCAGCCCGGCCACCACCGCCGGGACGACGCCGAGCGCGAGCAGCAGCACCATGCCGGCCAGCACCGCCAGCGCCAGCCGGCCGCGCGGGCCGAGGCCGGGCGCCTGCCGGCGCAGCAGGTCCGGCGAGTCGACGACGAGGGCGTCCTGGCCGTGGATGTTCTGGTCCAGTGCGTCCCAGGTGCCCTCGACCAGCAGCGTGTCACCGACCTCGAGCGTGGTCGGCTCGCGCCCGCGGTCCCGTCCGAGCCGGTGGACCGCCAGCACCACCAGTCCGGTGCTGCGTCGCATGCCGGGGACGACGACCTCGCCGATCAGCCGCGATCTCGGCGGGATGACGATCTCGGCGACGCCGACCTCATGGGTCAGCAGGCCGTCGCCGGAGCCGCCGAGCGCGGCGAGGTGGTGGCGGGCCATGAACTCGTTGACCGGGCCCGCGTCACCGCGCACGACCAGCACGTCGTCGGCCGCGAGAACGCCGTCCTCCGGGCGGGGCGCACGGCCCCGGTGCCGCACGCCGACGAGGGTCACGCCGGCGTCCAGCGGCACGGCGTCGTCCGCGCCGGTTCCGACGAGCGGGGAGTGTTCCCGGACCCGCAGGCGGTACAGGTTGCCGTCGACGGCGTACTGCTCGATGAGCAGCCGGGCGTGGTCGCCGAGGTCCGGTGGCGCGTGCCGCGGGACGGTGGCGGGCAGCACGCGCGGCCCGAGGTACAGGGCGATGACGACGGTGCCGGCGACCAGCGGGACGCCGACGAGCGCGAACTCGAAGAACCCGAACGCGCCCGCCCCGGCGTCGGCCGACGCGTCGGAGACGATGACGTTGACCGGTGTGCCGGTGAGGATCAGCAGCGACCCCGCGCTGCCGGCGAACGCCAGCGGCATGGCCAGTTGGGACGGCGACTGCCCGGACCGCACCGCCATCGCCACCACCATGGGCAGCAGCGCGGCCACCGCGCCGTTCAGCGTGATGAACGCCGTGAGCAGCGCGCTCATGGCCATGGCGAGCAACAGCAGGCGCCGCCGGCCGGTGCCGACCCGCTCCATCAGCCGGCTGCTGGCCCAGGTCGTCACACCCGACGAGTCCAGCCCCGCGCTCACGACGAACAGCGACGCGAGGAAGATCACCACCGGGTCGCCGAAACCGGCCAGCGCCTCGTCGATCTCCAGCAGGCCGACGGCATACAGCGTGAGCGCGGTCCCCAGCGCCACGATCTCGACCGGGAGGCGGTTCCACACGAACACCACGACCACCACCGCCAGCACGATCAGGCTCACCGTGGCGTCGCTCACAACGCTTGATCGTACTGGCGACCGTCTCAGAATGTGTCGAACTGGACGTCGCGGCCGGCGCCACCGAAGTGGCGGCCGCTCGAGCCACCGCCGACGCCACGACCACGATGGTCCCGGCGCGCGGCCGGGCGGCCTGGGTCGGCGAGCGCGGCCTCGGCGTTCCCGACGGCGGCGCCACCGCCGTCCTGCGTTTCCCGCAGGCGCTGCAAAAGCACCCGACGTGAGCCGGCAACAGCGTCGCGCACGTCGGATTGTCACCAGCGGCTACGACCGGCTGGCCGGTGTGGGTGGGATGAGCTGGGTCCGCGGCTAGCGGCCGCGACGGACTGGGCGGACATCACCTGTGACGTGGCGAACCGGTCGATGCGTTGCTGCACGCCGACCGGTTCAAGCCCGCACCCTACCGCTCGGCACGACCCTGCCGCCGCCGCTGGTCCTGACCACGCCGCACACCGCTGCGTGCTGCGCCGACGTCGCCATGAGCCGGCGAGGACGGGGTAAGGGTCCCTGCGTCAGCTCGACGTGGGGAGTAGCCATCATGACGAACGAACCGCCCCGGCCCGTGCGGGACGAGCACTACAACCTCATCACCGTTCTCCAGGCGTCACTCGAGTTCGCGTGGCAGATGGAGACCTACATCTCCGACGCCGAGCAAGCCGGTGACGGTGAGCTCGCGGAGTGGTTCCGGAAGATCCGCGACAACGACCTGAAGGCCGGCGAGCAGGGGAAACGGCTCCTCGCCGCCCGGCTCGCACCGGCTGCCGGAGCGTGAGCGGCACGCGCCGAGCAGCGACGGCGTGGGCAGCCAGGCCTGACGGGGATGCGACGTCGCCCGCCCGGGTATCGGATGCACCATGAGCCATCACGAGGAGCACGGAAACGGCTACGAGGACCCGGCGCAACGACCGCGGCCGCGAGAGGGCCCGTCGGCCTTTGATCATCCTGGTGGGCGCCGCGGGAAGTGGTCGGGCAGCACGCTGATGGTGGCGGTCGTCGTCGGGCTGCTGTGCGGCCTGGCCGTCCTGGCGATCGCCGGCCTGCTCGCCACCCGTTGATCGATCCGGACCACGCGCCGCCCGGCGGGCGACGCGATCGGGCGGCGAGGAAGACCTTGAAGATCCTGGCGTGAAGCCGAGTCGCGCTCGTACCCGGCGACGGCGCGGAGACGCATGGCGGGGGATCAGTGGACGAGCGCGCGGGCGAGGCCGGAGATCACCCGCGGTGTCAGCCGTCCCTCGCCGAGCCCGAGGTCGACCAGGTCGTCGAACACGTGCTGGTCGCGTGCGGCCGCGGACAGGCCGGCGGTCAGCACCGCCGGCGCCCTGGCCAGCCGCGCCGCCGCGGCGGTGTGCCGCAGATGCCGCCCGAGCAGGCGGCGCACGGCCGCACGGTGCCGCGCGCCCGCGGTGTCCGGCCGCCCCGCGAGGAGGGCCGCCGCGGCCGCGCGTCCGGCGGACGCACCCGTCGTCACCGCGTAGTGGATGCCTTCGCCCGTCATGGGGTTGATCAGGCCGGCCGCGTCACCGGCCAGCAGGAGACGGCCGCCGGGCTGGGTCCAGCGCCAGGACGACAGCGGCAGGTGATGGCCGCGCCAGTCGGCGCCGTCGTCCGCGCCGGGCAGCAGCTCGCCCAGCCGCCGCAGCAGCGCGGTGCGGGTCAGGCCGTCGCGGCCGAACGCGCCGTAGCCGACGTTGGCCAGGCCGTCGCCGCGGTCGAAGCACCAGGCGTAGGCCTGCGTGTCGTCCGGGTCGAACGCGATGATCTGGCGGCCGGCCCAGCGCGGCGTCGTCGGGACGTACCCGCGCAGGGCGATGGCTCGGCGCCGGACCGCGGGGGCACCGGCGGCACGGCGGATGACCGAGTACGCGCCGTCCGCGCCGACCACCACGCGCGCCGCCAGTTCGTCGTCGACCACCACGACGTCGCCGCGCGGCACGACGGTGCGGACGCGGTGCCGCTCGAAGCGCGCTCCGGCGCCGACGGCGGCGCCGAGCAGCCGGTCGTCCAGAACGAGACGCGGCACCACCCGGACGGGCCGGTGCATGGGCCGCGACACCCGGTGCGAGCCGCGCGCGAGCTCCAGCCGCCGCACCGGCGCCCAGTCGTCCAGCAGGCCGGCAAGGCCGAGGTCGGCCAGCACGGTCGTCGCGTCCGGCGAGATGCCGTCGCCGCAGGCCTTGTCGCGGGGGAAGCTCGCGCGGTCCAGTATCAGCACCCGCAGACCGGGTGCGGCCGCCAACCCGCCGAGCGCCGCCGCCGCTCCGGCCGGCCCGGCGCCCACGACGACGAGATCCCAGGGCTCCTCCATGAGCGGAGCACTACCCAGCCGCGCGACGTTCAGCTGCGCAGCACCAGCAGCACCACGTCGACGAGCGCGATGGCCATCGCCGCGCGGAACGGCGCCGAGCCGCGCCCGCGCAGCGCCGTCGCGGCGAGGACCACGACCAGAGCCAGGCCGGCCCACGCCCAGGCCGGCGGCCGGCCCGGCCCCAGCACCACCAGCAGCGACGCCGCGACCAGCACGACGACGGCGACGACCCGCGTCCGCGCGGCGCCGATGCGGTGCGGCAGCCCGCGCACACCGGTCGCGGCGTCGTCGGCGAGGTCGGGCAGCACGTTGACCAGATGCGCGCCCACCCCCAGCAGGGCACCGGCGACGATCATCCACCACGGCGGCCACTGCGGCGGGTCGAGGGCCAGGCTCACCACCGCGGGGAGCAGCCCGAAGGCGACCGCGTACGGCAGCCACGACAGCGCCGTCCGCTTCAGCAGCACGTTGTACCCCACACCGCACCCCACCAGGCCCAGGTGGACCAGCCCGGCGGCCGGGCCCAGGGCCAGCGACAGCGCCACGCAGGCGACCGCCGCGACCGTCAGCGCGACGGCGACCGTCCGCGCCGAGACCCGGCCGGTGGCCAGCGGCTTGTCCGTGCGGCCGACGGAGCGGTCGCGGCCGGCGTCGACGAGGTCGTTGGACCACCCGACCGTGAGCTGCCCGGTGAACACGGCCGCCACCACGAGCGTCAGCGTGCCGGGATCGTGTCCCAGCCGCAGCGCCAGCAGCCCGCTCAACGCCGTGACCGCGGCCGTCGGCTCGGGATGGCAGGCACGCACCAGGCCCGCCGCCGCCGTCGCCACCGCCACGTCCGAAGTTTAGGCACGCCGGATTGGAGTATTACTTGACAATGACGCGCATCCTGTCGGTTCGCGGGGTCCTACCCGACCACAAGTACGCGCAGGCCGACCTGACGGCGCAGGTCGCGGCCATGCTGGCGCCGGCCCGCCGCCACGACCTGGCTCTGCTGGAGCGATTTCACGCCAACGCCGGCGTGAGCACCCGCCATCTCGCGCTGCCGAAGGAGCGCTATGCGAGCCTCGGCGACTTCGGCGCCGCCAACGACGCGTTCGTGACGGCCGCCGTCGACCTGGGCTCACGGGCGATCACCGACGCGCTGGACGCCGCCGGGCTGACGCCGTCCGACGTCGACCTGATCGTCTCGACGACGATCACCGGCATCGCGGTGCCGTCGCTGGACGCCCGGATCGCCGGGCGCATCGGCCTGCGCCCCGATGTGAAACGGGTGCCGATCGTCGGCCTGGGCTGCGTGGCCGGCGCCGCGGGTGTGGCGCGGATGCACGACTACCTGCTCGGCCACCCCGGCGAGGTCGCCGTCCTGCTGTCGGTGGAGCTGTGCTCGCTGACGGTCCAGCGCGGTGACACGTCGATCCCGAACCTCGTGGCCAGCGGCCTGTTCGGCGACGGCGCCGCCGCGGTCGTCGCGGCCGGCGAGGAGCGGGCGGCCGCGACCATCGCGCCGCCGGGCCGCGTCCGTCCCGCCGTGCTGGCCAGCCGCAGCCGGCTCTACGAGGACACCGAACGGGTCATGGGCTGGGACGTCGGATCGTCCGGCCTGCGCATCGTGCTGAGCGCGGACGTCCCCGACCTGGTGCGCCACCGCGTCGGCGAGGACGTCGGCCGGTTCCTGTCCGGGCAGGGGCTGGGCCGCGAGGACGTCGAGTGGTGGGTGTGCCATCCGGGCGGGCCGAAGGTGCTGGAGGCGATGCAGGAGGCGCTCGGCGTCGATCGCGACGCGCTGGCGGTGACGTGGGACTCGCTGGACCGCATCGGCAACCTGTCGTCGGCGTCGGTGCTGCACGTTCTGTCCGACACGCTCGAGCTGCGCCCGCCGCGGCCGGGGTCGTACGGGATCATGCTGGCCATGGGCCCGGGTTTCTGCCTCGAACTCGTCCTGCTGAGGGCGTGATCATGTCCGAGATCCTGTTCACCGTGCTGGTCGGTCTGGTCGGCCTGGAACGTCTGGCCGAGCTGGTGGTGTCGAGGCGCAACGCGGCCTGGAGCTTCGCCCGGGGCGGCGTGGAGTACGGGCAGCGGCACTTCCCGGTCATGGTGGTCCTGCACACGGCGCTGCTGGCCGGCGCCGTCGCGGAGGTGTGGATCCGCCGGCCCGACTTCGTGCCGGCCCTCGGCTGGACGATGCTCGCTCTCGTCGTGGCGGCGCAGGCGTTGCGCTGGTGGTGCATCGCGACGCTCGGGCGGCAGTGGAACACCCGGGTCATCGTCGTTCCCGGCCTCGACCGCGTGGATGGCGGGCCGTACCGGGTGCTGCGTCATCCGAACTACGTCGCGGTCGTGGTCGAGGGGTTCGCGCTGCCGCTGGTGCATTCGGCCTGGATCACGGCGGTCGTGTTCACCGCGCTCAACGCCGCGCTGCTCGCCGTCCGGCTGTCGGTGGAGAACGCGGCGCTCACGGCCCTGGGCCGCGAGGGGGCCGCGCCGTGATCGACCTCGCCGTCGCCGGCGGCGGTCCGGCCGGGCTGACGACGGCGCTGCACGCGGCCCGCGCGGGCCTGGACGCCGTCGTGTTCGAGCCGCGGACCGGGCCGATCGACAAGGCGTGCGGCGAGGGGCTCATGCCCGGCGCCGTCGTCGCGCTCGGCGACCTCGGCGTCGAGCCGGAGGGGCAGGTGCTGCGCGGCATCCGCTACGTGTCGGGCCGCCGCTCGGTGGTCGCCGACTTCCGCGCCGGCCCCGGCCGCGGCGTCCGGCGGACGGTCCTGCACGACGCGCTGCGCCACGCGGTCCGTGCCGCGGGCGTGCCCGTCCTGTCGTCAGCCGTCCACGTCGTCGGCCAGGACGCCGGCGGCGTCGACGTCGACGGGGTCCGCGCGCGGTACCTCGTGGCCGCCGACGGGCTGCACTCGCCGATCCGGCGACGACTCGGCCTGGACGCCCCGGTCGCCACGGCCCGCCGGTTCGGGCTGCGGCTGCACGTGCGGCTGGAGCCCTGGACCGACTACGTGGAGGTGCACTGGTCGCCGGCGGCGGAGGCCTACGTGACGCCGGTCGGGCCCGGGCTGGTCGGGATCGCGGTGCTCACCCGGGAGCGGGGACCGTTCGACCAGCACCTCGGCGCGTTTCCGGCCCTGCTCGAGCGGGTCGCCGGCCGGCCCGTGACGACGGTGCTCGGCGCCGGTCCGCTGCGGCAGCGGTCGCGGCGGCGGGTCGCCGGACGCGTCCTGCTGGTCGGCGACGCCGCCGGCTACGTCGACGCCCTCACCGGCGAGGGCGTCGCGCTGGGGATGGCGCAGGCCCGCGCCGCCGTCGCCGCGATCGTCGCCGGCGCGCCGGCCGGGTACGAGACCAGCTGGCGGCGGCTGACCTGGCGCTACGAGCTCCTGACGCGCGCCCTGGTCGGCGCCACCTCGACCACGGCCGGGCGACGCGCGATCGTGCCGGCCGCGACCGCACTGCCCCGCCTCTTCGGCGCCGCCGTCAACGCACTGGCCCGCCCCGCGTGACCCGTCCGTCAGGTCAGGTCGTCGACGATGTCCTTATCCAGTGACGCGCGTACGCACGCCGCCGTGAGCCGGGGCAGATCGGACGGGTCCACGAGGGCGGTCAGCCGTCGGACGGACGTCGGCAGGCCGAGCTTCCGGGCCCCGTCGACGACCCGCTTGTCGGCGTATGGCGCCACGTCGGTCCAGGTGCCCTGGACCTCCCGGCAGAAGATGGCGGCACCGGTCGGTCCGATTCCGGGGTGTCTCCGGAGCAGCTTCTCCAACCGGGAGGTGCTGCCGGCGTCACGATGCAGGCGGCGGAGGTCGCCGGCGTAGTCGTCGAGCAGCAGCTGTGCGCCGTCGCCGATCATGGTCGAGGTGCGTTCGTCGTAACGCCGGTAGTGCCCGCGGCCCAGTGCGTCCACGCGCTGCTGCCAGGTCGCCTCGGCCATGCGCTCGGCCGTCCGGAAGCCGGCCCTCGAGAGCTCACGTGCGGCGGCAACGGCGATGTCGGAACTGATGCGGGCCGACAGCAACAGCGAGAGGACCAGCAGGCGGTAGAGCGGCGACGGCTTGTCGGCCAGCGTGATGCCGGCCTGCTCCGCGTACGTCGTGCCGTGCCGCTTCAGCAGGGCGGCGACGCGGTCGTGATCACGACTCATGACCCTTCGCTACCCGCGCCGTCGCACGCCTAACGTCCAGCGGCTGACATCGGCGGTCGCGCTTCGTGGGCCGATATCCGATCCCTGGTAGCGCGTCAGGGGGTGAGGAGGATCTTGACGCTGCCGTCGGCCTTCTTCTGGAACATGTCGTATGCCGCCGGCGCGTCATCGAGGGGGAGCCGGTGGGTGTGGAAGTGGTCGACGCCCAGGGGGTCGGCGTCGCCGGTGAGCAGGGGCATGATGTCGTCGCTCCAGCGCCGCACGTTGGCCTGGCCCATCCGCAGCTGGACCTGCTTGTCGAACAGCGTCAGCATCGGCAGCGGGTCGGTCATGCCGCCGTAGACGCCGATCAGCGAGATCGTCCCGCCGCGGCGGACCGCGTCGATCGCGGTGTACAGTGCGGCCAGCCGGTCAACGCCGGCCTTCTGCATCATCGGCTCGGCGAGGGCATCGGGCAGCAGCCCGGCGAGCTTCTGCGCGAACTGGGCGACGGGCGAACCGTGCGCCTCCATGCCGACGGCGTCGATCACGGAGTCCGCGCCCCGGCCGTCCGTGAGGTCGCGGACGGTGCCGGCGAGGTCGTCCTCGGCGGCGGGATCGAGGACGATCGCGCCGCGCTCGGCCACCCTGGCCCGCCGTTCCGGGACCGGGTCGGAGGCGATGACCCGGTGGCCCCGGTGCAGGGCGATCCGGCTGGACATGTCGCCGATCGGCCCGAGCCCGAGGACGAGCAGCGTGCCGTCGCGCGGGACCGCGGCGTACTCCACGGCCTGCCAGGCGGTGGGGAGCACGTCGGACAGGTAGAGGAACCGTTCGTCGGGGCCGTCCGGCGGGAGCGCGATCGGCGCGTACTGCGCCTGGCGCACCCGCAGGTACTCCGCCTGCCCGCCCGGCACCTGGCCGTACAACTTCGTGTAGCCGTACAGCGCGGCGCCCATGCCGTGCTCGCGCACCTGGGTGGTCTCGCACTGGGTGTGCAGGCCCTGCCGGCACATGTAGCAGTGGCCGCAGCAGATCTGGAACGGCACGACGACGCGGTCGCCCGGCGCGAGGTTCGTCACCTCGCTCCCGGTCTCCTCGACGATGCCCATCGGCTCGTGGCCCAGGACGTCGCCGGCCTCCATGAACGGCGCCATCGGCTCGTACAGATGCAGGTCGGAGCCGCAGATCGCGGTCGTCGTGACCCGCACGATCGCATCGGTGGGTGCGTCGATGCGTGGGTCGGGGACCTCCTCGACCCGGACGTCTCGGGTGCCCTGCCAGGTCGCCGCTCTCATCGTGCTGCCTCTCGTGGATGACTGATGCCGATGCCGGTCCGGTACCCGGGTGGCTGACGCCCATGCCGGGGCGCCCGCCGATCAGGACGGCGGACGGTGCAGGACGCAGAACTCGTTGCCTTCCGGGTCGGCGAGGACGGTGAACCCCTCGCGGCCGGTCTGCCCGACGTCGGCGTGGGAAGCGCCGAGCTGGAGGAGCCGCCGCACCTCCGCGTCCGCCGTCTCCGCCGTGGCGACGAGGTCCGGGTGGTTGCGGTTCTTCTCGCTCTTCGGGCCGGCGCTGGGTTGCAGCCAGACCGAGAGCGCGCCGGCCGGAGCATCGCCGGGCGGGCGCAGATGCGCGCCCTCGCCGTCGTCGTCGGGCTCGATCCGGTAGCCCAGCGCCTGGGACCAGAACCGCGCCATCGAGTCCACGTCCCGGACGTCGAGCGTCCACTGGGCGAACCTGCTCGTCATGAGTCCTCCGATCGTCGTCCTCACGGCGGACGTACCCAGCACCGCGGATCGCAGCAGCGGCCGCGGTCTCGCCGGCGGTATGCGGGCATTGACATGGAATGATCTTTTATGTCTGCTCTGAGCACCGTCCCCTGCATGGAGGTGCTCATGTCCAGCCCGATCCACAGGCGATCATGGCCGCGCCGCTCGGCCGTCCTCACGGCGGCGGTGACCGTCTCCCTGGCTGTCGCGGCGACCGCGCCCGCGGCCGAAGAGGTGGCTGCGGCCGCGGCGATCGACGTGCGGACGTTCGACGCCGAAGCGCTCGGCGAGCCACCCGGCGGCTGCGCGACGACCGGTGACGTCGCGGTCAGCGAGGCGCCCTTCGGTGCCGCCGGCGCCGGCAACCGGGCCGTCCGCCTGATCGACGACACCAGCTCGGCGACGACCACGATGGTGTGCGACCACCCGGAGTCCGACGAGCGGTACCTCAGCTTCGGGTTCAACCCGCAGCGGCATGGCGGGCCGCTGCTGTTCGGCATCCGTGGCGACACCGCCGTGGGCGGCACCGGGAACGCGTGGTGGTTCGGCGTCAGCCCGATCGCCGGCACCGACGACGCGACCGTCATGGTGTACGACGGCGCCGCCTGGAACCAGCTCGGCAGGGTCGACGGGCTGAGCACGCCGGGTGAGTTCACCGAGGTGACGGTGGCGGCCACCGCGGACGCCGCGGAGATCACCGCCGCCGGCGAGACGTTCATCACGGACCTGCGCCGCGACGACACCGTGAACCTCGGCGACGTCGTGTTCTCCTCGGCAGGTCAGTCCGCGGTGGGCATGGAGTTCTATGTCGACGACCTGGCCGTGGGGACCGAGCTCGCCGAGGACCCCGTCGGGCTGCAGTTCGTCGACATCGCGTCCTGGGTGAACCCGGTGAGCGAAGGGGAGACCTCGCCCGAGTTCCGGCTGGTGAGCTTCCGCCCGATCGGCGGTGCGTCCGGCGAGACGTTCGAGGCGACGGTCGACTGGGGCGCCGGGCCGCGGCCCGCGACCGTCGAGGCGTCCGAGGAGGCCGGCCGGTTCGACGTCGTCGGCTCCCATCCGTACTCGGAGACCGGGCCGCACAGTGTCGTGGTCGACGTCTCCGGCTCGGCTGGGACGTCCGGGCGTTCGACCCTCTCGGTGGCGGTCGAGCGGCGCAGTGTCGTCGCGGTCGAGCCCGAAGGCATGGCGCCGCGGTTCCCGTCCGTGATCCGGCTGGACGACGGCCGGTTGCTCGCCGCCTACTACTCGGGCATCGGGCACGTCGATCCCCAGGGTCTGATCCGGGTGACCGAGAGCGACGACAACGGCGAGACCTGGTCGGAACCGCGCACGGCCGTGGCCGGCCGGTTCGACAACCGCGACCCGAAGCTGACCCAGCTCTCCGACGGCACGATCCTGCTCGAATACTTCGTCACCAGCTGGGAGGACCCGGCGGGCTCCCGGCAGTTGGGCACCCACGTGGTGCGCTCCGAGGACGGTGGCCAGAGCTGGAGCGACCCGATCTGGATCGACACGCGGATGAGCTGTGCGCAGCCGCCCCCGGCGGAGGGCTGCGCCTCGGCGGACGGATGGTCGGCGAGCCACGGCCCGATCGTCGAGCTCGCCAATGGCGACCTGCTGGCCCCGCTCTACGGCGTCACGCCGGGCTCGGCCGGCCAGCACGTCGACGTGCGCGTCTATGACGGGGGCGGGTGGCGCACGCTCGGCCGGGTCGAGGACTTCGGCGCGCCGGGCCGCTTCCGGCCGGTGTCGGTGGACGCGACGGCCACCAGCCTGGAGATCACGGTCGGCGACGAGACGTTCAGCACAGACGTCCGCCGCGACGACACGGTGAACCTCACCAACGTCACGTTCGCGTCGGCCGGCACGGCGCCGACCGGTATGGAGTTCTACGTCGACGACCTCGCGGTCGGGGCGGAGGCGCCACCGGCGGCCGAGCTCGACGTGCGCACGTTCGACGACGAGCCGCTCGGCGAGCCCCCGGCCGAGTGCACGATCAGGGGCGACGTCGAGGTGGCCGGCGCGCCGTTCGGCGACGCCGGGACGGACAACCGTGCCGTCCGGCTCCTCGACGACAGCAGCACCCAGATCACCTCGCTGACGTGCGCTCACCCGGCGTCCGACGAGAAGCACCTGAGCTTCGCGTTCTCGCCGGAGCGGTTCGCGAACGGGTTCACGTTCGGCATCCAGGGCGACACGGCCACCGGTGGCACCGGCAACGCCTACTGGATCCTGCTGAGCTCGGCGTCCTCCGCCCCGCCTCAGCGGGCCACCGTGGTGCGCAGCACCGACGGCGGCCTGACCTGGGACGGCGACAACGACGTCACCATCGCGGTGGACGATGGCATCCACTTCCAGGAGCCCAACCTGACCGTGCTGCCCAGCGGCGAGATCGTGGCGGGCCTGCGGGCCACCTCGAACCCGCAGGTGCTGTACGTGTCCCGGTCGTTCGACAACGGGTACACCTGGACCCCGGCCGAACCGACCGACATCCCGGCGTCGTCGCACGACCAGCTGCTGCTCGACGACGGGAGCGTGCTGGTCACCTACGGGATCGCCGGGGTGGCGAACCGGCCGACGGGCGGGGTGCTCGTCCCGGACGCCGGCGGCGACTGGAGCGGGCACCACCAGATCCCGATCTACGACTCCGGGCACGGCGACCAGGCCAACCCGTCCAGCGTCGAGATCGAGCCCGGTGTGTTCATGACGCTCGCGTACGACGTTCCCGCCGGGACGCTCTACGGCATCTTCACCGAGCTCGAGGACTACCGCGACCCCGAGCTGAACCTCGAGGTGACGCCGGCGACCGGGGTCACCGCCGCGGTCGGCGAGGAGTTCGGCGACGTGCTCGCCGGGGTCACCGGCGGGTGGGGAAACCCCGGCGCGTCGCTGACCGCGAGCATCGACTGGGGCGACGGCACGGGTGCGTCGTCCGGCGTGGTGACCGAGGTGGCGGCCGGGCACGAGGTCACCGGGTCCCACCTCTTCGACGTGGGCGGCACGTTCGCGGTGACGCTCACCGTCGCGGACCGGACCCAGACCCGCACCGCGACCGTCGCGGTCGAGGTCAGCTGCCCGGAGACGGACGGCCGGGAGACCGTGGTCATCGGCGGCGTCGACAGCGGGGTGCCGAACCGCGCGACCGGCGGCGGCTGCTCGATCGACGACCGCATCGCCGACGAGCGCGTGTGGGACGACCACGGCGCGTTCGTCAGGCACGTCGGGTCGGTGGCCGACCAGCTGCTGGCCGAAGGCGTGATCGACGACCGCGAGTACGGCGCGCTGATCCGCGCGGCCGCCCGCGGCGCCGTCGGCCGGTAGGGGGCCGCCACTTCTCGGTGCCACGACAGCGAGATCTCAGGTCGCGGCGTGACCCGGGCTCGGGTCACGCCGCGACGCCGGGTCAGACGACGTGCTGTTCGACGGCGGTCTCCGGGCGGACCCGGTCCTCGTCGGGGATGTCGCCCATGAACGCCAGCCACTGGGAGAACCGGTCGCCGCGGCGGACGAGTTCGGCGTAGAGGCGCCGGCGCATCGAGCGGGCCGCGCCGGCATAGGCGGGGACGTCGATGACGTTGCGCAGCTCGTGCGGGTCGAGCTCCAGGTCGTAGAGCTCGTCGACGCCCTCGGGGTTGACGACCAGCTTGTGGCGATCGTCGCGCAGCATGCGCTGGGCGTAGGGGAAATGGTGGCCGTGGAACTCGCAGAGCACCTCCTGGCGCCAGTCGGGCATCTGCTCACCCCGGGCGAGCGGGACGAGGCTGCGGCCGCGGCAGTGCTCCGCGGGCGCGCCGGCCAGGTCGAGCATGGTGGCGGTGAAGTCGAGCAGTGTGCAGAACTCGTGGCGCCGGACCGGCGGGGCGCCGCCGGGCAGCCGGAGGATGCCGGGGATCCGGTAGATGTCCTCGTACATCGCCGGCCCCTTGTCGTTGAGCCGGTGCGCCCCGGTGAACTCGCCGTGGTCGGCGGTGAACATGACCGCGGTCTGGTCGGCCAGGCCGAGCTCGTCGAGCACGGACAGGATCCGGCCGATCTGGTGGTCGATCAGCGCGACGTAGCCCCAGTAGGCCGCGGTGAGCGTGCGCCATTGCTTCTCGTCGAAGCCGTCGCTGCCCCAGTAGGCGCTGTACTGCCGCTGCACCTCCGGCTTGCCGGCGAACGTCTCGGCCATCGACGGCGGCAGCGTCACGCTGTCCGGGTCGTACCGGTCGAACCACTCCGCCGGGAGCAGGTAGGGCAGGTGCGGCCCGAAGAAGTGGCACGACAGCGCGAACGGGCGGCCGCTCGCGCGGGTCCGGGCGAAGTCGCGGAGCATGGCGATGGTCTGGTCCGCGAGGTAGGCCTCGAAGGTGGCCTCCGCCGGCTGGTCGAGCCGAGCGGCGATGAGATGGCCCTGGCTGCCGTCGGGCAGGCGGGAGTAGATCGCGTCGTAGGCGCGGAACGGCGGGTGGCCGTGCTCCTCCAGCCATGCGGTGTAGCCCGCGTCGTCGTACGGGTTCAGCGCCCCTGGCAGGTGCCGGCCCTCGTAGCCGTAGTGCTCCGGCCCGCGATGCCGCCCGACGTGCCACTTGCCGGCGTGGCCGAGGCGGTAGCCGTGGCCGCGCAACGTGTTCGCCACCGTCGGCAGGCCGTCGGGCAGCTCCTCACGGTGACCCGAGTTCCACTCGTAATTGCTGAGCAGGCCGTGCTCGAACGGGTGCAGGCCGGTCAGCAGGCTGGCCCGGGCCGGTGTGCAGATGGCGGTCGGCGTGTAGCAGCGCTCGAGCACCGTGCCGGTGCGGGCGAGCTCGTCCAGCACCGGCGTCTCGACGACCGGGTTGCCGTAGCAGCCGAGGGTGTCGACCCGGTGCTGGTCGGTCATCAGGAACAGGATGTTCGGTGGGGTCACGGTGTCCTCAGCTGTTCGGCGCGTCGACGTAGGTGTCGGCGAGGTAGAAGTCGGTCGAGTCGGTCACCTCGGTGACGGTGCCGACCTCGACGAACAGTTCCTGCAGCCCGTCGAACCAGCCGGCGACGGTGCCGTCGGCGCTCCACCCCTCGAGCTCCTCGGACGTGAACAGCAGCGCGGCGTCGTGCTGCGGCGCGATCTGCGCCTCGTCCACGTCGAGGAACTCGGCGGTCGTCGCGATGGTCTCCTCGGGGTTGGCGTACCGGTAATCGTTGGCCTGCTTGATCACCGAGACGACGTCGGCGGCCAGGTCCGGGTCGTCCTCGGCCAGCCCGGTCCGCGCCACGATCGAGGACGGGAAGGTGCGCTCCGGCATGAACTGCTCGTTGTCCGCCAGCTCTTCCAGGTCCGGCACCGACTCCTTGATGGTGTCGACGAGCGGGTACCAGATGCCCGCCGCGTCGATCTGGCCGGCGCTGAACGCGGACACGACCGTGCTCGGGTCCATCGGGACGATCTCGATGTCGTCGCGGGAGAGCCCGGCGTCGGCGAGGGCCAGGCCGAGCAGCAGGTCGCCCGAGGTGCCGGCCGGCACGCCGACCTTGCGGCCCTTCAGGTCCTCGAGGCTGGTGATGCCCGGCTGCGCGATCACCCGGTCGGCCTTGCTCGCGGAGTTGACCGCCCACACCTCGGCCTTGCCCTGCGCCGGCAGCCACGCGGCGCCGGACCCGATGTAGGCGATGTCGACGTCGCCGGCGCCGAGTGCCTGGATCGACAGCGGGCCGTTGGTGAAGACCTGGTACTTCGGCTCCAGCCCGGCCGCCTCCCAGAGCCCCTGCTCGTCGGCGACGGCGAACAGCGCCGCGCCGTTGTAGTCGGCGATGTAGCCGACGTCGACCTGTCGGGTCCCGCCGCCATCGGTGCTGGCGCCGTCGTCGCCGTCACCGCAGGCGGCGAGGACGAGCAGGGCGGCGGACGCGGACAGGGTCAGCCTGAGTGTGGTGCGCATGGTGTCTCCTCGGTGCGGAGTGCGGTCAGGGCGTCGCGAGCTGCGACGGCTGGTGGTACACGGCCTCCCAGACCCGGGCGCGCAGGGCGGCGAACTCGGGGGAGAGGCGCAACTGCTCCGTGCGGGGGTAGGGCAGGTCGACGTCGACGACCTCGTGGATGCGGCCCGGCCGGGCGGCCATGACGACGACGCGGGAGGCCAGGTACACGGCCTCGTCGACGTCGTGGGTCACGAACAGCACCGTCCGGCGCTCGCGCAGCCAGGTCGTCATGAGCTGGTCCTGCAGGTGCACCCGGGTGAGCGCGTCGAGGGCGCCGAACGGCTCGTCCATCAGCAGGATCTCCGGGTCGACGGCGTAGGCGCGGGCGATCGCGCAGCGCTGCTTCATGCCGCCGGAGAGCGTCTTCGGCAGCGCGTCGGCGAACGCGGACAGCCCGACGAGGTCGAGGTAGTGGTCGGCGACCTCCCGCCGCCGGGCCGGCTTCACTCCGGCGAGGCGCAGGCCGAACTCGACGTTCTTGCGCACCGTCAGCCAGGGGAAGAGCGCGTACTGCTGGAAGATCATCCCGGTGCGTGGACTCGGGCCGGTGACCGGACGTCCGTCGACGGTCACCCGGCCCGAGGTCGGTTCGAGCAGGCCGGCGGCGACGTTGAGCATGGTGCTCTTGCCGCAGCCGGACGGCCCGACGAGGGTGACGAACTCGCCGTCGGCCACGTCGAGGTCCACCCCGCCGAGGGCGACGAAGTCCTCGTCGCCGAGGCGGAAGCGCTGCTCGACGCGGTCGAAGCGGATCATGGCGTCGTGGGTGGTCATCGGGTCTCCTGCCATCCGGTCAGGCGGGCCTCGGCGAGCAGCAGCAGGCGGTCCATGACCAGCCCGAGCACGCCGATGGTGATGAGGCCGACGAAGATCGTCGGCAGGTCGTAGAAGATCTGCGCCTGCTGCATCCGGAAGCCCAGCCCCTGCTGCGCGGCGATCAGCTCGGCGGCGACGACGGTGGCCCAGGCCGCGCCCAGGCCGATGCGCATGCCGACGAGGATGAACGGCGACGACGCGGGGATCACGACCCGGGTGAAGACGGCGTAGTTGGACGCACCCAGGACCCGTGCGGCGTTGATGAGGGTCTTGTCGACGTTCACCACGCCCTGGAACGTCGAGATGACGCAGGAGAGGAACGCCGCCAGGAAGATCACCAGGATCTTCGGCGACTCGCCGATGCCCATGAGCACGATGGCCAGCGGGATGATCGCCAGCGGCGGGATGGTCCGGAAGAACTGCACGTACGGCTCCAGCAGCCCGCGGCAGACCGGGTACCACCCCATGAGGAAGCCCGCGGGCACCGCGAGCAGCGTGCCGAGGGCGAAGCCGCTGAGCACCCGGCGCAGGCTGGCCAGGATGTCCTCGACGAGGGTGCCGTCGGCGATGAGTTGCTGACCGCGCTGGGCGACCTCGGCGGGTCCCGGCAGACCCTGGACGCCCAGCGCGGCGATCAGCCACCACACGCCGATGCCGCCGGCGATCGCGACGAGGTTGAGCACCGGCCCGGGCGGGAGGCGCCGGCGGCCCGGCCGGGCGGTGCTGCGTGGCGTGGTCGCCGTGGCGTTCGTGGCGGTGGTCATTGCGGCAGCGTAGGAACGCGGCGTAATCTCGTCAATACTCTTGACATAAATGTTGTGTTCTCGGCCCGGTTGCCGGTCCGGGATGATCGCGCCAGGCAGAATCGGACCACGACGGAAGGGGTTGGAGTGAGCAACGACGGCGTGCTGCGCAACCTGCGGCGCCAGCACGAGCTCCGGGTCCTGACGATGCTGGTCGAGCGCGGCCCGTGCTCGCGCCGCGACCTCGAGCTGGCCACCGGCCTGTCCCGGACCACGATGTCGGCCATCGTCGCCGACCTGGTGCGCCGCCGGGTCGTCGTCGACGACGTCCAGCGTCCGGCCGCCGGGCGTGGGCGGCCGGCGACGCTGCTGCGGCTCAACCCGCGCGCGGCGTCGGCCGTCGGGCTGGAACTGGGGCGCGGGCACGTCAGCGTCGCGGTCGTCGACATCGGCCGCACGGTCATGGCGCACGTCACCGAGCCGGTCGACCCGCGCGGAGAGCTGGCCGACCGCGCCGACGCCGCGCTCGCGCTGCTCGGCGCCGTGGCGCGCGACCGCGAGCTGGTCCTCGACGGCGTGACGGCCGGCGGCCTGGGGCTGTGGGGCCACCATCCCGACCCGCTGCTGCCGGGCGGCGACCCGGCCGCCGACCTGGTGGCGGCGTCGTTGGTCGATCGGTTGCGCGCCGTCATCGACGCGCCGGTGACCTGGGACAACAACATCAGGCTCGCGGCCGTGGCCGAGACCCGGGCGGTCGAGGTCCCGCCCTGCCCCGACCTGTTCTACGTCGTTCTCTCGCACGGCGTCGGCGGCGGGCTCGTCGTCGGTGGCACGCTCGGCCGCGGCGCCTCCGGTGTGGCCGGCGAGATCGGCCACGTCGGCGTCGAGCCGAGCGGCCCGCCCTGCTGGTGCGGCGGCCGGGGCTGCCTCGAGGGCTACCTGTCGATCGATGCCGTGGTGGGGCGTGCGCACACGGTCGCGGCGCGGGTGGTCGACGTGCCCAGCCTGGTGGCGGCGATGGACGATGCCGACCCCGCGGTCGCGGAGGTGGTCGGGTGGAGCGCCGAACTGCTCGGCCGCGCCCTCGGCACCGTCGTCACGCTGCTCGACCCGCACCGGGTGGTCATCGGCGGCGAGCTCGCCGAGCTCGGCGAGCACCTGCTCGGGCCGGTGCGCACCGCCCTCGACCGGCAGAAGCTGTCCATCCGCGACCGGCGGCTCGAGCTGGGGACCGCCAGGATCAGTCAGGGGGCCGCCGCGGTCGGCGCCGCCCTCGTCGCGTTGGACGAGTACGCGGCTGTGGGCGAGCTCGACGCCGTCGGGGAGTCATGACCTCGCTATTTTTGATTGGACTATTGACGTAATCGGGCTGGGCCACGACACTCGGGCGGAGTCAGTCGTCACCCACCTCGCCTGGCCGGCACCGGGCGGATGTCGCGAACGGAGCCGTCATGTTCGAGAGACCTGCTCGTGCCGTCACCCGGCCGAAGCGCCCCTCGCTGGCCGCGCTGGCGGTGGCCGGCCTCGCGGCCGTCGCCGTGGCCGCGCCCGCGGTGGCCGCACCGGCCGTCGACGCGGAGGCCGTCGACGTTGCGCGGACGACCGGCAGCTCACCGGCCGCGGCGGCGCCGGTGAACCTCGCGCTGGCCGGCACCGCCACGGCGTCGAGCGTCGAGCTGGACCGCGCCGACTTCGCCGCCGCACACGTCAACGACGACGACCCGAGCACGCGGTGGTCGTCGAAGTACCAGGACGACCACTGGGTCCAGGTCGAGCTGGCCGAGCCGTCCGCCGTCGACCACGTGGTGCTCGAGTGGCCCAACGCGTGCGCCCGCGACTTCGTCCTGCAGACCTCCGGCGACGGCGTCACGTGGACCGACGTCGAGGCGCTGCAGCGCGACACCTGCCCGCGCACCGACGTGATCGAGGTGAGGTCGGCGGGCCCGGTGTCGTTCGTCCGGATGCAGGGACGGCAGCGCTGGTCGACCTGGGGCTACTCCATCTCGGAGTTCCAGGTCTGGGACGCCCCGCCGGCGCCGCCGGAACCGGTGCTGGGGCTGGTGCCGCTGCCCGTCTCCGTCGAGGAACATGCCGACACCGACCCGTTCCAGCTGGCCAGAGGTGCCCGGATCATGGCGGTCGGTGACGGTGCGCTCGCGCCGGCGACGTCGCTCGCGCAGGCGCTGCGCCCGGCGACCGGCCTCGCGCTCCCGGTGACGCCGACCGCGCCGGAGGCCGTGCCGGACCGGCAGCGCGGCAGCGGCCCGGCGCCGATCGTCGTCGACGTCCGGCCCGGCAACGCCCCGGCCGGGCACGCCGACGAGGGCTACACGCTGGAGGTCACCCCCGTCCGAACGCTGATCGCGGCCGACACCCCGAACGGCGCGCTGAACGGCGTGCAGACGCTGCGCCAGCTGTTCCCGCAGTGGATCGAGTCGGACACCGTCGTCGCGACGGACTGGACCGTGCCCGCGGTGTCGATCGCCGACTATCCGCGCTTCGCGCACCGCGGCGTCATGCTCGACGTCGCGCGCAGTTTCTACCCGGTCCACGAGGTCAAGGAGTACATCGACACCGCCGCCCAGTTCAAGATCAACCGGCTGCACCTGCACCTGACCGACGACCAGGGCTGGCGCATCGCGATCGACCAGCCCGCGGACAACCCGTCGGGCATCGACTACGGCCTGCTGACGGAGGTCGGCGGCGCGACCGCCATGACCGAGCGCGGCACCGAGCTGGGCAGCACCGGCTACTACACCAAGGCCGACTACACGGAGATCGTTCGGTACGCGGCGCGCAACGGCATGACGGTCATCCCGGAGGTCGACCTGCCGGGGCACACCAACTCGGCGCTGCACTCGATCCCGCAGCTCAACACGCCGGGCGCCAAGCCGCAGCTGCAGCCCGGGCAGACCACGGTGCCGCACAACGGCACCGGAGCGGTCGGCTACTCGTCGCTCGACGCGCACAGCGCCGTCACCTACGAGTTCGTCGAGCACGTCCTCGCCGAGATCGCCGCGCTGACCCCCGGCCCGTACCTGCACATCGGCGGCGACGAGGCGCACGTGACCAGCCACGCCGACTACGTCACCATGGTCGACGCCTTCACCGCCGCCACCGCCGAGCTCGGCAAGACCGTCGTCGGCTGGAACGAGTACGCGGGCACCGCGCTGCCGCAGGACGACGCCGTCGTGCAGTTCTGGAACGGCAACCGCGCCGCCGTCGCGAATGCGGTGAACGCCCGCGGCGCCGAGGTCGTGCTCTCGCCCGCCGCGCACACCTACGTGCCGCAGAAGCAGGACCCGCGGCAGCCGCAGGGCGGCACCTGGGCCTGCGGCGGCGTGTGCGGCCTGGACCGCCACTACAACTGGGACCCCGGCACGTTCATCCCGGGCATCGCCGAGTCCAGCGTGCTGGGGGTGGAGTCCGCGCTCTGGGGCGAGTTCATCCGCCGCATCGACCAGGCCCAGTACTACGCCTACCCCCGGGTCGCCGCCACGGCCGAGGTCGGCTGGACGCCGCAGGACCAGCGCCGCTACGCCGACTTCACCCGCCGGCTGGGTGAGCTCGGCGGCCGGCTCACCGTCCAGGGCACGAACTTCTTCCCGTCCGCCGACGTCGACTGGCGCGTGGACGCGCTCGGTGCGCCCGCCACCGCGCAGGCCGGCCGGCCGGCGGAGGTGACCTGGACCGTGACGGCGCCGGGTGTGGCGTCGCAGAGTCTCGATGCCACCGTGACCTGGAGCGACGGCGTCACCGGCACGGCCGAGGTGAGCACCGCCCGGGAGGCGAGCATCCCGGGGATGTGGATCAACGACGCCTTCACCGCGGTGTCCGGGCGGGTCTTCGAGACGCCGGGGGAGTACACCGGCACGCTGTCCGTCGGCACACCGGGCGCGGCGCCGGTGCTGGCCACCGTCCACGTGAGCGTTCGCGACGAGGGCTGAGCGTCGCGAACGACGGCGGGGTGCCGGAGCGACCTGCTCCGCCACCCCGCCGCTCGCCGGGGCTGTTACCTTCTCCCGCCCGCGCTCGTCATGGGGGTGACGACGGAACGCACATGGTCGTCACGACGACGAGTGAATCGAGAACGGGATGCTGGCGAACCTCATGTACGCGACGGTCTACGTCACCGATCAGGACCGCGCGCTGGAGTTCTACACCGAGGGGCTCGGGCTGGAGAAGCGCGTCGACTTCCCGGGGCCCGACGGACGGTTCCTCACCGTCGGCGTTCCCGGCAGCCCGGTGCAGATCATCCTGTGGTCGCACGCGGCGGCCGCGGGACAGCCGCGGGGGATGGGGCAGGCGGTCGCGCCCGGTCCGGTGATCCTCGAGACCGACGACCTGCGCAAGGAGTTCGAGATCCTGCGCCGGCGCGGCGTCGCCTTCGTCGAGCCCGAACCCGTGGACTATCCGTTCGGGGTCCGCGTCGAGGCGGTCGACCCGGACGGGAACCGGATCTCGCTGCGGCAGCAGCGCAAGCCGTGACCGAGCACCCGTCCGGTCCGCTGGCCGAGGCGTTCGAAGCCCAGCGCGACCGGCTGCGCGCCGTCGCGTACCGCGTGCTGGGATCGCACGCCGACGCAGAGGACGTGGTCCAGGAAGCCTGGATGCGCCTGGTCCGCCAGGACGACGCGACCATCGCCAACCTGGCGGGGTGGCTGACCACCGTGGTCGGCCGCATCAGCCTGGACCTGCTGAGATCGCGCCGGGCCCACCCCGAGACCGCCTACGGGCACGAGTTCGCGGACCTCGTGGTGACGCCCGACGACGATCCCGCGCCGGACGAGCAGATGGCGCTGGCCGACTCGGTCGGCCTCGCCCTGCTCGTCGTGCTCGACTCGCTCACCCCGAACGAGCGGCTGGCGTTCGTCCTGCACGACATGTTCGCGGTCCCGTTCCACGACATCGGCCAGATCCTGGGCAAATCCGCCGACACGGCCAAGACGATCGCCAGTCGCGCCCGCCGGAAGGTGCACGCCACGGAGCGGCCGGTGGGTCGGAGGCGCGAGCACCGAGAGGTCGTCCAGGCGTTCCGCGCCGCCGCCGTCGGCGGCGACTTCGAAGCGCTCCTGCGGGTCCTGGACCCGAACGTGAAGCTGGCCGTCGACACCCCCGACGGCGTGGTCGTCACCCTCGGCGCCACCGAGGTCGTCGCCGGCGCCCGCGGGTTCTCCGGTGCGGCGGCTCGTCATCGGCCCGTGCTGGTCAACGGCAGTCCCGGTCACATGTCCTGGCGCGCCGACGGAACCCCGCTCTCCGTGATGGCCTTCACCGTCGCCGCGGGCCGGATCACCGGCATCCACCTCGTCATCGACCCGGCCAAGCTCGCTTCGATCGACCTGCCCGCCCCGGCCTGAGCGAGCCGTCGGGCCCGCCTGGTCACGGCCGGCGGCGGCCTGGCGCGAGCAGTTCGCGGGGAAGTGCTTCGCGCCACCACTGCTCGATCCGGCCGGGCGTCCAGCGACGCTCGTCGGTGAGGGTGGTGTAGGCGTCGATGTTGCAGAGGGCGGCGTAGATGTCGATCGCGGTGCCGAGGTCCAGTCCGTCGCGCAGCGATCCCGGCGGCCACGACTCGAACACCTGCCGCCGGTTGTGGTCGGCGGCCTTGCGGCCGTTGGTGTACAGGGCGGCGAGGTCGGGTTCGCCGCGGCCGGCGTCGCGGATCAGCCTGATGACGTCGCCGGCACGTTCGTAGAGGCGGCGGTCGTACGCGGCCATGGCACCGAGCTGGCCGGCGGGGTCGGCGGCGAGGTCCTCCAGCTCGTCGATCATCCGCGCCGGGTCGGCCGAGAGGTCGGCGGCGTCGGCGAGCGCGCGGGCCAGGCCGGTCTTGCTCTGGTAGGTGGCATAGACCGTCGGCGCGGAGACGCCGGCCTCGCGGGCGACGTCGCGGACGGTGGTGGCGGCCCAGCCCTGCGCGAGGAAGAGCCGGCGCGCCGCCTGCGCGATCTCGGCGCGGGTCCGCAGCGCCTGCGCATCTCGTCGGTGCGAGTCGTAGCGGCGCTTCGTGGGTCCGTCGGGCATGCCGTCTCCTATTGACTTTACGTACGCTCTAATGAATAGAGTAGGTGTATGACAGTATTCCGGTGCCGCGCGCACCACCCTTCCATCCACCTCGCCCGCCGGGGGCTCCGGAGGAGCGTCCATGGCCGCCGATAGCGCCGTACGCGAGCCGGCCCGCGCCGGGGTGTTCGTCCGGATCGCGCGGTTCGCCCAGCGGCACAGCCTCGCGGCGATCGGCGCGTGGGCGCTGGTGCTGGCCGGCATCTGGGTGGCCGCGTCGGTCACCGGCGACGACTACCGCAACGACGTCTCGCTGCCGGGCACGGAATCGCAGCACGCGGCCGACCTGCTGGACGAGCACGGGTTCGGCCGGGCCGGCGACACGCTGCAGATCGTCTTCCACGCCGACGCCGGGCTCGACGATCCCTCCGTCCGGGACGAGGTCGAGCGGGCGCTCGCCGAGGTCGCGGCCCTGCCGCACGTCAGCGGCCTGGAGAGCCCCTACGTGAGCCCGGCCACGGTCGCACCCGACGGCACCATCGGCTACGCGACGGCCACGCTCGACGTCGCGTCCGACGACCTGCCGCTCGACGACGTGCGGCGCATCGTCGACACCGCGCAGTCCGCCGAGATGTCCGGCCTCGAGGTCGAGGTGGGCGGCGCGGCGGCCCGGCTGCTGGCGGAGGGGGAGACCGGCGCCGCCGAGGCGGTCGGGATCCTGGCCGCGCTGGTGATCCTGGTGCTGATGTTCGGCACGGTCATCGCGGCCGGCCTGCCGATCGTCACCGCGCTGTTCGCGGTCGGCTCGACCGTCGGCGTCATCGTCGTGGCGTCGCACCTGTTCGCGATCACGTCCTACACCCAGTACCTCATGGTGCTGGTGGGGCTGGGCGTCGGCATCGACTACGCCCTGCTGATCTTCGCGCGCTACCGCACCGAGCTGCTCCGCGGCAGTGCGCCGGGAGCGGCCGCGACGACGGCCATCGACTCCGCCGGGCGGACGGTCTTCTTCGCCGGAACGACGGTGATCGTGGCGCTGCTGGGGCTGGTGACGCTCGGGCTGGGCTCGGTGCAGGGGTCGGCCCTGGCGCTCGCGCTGACGGTGCTCGCGACCATGATCGCGTCGCTGACGCTGCTGCCCGCCCTGCTCGCGCTGTTCGGGCGGCGCTTCGCCCGCCAGTTCACCGCTCGTGCGGCGAAACGGGCGGCGAGGCACCCGGGCCGGACGGAGGGCGCGAGGTGGCGCCGCCTCGCCACCGCCGTCCAGCGGCGTCCCGTCGCGGCGATCGTGCTGGCCGTCGTCGTGCTCGGCGCCCTCGCCGTCCCGGCGCTGAACCTGCGTCTGGGCTTCGCCGACGCCGGCAACGACCCGCCGGACACCACGAGCCGGCAGGCCTACGACCTGCTCGCCGAGGGCTTCGGGCCCGGGGTGAACGGCCCGCTGCTCGTCGTCGTGGACGGCGGTGACGGCGGTGCCGAACGTCCGGCCGAGGCGGCGGCGGACACCCTCGCCGGCACGGAGGGCGTCGCGGCCACGACACCACCGGAGCTCAGTGAGGACGGCCGGGTCGCCACCCTCCTGGCCATCCCGGAGTCGTCGCCGCAGGACGAGCGGACCGCCGGCCTCGTCAGCGCCCTGCGCGGGGACGTCCTGCCGGCGCTGTCGGAGCGGACCGGAGCCGACTTCCTCGTCGGCGGCGCGACCGCGGCGACGCAGGACTACGCCGGGAAGGTCGCGGACCGGATGCCGTACTTCATCGCGATCGTCGTCGGGCTGTCGCTGCTGATCCTGATGGCCGTGTTCCGGTCGGTCCTGATCCCGATCAAGGCCGCCGTGCTGAACCTGCTCAGCATCGGCGCCGCGCTCGGCGCGATGACGCTGGTGTTCCAGGAGGGACTGTTCGGCATCGAACCGGCTCCGATCGAGGCCTACCTCCCGATCCTGGTGTTCGCGATCGTGTTCGGGCTCTCGATGGACTACGAGGTGTTCCTCGTCTCCCGCATCCACGAGGAACGCGAGCGCACCGGCAGCGACGCGGCCGCGGTGCGGGAGGGCCTGGCGCACACCGGCGCCGTCATCACGGCGGCCGGGCTGATCATGATCCTGATCTTCGGCGCGTTCATGCTCAGCCCGCAACGGCTGCTGCAACAGATCGGGTTCGGCATGGCGGTCGCGATCTTCGTCGACGCCGTCATCATCCGGTGCCTGGTGGTCCCCGCGGCGATGCAGCTCATGGGCCGCTGGGCCTGGTGGATGCCGCCCGCCCTGGCCCGCCGGCTGCCCCGGCTCAACCTGGAATCGTCGCCGGACACCGTCACCACTCAGCCCGCGAAGGAGCGCGTGCCATGACCTTCTCCCGTATCGGCGGCTGGGCCGCGATCGGCTTCGCCTCCCTCCTGGGCGGCACCAACCTGGCGCTGGCGCCGACCCACCTGCCGGTCATCGGCGACCCGCTCGACGAAGTCGCCGACTACTTCGGCTCCCACGCCGGCCTCATCGGGCTCAGCGGAACCCTCGCCGTCGCCGCGTGGCTGCTGGCCGTCCTGTTCGGCGCCGCCGTCGTCGCGGCCGTGTGGCCGTCCGAGCGGGCCCGCGGCGAGGCATGGTCGCTGGTCGGCCTGTCCGGTCTGGTGCTGCAGAACGCCACCTTCACGGTCTTCACCGCCACCAGGCTCGCGCTGACCGGCACCGCCTCGGACGCGTCGGCCACCAAGGCCCTGTGGAGGTTGAACGAGGCGCTGTTCGCGTTCAACGGCACCTTCCTCGCCACAGCGATGCTCGGCCTGTCGGTCGCGGGACGTCGTTCCGGGCTCATCCGCTCCGCGCACGCCCTCCTCGGGTTCATCGCCGGAGCGCTCCAGCTCAGCGCGGCCCTCCTGCTCCCGCTGGTGTTCGACGACCCTGGCGCGGTCGACCTGCTCGGGCTGGCCGGATGGCTGCTCTGGGTCGTCTGGATCGCCTGGTACGGCATCGTCCTGCTCCGGACCCGTACCCCCGCCCATCCGCCGTCGGAAAGGCAGACCCCATGACCACCAGCAGACGAACCGTCCTCGCGCTCGGCCTGGCCGCCACCGCGGCGCCCGTCCTCGGCCCGCTGACGCCGGCACGGGCCGCCGCCGCGCCGGATCGGCCTGCGGCACAGACCTTCCCCCGCTACGTGCGGCTGCCGGACGACCAGGCCTCCGACCCCGAGGTCGTCTACGAATGGTGGTACGTCGTCGGCCACGTCCGGGCCGGGCGGCTCTGGTACGGCTACGAGGTCACGATCAACCGCTCCAGCGCGGGGCCGGAGGTGCACGCGGCGATCACCGACGTGTCCGCCGCGACGCACCGCGGGCTGGTCGAACGCTTCGAGCCCGGCGAGGTGACGTTCTCCACCGACGGGCTCGACCTCCGCACGCCCGCCGCCACGCTGGCCGGACCCATGGACGACATGCGCCTCACCGCGAGCCTCCCGGACGCGCGGATCGACCTGACGCTGCGCCACGCCGGCCCGGTGCTGTACCCCGGCGGCACCGGCCTGATCCCGTTCGCCGACGGTTTCAGCTACTACTACTCGCTGCCGTCACTGGCCACGCGCGGCACCCTCACCATCGACGGCCATCCGCACCGGGTGCGCGGCACGTCCTGGCTCGACCGGCAGTGGGGCACCTGGCACTGGGCCAACATCCAGCGCTGGAGCTGGATGGCGGTCCACCTCGACGACGGCGACCGCCTCAACGTGTGGAACCTGGTCCAGGACGGCGACGACCAGGCCTATGCCACCATCGTCGACCCCGGCGGTCACCACACGGTCGCGTCGATCGTCCCGCTCGCCGAGCACGCCCGCGACTTCTGGACCAGCCCGCTGACCGGCCAGACCTACCCCACCCGCTGGCGCGTCGAGGTCCCCGGCCGCGACACCCGCCTCGACGTCCGCTCGCTCGTCACCGAGCAGGAACTCGACGTGTACTACCCCGGCCAGCCGCGCGGTCTCTACGAGGCCGCCTGCGCCGTGACCGGCACCCACGCCGGCCGGCGCAGCACCGGCCGGGCCTACGTCGAGCTCTACGGCGACTGGACGGCGCCGGGTTCCTGACCCGCCGCACCCGACCTCAGGCCGGCGCCCCGATGCCGGCCGGCGCGGACAGGTCGATGCTCGGCCACCCGGCCACGTCGCGAAGGAGCTGCCGGTCGTGAGAGGACACGACGACGGCCGCCTGGGTGTCGCCCAGCGCTTCGGTGAGTTCGTCCACGAGCGCGATGGACAGATGGTTGGTCGGCTCGTCCAGGAGCAGCACGTGGGGGCGCATGGCGAGCACGAGCGCCAGGTCGAGGCGGCGTTGCTGGCCCACCGAGAGCTCGCCCACCCGCCGGCCCGACTCTCGCGGCTTCAGCAGACCGAGTTGCGACAGGCCGATCGCCTCCGGCGACGGCACGGCGCCGGAGGCGACGAGCGCGTCGACGTGCGTGTCGTACACCTCGCCGGCCCGCCGATCGGGCGGCAGATCGCTCTCCTGACGCAGGAAGCCCAGACGGGTGCCGCCGGGCCTGCGCACCGAGCCCGTATCCGGTGCCAGCTCGGCGGCGGCGACTCTGAGCAGGGTGGACTTGCCGGCGCCGTTCGGACCGGTCACGACCAGCCGGCCGCGCCGGGACAGTGAGAACGACACCGGCCCGCGCAGCCGCCCGGCGACGCCGACGTCCTCGACGCTCAGCAACGTCGCGCCGGCCCGAGCGCGAAGCTCGGGGAACCGGAACTCCAGTGGCGGTTCGGGAACGGTGACGGCGTGCGCGTCGAGCGCCTCCCGACGCCGGTGAACGGTCTGGGCGATGCCGCCGGCGCGGGTGGCGCGCCCGTGCTTGTTCGCGCCCTTCTCCGGCCGCCACCCCGAGACGAGCCGGTTCTGCGCGTCGGCCAGGCTGTCCTGCAGCCGAGCGCGTTCGGCCTGCTGCCGCTCGTACTCCTGTTCCCAGCGTTCCCGTTCGGCCAGTCGTCCCTCCCGGTAGCCCGAGTAGCCGTTCCCGTAGACGCGCGGACGGCCGTCGGGTGACGCGTCGAGATCGACGATGGTCTCCGCGATGTCCGACAGGAGAGCTCGGTCGTGACTGACGACCACCACACCACCGTCGCGTGACCGGAGTCGGGCGGTCAGGAACTCGAGCCCGCCGCGATCGAGATGATTCGTCGGCTCGTCGAGCAGCAGGAAGTCGTCGTCGGCGCCCAGCAGGCACGCCAGGCGCACGCGATAGCGCTGTCCCACGGAGAGCTCGGCGAGCGGTCTCGTCATCTCGGTCTCCGCGTCGAGCGCGTCGAGTGCGATCCGCACCCGGCGCTCGGCATCCCACGCGTCGAGCACGTCGACGAGTTCCAGTGCGGCCGCGTACTCCGCGGCCGCGGACTCGGTGTCCTCGGTGAGTGCGTGGCCGGCGGCGTCGAGCCTCGCCAACGCCGCGAGCGCGTCGGCGATCGCGTCGGCGACGGCTTGCCCGACGGTGCGTTCGTCGGCGGTGTCCATCTCCTGCTCGGCGACACCGATCGTGCCGACGCGCTGGACGGTTCCAGCGTCGGGGTCGAGCGTTCCCGCCAGCACCTGGAGCAGGGTCGACTTTCCTCTCCCGTTCTCGCCGACGATCGCGACCCGCGATGACGGGGTCAGCGTGAGGTCGACGTGGTTCAGAACGGGGGTGGCGCCTCGTGTCACGGAGACATCGGCGGCCATGAGCTGCGCGCGATGGCGCGCGGGAAGACGGTGGGTGCGCATTCGCATCCTTCGAACGGGCGCACCACAGCCAGGAAACAGGCACACGGGTACGCAGATGACGGCGACCGGAGAAGGGGCCAGAACGAAGCAGCCGCCGCAGGCTCGGAATGACTCAACGAGCGCGGCCGGCCCACTCAGCCGTCACAGGAAGTACAGATGCATGTCGCAATTTTATCAGACGCGGCAGGAGGGATCGTCCGTCGATGCACGTCACGGGCCAGGTATCCATGACGCGCACCTTCCGGCCCTGCGATGTGCACGACCGACTCGTGACAGGCGCACCTGCTGTTTGCGCGGCGAGGCGCCCAGCCTTGGAGCATGAGCATCGTCGACCGGACGTCCAGCGGCCTGGCCGCTGCCGATGCCGCGCCACCGGCGATCAGCCCGTGGCGCCGGTTCGTGCCGTGGCAGGGCCGCGCCACCCGCGTGGACCTGGCCCTGATGGGCGCGATCCTCGCCGTGGTGGCGCTCGGGTTGGTGCTGCGGCCGCTGAAGCCGTTCCTGCTCGCCTCGCATCCGGTCATGCTGGCGTTCCTCACCGGCGACCTCACGGCCATCGGCGCCGCCGCCGCGTTCGCCCGGGTCGGCGAGGCTCCGCTCTGGCTGGTCGTGCTGGCCGGCGCCGCGGGCATGGTGAAGCTCGACTGGCTGACGTGGTGGACCGGGCGGCAGTGGGGCCTGGGCATCGTCAGGATGTTCACGACCAGCGAGCGCGCCCTGCGGTTCGCCGGCCGCGCCACGGAGCTGCGGCCGTGGGCCCTGCGTGTCGCGGTCGTGCTCGCCGTGCTGCCCGGTGTCCCGACCCCGGTCGTGTACGCGATGGCGGGCATGGCCGGGATGCGCCTGGTGACGTTCCTGATCCTCGACCTCGCCGGCGCGCTGGCGATGACCGGCCTGGTCGCGGGCCTGGGCTACGGGCTCGGCCAGCAGGCGGTCGACGTCGTCCTTCTCGTCGATCGGTACGCCTCGGTCGTGAGCCTGACGTTGATCGCCGCGGCCATGCTGGTCCCGCTGCTCAAACGGCTGATCCGGCGCCGGGCTGGACGCGGCTGAGGTGTCGCGCCTTCACCCGGCCGGGGTGAGGCGCCGGCCGGTCCCGGCGCCGATCCTCGAAGGAGACGACCGCGGGAGCGTGCATGGCCGACATCCGATCAGACACCGACGAGCCGCGGGCGGTGGCGGCGACGGCGCGCAGCAAGGCGGCGCCGGCGGCGATACTGCTGATGCTGGTCGGCGCGCTCCAGGCGCTGCAGGGCCTGGCGGCGATCCTCGACGACGACGTGTTCTCCGCGCGCGCCGGCTACACGTACGACCTCGACGTCACGGCGTGGGGCTGGGGGCACCTGATCATCGGGGCGATCCTGGTGGTGTCGGGGCTGTTCCTCTTCACGGGCAGCGCCATCGCCGGCGGCGTCGCCATGGCGCTGGCCGGCATGAGCGCCATCGCCACCTTCGCCTTCGTCCCGAACTACCCGTTCTGGGCGCTGCTGATCATCGCGCTCGACATCGTCGTGATCTGGATCATCGCGAGCTCCGGCATCCTCGAGTCCTGACGAGCGGAGGGACGCATGGACGCCGAGCTCGGTTCGTGGCGCGACGGGCGTGCCCGCTCGGCGATCACCGACTTCGTCCGCCGGGTCACGACCGAGGGCGGTGCCGACTATGTCGACCCCGCCGAGCGGGTCGCGGTGGTCGACAACGACGGCACGCTGTGGACCGAGAAGCCGATGCAGATCGAGATCGGTTTCATCCTCCAGCGCCTGGCGGCCATGGCCGAGCAGGCCCCGGACCTGCGGGAGCGGCAGCCGTGGAAGGCGGCCTACATGCACGACTACGACTGGCTGGGCGGCGCCATCACCCAGCACTATCGCGGCGACGACGCCGACCTGACGGTGCTGATGGGCGGATTCCTCCGCGCGTTCGCCGGGATGTCCGCGGAGGACTACCTGGCGGCGTCGGGGGAGTACTTGCGGCACGGATCGCACCCCACGCTGGGCCGCGGGTTCGGCCAGTGCGCGTACCCGCCGATGGTCGAGCTGCTGCGCTACCTCGAGGCACACGACTTCACCGTCTACATCGCCTCGGGCGGCGACCGGGACTTCATCCGCGCGATCAGCGACGAGGTGTACGGCATCCCCGCCGAACGGGTGATCGGCAGCTCCAACGCGCTCGAATACCAGGAGGACGAGCGCGGCGCGTCCGTCGTGTACCGGGCGCGGCCCGACGTGTTCGACGACGGGCCGGTCAAGGCGGTGCGGATCTGGAGCCGGGTCGGCCGCCGGCCCATCCTGTCGGCCGGCAACGCCAACGGCGACATCCCGATGCTGGAGTTCACCGGCGGGCCGTCGCTGCCCGCCCTCCGGCTGGTCGTCCTGCACGACGACGAGGAACGCGAGTTCGCCTACACCGACGGCGCCGAGGAACTGCTCGAGCGGGCCGAGCGGGGCGGGTGGACGGTGGTCAGCGTCCGCGACGACTGGACGACCGTCTTCAGATGATCTTCGGAAAGGCGATCAGGAAGCCCACGCCCACGAGCAGCAACGTCATCGCGCCGCCGAGGACGACCCAGGTCAGGGTCGCCGACCGGAGGCGCTGCGACACCGCGGTGAAGAAGAGTACGAGGGCGAACAGGACGGTCAGCAGCGTGTAGTCGTCGCCGCGCTGGTTGTTCTCGAGGGCCTTCGCGAACAGCGCGTCGGCACGTGCGTCGGACGCCTCCGCCTCGGCCGCGCCCGGCGGCTGGTACTCGGGCAGCGCGAACGGGCCCTTGGGCGCGTCCGGATTCTCCAGCGGCCGCATCGCGATCCAGGCGTCGAAGGCCACCGCGAAGTGGTCGGTGAACCGCGTCTCGACGAAGTCGGCCAGCGTGTCGTCGCCCTCGGCGACGGCCTGCACGTACACGGAGAAGATGTCGAGGTCGAAGCCTCGGGCCGCGTCGGCCTCCGCCGAGAAGCGCGACGCCTCGATTCGCGCGCCCGACGCCTGGGAGAAGGCGATGGACATTGCGCCGCCCCATTTGCTCGCCTCGAAGCCGCTCCACGCGGTGAGGACCGCCGTGACGGAGAGCACGACGACGGCCACCAGCTCACGGACGCCGGCGCGCCCATCGCCGTTCGCGTCGTCCTCGTCCCTGGCCTCGGACATCGGCGACCCCCATGGTCTCGGTGCACTCACTGTGCGCCGCGACCATGGGGGCCCGGATCACCTCGACCGGGTGAACCGCCCGGTGATCGACCACAGGTCGTAGGAGTACAGCGAGTCGCAGGTGGCCTGGCTCCAGTCGGGGTCGTCGATGGTGGGCAGGCTCGAGCAGGAGCTGGTGAAGACGACCTCGACGCCGCGGGCGTCGGCGAGCCGGCCGTGCCAAGTGCGCACCAGGCCGGCGTTGTGGTTGCGGGTGAACCCGGTGAGGTCGTGGTCGATGTCGCCCAGCGGCTGCCACGTGCCGGTCCCGGCCAGGAGGTCCGCCAGGTTCAGCCGCGCCACCTGTACCGACGGGCCGATCCACCACGGGTTGTCGACGGGGTAGGGGTGCTGTTCGCGGACGACCACGACGTCCCGGCCGGTGCGGTCGAGGGCGAGGTCGAACCCGTTGAGGTAGTCGGGCGCGCCGTCGGCGCCGGTGAGCCCGTCCGTCGGCAGCAGGACGGGCGGGCCGACCCGCAGCCGCTCCACGTGCGTGAGGTCGACGACGCCGGCGTAGGCGCGGGTGGACGTGTCGCCGCGGGTGTAGGCGAGCAGCACCCGCCCGGAGTCGCCGGCGAGGGACACGGCGGTCGGCTGGCCGGCGCCCCACTGGTCGACGCGGTCCGACGTCACGATCGGGTCGGGGTACTTGACCCACGGCCCGTCCGGGTCCGTCGCGAAGGCGACGCCGACCTGGTTGTGCGCGCTGGCGTCGACGTCGTTGCCCAGGTAGAACATCGCGTACGAGTAGCGGGTGCCGCCGTAGTGGAACCGGCCGGCCACGACGCTGGGGTCGCAGGTGTGGAAGCTGTCCCAGGCCGGAGCGGGCGAGGCGTGCAGCACCGACCTCGTCTCCGTCACGACGCCGTCGACGCGCTTGGTGAGGTAGATGTGGTCCTCGATCACCCGGGACTGGTCGTTGTGACACGACCAGATCCACTCGGTGTCTCCGTCGCGCACGACTGACGGCGCGTAGGAGTAGAACCCGGGCTCCGGCGCGTACACCGGGGCCAGCGACGCGGGGTCCCACGTGACCCCGTCGCGGGCCGGCCGCGGGGCCGCGTCGTCCTGCGCCGCCGCCGTGCCCAGCGGCGCGAGCAGGGCGCCCACGCCCAGCGCGGCCGCCAGCACGCCGAATCGCCTGATCGTGCGGAAAGGTGCCATCGATGGCCTCCGTCCTCCGTCGTCACAGCGCATCTACTCGTGATGCGCTATTCGAGTAGATCGATGCTTGCGGCGGCGAGTCTACTCGAATAGCATGCGTCGACGACAGGCTTCGGACGACCGCTCGTGAACCCGGCGACGCGTGACAGACAGACAGGAACCCATGACCTACGACAGCTCGGCGGTGCGCTCCACCTTCGCCCTCGACACCGACATCGGCACGGACGTCGACGACCTGCTGGCCCTCGCGATGGTCCTGGGCTCGCCCGAGCTGGCCGTCTCCGCCGTGACGACGGTGTACGGCGACGTGGACCTGCGCGCCCGGATCGTCGCGAAGGCGTTCGCCACGACGGGACGGGCGGCGCCGCCGATCGCCGCGGGCGAGTCCGCGACGCTGTCCGGGCGGCCGGTGTGGTGGCCGGGGCACGAGGGCTCCACCATCGCCGACCTCGCCGCACAGCGCTACGCGGCCGACAGAGCCGCCACCGAGGAGCTCGCGGCCACGGAGACCGTCGTGGCCATCGGCCCGGTCACGAACGTCGCCGTGGCACTGCGCCGGCCCGACAGGGTGACGAAGCGCGTCGTCATGATGGGCGGCGAGTACCGTGACGGCGTCGTCGAGCACAACATCCGCTGCGACGTGACCGCGGCCGCCGAGGTGTTCGGGTCCGGCGTGGACCTCCTGGCCGTCGGCCTCGACCAGACCCAGCGCATCAGGCTCGGACGGGCCGAGCTCGACGCCATCGCGGCGCGCGGGCCGTTCGGTGCGCTGATCGGCGCGGAGATGCGCCGGTTCTGGGCGTTCACGGAACGGGACTCCAACGTGCCGCACGACCCCATCGCCGTGCTCACCCTGGCGCGCCCCGAGCTCTTCACGACCGAGCGCGGCACCATCACCGTCGAGACCGAGGGCGACGCCGCGGGCACGACCCGGTTCGCCCCCGACCCGGCCGGGCCGCACGAGATCGTCGTCGACCTGGACGTGCCGCGCGTGAGCGAGGAGATCGTGCGCCGGATCCTCGCCGCGGCGCGGCCCGCCGCCACCACCTCCTGACATCCACCCCAGCATCGCTCGAAGAGGAGAAACGCCATGGGAACGTCCCGGATCCTCCCGGTCGCCGCAGCGGTCGGCGCCGGTCTGCTGGTGCTCGCCGGCTGCGGCGGGTCGTCGACGGACGGCTCGGGTGGCGGCGGCGACGGGGAGGTCACGCTGACCTTCGCGAACGCCGACCCGGCCGAGACCTGGGCCGCTGTGATCGAGGGGTTCGAGGAGCAGCACCCGGACATCACCGTCAAGCAGCTCAACATCCCCTACGCGCAGTACACGAGCACCATCAACCAGCGCATGGGGGCCGGCGGCGACGGCATCGACCTCATGGTCGTCGACGCCGGCGGCGCCGTCCTCGACTGGAACAACCGGGGCTACCTCGCCGACCTCAGCGACCTGCGCGACGACGCCGTCGCCGCGGCCGTGAGCGAGAGCATGGTCACCGCGCGCGAGGTGGACGGGAAGCTGCTCGCGCTCGCGCCCTGGACCACGTCGCAGTTCCTCTACTACAACGCCGACATCCTCGCCGCGGCCGGTGTCGAGCCGCCGTCCGGCGACCCGGCGGCGCCGTGGACGTACGAGCAGCTGACCGAGGCGGCGCGGACGGTGCAGAGCGCCGGCGCGGCAGAGTACCCGCTGCTGTTCGACCAGTGGGACACCTACTACCAGCTGCAGATGATGGGCGTCTCCGCGGGCGGCGGCGACGGCATCGACGCCGACGGCGTCGTGGACTTCTCCGGTGACGGCTGGCAGCGCGCGCTGACCTGGTACCACGGCCTGTTCGAGGACGGGCTGTCGCCGCGCGGCATCACCAACGACAAGAACGGCGCGCTGTTCCAGGAGGGCAAGGGCGCGTTCATCATCTCCGGACCGTGGGGCGTGAGCGTGGCCAACGCGGGCGGGATCAACTACGGCGTCGCGCCGGCGCCCTACTTCGAGGGCGGGGAGCCGGCGACATCGACCGACTCGTGGGCGGTGGGCATCTCGTCCAAGTCGGAGCAGCTCGACGCCGCCAAGGAGTTCCTGCGCTACCTGACCATCGACCCGGCCGGCAACGCCCAGGCGGCCGAGGTGGCCGGCATCACGCCCACCAACAAGGAGGCGTTCGCGGCCTACGTCGACGGGGTCGAGGCGTCGGCGGGCGCGGCGACGGCCGGCTTCGGTGCGATCCTGCAGTACCAGCTCGAGAACAACGCCGTGCACCGCCCGGCCGTGGTCGGCTACAGCGTGTTCGAGCCGGGCGCCGGTCAGCTGTTCTCCGACATCCGCAACGGCTCCGATCCCGCCGAGCGGGCCGCACAGGCCGACGAGGAGATCTCCGCCCAGATCGAGCGCTTGCGGTGACGCGGCCGGCGACGGCGACGCGGCGGACGGCGCGCTCCACGGGGCGCGCCGTCCGGCGGGGGAGTCCGCGGCCGGCCGGTTCCGTCCGGCGGCGCCGGTCCGTGCGGACCACGCTGGTGGCCTTCGCCCTGCTCAGTCCGGCGCTCATCGCCCTGGTGCTGATGCGCGTCGTGCCGATGATCAGCGCGGTGAGCCAGAGCTTCCGCCACGTCTCGCTGTCGACCGGCGCCTCGGAGTTCGACGGCCTGTCGAACTACACCCACCTGCTCACGGACCCCGGGTTCCACTCCGTGCTGGTGGTGACGCTCGTCTTCAACCTGGTCCTCAACCCGGCGATCGTGGTGCTGTCGACGGCGCTCGCCCTGCTCACCGCGCAGCGGCTGCCGCTCGTGGGCCTGTGGCGCTCGATGATCTTCGTGCCCGCGGCGGTCCCGGGTGCGGTGGTGGCGCTCATCTGGAGCACCGCGCTGCAGCCGGACGGTCTCGTCAACGCCCTGTTGGAGCTCGTGGGGCTGCCGCCCCAGCCGTTCCTGACGTCGGCGAGCCAGGCGGCGTTCTCCATCGGCATCATGGTCACCTGGGGCGCCCTCGGGTACTGGATGATCTTCGTGATCGCCGGGCTGAAGGACATCCCCGACTCGCTGTACGAGGCGGCGGCGCTCGACGGCGCCGGGTGGTGGCGCCGGCTGTTCTCGATCACGCTCCCGCTGCTCAAGCGGCCCATGGCGTTCGTGCTGATCGCGTGCACGGTGGGGTCGTTCCTGCTGTTCGCGCCCATCCAGATCCTGACGAAGGGCGGCCCGAACGGGTCGACGAACCTGATCATGTTCGACATCTACAACCGGACCTACCTGCTCGGCGACGTCGGCGTCGGCCAGGCGGAGGTCGTCATCCTCATGCTGCTGCTCGCCGTCATCGTGGCCGTCCAGTTCCGGCTGCTCAGGGAGGAGAAGTCATGAGGCGCTCGCGCGGCGGGACCGTCGTCCTCACGGCCGCGGCGGTGCTCGCCGCCCTCGCGGTCTTCCTCCCGGTGTGGTGGGTGTTCGTCTCGTCCACCCGGCCCGGCAACAGCTACGTCGACAACATGGCGCCGCTGTCGTGGCTGGCGTTCGTGCCGGTGGGCGGCGACCTCACGAACTACTCCGGGCTGTTGTCCGGGCCGTTCCTCACCGGCCTGTTCAACAGCTTCCTGGTGGCCGGCCTCACCATCGCGTTCGGCCTGGCCATCGCGGTGCCCGCGGCGTACGCCCTCGCCACGATCGACTTCCCGGGGCGCGGCGTGGTGTTCACCTTCATCGTGCTGGTGGCGATGATCCCGTTCGACGCCATCGCGATCCCGCTGTCGAGCCTGTTCCAGGACTGGCACCTGAGCGACTCCTACGCGGGCCTGGTGCTGCCCGCGCTGGCCAACGGCTTCGCGATCTTCGTCCTGCGGCAGTTCTTCCTGGGCATCCCGGCCGAACTGCTCGAGGCCGCCGAGGTCGACGGGCTCGGCCGCATCGCGACGCTGTGGCGCATCGTCCTGCCGTTGTCGAAGCCCGCGCTCATCGGCGCCGGCATGATGCTCTTCCTGTCGCAGTGGCAGGCCTACCTGTGGCCGCTGCTGATCGGGACCTCGCCGGAGCGCCAGCTCGCGCCGATCGCCCTGGCCAACCTCAGCACGTTGTTCACCGTCGACCTCGGGCAGATCTTCGCCGGCTCGTTCGTGCTGACGATCATCCCGATGGTGCTGCTGCTGTTCTTCCAGAAGCAGTACACGGAGTCGCTGTCGACGACGGGGCTCAAGGGATGACCGCGCGGGTCGTCGTGGTGGGCTCGCTCAACGTGGACCGCACGTTCCGGGTCGATCGCCTGCCCGCGGCGGGGCACACGATCCACGCGCGGAGCAGTTCGACGTCGCCGGGCGGGAAGGGCGCGAACCAGGCCGTCGCCGCGGCGCTGCTCGGCGCCGACGTCGCGCTCGTGGGCGCCGTGGGCCGGGATGGGGGCGGCGACGACCTGCTGGCGTCCGTCGCCGCGGCGGGGGTCGACGTCACGGGGGTCGTGCGGGCCGACGCGCCGACCGGCGAGGCCGTCGTGCTCGTCGACGCGGACGCCGAGAACCTGATCGTCGTCAACGGCGGGGCGAACCTGTGCCTCGACGCCGCCGCGGTGACGTCGGCGGTGCGGGCGGCGCGGTTCGTCGTCACCGGCTTCGAGGTCCCCGACGACGCCGTGGTCGCGGCCGCGGCCCGGGCCAGGGAGCTCGGCGCGCGCTTCGTCCTCAACCCGTCGCCGATGCGGCCGCTGCCCGGCGGTCTGCTCGGTCCCGGCGTGCTGCTCGTGGTGAACGAACACGAGTCGGCGATGCTGGCCGGCGACACCGAGGGCTGCGACGTCCTGGTGACGCTGGGCGCGCGGGGTGCGCTGCTGCACGAGGCGGCGAGCGGGCGGACGGTCGAGCTCGTCGCGCCGCGGGTCGACGCGGTGGACACCACCGGGTGCGGCGACGCGTTCATGGGCGCCCTGGTGGCCGGGCTGGCGGCGGACCTGGACCCGGCCGACGCGGCGGCGCGGGCCGTCGACGCCGGCGCGTACGTGGCGACGCGGCCCGGGGCGCAGGGCTCCTACCCGACGTCGGAGGAGCTCACCCGGTGGCGCCGCGGCCGTCAGTGACCCGGCGGGCACCCGCAGGAGGCGCGCACCACGAGGTGGACGGGGACGAGGCCGCCCGCGGCGGGCGTCGCCTGCCCCAGCACCGCCTGGAGAGCGGCCTCCGCGATGGCGGGGACGGGCTGCTCGACGGCGGTGAGCGGCGGGTCGCTGAACACGGCGTCGTCGGTGCCGTCGAACGACACGACGGCGAGATCGTGCGGGACCGAGATGCCGAGCTCGCGCGCCGCGGCGAGCAGGCCGAGCGCCTGGACGTCGGACGCGACGAACACGGCGTCGGGCCGGGGCGCGCGGGTCAGCAACTCGATCGCCGCCTCGTGACCGGCGACGCGGCTGTACTCCGCCGGCTGGACCAGGGCGGGGTCGGCGGCCAGCCCGGCCGCCGCTAGCGCGGCCGCCCAGCCGGCCCGCCGCTCGTCGGCGCCGGGCGCGCCCTCGCGGCCGCCCAGGTGCGCGATGCGCCGCCGCCCGTGCTCGACCAGGTGCGACACGGCGAGCCGGGCGCCGCCCTCGTTGTCGACGATGACCGACATCTGGCCGGGCTGGCTGCGCTGGTTGAGGTACACCGTCGGCGTGCCGTTGACGTCGGCGACCGAGTCGGGGGCGAGGCTGACGATGATCAGGCCGTCGATCTGGTGGCTGACCAGCGACTCGATCTGCGCGCGCTCGCGGTCGGGATCGTCGTCGGAGTCGCCGAGCAGCAGGGCGTAGCCGGCGGTGAACGCCTGGTTCGACAGCTCGCGCGCCAGCGCTCCGAAGTAGGTGTTGCTGACATCGGGGACCACGAGGCCGACGGCCTGGGCGCGCTGCAGGCGCAACGCCCGGGCCACCGCGTTGGGGCGGTAGTCGAGCTCGCGCATGGCCGCCAGCACCTTCTCGCGGGTGGCGGCGGCCACCGGGCGCGGGCCGTCGTTGGTGACGTAGCTGACGACGGCCGTGCTCACCCCGGCCAGCCGGGCGACGTCGGTCCGCGTGGGTGCGCGTCGGCGCTGCGTGTGGCCGGAAGAGTCGTTCATCTGAACCTGCGCCTTTCGTCGTGCGACGAGTATAGGAGCACGGTATCTATTCGAGTAGAGTCAGGCCATGCCGACCCCCGTGATCGTCGTCACCGACCTCTACCAGCCGCCCGAGGACCCGGGTGACAACTTCGACCTGCTGCTGCCGTTCGGGCTCGACCGCGTCGACCTGCGGGCGATCGTCCTGGACGTGTCGATCGAGAAGCGCGAGTCGGTCAGCGAGGGCGTGCCGGGCTACCCGGGGCCGCGGGAACCGGGCGTCATCCCCGTCACGCAACTGAACGCCCTGTTCGGCCGGCAGGTGCCCTACGGGATCTCGCCGTTCGCCCGCATGCGCACCGTCGACGACCGGATGACCGACGTGCCGCCGTTCCAGCAGACCGGGCCGGAGCTGCTGCTGGACACGCTCCGCGCGTCGGACACGCCGGTCCACGTCATGTCGTTCGGATCGGCGCGCCCGATCGCCGTCGCCTTCAACCGCGACCCGGCGCTGTTCCGTGAGAAGGTCGCCCGCGTCCACCTCAGCGCGGGCTCGACGTCGCTGGACTACCTGGAGTGGAACGTCTACCTCGACCCGCTGGCCGTCATCCGCCTGGTCGACGCCGGCCTGCCGCTCGCGCTGTACCCGTGCGCCACCGAGGTCGACTGCTTCTCCTACGGCACGCACAACACGCTGTGGTGGTTCGACGACCTGCGCTGGATCGACGGCCTGCACCCGGCGGTGAAGCGCTACCTGCTCTACGGGCTGGGCGTGTCGACGAGGATCGACTTCCTGCGCGCGCTCGACGAGGACCCGCCGGCCGAGGTCGCCGAGCGGGTCTACGGCCGGCGGCACGCGGTGTGGGAGACCGCCGCCTGGATCGAGGTGTCCGGCTCGGCGCTCGTGCGGCACCGCGACGGCACGTACGAGATCGTCGCCGCGGCCGGCGCCGCACCCGGCGACGTCGTGGTGCGCAACGAGCTCGCCCCCTGCCGGGCCGCCTCGCACCCGAGCGGCCTCTACACGTTCGAGCTGACCGATCAGGACCCGAACGCGCTGGTGTTCGTCCGCGACGACCCTCGTGAGTACGAGCGCGCGCTGCGCGAGGCGCTGCCGCGGCTCTACGCGTCGTTCACCCCGGCCGGCTGGCTCGGGTCGACCCTCGGCCCGCTGCGCGACCCCGGGCCACGGCAGTACGCGGGTCCGCTGGGCTGAGCGCCTACCGCTCGGCGAGGGCGACCGGGCCGCTGGGCCGCTCGCCGCCGTCGGGCAGGGCGAGGAACGGCGCGAGCGCCTCGGCGGTGGCGTCGATGCGCCGCCACACGCGCGGCGAGCGCAGCCGCAGGAAGCCTCCGGTCAGCAGGAACAGCTCGTCGCCGACGATCTCGACCTCGGCCGAGCGGCCGAACCCGTGCGCGTGGCCGACGATGCCGGTGTCGAGCAGCAGCCGTCGCAGCAGGGGGTAGTCGGGCCCGGTGCTCCACACCCGGGTGCCGTGCGGGCCGTCGACCGGATCGACGTCGCGGAGCCGACGGGGCCGGTGCCCGGCCCGGGTCGTCACCAGGGTGTGCGGGTAGGACTCGCGCAGGGTGAACACCACGTAGCCGGCCTCGAAGCTGTCGGACTCGGAGGCGCCGTCGTCGAGGAGCTCCTGGTAGTTCGCGACGACGAAGCCCCGCGGCCCGGGCGCCTCGAAGCGGTCGAGGTGGCTGCGCCGGGTGCCGGCGGAGCCGAAGACGTGCGCCTTCGGGCGGGGACCGCCGGCGGTCGGCTGGTAGCGCAGGTCGTTGGCCTGGGCGAACTCGGTCAGTCGGAGCCGGGTGCGGGCGCGCGGGCCCCAGGAGTCGTGCCGCGTCCACCAGGTGATGACGACGACCGCCGCCATGCTCGCGGTCCACAGCGCCGCCATGGTCAGCCCCAGGGCCGTGGCACCCTCGGTGACGAGCACGGCCACCGGTAGCACGGGCGTGCCGACGACGAGCAGGGTCGTCAGCAGCGCGAACGCGGACCGCCTCCACCAGCGGGGTTCGGCGAGGTCGGCGCCGTGCCGCCCGGCGAGGGCGTCGGCCCGGAACCGGCGCCACCGCGACCACGTGATGCGATGCGACAGCGGCGTGGTGTCGAGCCTCTCGCGGGCCATGGGCCTCGGCCTCCCGGTCGACGGCGGCAGGGAGCTCCCATGATCCCATGCCGCGCGTCAGGACGTGGCCGGCGAGCCGGTCGACGACGCCATGTCTGCTATCTTGGGCATATGCCTAAAGTGTTCGCCCAATATCGATGGAGGCGACGGTGAGGGAGACCGGACGTGGCCAGGCGACCCGGCAGCGCCTGCTCGATGCGGCGGTGCCGCTGATCGGGGAGGCCGGCTGGGGTGCGGTGACGACGCGCATGGTGGCCGAGCGGGCCGGGGTGAACCAGGCCCTGGTGCACTACCACTTCGGGTCGGTGACGGAGCTGCTGGTCGCGGCGTCGACCGGGTTCGCCCGGCAGTTGCTCGCCGGCTTCGCGGCGGGACTGGCCGAGCAGCCCGACGTGCCGGCGGCGGTGGAGTGGCTGCTCGCCGGGCTCGACGGCTACGCCGACGACGACCCGGCGTCGAGGACGGTCAGTGAGACGTACCTGGCGGCGTCCCGGCTGCCGGCCCTGCGGGTGGAGCTGGCCGCGGTGGTCGACGACTTCCGCGCCGAGGTGGCCGGGTGGTTGCGCCGGCACGGCCACGGCGCGGACGAGGCGTCGGCCGCGGCGACCCTGCTCGCGGCGACGGTCGACGGGCTGATGCTGCACCGCGGTCTGGAGCCCGGGCTCGGCGCCGCCGGTCTGGCCGGCCCGCTGCGCCGCCTGCTCACCCCTGACACCGCACCGGAAGGAGCGCCATGACGACCACGACGTCGCCGGCCATCGAGGCCAGCGGCCTGACGAAGCAGTTCGACGGCCACCGGGTGGTCGACGGCGTCGATCTCTCGGTGCCGGTGGGCTCGGTGTTCGGGGTGCTCGGCCCGAACGGGGCCGGGAAGAGCACCACGATCAAGATGCTCACCACTCTGCTGCGCCCCGACGGCGGCACGGCCAGGGTGCTGGGGCACGACGTGGTCGCCGAGGCCGACGCCGTCCGCGGCCTGATCAGCCTCACCGGCCAGCTGGCGTCGGTCGACGAGGACCTCACCGGCCACGAGAACCTCGTCCTGCTGGGCCGGCTGCTCGGCCTGCGGCGGCGGGCCCGGGCCCGCGCCGAACAGCTGCTCGCGGCGTTCGGGCTCGACCACGCGGCGGACCGCCTGGTCAAACACTATTCCGGCGGCATGCGCCGGCGGCTCGACATCGCCTCGAGCATCGTCGTGACGCCGTCGTTGCTGTTCCTCGACGAGCCGACGACGGGGCTGGACCCGCGCTCGCGCGGGCAGGTCTGGGAGATCGTCCGTGCGCTGGTCGCCGAGGGCGCCACCGTCCTGCTGTGTACGCAGTACCTGGACGAGGCCGACGAGCTCGCCGACCGCATCGCGGTCATCGACCACGGCACGGTCATCGCCGAGGGGACGGCCGCGCAGCTGAAGTCGTCGGTCGGAACCGGCGTCCTGCAGGTGCGCCTCGACGACCCGTCGCAGCGGGCGGCCGCGGTGAGCGCGCTGTCCGACCACCTCGGGGCGGCGAGCGCCGCCGCCGATCCCGCCGTGGCCACCGCGGCCTGCCACGACGCCGGACGCGCCGCGCTCGCGGTCGCGGAGCTGACGCGGGAGGGCATCGCGGTCGCGGACTTCTCGCTGGGACGGCCCAGCCTGGACGAGGTGTTCCTCGCGCTCACCGGCCACGCGCCGGACCCGGCGAAGGAGGACGCGGCATGAGCGGCACCACCGCCACCACACCGGCCCTACCGGATCGCGAGGCGTTGCGCGACGTGCTGACCGAGCGGCCCGGGCACGGGCGCGCGCCGGCACCGGCCGCCGTGCTCGCGTTCGCCTGGCGCGGCATCCTCAAGATCAGGCACGTGCCCGAGCAACTGCTCGACGTCACCGTCACCCCGGTGCTGTTCGTGCTGATGTTCACCTACCTGTTCGGCGGGTCCATCGCGGGGTCGACGGGGGAGTACCTGCACTTCGTCCTGCCCGGCATCTTGGCCATGTCGGTGCTGTTCACGACCATGTACTCAGGTGTCGCGCTGAACACCGACCTCACCAGGGGCGCGGTCGACCGGTTCCGCACGCTGCCGATCTGGAAGCCCGCGCCGCTGGTCGGTGCGCTGGCCGGCGACACCGTCCGGTACCTGGCGGCGGCGACGGTCATCGTGGGGCTGGGGCTGGCGCTGGGGTACCGGCCGGACAACGGCGCCGGCGGCGTGCTGGCCGCGCTGGCGCTCGTCGTCGTGTTCGCGTTCGGCCTGTCGTGGGTGTACATCACGCTCGGGCCGGTGCTGCGCTCGCCCAACGCCGTCACCAACGCCGGGTTCATGACCATCTTCCCGCTGACGTTCCTCACCAACGTGTTCGTCGAGCCCGAGACGCTGCCCCGGCCGCTCGAGGTGTTCGTCGCCGTCAATCCGGTGTCGCACCTGGTCAGCGCCACCCGCGGGCTGATGAACGGCAGCCTGGCCACGAGTGACCTCGTGGTCGTGCTGGCCACCGCCGCGGCGCTGACCGCGGTCCTCGCGCCGCTCGCGTCGCACCTCTACCGCGCCAGGAGCTGACCCGGGCCGAACCCGTCACGGGGTGAGCAGGACCTTGGTGGCGGTGCGCTGGTCCATGGCACGGTAGCCCTCGGCCGCGCGGTCCAGCGGCAGGGTGAGGTCGAAGACCTTGCCGGGGTCGATCTCGCGGTCCCAGATGAGCTTGATCAGGTGCGGCAGGTACTGGCGGACCGGCGCCGGGCCGCCGTGCAGGTGCACCCCCGCCATGAACAGGTCGTCGCCGGGGATGGCGACGTCGTGGGAGACGCCGACGAAGCCGACGTGGCCGCCGGGGCGGGTGGCGTGGATGGCCTGCATCATGGCTTCCTGGGTGCCGACGGCCTCGATGACGGAGTGGGCGCCGAGCCCGCCGGTGCGGGCCTTCACCTCCGCGACGCCGGCGTCACCGCGCTCCTCGACGATGTCCGTGGCGCCGAACTCGCGGGCCAGGGCCTGGCGATCGGCGTGCCGGCTGAACGCGATGATCCGTTCGGCGCCGAGCTGCCGGGCGGCCAGGATCGCGAGCAGCCCGACCGCGCCGTCGCCGACGACCGCGACCGTCCTGCCCGGGCCCGCCTCGGCCGCGACGGCGGCGAACCAGCCGGTGCCCAGGACGTCGGAGGCGGCCAGCAGCGAGGGCACGAGGTCCGGGTCGGGCCGGCCCGGGGTGGCGACCAGAGTGCCGTCGGCGAGCGGGACACGGGCCAGCTCGGCCTGGGTGCCGATGGTGCCCATCAGGACCCGGTGCACGCAGTACGCCTGGTACCCGGCCCGGCAGATCTCGCAGGTGTTGTCGGAGGCCCAGAACGAGCCGACGACGAAGTCGCCCGGCGCGACGGTGCGCACCTCGGCGCCGACCTCCTCGACGACACCGGCGTACTCGTGTCCCATCACCTGGTGGTCGACCGGCTCGGCGCCGCGGTAGGGCCATAGGTCGCTGCCGCAGACACAGGTGGCGCTCAGCCGGACGATCGCATCGGTCGGCTCCAGGATCGTGGGGTCGGCGCGTTCTTCGACCCGGACGTCCCCGGGTCCGTACATGACGACTTGACGCATGGCACCGAGTCCACCCGATCGCCGGCCGGGCAGGAAGTCACTGCTGATGGGTGTACTGGCAGGACACCCTTCGCGGCCCCGTCCGGCCCCGAACCGCCCTAGGCTCGGTGTGTGGACAACCGGCAGGAGGTGCGCGAGTTTCTCACCACCCGTCGCGCGCGTCTCACCCCCGACCAGGCCGGCCTCCCGGCCACGGGCCGCCGCCGCGTGCCCGGGCTGCGCCGCAGCGAGGTCGCGGCGGTCGCCGGACTCAGCGTCGAGTACTACGCACGGCTGGAACGCGGCCAGATCGCCGGTGCGTCGTCCGGGGTGCTCGAGGCGCTCGCCCGGGCGCTGCAGCTCGACGAGACCGAACGCGCCCACCTGTTCGACCTCGCCCGCGCCGCCGACGGCGTGCCCACGTCGGGGCGGGCCCGCCGCCGCGCGCCGGCCAAGGCGGCGTCGCGCTCGAGCCTGCGGTGGACGCTCGACGCGATCAAGGACGGCGTGGCGTTCGTCCGCGATCCGCACCAGAACCTGCTCGCCGCCAACGCGCTCGGCCGCGCGTTCTACTCACCGGTCATCGGCGACGGGGGACGCACGCCCAACCTCGCGCGGTTCCAGTTCCTCGACCCCGCCGCCCGCGACTTCTACCCGGACTGGGAGCTGTTCGCCGAGATGTGCGTGGGCATCATGCGCGCGGAGGCCGGCCGCGACCCGCACGACCGCGGGCTCCAGGACCTCGTCGGCGAGCTCTCCACCCGCAGCGAGACCTTCCGCCGCCTCTGGGCCGGCCACGACGTCCGGACCCACGGCGCCGGCACCAAGCGGTTCCGTCATCCGGTCGTCGGCGAGCTCGTCCTCGCCTACGAGGAGCTGGCCATCACCGCCGAGCCGGGCCTGGTGCTCCTGGTCTACACCGCCGAGCCCGGCTCCCCGTCCGCCGAACGGCTCCAACTGCTCGCCTCCTGGGCGGCGGACGCCACCGCGACCACCTGACGCGGCGAGCGGTCCGTCAGGACGAGGTAGGCGAGCGCGGGCAGCGCGGCCAGCGGGAGCAGGGCGTGGGCGAGGCCGACGGTGTCGGCCAGGGCGCCGATGCCCGGCGTGGCCAGCCCGCCGGCCGAGACGGCGAGCCCCAGCGTGACGCCGGCGGCGGTGCCGGCGTGCCGCGGCAGGTAGTCCTGCCCGAGGCTGACGTGCAGCGAGAACGGCACGTAGAGCACGAGCGACGCCAGCGCGACGAGCACGAACACGGCCGGGCCGGGGACCAGCAGCATGCCGCCGACCACCGGGACCGCCGCCAGGTAGGCCCAGCGCAGGATCGTCGTGCGCGGCCACCGGCGCGCGAACTGGCCGCCGATGGCCGTGCCGAACGCGCCGCCGAGGTAGAAGACGACCAGCGCGGCGGCCGCGGCCGTGGTACCGGTGCCACGGTGCTGTGGCACGTGATCGCCACCGACACGCGGGCTGGCCCGCAGGCCGAGCACGCCGGGGATCAGCCACCGCATCCGCCACCGATCGCCGAGCGCCCCGAACGGCGGCTGCACGATCGAGGACGACAGCGAGAAGGCCAGCACGACGCCCGCGGCGGCGGCATGGGTGTACCCGCGTTCCAGGACGAGGTACGGCACGAGGGCGGCCATCGCGCCCTGGTGGAAGTCGACCGTCCCGCCACCTCGCGCCCGGCGACGAGGTCACGCCGCATCGTCACGACGACCACCAGCTCATCAGCGCCAGCTCCGGCGTGCTGGAGGTGATCGTCGCCGACGGCACCTGGTACACGCCGTCGGTGCGCGCCGCCTGGGTGCCCGGCGCGACGGTCCATCACTGGCAGGTGCACGGCGCCACCGCCGTGCGCCTGGTCGGCGTCCCCGCGGCGGTCGTGCCGCCGGTCGAGCACGTCCCGTCGCTGGTGCCGGTGTCGCCGCTGTTCCGCGAGCTGATGATCGCCTGCTCCCGCAACGGGCCGGCCACCACCCCGGCCGCCCGCCGGCTGCTGCGCGTCCTCGTCGACCAGGTCCGGCCGGCGCCGGAGCCGCCGACGATGCTGCCGGTGCTGCGCGCTTCGCCGTCTGGCGCCACCGGCTCCGGCTGCACCGCGCCGTCCTCATGTTCGCCTGCGGCGACACCGTCACCTACGTGGCCGTCGCCTGCGGCTACTCGTCCGCCAGTGCCTTCACCACCGCGTTCGGGCGTACCCCGGGATCGCTGTGCCGCTAGGTGGTCTCGATACAGTGCCGCCAACCGACGACAAGGGGTGGGCATGATCCGCAAGGTACTCGTGGCCAATCGCGGCGAGATCGCGATCCGTGCGTTCCGTGCCGCGTACGAGCTGGGCGTTCGCACCGTCGCGGTGTTCCCGCACGAGGACCGCAACTCGCTGCACCGGCTGAAGGCCGACGAGGCGTACGAGATCGGCGAGCCGGGGCACCCGGTCAGGGCGTACCTGTCGGTGAGCGAGATCGTGCGGGCGGCGACGGAGTCCGGCGCCGACGCGGTGTACCCGGGCTACGGGTTCCTCTCCGAGAACGCCGGCCTGGCGCAGGCGTGCGCCGACGCGGGCATCACGTTCATCGGCCCGCCGGCCGAGCTGCTCCGGCTGACGGGCAACAAGGCGCACGCCGTGGCGGCGGCCCGCGAGGCGGGCGTCCCGGTGCTGCGGTCGTCAGCGCCGTCGCCGGATCGCGAGGAGCTGCTGGCGGCCGCCGACGAGATCGGCTTCCCGGTGTTCGTCAAGGCGGTCGCGGGCGGCGGCGGCCGGGGCATGCGCCAGGTGAACGACGCCGCGCAGCTGCCCGAGGCGCTCGACACCGCGGCCCGCGAGGCCGAGGCGGCCTTCGGCGACCCCACGCTCTTCCTCGAGCAGGCCGTGGTGAGCCCGCGGCACATCGAGGTGCAGATCCTCGCCGACGGTCTGGGCGACGTCATCCACCTGTTCGAGCGCGACTGCTCGGTGCAGCGGCGGCACCAGAAGGTGGTCGAGCTGGCGCCCGCGCCGAACCTCGACCCCGCCGTGCGCGACCGCATCTGCGCCGACGCCGTACGGTTCGCCCGGCACATCGGCTACCGCAACGCCGGGACCGTCGAGTTCCTGCTCGACCCCGCGGGCCGGCACGTGTTCATCGAGATGAACCCGCGCATCCAGGTCGAGCACACGGTGACGGAGGAGGTCACCGACGTCGACCTCGTGCAGGCGCAGTTCCGCATCGCCGCGGGGGAGCGGCTGGCCGAGCTCGGACTCGCCCAGGACACCATCACGGTGCGTGGCGCGGCGCTGCAGTGCCGCATCACGACGGAGGACCCGTCCGACGGCTTCCAGCCCGACACCGGCACCATCAGCGCGTACCGCTCGCCGGGCGGCTCGGGGATCCGGCTCGACGGCGGCACCACCCACGCCGGCAGCGAGATCAGCCCGCACTTCGACTCGATGCTGGTGAAGCTGACCTGCCGGGGCCGCGACTTCGACGCCGCCGCGGCCCGGGCCCGCCGGGCGCTAGCCGAGTTCCGCATCCGCGGCGTCCGCACCAACATCCCGTTCCTGCAGGCCGTGCTCGACGATCCCGACTTCCGGGCCGGCGGGGTCACGACGTCGTTCATCGACGAGCACCCGCACCTGCTGGCCGGCCGGGTCTCGGCCGACCGCGGCACCCGGCTGCTCAGCTACCTCGCCGACGTCACCGTGAACCGGCCGCACGGCGAGCCGCCGCTCGCCGCCGAGCCCGCGCTGAAGCTGCCGCCGGTGCCGGCCGGGCCGCCGCCGGCCGGCTCCAAGCAGCGGCTCGACGAGCTGGGGCCGGACGGCTTCGCCGCCTGGCTGCGCTCGTCGCCGTCGCTGCAGGTCACCGACACCACGTTCCGCGACGCACACCAGTCGCTGCTGGCCACCCGGGTCCGCACGAAGGACCTCGTCGCGGCCGCGCCGGTGGTCGCGCACACGGTGCCCGAGCTGCTCTCGCTGGAGTGCTGGGGCGGCGCCACCTACGACGTCGCGCTGCGGTTCCTCGCCGAGGACCCGTGGGAGCGGCTGGCGGCGCTGCGCCGGGCGGTGCCGAACATCTGCCTGCAGATGCTGCTGCGCGGCCGCAACACCGTCGGCTACACGCCGTACCCCGTCGACGTCACGACGGCGTTCGTGCAGGAGGCCGCCGCCACCGGGGTGGACATCTTCCGCATCTTCGACGCGCTCAACAACGTCGAGCCGATGCGCCCGGCCATCGACGCGGTCCGCGAGACCGGGACGGCGGTCGCCGAGGTCGCGATGTGCTACACGGCCGACCTCAGCGACCCCGGCGAGACGCAGTACACGCTCGACTACTACCTGCGGCTGGCCGAGCAGATCGTCGCCGCGGGCGCGCACGTGCTGGCGATCAAGGACATGGCCGGGCTGCTGCGCCCGCCCGCCGCCGCGCGGCTGGTCACGGCCCTGCGCCGCGAGTTCGAGCTGCCGGTGCACCTGCACACCCACGACACCGCCGGCGGTCAGCTGGCCACGTACCTCGCCGCCGCCGAGGCCGGGGTCGACGCCGTCGACGGCGCCGTCGCGTCCATGGCCGGCACGACGTCGCAGCCCTCGCTGTCGGCCATCGTCGCCGCCGCCGAGGCCTCCGACCGTCCGACGGAGCTCGACCTGCGCGCCGTCGGCGACCTCGAGCCGTACTGGCAGGGCGTCCGCACACTGTACGCGCCGTTCGAGTCCGGGCTGGGCGCGCCCACGGGCCGCGTCTACCGCCACGAGATCCCCGGCGGTCAGCTGTCCAACCTGCGCACCCAGGCGGTCGCGCTCGGGCTGGGCGACCGGTTCGAGGAGATCGAGGACCTGTACGCCGCCGCCGACCGCATCCTCGGCCGCCTGGTCAAGGTGACGCCGTCGTCGAAGGTGGTCGGCGACCTCGCGCTGCACCTCGTCGGCGCCGGGGTGTCGCCCGAGGACTTCGCCGCCTCGCCCGACGCGTACGACATCCCCGACTCCGTCATCCGGTTCCTGCACGGCGAGCTCGGCGACCCGCCCGGCGGCTGGCCCGAGCCGTTCCGTACCAAGGCGCTGGCCGGCCGCCCGTACACCCCCGTCGCCGCCGACCTGTCCGACGACGACCGCGCCGGGCTGGCCACCGACCGGCGCGAGACCCTGAACCGGCTGCTGTTCCCCGGGCCGGCCGGCGAGCAGCAGGCGCACCGCGAGGCCTACGGCGACACCAGCGTGCTGTCGACCCGCGAGTTCTTCTACGGCCTGCGCGCCAACCAGGAGTACCCCGTCGACCTCGAGCCCGGGGTGCGGCTGCTGATCGAGCTGCAGGCCATCGGCGAGGCCGACGAGCGCGGCGTGCGCACCGTCATGGCGACGCTCAACGGCCAGCTCCGGCCGCTGCAGATCCGCGACCGCTCGATCGTCTCGGACCACACGCCCGCCGAGAAGGCCGACCCGGCGAACCCGCGCCACGTCGCGGCCCCGTTCGCCGGCGTCGTCACCCTCACCGTCGCCGAGGGCGACGCCGTCGAGGCCGGCGGCACCGTCGCCACCATCGAGGCGATGAAGATGGAGGCGGCCATCACCGCGGGCCAGGCCGGCACCGTGCGCCGGCTCGCCGTCAGCGCCGTCCGGCGGGTCGAGGCGGGTGACCTCATCCTGGAGCTGGGGTGAGCGGTCAGCCGGTCTCGTCGAGCAGGGCGAGGACGGCGCGCTCGACGCGCTCGCGGTCCTTCTCGTCGGCCGGCACGCCGGCCGTCGCGTCGCCCGCGCCGAGGCGCCGCAGGGTGGGCGCGATAGTGACGCCCTGCTCGAACGCCTCGACCACGGCGGGGTCGATGTAGGCGGAGCGGGCGACCGCCGGGGTGTTGCCGAGGTACTCGGCGACCTCCCGGATCGCCCGGGTCTCGACGCGGCGGCGGGCGGTCCGGCTCAGCGAGGCGGGGTCGTCGGACGCCGTGGCCAGGGCGACCGCGGCCAGCACGGTGCCGTGCCAGGTGCGGAAGTCCTTGGCGCTGGAGTCGTCGCCGCAGAGCTCGTGCAGGTAGTCGTTGATGTCGGACGAGCGGACCTCGTGCCAGGCCCGGCCCTCGTAGTACGCGAGCAGCGTCTGTTCCGGTTCGCGGCGGCGCATGAGGGCCCGCACGACCGCGACGACCTCGTCGTCGGCGACCGCCTGAACCCGTTCCTGCCCGGACTTCGCCGGGTACTCGAACACGACCGGCCCGCCGCGGGCCACGCTGACGTGCGAGCGGAGCACCGTCGCCAGGCCGTGCGAGCCGTTCTCCTGTGCGTAGGCCTCACCGCCGATGCGGAAGAACCCGATGTCGAGCAGCCGGGCCGCGGCGGCGAGGACCCGGCGCCGGTTCAGGCCGCGGGTGGCGAGGTCGGCGGTGATGTGGGCGCGCGCCTTCGGCAGGGCCCGGCCGAACTCGCGGACGCGGGCGAACTTCTCCCGGTCGCGCTGCTCGCGCCAGGCGTCGTGGTACAGGTACTGCCGCCGGCCGGCGTCGTCGGTGCCGACGGCCTGCAGGTGGCCGTGCGGCCACGGGCAGATGCGGACGTCGGTCCAGGCCGGCGGGATGACAAGGGCCCGGATGCGGGCCAGCGTCTCCGCGTCGCGCAGCCGCTCGCCGCCGGCGTCGACGTAGCCGAAACCCCGGCCGCGGCGGCGCCGCAGGATCGCGGGCCCGGCCGGATCCCATCGTCGCAGCCGCACCGCCACCCCCTTCCGCGCAGACCGTCCGTACCCGGTTCGGGCCGTTCGCACGCGTCGTTACCCGGCCGCGGGCCCGGGGTACGGGCCGAGGGACCGAGGAACGACGACCCGAGAGGAGCACCGATGACCACGGCCACGAAGTCGGTCGACGTGCACTGCCCGATCACGACCGCCTACAACCAGTGGACCCAGTTCGAGGAGTTCCCGAAGTTCATGGACGGCGTCGAGACGGTCAGGCAGCTCGACGACCGGCACCTGCACTGGACGGTGCGGATCGCCGGCGTGCAGCGAGAGTTCGACGCCGAGATCACCGAGCAGCACCCCGACGAGCGCATCGCGTGGCGCTCCACCGGCGGCGTCGACCAAGCCGGCGTCGTGACGTTTCACAAGCTGGACGCCGAGAACACGCGGGTGACGCTGCAGCTGGAGATGGAGCCCGAGGGCCTGGCGGAGAAGGCCGGCGAGAAGACCGGCCTGGTCGCGATGGCCGCCGAGCGCGACATGGCGAACTTCAAGGAGTTCATCGAGGCGCGCGGCCTGGCCTCCGGCGCCTGGCGCGGCGACGTCCCGCGCGACGGCTGACGTCACGGCGCGCCGTTTGGCCGGCGCCGTATCGGGTAACCCGGTGTGGGGCCGGCCGGAGCACTCTGGCCGGCCTCACCATGTGGCCGGGCCGGCAGGGTAGGGAGGACACATGGCACAGACAGTTGCGGCCCGGCTGCTGGAGCGGCTGCGGGAGTGGGGGGTCGAACAGGTCTTCGGCTACCCGGGCGACGGCATCAACGGGATCGTCGCGGCGTTCGAGGCGGCGGGCGACGAGCCGAGGTTCGTGCAGTCGCGGCACGAGGAGATGGCGGCGTTCGAGGCGGTCGGGTACGCGAAGTTCAGCGGCCGGCCCGGCGTCTGCGTCGCGACGTCCGGGCCCGGGGCGATTCACCTGCTCAACGGCCTGTACGACGCCAAGCTGGACCACGTGCCGGTGGTCGCGATCGTCGGGCAGACGGCGCGCGCGGCGATGGGCGGGCACTATCAGCAGGAGATCGATCTGCAGACGTTGTTCAAGGACGTCGCGAGCGACTACCTGACCGAGGTGAACGTGCCGGAGCAGCTGCCGAACGCCGTCGACCGGGCCATGCGCACGGCCGTGGCACGGCGGGCGCCGACCGCCGTGATCGTCCCGGCGGACGTCCAGGAGCTCGACTACAGCGCGCCGGAGCACGTGTTCCGGCAGGTGCCGTCCGGGCCGCCGGACGCGCCGTCGTCGGTCGTCCTGCCGGCGCAGGAGCAGCTGGAGGCCGCGGCCGCCGTCGTCAACGCGGGGGAGCGGGTCGCGATCCTGGTCGGCCAGGGGGCCCGGGGCGCGGCCGGCGAGGTGATGCAGCTGGCCGAGGCGACCGGCGCCGGGGTGGCGAAGGCGCTGCTCGGCAAGGACGTGCTCTCCGACGACCTGCCGTACGTGACGGGGTCGATCGGGCTGCTCGGCACCCGGGCCAGCTACGAACTGATGCGCGACTGCGACACCTTGGTGATCGTCGGGTCCAGCTTCCCGTACAGCCAGTTCCTGCCCCCGTTCGGCCAGGCCCGCGCGGTGCAGATCGACCTGGACGGTTCGATGCTCGGGATGCGGTACCCGACGGAGGTCAACCTCGCCGGCGACGCCGGCGCGACCCTGCGGGCGCTGCTGCCGTTGCTGCGTCCGGCGCCGGACCGGTCGTGGCGCGCGCGGGTCGAGGAGAGCGTGGCGGACTGGTGGGCGACGGTCGAGCGGCAGGCGATGGTCGCCGCCCACCCCGTCAACCCGATGCGGGTGGTGCACGAGCTGTCGCTGCGCATCCCCGACGACGCCATCGTCACCGCCGACTCCGGGTCGTCGACGAACTGGTACGCGCGGCTGCTGCGGATGCACGGGTCGATGCGCGGCTCGTTGTCGGGCACGCTGGCGACGATGGGCGCGGGCGTGCCGTACGCCGTCGGCGCCAAGTTCGCCCACCCCGACCGCCCGGTCGTCGCGCTCGTCGGCGACGGCGCGATGCAGATGAACGGGCTGGCCGAGCTGATCACCGTCGCCCGGTACCAGGACCGCTGGTACGACCGGCGGCTCGTGGTGTGCGTGTTCCACAACAACGATCTCAACCAGGTGACGTGGGAGCTGCGGGCGCTGGGCGGCGCGCCGAAGTTCGAGGAGTCGCAGACCCTGCCCGACGTCGACTACGCGGCGGCCGCGCGCGTGTTCGGCCTCGGCGGGATCGCCGTCGACGACCCGGACGAGCTGGGTGACGCGTGGGACCGGGCGCTGGCGGCGGACGGCCCGGTCGTGCTGGACGTGCGGTGCGACCCTGAGGTGCCGCCGATCCCGCCGCACGCGACCTTCGAGCAGCTGAAGGAGACGACGGAGGCCCTGCTCAAGGGCGACCCCAACGCCTGGCGCGTCCTCGTCCAGGGTGTGAAGACCAAGGCGCAGGAGTTCGTCCCCGGACGCTAGCGCTGGTCGCGGCCGGCCGAGATCAGGCGCCGGACGCGGCCGGTGAGCTCGACCTCGTACGGAAGACGCCGCAGCTGGTCAGCGGTGACCACGACGCCGCGGCCGCGGGCCAGCTCGGCGAGCCACTCCCAGGGGTGGTCCTCGCCGGTGTCGTCCTCGTCGGGAAGCACGACGTTCAAGACGTCCTGCGTGAGCGATTCCTCCGTCCACGACGACCAGATCGGGGACGGGGAGTTCCAGCCGGCCGTGAACCCGAGGCCGCCGCGGAGCACGACCCGCCGCGCTCCCTCGAGCTCGACGAACTCGCTCACCGCGAAGCTCACGGTGCGGCCGTCGTCCGAGGTCTCGTGCAGGTCGCAGGTGGCGCCGAGGGCGACCGGCCGGTGCGTCATCGGGACTCCAAGGTGGACGAGAGCTCCATTCTGCTGGCCGGGCGCCGAACCACGACAGCCGGTGTCGTGATTTGGTAGAACGTCCGTGTGCGCGCCGACCGGTTGGTGTCGCTGGTGCTGCTGCTGCGCCAGCGTGGCCGGCTGTCCGCGGCCACGCTGGCCCGCGAGCTCGAGGTGTCCACGCGCACCGTCCTGCGCGACATCGAGGCGCTGTCGGCGGCCGGGGTGCCGGTGTACGCCGAACGTGGCCGGCACGGCGGCTTCGCGTTGCTGCCAGGGTTCCGGACCGAGCTCACCGGCCTCAACCACGACGAGGCACTTGCGCTGCTGGTCGCCGGGCTGGGGCGGGGCGAGCAGGTGTTCGGGCTCGGCTCGGCGCTGGCGTCGGCCATGCGCAAGGTGGTCGACGCACTGCCGGAGGGGTCTCAGGCGACGGCGAGCGACGCGGCCCGGCGGATGCTGATCGAGCCGGAGACCGACCTGCTGGCCCGCCGGACCGCCGTCGAGGAGGTGCCCGGCGACGTGGCCGCCGTGGTCCGGCGCGCGGTGTTCGCCGGGCACAAGCTGCGCCTGCACTACGCGGCGGCGGGCCGGCCGCCGTCCTGGCGGACGGTGGACCCGATCGGGCTGGTCACCGTCCGCGACCGGGGGTATCTGCTGGCCACGAGGTCGGGGGAGGACCGCACCTACCGGTTGTCGCGCGTGCTGGCGGCCGAGGAGCTGCCCGAACCGGCCGAGCGCCCGGCCCACGTCGACCTCGACCGGATCTGGCGCGACCGCGGCACCCGCTTCCGCGCCGGCCCCGACCAGGTCGTCGTCCAGCTGCGGGTGCGGCCGTCGCGGCGAGAAGAGCTGGTGGCGACCGCGCTGGCCGTCCTGGCCGAGGAGACCGTCCCGGCGGAGGAGGCCGTCCCGGCCGAGGACGCCGACGCCAGCGGCTGGCTGCGGATGGAGGTGACGTTCCAGGACGCGCGGCACGCCGAGTGGGCGCTGTGGCAGCTCGCGACGGACGCCGAGGCGCTCGCGCCGCCATCCCTGCGCACCGCGCTGCGCCACCGCGCCCACGCTCTCGCTGCCCGTTACGGCGGGTCGTCCTGAGCGCACAGCGATGCGCGATCGTGCCCTCGCGCTGCGCGACCGTGCCCTCGCGCTGCGCGACCGTGCCCTCGCGCTGGCCACCGCCGGCTACGGCGCGTCGCCCTGAGTGCACCGGGTTGCGCGACCGCGCCCTCGTGCTCGTCGCCCGTTACGGCGGGTCGCCCTGAGCGCACAGCGATACGCGATCGTGCCGTCGCGCTGGCCACCGCCGGCCATCATCGAGGCGTTCAACGCCTCCGGCGTCCCGGTGACCGAGCTGATCATCGCCGGTGGCTACGGCGCGTCGCCCTGAGCGCACAGCGATACGCGATCTCGCCGTCGCGTTCGCGGCCCGTTGCAGTGGGCCGCCTTGCGCGACCGCGACCTCATGCTGGCCGCGGGCCGTTACAGCGGGTCGCCCTGAGCGCACCGGGTTGCGCGACCGCGCCCTCGTGCTCGTCGCCCGTTACGGCGGGTCGCCCTGAGCGGGCAGCGTCATGGTGCCGACGACGGAGAGCAGCCGGAGCTTGTCGTAGCTCTCGCTCCCCGGGACGGCGGTGTAGACGAGCAGGCGGTGCGACTGGTCCGGGTCGAGCAGGGTCTGGCAGGTCAGCTCCAGCAGGCCGACCTCGGGGTGGACGAAGCGCTTGACCTCGCTCGGGCGCACGCCGATCTCGTGCTCGTCCCAGAGCGCCCGGAACTCGTCGCTGCGGGCGAGCAACCGCTCAGCGAGCTGCGCCGCCCTGGACTCAGGGCCGCGCAGCGTCACGATGCCGCGCAAGCCGGAGGCGAACGCCCGCGAGAGCTGCTCGTGGTCGCCGGTGGCGTACAGGTCGCGGGCGGCGGGATCGGTGAACCAGCGGTAGCCGAGGCTGCGGGCCGGCCCGGTGTACCGGGTGGCGTCGCCGGTGAGCGCGACGCCGAGGGGCGTCTGGCGCAGGGTCTCGGCCAGCTCGGTGATGATCTCTGCGGGAGTGTCGGCCAGGCGGTCGAGGGTGCGCAACAGGCCGGGACTGATGTGCTCGCTGGCCGGCCCGCGGACCGGCGGCTGGTGCCCGGCGAGCCGGAACAGGTGGTCGCGCTCGTCGAGCGAGAGGTGCAGGCCCTGCGCGATGGAGGCGATCAGCTGCTCGGACGGGTGCGGGCCGCGCTCGCGTTCGAGCCGGGCGTAGTAGTCAGCCGACAGATGGCAGAGGGCCGCCACCTCTTCGCGCCGCAGCCCGCTGGTGCGGCGGCGCCGACCCCGCGGGAGGCCGACGTCCTCGGGCTGCAGCGCCTCGCGGCGGTTGCGGAGGAACGCCGCCAGCCCGGCGCGATCGATCAGCATGCGCCCTTTCTACCGTCCGCGCGACGCGGTAACCACGGATCGTCAGGCCGTGGCTGCGATCGCGGCGGGCTCGCAGCATGAAGGGGACACCCACGAGGCGCACGCCCACGACGGGAACGCCCCACAGCGGCCGGCCCACAGCGGCCGCCCGACGTGGGCCGCCCGACGAAGGAGACCCACTCATGGCCCGCACCATCGACCTCGCGATCCCCGACCAGACCGGCAGGCTCGCCGTCGTCACCGGCGCGAGCGACGGCATCGGCCTGGTCATCGCGACGCGGCTCGCCGGCGCCGGCGCGGAGGTGATCATGCCGGTGCGCGACGCGGCGAAGGGGGAGCGGGCCGTCGGTCGCCTCCGCGACCAGGTGCCGGGCGCGAAGGTCAGCACCCGGCCCCTCGACCTGTCAACACTGGACTCGGTGGCGGCAATAGTTGACCATCTCGTCGGGGAGGGCCGCCCGATCAACATGTTGATCAATAATGCCGGTGTCATGACGCCACCCAGCCGGCAGGTCACGGCGGACGGGTTCGAGCTGCAGTTCGGCACCAACCACATCGGGCACTTCGCGCTGACGCTGGGATTGCTGCCGTTGCTGCGGCAGGGCCGGGCACGGGTCACGCACCAGACCAGCGTCGCCGCCCGCAGCGGCGCGATCAACTGGAACGACCTCGGCTGGGAGCGCGGTTACGACGCGCGCAGGGCCTACGCCCAGTCGAAGATCGCCGTCGGCCTGTTCGCTCGCGAGCTGGACCGGCGCAGCGCGGCCGCGGGCTGGGGCATCAGCAGCAACCTGGCCCATCCCGGGGTCTCGCCGACGAATCTGCTCGCCGCGCAGCCCGGCATGGGGCGGCGGCGCGACACCACGTCGGTCCGGCTGATCCGGGTGTTGTCGCGACTCGGCCTGACCGGCACCGTCGAGAGCGCGGCGGTGCCGGCGCTGCTGGCTGCGACCGGCCCCGGCACGCGGGGGAGAGAGTTCTACGGCCCGCGGGGACGCGGCGGCCTCGGCGGCGCGCCCGCCCGGCAGGAGTTGTGGTCGCCGTTGCGCGACGCGGCCGACGCCCGGCGGTTGTGGGAGGTGTCCGAGGCGCTGGTCGGGGCGCCATTCCCCGCCTGAGCCGCCGGAGGTCCGCGCCCGGCCGGCTGCGTAGAGTTCTGCGTCATGGGCGACGACGTGGGACGACGTGAGGATGGTGCGGAGTCGCGGGCGCTGGAACGGGTGTCCGACGCGGACCGGGAGCGGGCCGCCGAGTTCGTCCGCACGGCCCTCGGCGACGGCCGCATCGGGCTCGACGAGATCGACGAGCGGCTCGGCGCGGTCCTGGGCGCACGCACCCGCGGTGACCTCGCGGCGGCGCTGGTGCACCTCCCCGGCGCCGACGCCGTCCTGGCCGCGGCCGAGCCCGTCCCGGCGACGCGGCGCGCCGGCGAGCCCGTCACGATCACCGGCACGCACGCCCGCATGCAGCGCTCCGGCCGGTGGGAGGTGCCGGCCCACCTCGTCGTCACGCTGGTGCACTCGTCGCTGGTGCTCGACCTGACCGAGGCGGACCTGCCTGGGCCGCTGCTGCGGGTCGACGCCGACCTCACGCACAGCCGGCTCCGGCTGATCGTCCCGGACGACATCCGGGTCGAGGCCACCGACCTGGACGAGCACGGCTCGAAGGTACGTTTCGAACCGGCCCGGAACGATACCCCGCCGCGCGCCGTCGTCCGGGTGACCGGCCGGCTGCAGTGGAGCAAGGTCTCCGCCGCCGCGCCTGGACGGGGCCGGCGCCGCCTGTTGCGCAGGGCCGACCGTCGGCCCTGACGCCCGCCGGTCAGAGCACGGCGGCCAGCTTGTTAAGCGTCTGCTCCAGCCCGAGCCGCGACAGCCGCACAGTGCCGGCCGTCCCGTAGCCGCGCTCGGTGACCGTCAGCTCCGTCCCGCCGGCCGACGGGGTCAGCGTCAGCTCGTGCGGCACGCCGCCGGTGGGGATGTCGGCGGGCAGCCCGAGCGACGACGGCGGCACCGGCCGGCCGGACGCGTCGCAGAAGCGCAAGACATACTCGAGCCGGTGCGGCCGCTCGACCAGCCCGTACGTCCACGTGTTGTACAGCTCGGCGCCGTCGGGCGAGCGCATGGCCACCAGCGAGACGCCGCCCGGGCGGACGTCCATGCGCGCGACCGGCGCGGTGAAGCCGTCCGGACCCCACCAGCGCATCACCAGGGCGGACTCGGTCAGCGCGGCCCACACCCGCGGCGGCGGGGCGTCGTACGCACGGGTCACGGTGAGGTCCATCAGCGCGGCGCCCCGATCAGCTCGTCCAGCAGGTCGTGCGACTCGCGGATGCCGGTCTCCATGCCGGTCGGGATCCAGCCGTCGCGGTCGGCCACCGACTGGAACAGGGCGACGTTGACGTAGCGGGTGCCGCCTTCGCCGTCGGGCTCGAAGGTGTCGGTGACGAGCTGCAGGTGTCCCGGCCCGCCCATCTCGAACTGCAGCGTCGACACGATCAGGGCGCCGGGGACGACGTCGTGGTAGACGCCGCGGAAGGTGTACGGCGTCGAGGTGCCCTCGCGATGCCGGGTGACGAACCGCCAACTGCCGCCGCGGCGCACGTCCATCTCCTCGACGGTGGTGTCGAACCGGCGCGAGCCCCACCAGCGCGGGATCAGCGCCGGGTCGGTCATCGCGGCGAAGACGGCGCCGGGCGACGCGGCGAAACCCCTGGTGACGATGATGTCCTGGCGTTCGGGCTCGAAGAGCACCTCAGTCGTGCGTGGCATCGTCCTGCCTCCCTCGGATCCGGTCGATCTCGTGCTCGAGGCGGCCCAGGGAGTCCTCCCAGACCGCGCGGTACTGCTCGATCCAGCCGCTCGCGCGCTCCAGCGGCGCGGCCTCCAGCCGGCAGGGACGCCACTGGCCCTGCCGGGTGCGGCTGATCAGCCCGGCCCGCTCCAGCACCTTGAGGTGCTTGGAGACGGCCTGGGCGCTGATGTCGAACGGCCGGCCGAGCTCGGTGACGGGCGCCGGCCCCTCGGCCAGCCGGGCGAGGATGGCGCGCCGGGTCGGGTCGGCGAGCGCGCCGAAGACCAGGCTCAGGCCGTCGTCGTCCATCCGTCCTCCGATACTCAACCAAATGGTTGATAAGCCGATTGGTTGAATAGTGGCCTCAGGTGGCGGACGTGTCAACCGGCCGACCTTGTCGGTGGTGGCGGCGACGATGGGTCGACCAGCCACGCGAACCGGGAGCCGTCCATGCCGCACGACACCTCGCCCATCCAGACGTTCTGGAACACGGCCGCCGCCGAGTTCGACGCCGAGGCCGACCACGGGCTGCGCGACCCGGCGACACGCGCGGCGTGGGCGCGCCGGCTGGCCTCCTGGGCGCCGTCCACGCCGGACGCGCTCGACGTGCTCGACGCCGGGTGCGGCACGGGGTCGCTGTCGCTGCTGCTGGCGGAGCTCGGGCATCGGGTCACGGGGGTCGACCTCGCGCCGGCCATGGTGCGGCTCGCCGAGGCGAAGCTCGCCGCGGCCGGTCTGCCGGGCCGGTTCCTGACCGGCGACGCGGGCCGTCCGCCGCTGGGGGACCGGTCGTTCGACGTCGTGCTGGCCCGGCATGTCGTGTGGACGCTGCCCGACCCGGTCGCGGCGCTGCGCGACTGGACCGGCCGGCTGCGCCCGGGCGGCACGCTCGTCCTCGTCGAGGGCCGGTGGGCGGCTGCGGGCCCGGTTGCCCCGTACGTCGACGGTGCCGAGCCGCTGCTCTGGGACGGCGGCATCCGCGCGGCCGACCTCGTCGACGCGGTGCGGCCGCTGGTCGCCGAGCTGCGGGTCGAGGACCTCACCGGCGAGCCGGAGCTGTGGGGCCGCGCCGTCGACGACGAGCGGTATGCGCTGGTCGCGGCCGTGTGACGTGGCGGGGCCAGGGCTGGTCGGCGGTGTGCGGCACGTGCTGGTGGCGGTGGTGTGACGCGGGTTGAGGGCTGGTCGGCGTCGCGGGGTGCGTGCTGGTGGCGGTGGTGTGGCGGGCCGGTCGGCGACGTGGGGTCTGTGCTGGTGGCGGCGGGGTCAGGGCTGGTCGACGAATTCGGGGGCGAGGAGGTCCATGAGCAGGCCGTCGTGCCAGGTGCCGTCCGGGCCGCGCTCGTACTGGCGCATCACGCCCACCGGCCGGAAGCCGACCTTCGCGTAGCAGGCGATGGCCACGGCGTTGTCGGCCGCCGGGTCGATGGTGAGGCGGTGGTAGCCGTGGTCGCGGAGCAGGTGGCGGGCGAGGGTGCGCACGGCGTCGGTGCCGATGCCGCGGCCGTGGTGCGCAGGGTCGACGTAGATGTCGATGCCGGCGTGCCGGTACTGCGGGTCCTCCTCGGACGACCACTGCACGGCGCCGACCACCTCGCCGCCGGCCGCCGCGCTGCCGGCCGCCGCGCTGCCGGCCGCCGCGCTGCCGGCCGCCGCGCTGCCGCCCTCTGGGACGTCGACCTCGATGACGTACAGGTGCAGGTCGTCGTCGGTGAGGTCGGCGGCGACCTCGGCGGGCAGGTCGTCGCCGCCCCAGCGGTGGTGGACCTCGGGCGTCGACCGGATGGCCACCAGCCGCTCGACGTCGGCGGGCCCGGCCGGGCGCAGCGTGACCAGCGCGCCCCGCAGCAGCGTCATGCCGGGACCCTACCGCCGCCGGAAACCGGCCGGCCAACGGTTTTTCCCCGGCCGGCCAGGAGCTAGAGACCCGGCCGGGGGTCACACCAGGGTGTCCTGATGGACGGCGGACATCGGCTGGTCGCTGAGGTCGTGCCGCAGCGCGTCCGCCGGCCGCTCGGGGTCGACGGGACGGCGCGAGCGGATCAGCTCCGCCGCCGGGGCGAGGCCGTCGTCCCAGAGGTTGACCTGCATGGCGGCCACCACGCGACGCCCGATCAGCCAGAACGCCTGGAACTCCGGCCCGGCGACGTCGCCGTGCAGCACGAGCTGGTCGTAGCAGTCGACGCGGCCGGTGAACTGGACGCCGACGCCGTACTGGTCGGTGAACCGCGACGGCAGCCGGTCGTAGGCCGTCGCCCGGCCGAGCATCGCCGCCGCCGCGACCGGCGCGCTGTGCATGGCGTTCGCCCAGTGCTCGATCCGCAGCGGCGCGCCGTAGAAGGGACTCGCCGGTCGCGCGGCGTCGCCGGCGGCGAAGACGTGCGGGTCGGCGGTGCGCAGCGACTCGTCGACGAGGATGCCGTCGCGGCAGCTGAGGCCGGCCCGTTCGGCCAGCTCCACCCGCGGCGACACGCCGAGGGCGACGACCACCGCGTCGGCCGGCAGCTCGGCGCCGTCGTCGGTGCGCACGGACGTGACCCGGCCGTCGCCGCCGAACGCGACCGCCGACCGGCTCAGCCGCAGGTCGACGCCGTGGCTGAGGTGCAACCCGGCGAAGAACGCGCCCAGCTCCGGCCCGACCTCGTCCTGCAGCAGCACCGGCCGCGACTCGAGGACGGTGACGTCGCAGCCGTGCTCGCGGGCCGCGGCCGCCGTCTCCAGCCCGGCCCACCCGCCGCCGACCACGACGATCCGGCCGCCGGCCCGCAGCACCGACGCCAGCCGGCCGGAGTCCTCGACCCAGCGCACGTGGTGCACGCCGTCGAGGTCGGTGCCCGGCACCGCGAGCCGTCGCGGCGCCGCGCCGGTGGCGAGCAGCAGCTTCGTGTAGTCGACGCGGTCGCCGTCGTCCAGCAGCACCGAGCGGGCGACCCGGTCCAGCGCCGTCACGCGCCGGCCGAGCAGCACCTCGATGTCGCCGTCGGCGAACCAGCGCCCGTCGCGCCGCCGGACCGCCGCCCGGCCGTTCAGGCCGAGCTGGGCGCCGGCCGCCAGCGCGGGCCGTCCGGACGTGCCCGCGTTGTCGTCGCCGATCAGCACGATCCGCTCGTCGCAGCCCTGCGCGCGCAATGCCTGGGCCGCCCGCGCGCCGACCAGGCCGGCGCCGACGATGACGTGGGCCGGTTCACCGCGCATGCGCACCTCCTCGGGTTGCCGGAGTAGCGTCCAGGAGCCGGCCGAACGCGGTGCTGCTCATGGGCCCTCAACTCCTCTGAGTGACGTCGGTCACGGACGGGAAGTGCCTCCGAGTCTCGCAGCCGGCGGCTGACGCCAGCCACCTGCCGCTTGCCCAAAACCGGTACTCAGTTGCCCCGTCAAGATCGGCGGGGCGGCGCTACAGTCGGGCTGTGAACCCGCGTCACGAACGTCCCGGAATCCCGTATGGGACCACGTTCAGCACGTTTGTCCTGCATGAAGAGTCATTCGACTTCAGCTGGCACTACCACCAGGCGTACGAGCTGGCGTTGATCACCCAGGGGCGCGGCACCCGCTATGTGGGTACCACCGTCGAGCCGTTGCGGATGGGCGATCTCCTGGTGCTGGGGCCGGACCTGCCGCACACGTTCACCTCGGCACAGGACCCGGACCATCCGGCCGAGGCCGCCTGCGCGCAGTTCCCCGCCGACTTCCTCGGCGCGGACTTCTTCGCGCTGCCGCAGTTCGACCAGATCGCCGCGCTGCTGGACGCGTCCGTCCACGGCATCGTCTTCAGCCCGGCGCCGCCGCCGGTGCGCGACATCCTGACGACGCTGATGGACCAGCCGGCGGCGCTGCAGACGGCCCGGCTGCTGGAGGCGCTGCACCTGCTCGCGGTCGCGCCGGGCGGGGTGCCGATCACCGGCCCCGGCTACATCTCCGCGCCCGACCCCGCGGTCCGCGAGCGGGTCGACAAGGTGTGCCGGCACCTCGAGCAGGTGCACACGCGGCACGTCGAGCTGACCGAGGTGGCCGGCCTGGTGCACATGGCGCCGACGTCGTTCAGCCGGTTCTTCCGGCGCGCGATGGGCCGAACGCTGACGGAGTACCTGAACCAGTTGCGGGTCGAGACCGCCTGCCGGCTGCTGACCAACACCAACGCGCCGATCATCGAGATCGCGGCGAGCAGCGGCTACGTGAACCTGTCGAACTTCAACCGCCGCTTCCGCGAGCTCAAGGGCATGTCGCCGCGCGACTACCGCCAGGCGCAGCTGCGGCCCTGACGGCGCATCGTCACCGCCGCAGGAACGCGGTCACCATCGGCAGCACCAGGTCGGGCCGGATGACCTGCATGTGCGTCGTCCCCGGCAGGATCGCCAGCCGCGCGTCCGGCACCCGCCGCTTCATCTCGACGGCGTGCTCGAGGCGGACGAAGTCGGTGTCGCCGACGATGATCAGCACCGGCATGGTGAGCCGGGCCAGCACGTCGCCGGTCCACCCCTCGAAGTCGTGCACCACCGACTGGACCACTCCCACGGACGCGAAGAAGTCCTCGGTGCGCGGCGCCACCTCCTCGAAGGCGCGGATCATGGCCGCCCCTTCTGCCTCGGTCGGCATCCGCGGCGACTCCAGGTCCAGCGCGGTGATCTCCGGATAGTAGGCCTCGGACCGGGTCGCCCCGAAGTGCGCGGCGGCCACCACGAGCCGGCCGACCCGTTCCGGCGCGACGACGGCGACGTCGGTCGAGACCAGCCCGCCCAGGCTGTAGCCGAGGAAGTCGGCCCGCTCGATGCCGAGCCGGTCGAGCAGCGCGATCACGTCCTCGGCGCACTGCCGGATGGAGAACGGCCGGTCGCCGAGGGCCGTGTGCCCGTGTCCCTGCAGCTCGACGCCGATCACCCTGCGCTCGGCGGTCAGCGCCGGCAGCAACGCGTCGAAGCTCAGGTGGAACGTGAGCATGCCGCCGTGCAGCATGATCAGCGGCGGACCGGGCCGCTCGGCGCCGAGGACCTCGTAGTAGAGGTCGATGCCGTTCACCGAGGCGTATGTGGCCTGCGTCATGTCGATCCCTTCCCGCTAGCGGCGCGTGGCGTAGGCCAGTACGACGGTGCCGTTGCCGAGGTCGGTGACCGACGTCAGGTCCATGGCGGTGGTGCGCAGGCCGGACAGCAGCGACTCACCGGACCCGGCGACGAACGGGGAGATGCTCAGGTGCAGTTCGTCGAGCAGGCCCGCCTCGACCAGCGCCCGGCTGAACGGGCCGTTCCCGTACTTCACCAGGGTGCCGTCGCCGGCCTCCTTGAGCCGGGCGACGGCCTCGACCGGGTCGCCGGGCAGCACCTCGGCGTTCCAGGTGGTCTCGGTCAGGGTGGTGGAGGCGACGTACTTGGGCAGCGAGTTGATCGTGTCGGCGACGTCGCCGGTCATGGTCGGCCAGGTCTGGACGAAGCCCTCGTAGGTCACCCGGCCCAGCACGAGGCCGACCGCCGAGGACAGCAACCGGAGCTGATAGGCGAAGTGCCGGTCGTTGGGGACGACCTCGGACTGCCCGGCCCACCAGGCGTCGCCCGCCATCCGCCCGTCGATCGAGAGGTGATCGTATTCGATCAGTTTGCGCATCCCCGGAGTGAATCATCCGGCTGACGGGTGCGTCTTGTACCGAACCGAAGCCGCGTCACAACGCCAGGAAGGAGATGCCGGACCTCAGCTCGCTCGGGGTGTGGCCGGTCGCCCACCGCATCGCCCGGGTGAGGTGCGGATGATCGTAGTAGCCGCAGGCGGTGACGACGTCGGTGATCGATCTGCCCGCCATGAGCAGCTGTGCGGCGTGGCGTGCCTGCTCGATGCTGACGACCTTGCGGTGCGAGAGGCCGGTGGCCCGGCGGAACCGGAGCTGCGCGCTGCGCTCCGACATCCCGCGCGGTCGTTCCCCGTGCCGGATGTCGTCGACGAGCGGGTCGAAGAGCAGCAACCCCGCACGGATCAGCCGGCTGACGAAGACGTCGACGTTCTGGGCGGTCGGCAGCTCCCACTCGCGGTGGTCCAGCAGGATCCGGTCGCGCGGCAGGACCGGCAACAGCGCGTCGCGGTGATCGGTCAGGCCGGACGGCGGGTGGAGCGGCAGATACGCGCCGAGGCGCAGTTCGACGCCGAAGTACTCCGAACCCTCCTCGCACGTCAGCGAGGTGCCTGCCGTCTCCGGGCCGTGCACGTGCACCGTCGTCCGGCCATCGTGCCGCACGAACGAGATCAGGGACGCGGCCTTGACCGCCGAGGCGAACCCGGTGGCGGCGTGACAGCTCGCCGTCCACACCCGCTGCACCAGCGGGAGTTCGCCGGCGACAGCGGAGAAGGTCAGCCCCACGCCGCGCCATCCTAGACCCGGCCGGCATCGACGGGTGGCCGCGCCGTCCCAGGCGCGGCCACGCGCGTGGCTCAGCCGACGAGCAGCTCCGCGGCCGCCGCCAGCAGCCCGCGGCCGATGCCGCGGGTGCGGATCGACGCCGGGGGATGTGCGGGGCTCGGCCAGCCGGTGTCGACGGTGACGACGCGGGTGCGCTCGGCCGCCGCCCGCAGCACCTCCCGCTGCCACGGGTAGCGCTGCGGGTCCCGGGTCACGACGACGGCGAACAGGCCCGACGTGCGCAGCTCGTCGACGGCGGCCGCGGCGGTGGCGTCGTCGGTCACCCGCAGCAGCGCGACCTCCGCGCCGCGCGCACGCAGCGGCTCGGCCAGCGACCAGTCGAGGTCGCCGGTCGGGATGCTGTTCGGGCTGTGGCACTCGACGACCAGCAGCTTGCCCTCGGTCGCGACGTCGCCGTGCAGCTCGAGGCTGCGCGCGGCGGCCGACGTCGCCAGCGGGTGGTCGCCCGCCCCGGACCCGTCCGGGACGACGACGGCCAGCGCGGCCGTGCGTGCGGCGGCGTCGCGCAGCCGCTCGAGGTCGAGCCGGCCCTCGGCGACGGCGGCGTGGACGGCGCCCGGCAGCGCCGCCAGCACTTCGACGTGCTCGTCGAAGCCGAGCTCGATCGCGTCGGTGCCGGCGATCAGCGCCTGGACCGTGCCCTCGACGATGCCGAGGCCGCCGGCCAGCGGGCCCATCTCCATGGCGTCGCTGACGACGGTGCCGGTGAACCCGAGCCGCTCCCGCAGCAGCGTCCGGGCCAGCGCGGGGCTGATGGTGGCGAAGCGGTCCGGGTCGACGGACGGCACGAACAGGTGCCCGGTCATCACCGCGCGGGTCCCGGCCTCGATCCCGGCCCGGAACGGGGGCAGCTCCTCCCGCTCCAGGTGGTCCAGGTCGGAGTCGATCACCGGCAGGTCGTGGTGGGAGTCCATGCCGGTGTTGCCGTGCCCGGGGAAGTGCTTCACGACGGCGGCGACGCCGGCCCGCTGCAACCCGCGGACCGCGGCCTCGACGTGCCGCGCGACCAGCGCGCTGTCCGAGCCGAACGAGCGCAGCCCGACCACCGGGTTGTCCGGGTTGGTGTTGACGTCGGCGACCGGGCCGAGGTCGGCCGTCAGCCCGCACCGCGCCAGCCGCTCGCCGAGGCTCGCGTACACCTGCTCGGTGGTCTCGACGTCGTCGAGGTGGCCGAGCGCGGCCTGGCCGGGGCCGGAGCCCTCGGTCCAGGGCAGCCGGACGACGTCGCCGCCCTCCTCGTCGGCGGCGACGACGATCGGCCGGCCGGCGGCGGCGCGCAGCCGGTCGGTCAGCGCGCGGGTCGCCGCGTCGTCGCCGGTGATGTTGTTCTCGAACAGCACGACGCCGCCGAGTCCGTCGGCGAGCAGTCGCTCGATGCGGGCCGGCGGCACCGGCCCGGTCCAGCTGGCCAGGATGCAGCCCAGCGCCAGCCGGTGGATCTCCGCCTCGTCGAGCCGGGTGTTCGCAGTGGTCATGGACGTCCCTTCGTCTCGGGTGCGGCGGCCCGGATCGCGTCGACGAGCGCGAGCGTGCCGGCGGCGTCCTCGCCGAGCCGGTGCCGCGCCGCGACGGTGCCTGACAGCGCCGCGTGGATGTGGGCGACCTGGTCGGTGAACAGCGGCCGGTCGCTGCCCCAGTGCTCGACCCGGGTGCCCTCGCCGACCAGATCGAGCTCGAGGGTGTCCTCGGGGCCGGTGGCGTAGGGAGCGGCGATGCGCAGCTCGCCCAGGTCACCGACGATCCGGGCCGCCGGCGCGTACTCCTGCGTGTAGCTGGTCTCGAAGTGCAGCCGCGCGCCGGACGCGAAATCGACGACCGCCGAGGTGGCGAGGTCGACGCCCGACGGCGCCAGCCGCTGGTCCGCGCCGACGACGGTGAACTCGTCGCCGAGCAGCAGCCGGCTCAGCCGCAGCGGATAGACGCCGAGGTCGAACAACGCGCCGCCGCCGAGCGCGGCGTCGCCGCGGATGGTTCCGGTGGTGTCCAGCTCCGAGTGGTAGGCCCCGTGCACCTCCCGGACCGCCCCGATGGCGCCGGTCCGGACGAGCTCGAGCACCCGGCGGGTCTGCGGGTGGAACAGGAACGCGAACGCCTCCCAGGCCGGCGCGGCGCAGCGCTGCGCCTCGGCGGCGACGGCACGGGCCTGCGGCAGGTCGGTGGCGAACGGCTTCTCGCACAGTACCGCCTTGCCGGCCCGCAGCGCCGCCGTCGTCCACTCGGCGTGCAGGGCGTTCGGCAGCGCGACGTAGACCGCGTCGACGCCGGGGTCCTCGACCGCCTGCTGGTAGCCGCCGACGTGCCGGGCGACGCCGTGCCGTGCCGCGAACTCCGCGGCCCGCCGCTCGTCCCGGGAGGCGACCACCTCGGCCCGGCCGCCGCCGTCGGCGAGCAGGCTGGGCAGGAACTCGCCGGCCGCGATCTGGGCGGTCCCGAGGACGGCCCACCGCACGGCGGTCACGACAGCCACTGCGCGTCGCCGGTCGGCACGGCGCCGACGAGGCGGGCCGTGTACGGGTGCGACGGCTGGTCCAGCACGACGTCCGTGCGGCCGGACTCGACGATCTTCCCGCGTTCGAGCACCACGAGGTCGTCGGTCATCTGCCGCACCACCGCGAGGTCGTGGGTGATGAACAACAACTGGGTCCCCGACTCGCTGACCTCACGCAACACCTGCAACACCTGTCCTTGGACGGAGACGTCGAGCGCCGCGACGGGCTCGTCGCAGAGCAGCACCTTCGGTGCGATGGCCAGCGCCCGCGCGATGGCGACGCGCTGCCGCTGGCCGCCGGAGAGCGCGACCGGCTTGCGGCTCGCGTACCGCGCCGCCAGGCCGACCCGTTCCAGCAGCTCCTCGGCCGACGGCGCCGGCCCGGCCTCGGCGGACCGGCGGCTCAGCGCCTCGCGCAGGATGAACCCGACCGAGTGCGACCGGTTGAGCGAGGAGTACGGGTCCTGGAAGACGCACTGCAGCTGTCCGCGCACCCGGCGCAGCTGCTCCTTGCCGAGCGACCCGTACCGGCTGACGTCGGTGCCGAACAGCTCGATGGAGCCCTCGGTCGGCTCCTCGAGGCCGAGCAGGCAGCGCGCCAGCGTCGTCTTGCCCGACCCCGACTCGCCGACGATGCCGAGGTTGCGACCGCCGCCGAGGGCGAAGTCGATGCCGTCGACGGCCCACGCCGAGCGGTCCCGCTGGTAGCTCTTGCGCAGGCCGGTGACCCGCAGGACGGTCTCGCCGGCGGCGGGCTCCGGCACGGCGGCCGGTTCCCAGGCGGCGTGCAGCTCCGCCAGCAGCTCGCCGGCGATCTCCTCGCGTCGCCGGCACGCGCTCGCGTGCACGTCGGTGACGGCGAGCAGCGGCGGCCGGGCGGTCGTGCACTCCGGCGTCGCCCAGGAGCAGCGGTCGGCGAACGCGCACTGGTCGACGACGGTCTCCGGCGCGGGCACCTGGCCGGGGATGCCGTCGAGCTGGTCGCGGCGGTAGCCGGTGGGCGGCTCGGCCCGGATCAGGCCGACGGTGTAGGGGTGGGCGGGGGCGGCCAGGAAGTCGCCCGGCCGGGCCTGCTCCACGACGCCGCCGGCGTACATGACGTACACGCGGTCGCTGATGGAGAACGCCACCCGCAGGTCGTGGGTGATCATCAGCACGCCCATGCCGCGGGCCTGTTGCACCGAGCGCAGCAGCCGCAGCACGTCGCGCTGCGTGGTGGCGTCCAGCGCGGTGGTGGGCTCGTCGGCGATCAGCAGCGCCGGGTCCTTGGCCAACGCGCAGGCCAGTGCGACCCGCTGGCGCATGCCGCCGGACAGCTCGAACGGGTACCGGTCGCCGACCGAGGCGTCGGTGATGCCGACCTCGGCCAGCCGCCGGGCCACCTCGTCGTCGGCCTCGGCGGCGCCGAGCCGCCGTCCGGACGAGCGCAGCGTCTCGATCAGGTGGGTGCGGGTGCGGATCAGCGGGTTGAGGATGGTGAACGGGTCCTGCAGCAGCATCGCCACCCCGCCGCCGCGGACGGCCCGCACCGCCTCGTCGTCCATGCGGTTGAGATCCTCGCCCTGGAAGCGCACCTCGCCGCTGACGTGCAGGCCGGTCGGGACGAGCTTGATCGCGGCCCGGGCGGACAGCGACTTGCCCGCGCCGGACTCGCCGACCAGGGCGATCGTCTCACCCCGGCGCAGTTCCAGGTCCAGGCCGGTGACCAGCGGCGGGCCGCCGGGCCAGCGGGTGATGACGAGGTCCTGGACGGCCAGCAGCGGCGGGCCGGACAGCTGGTCGCCGGGGGCCGGCGCGGTCGTCGTGGGGTCAGTCACGTGTCGTCGACTCCTCGCTGACGCGGTCGTAGATCCAGTCGCCGAGCAGCATCACCGCGGCAGCGGTGGCCATGATCAGCAGGGCGGGCGCGAGTGCCGCGTTCGGGTTCTCGGCCAGCAGCGTCCGGTTGTCGGCCAGCATGCGGCCCCACTCCGGCGAGCCGGCCTCGGCGCCGAGGCCCAGGAAGGACAGCGACGACAGCGTGATCAGGCCGTAGACGAACTCCAGCAGCGCGATCGCCACCGCCGTCGGCATGACGTTGGGCAGGATGTGCACCGTCATGATCCGCCAGCGCGACAGCCCCAGCGTCTGACCGGCCTCGATGTAGGGGAGGTGCCGCTCGGACAGCACCGCCGCCCGCACCACGCGGGTGTCGGCCGGGACCGAGAGCAGCACGAGCACCGCGACGGCGAGGTAGTAGCCGCCGCCGAGCACGCCGATCACGACGATCGACACGAGGATCGCCGGCACCGCGTACATGAGGTCGCCGACGCGCAGCACGACCGCCTCGACGACGCCGCCGCGGTAGCCGGCGATGATGCCGAAGACGAGGCTGATCACCGTGGCCGAGATGGCGATGATGGCCGGGCCGATGACGGCGTCGCGGGCGCCGGCCATGACCCGGGAGAGGATGTCGCGGCCGAGGTGGTCGGTGCCGAGCAGGTGGTCGGCCGTCGGCCCGATGACGCCGGTCTGCAGGTTCTGCGCGGCGGGGTCGTGCGGCGCCAGCAGCGGCCCGACGATCGCCAGGCCGACCACCAGCACGGCGAAGATCGCGGCCAGCAGCACGCTGACCGGCATCCGCCGGCGCCGGCGCTGTGTCGTGGTGCCGCCGATGGCGTCCTGTCCGGCGATGGCGCTCATCCGGTGACCTCCTTGCGCAGCCGCGGGTCGATGGCCAGGTTGACGAGGTCGACGCCGAGGTTGACCAGCGTCACGGTGATCGCGGCGAACGCCACCAGTCCCTGCACCACCGGGATGTCCTTGCTCTGCACCGCCTGCAGCATGAGCGAGCCGACACCCTCGCGGGAGAACGTCACCTCCACCAGGACGGCGCCGCCGAGCGTGTACGCGAGCAGCAGGCCGGTCGCCGTCACGATCGGCAGGCTGCTGTTCAGCAGCGCGTACCGGCGCCAGATCAGCGACCGGCCCAGCCCGCGCGACCGCGCGAACGTGACGTAGTCCTGGTCGTAGACGCGCAGGGCGGCGGCGCGGGTCTGCCGGGTCACGTAGGCGATCTGGGTGACCGCCAGCGCGATGGCCGGCAGCACCAGGTGGTGCAACCGGCCGGTGAACCCGGTGCCGTTGCCGAACACCGGGAACCACTCCAGCGAGACGCCGAACACGTACAGCAGCAGGACGCCGACGGCGAACGTCGGTGCGCTGCTGCCCAGCAGCGTGAGCATGCTGACCAGCCGGTCGCCGCCGGTGTTGCGCTTGGCCGCGGCGTACATGCCGGCCGGCACGGCGACGACGATCGTCAGCACCAGGCCGGCCACCGCCAGCGCCAGCGTCGGGCCGGCCCGGTCGGCGAGCACGGTCGTCACCGACTGGTCGGTGACGATCGACTCGCCGAAGTTCAGCCGGACCGCGTCCAGCAGCCACTGGCCGTACTGCACGAGGAACGGGTCGTCGAGGTGGTACTTCTCCCGGATGGTGCCGATGATCTCCGGGGTCGACGGCCGGCCCCCGAGCAGCACCTGCTCGGGGGAGCCGGGACTGATGTAGAGCAGGCAGAACACGAAGAACGACGCGATGACCAGCAGCAGCAGGCCGACGCCGAGCCGTCGCAGGATGTACCAGGCGATACTCAAGATCAGGACTCCGCGATCCGGATGCGGGACGCCCAGTTCGCGAACGTCCAGATGCTGAAGTCGCCGTCGATGGTGTACTCGCGGTTCAGCGCCACCGGGAACGGCAGGAACGTGATGCCGACGTAGGCCGCGTCGTCCGCCGCCATGCGCACCAGCTCCGCGCCCGCCTCGACCCGGGCCTGCAGGTCGGGGTCGGTCTCCTGGATCGCCATCAGCTCCTCCGACGCGTCGCTGTGGAAGTTGGCGAAGTTGAACGCGTTCGGCACGGCCTGGCTCTCGGCCATCAGGTAGAAGGTGTACGTGAACGGGTCCGGGTAGGTCGGGCCGAAGTAGAACAGCTGCATCCCCAGGTCCTCGTGCCGGTACAGCTCGGCGAAGTACTGGGTGTCGGGCATGCTCTGGTAGATCAGCTCGATGTTCAGCTCACGCAGGTTCTGCTGGACGGTCGCGAGGATGTCCTGGTCGACGGTCTGCGACGCCTGGAACGGCAGCTCGATGGTCAGGCCGCCGTCGGGGTACGCCGACTGCGCCAGCTCTTCCTTGGCCTTGTCCAGGTCGAACTCGTAGGCCGGCACCGAGTCGTACCAGTCGGCGAGCTGCTGCTCGTCGAAGAAGATCTCGAAGATCTCCGGCGGCACCACTCCGCGGGCCGGCTCGGCGTGCCCGTTGAACACCGAGTTCGCGATGCCCTCGCGGTCGATCGCGTAGGCGATGGCACGGCGCAGGTGGACGTCGTCGAACGGCGGCGCGGTGACGTCGAAGCTGAAGATCTTGGTGTTGCCGCCGGGGCCGTAGCCGATGCGCACGTTCGGGATCTGGTCCCACAGCCGGGCCTGCTCCAGCGGGACGTCCCAGGTGGCGTCGATGGCGCCGGACTCCAGCGCCAGCCGGCGCGACTCGGGGTCGGGGACGACGGAGAACACCAGCTCCTCGATGGCCGGCTGCTCGCCCCAGTAGTGCTCGTTGCGGACCAGCGTCGCGCCGGTGGCGGGGGAGTACTCGCTGGGCCGGTACGGCCCGGTGCCGATCGGGATGACGCCCGGGGTGCCCAGGTTCGCGGCGTTCTCGACGGCGAACTCCTGCTGGATGACCGTCGTCGCGATGGCGCTGGCGTAGCGCCAGTACGGGTCGGGGCGGCTGAGCGTGACGGTGATCTCGTTCGGGCCGGTCGCGGTGACGTCCTGGAAGGCCGTGTAGTAGACGCCGTACGGGCTGGCGACGGCCGGGTCGACGTTGCGCTTCAGCGAGAAGATCACGTCGTCGACGGTGACCGGCGAGCCGTCCCAGAACGTCAGGCCCTCGCGCAGCCGGTAGACGTAGGTGGTGTCCGAGGTCTGCTCCCAGGACTCCGCCAGGCCGGGCACCAGCTCGCCCTTGTCGTTCCAGGTGAGCAGGCAGTCGTACGAGTTGATGACGATGACGCTGGTGGTCGCCAGCAGCGGGTCGTAGCGGCCCTGGCCGGCGGCGATCCCGACGGTGAACGACGAGATGTCGCCGTCGGCCGCCGCCGGGAAGTCGGCCGAGAGCTCGTTGCCGCCGCTGCCGCCGGCATCGTCGCCGCCGCCGTCGTCCGACGGGCTCTTCCCGGCGCAGGCACCGGCGAGGGCGACGGCGAGCAGCGGGACGAGACAGCGGAACAGCCGGGTACGGGTCGAGCGGGTCGAGCGCGTCGCCGTGCGAGTCATGACGCCTCCGTCTGGATATGGGCGCGGTCCACCAGGGACCAGCGTGGCTGCTGAAGGCCGCGGATGGGCGGTAGCCGAGTGGCCCAGTCCACACGTAAGGTGGCCTAGTCCACTCACCAAAATCGCAGAGCCCGGGGATGGTGTCAAGATGTGGGAGAAAAGTGGACTAGGCCACTTTGTGGTACGGTTCCGGCCATCCGATCCGCTCACCCGACCTGCATGAGAGGCAGTGCCGATGTCCCCTCACCACCGTTCGAGCCGCGGCCAGCGCGTCGTGTTCCCCGGTCCGGGCAAGGTCGAGCTGGAGCCGTTCGACCTCCCGGGCGTCGAGGCGGGGCAGGTGCGCCTGCGCTCGGAGTACTCGCTGATCAGCACCGGTACCGAGACCACCGCGCTGAAGGGCACGTTCGAGCCGGGCTCGCACTGGGACGACTACGTGCAGTACCCGTTCCTGCCCGGCTACACGGCCACCGCGGTGGTCGAGGAGACCGGCGCGGACGTCACCGGCCTGGTGCCGGGCGACCGGATCATGGCCCGCATCTCGCACGCCTCGCACGCCGTCGTCGACGCGGCCGAGTGCTTCCCGGTGCCCGACGCGATCGCCTCCGACCTCGCACCATGGGCCACGCTCGCGCAGGTGGCCTACGTCGGCGCCGAGGCGGCCGAGCACCGGCTGCGCGACGGCGTGCTGGTGATCGGCGCCGGGCCGATCGGCCAGATGTCGGTGCGCTGGGCCGTCGCCGCCGGCGCCGAGACCGTCATCGTCGCCGACATCGCGCCGCAGCGGCTCGAGCTCGCGCTGCGCGGCGGCGCCACGGCGGTCGTCGAGGGCGACCCGGGGGAGCGGGCCGACGAGATCGTCGCGGCCGGCTTCGGCGAGGCGCCGCGCGTCGTCATCGACACCACCGGGCGGCCGGACATGCTGCCGAAGGCGCTGGGGCTGGTCCGCGACCACGGGACGGTCGTGCTGCTCGGCGACCCGGGCGCGCCGTCGGAGCAGCACCTCACCAAGGACGTCATCACCCGCGGCCTGCGGATCCGCGGCGCGCACGGCCCGCTGCGGCTGGACGTCGAGGCCGAGACCTACCGCTCGTTCTTCGGGCTGATCACCACCGGCCGGATCCGCGCCGACGGGCTGAACACGCACCACTTCGCGCCCGAGGACTGCGCGGCGGCCTACCGGCTGGTGACCACCGAGCGGGGCACGACCATGGGTGTGATCTTCGACTGGGTCGGCTGATACCGGTGCTGCCCCGGACACCGAGCCGCCGCTAGATTGGGTGCCGCCATGCATCTCCTCGCGGATCATCAGACCACCGGTGGCGGCCGGCCATGAGCCGCGCCCGCTCCGAGCCGGTCGCCGGCCTGCTGCCCGAGAACCTCCCGGGCCGGGCCACGAAGGGCCGCGAGCTGCGCCGGCTGCTGGAAGAGCTGGTCAGCACGCTCGAACCGGGCTCGCTGCTGCCGTCGGAGCGGGTGCTGGCCAGCCGCTTCGGCGTCGCCCGGCAGACCGTCCGCGGCGAGCTCGAGCGCATGAGCGGCGAGGGCCTGACGTACCGGGTGCAGGGCAGCGGCACATTCGTCGCCGACCGCCGGGTCAGCGTCAGCCAGTCGGCGTCGGTGACGTCGTTCACCGAGGAGATGCGCCACCGCGGCATGCGGCCGGGGTCGCGGATGCTCACCAGTGCGCGGGGGCGGGCCAGCCGGTCGGTGGCCCAGCAGCTGGAGATCGCCGACGACGCCGCGACGGTGCAGATCGAGCGGGTCCGCACGGGCGACGACGTGCCGATGGCGGTCGAGCGGGCGCACCTGCCGGCCGCCCGGTTCGCCGGCCTCGAGGAGGTCGACCTCACCGACGCGTCCCTGTACGAGGTGCTCGAGCGCGAGTGGGGCGTGCAGTTGTGGGTGACGGAGCAGCGCATCGTCGCCGTCCTGCTCGACGAACTGCACAGCCGGCTGCTGGAGCTGGCCGCCGGCGAGCCGGCCCTGCGCGTCCACACCGTCGCCCGCGACGACGCCGGCCGCGTCGTCCACTACACCGAGGCGGTCTACCGCGGCGACCGCTACGAGGCGGTGCTGCGCCAGGAGCGCCGGCCGGGCTGAGCTCTGTCGCGGCGATGAGTTCCGCGGCCCGGCGTGGTCTGATCCGGCGACGGGCGCGGACCCGACCAGGAGGCACTGATGGGCGTCGTCTTCTCCAGCTTCACCATGTCGCTCGACGGCTTCGTCGCGTACCCCGACGACTCCGTCGGCGCCCTGTTCGACTGGTACACCAGCGGCGACGTCGAGGTGCGTCCGGCCGGTTACCCGATCGTGTTCCGGATGTCCGAGGCGAGCGCCGCCTACTGGCGCCAGAACGAGACCGAGGGCGTCTTCATCGCCGGACGGCGGATCTTCGACCACGCCCACGGCTGGGGTGGCCGGCCGCCGAACGACTCGCCGACGTTCGTGGTGACGCACCGGCCGCCGCCGGAGAACTGGCCGCCCGTTCCCGACGCGCCGTTCACGTTCGTCGGCAGCGTCGAGGAGGCCCTGGACGGCGCCCGCGCCCTCGCCGGCGACAAGGACATCGGCGTCGCGGGTCCGAACATCGCGCAGCAGTGCATCGACCTCGGCGCCCTCGACGAGATCCGGGTCGACCTCGTCCCGATCCTCCTGCGCGACGGCGTGCGCTACCTCGAGCACCTGCGCAACGACCGGACGTCGCTGGAGCTGCTGCAGGTGGTGCAGGGCCGGCAGGTCACCCACCTGCGCTACGGCGTCACGTACGGCTGACCTCGGCGTTGCGCCGGGGGTGGCGGCCGGCCCGCCGTCCGCGCCGGTGGCAGGATGGCACGGTGACCGACTGCCCGACCTGCGATGCCGCGCGAGTGCCGGCTCCGGGCCCGCACGGCATCGATCCGTACGCGACGACCGATGCTCTGATCGAGCGCGTCGCCGACGGGCCGCCGCGGTGACCCAGCGGCGCGCGGTCAGCGCCGGGCTGATGGTGGCCGTCGCGCTGCTGTGGTGGCTGGCGCTGCCGCCGCGCGACTGGTGGCCGCTGTTCCCGCTGGGCGTGGCCGGGTTCGTGCTGGCGCTGGCGGGGCACTCACCCCGCGACCGGCTCTGGCTGGGCGCGCTGTGCGGCGCGGTGCACTACGTCGTCGCGCTGCGCTGGCTGATCGACTTCAACGCGGCGGGCTACGTCGCCGTGGCGGTGCTCGAGACGGTGCTGCTGGCGCTGGTCGCGGCGGTGTCGCCGGGCCGCTCGGCCAGACGATGGCCGGGCTGGTGGCTGGTCGCCCCGGCCGCGCTGGTGGCGCTCGAGGCCGCGCAGTACCGCTTCCCGTTCGGCGGTTTCCCGCTGCCGGCGTTCGGGCTGAGCCTGGCCGACAGCCCGTTCCTGGCGGTCGCGCCGCTGGGCGGCGCGCTGTTCGTGACGGCGCTCGCGGCGCTCACCGGCGGGGCGCTGGCCGCGGTCGTCGCGGGTCCGAACCGCACCCGCGTCGTGGCCGCCGCGACCGCCGTCGTCGCCGCCGGGCTGCCGATCGCGCTCGGTGGCGCCGCCGGCACGCAGGACGCGGGCAGCCTGGACGCGGTGATCGTGCAGGGCGGCGGGCCGCGCGGCCTGCGGGCGATCTTCGTCGACTCGATGGACGCCACCAACCGCCACCTCGACGCGCTGGAGCAGGTCCGGGGCGAGCCGGACGTCGTCCTGCTGCCCGAGAACGTCGCCGACGTCGACGGCCCGGCCGCCGGCACCGCGCTGGACGAGGCGTTCGCCGAGCAGGCCCGGCGGCTGCGCACCACGCTGGTCGTCGGCCTCACCGAACGCGAGGGCGACGGCTTCCGCAACGCCTCGGTCGTCTGGGGCCCGGACGGCCGCATCGTCGACCGGTACGAGAAGCGCCACCGCGTCCCGTTCGGCGAGTACATCCCGCTGCGCGGCCTGTTCGAGCGGCTCAGCGACGACACCCGGTTCGTCCCGCGCGACGCGATCGTCGGCACGACCGACGCCGTCGTCCAGGCGGCCGGCCGGCCGCTGGCCATCGTCATCTCCTACGAGGTGTTCTTCGCCGGCCGCGTCGCCGACGGGGTCCGCGACGGCGGCGAGCTGGTGCTCGCGCCCACCAACGCCTCGTCGTACGTCGGCGAGGAGGTGCCGGCCATCGAGGTGGCGGCGTCGCGGCTGCGCGCCCGCGAGTTCGGCCGCACCGTCCTGCAGGCCGCGCCGACCGGCTACTCCGCCGTCGTGCTGCCCGACGGGTCGGTGACGCGGCTCAGCGGTCTGGGCACGCAGGAGCTGCTCGAGCAGGAGGTGCCGCTGCGCACCGGCCCGACACCGTACGCCCGCACCGGCGACTGGCCGGTGTTGCTGCTGGTCGCGCTCCCGCTGGCGGCCGCCGCCGTCGCCCATGTCACGGCACGCCGCGCTGTCTCGTCTCGGGAACGGGAGTGACGACCGGACGAGGAGCGTGACGTGATGCGGGTGTTCGTGGCGGGCGGGACCGGAGCCATCGGGCGGCGCCTGGTGCCGCAACTGGTGGCCCGGGGCCACCACGTGACGGCGACGACGACGAGCCCGGAGCGGCTGGCCCTGCTGGAGCGGCTGGGCGCCGAGGGCGTGCTGATGGACGGGCTGGACGCGGCCTCGGTCGGCGAGGCGGTGGCGCACGCCCGGCCCGACACGATCGTGCACCAGATGACCGCGCTGGCGCCCGACTACATCGGCAAGCCCGACTACCGGCATCCGGAGAAGTTCGGCGCCGTCACCAACCGGCTGCGCACCGACGGCACCGACCACCTGCTCGCCGCCGCCGCGGCGACCGGCGTCACGCACGTCGTCGCGCAGAGCCTGGCCACCTGGCCGGCGCAGCGCGACGCCGGCCCGATCACCGAGGACGAGCCACTGCCGCCGGAGCAGCTGCCGGCGAAACTGCGGGTCATCGCCCGGCCGCTGCGCTACGTCGAGGACGTGGTCGTGAAGGCCGGGGGCGCGGCGCTGCGCTACGGCGTCTTCTACGGCCCCGGCGGCGGCATCGAGGACCAGATCGAGCTGGTCCGCAAACGGCGGATGCCGGTCATCGGCGGCGGCGCGGGCTATTTCTCCTTGGTGCACATCGACGACGCGGCGAGCGCTACCGTGCTGGCTGTGGAGCAACGCGCGACCGGCGTGTACAACATCGTCGACGACGAGCCCGCCCCCGTCCGCGAGTGGCTGCCGTACCTCGCCGCGTGCGTGGGGGCGAAGCGGCCGCTGCGGGTCCCGGCGTGGCTGGTCCGGCCGGTCGCCGGCGAGATGGGCGTGGCGGCCATGACCCAGGCGCGGCCGTTCTCCAACGCGAAGGCCAAGCGGGAACTCGGCTGGCAGCTGCGGTACCCCACCTGGCGCGCCGGCTTCAAGGAGGAGGCGGCATGACCCCGGCCGAGGAGTTCGAGGACCTGCGGCCGCTGCTGTTCTCCATCGCGTACCGGCTGCTGGGCAGCGTCAGCGAGGCCGAGGACGCCGTCCAGGAGACGTGGCTGCGCTACCAGACGTCCACCACCCAGCCCAAGTCGGTCAAGGCGTACCTGTCCGCCGTCGTCACCCGGGTGTCGATCGACGTGCTGCGCTCGGCCCGGGTGCGGCGCGAGGAGTACGTCGGGCCGTGGCTGCCCGAGCCGCTGGCCACCGACCCGTACGAGGACCCGGCCCGCTCCGCCGAGCTGGCCGACTCCGTGTCGATGGCGGCGCTGCTGCTGCTCGAGCGGCTCAGCCCGCTGGAGCGGGCGGTGTTCGTGCTGCGCGACGTGTTCGGCTTCGGCTTCCCGGAGATCGCGGCGGCCGTCGACCGGTCCGAGACGGCCTGCCGCCAGCTCGCCGTCCGGGCCCGCCGGCACATGGACGAGGGGCGGCCCCGGTTCGCGGCCGACCAGCAGGAGCGCGACGAGCTGGCGGCCCGGTTTTTCGACGCGGTCCGCGACGGTGACGTCGACGGCCTGCGCGAGCTGCTCGCGGCCGACGTCCAGATGGTCGGCGACGGCGGTGGCAAGGCGCCCGCGCTGGCGAAGGGCGTGTACGGCGCCGACAACGTCGCCCGCCTGGTCACGTCGATCCTCCCGCTGCTCGACACCGTCGGCGCGAGGCTGCGGCCGCGCACGCTGAACGGCCAGCCCGGCGCCGTCGTCGAGGACCGCGACGGCGCGCTGATCGCCACCATGTCGCTGGACGTGCTGGACGGCCGCATCCAGGCCATCCGCTCCGTCGTCAACCCCGACAAGCTCGGCCACCTCGGCCCGCTGTCCGACGCCTGGGCCGTCGCTCACGAGCTGCGCCGGGCCCGTCGCGGCTGACGCAGGGCCGGAGCGATGGTGGGCGGTTCGCTGGTGCCAGGGCGCCAGCGAACCGCCCACCATGAGCCGTCGCGGGCCGACTCAGCGCAGGTGTGCCTCGACGACGGCGAGGGCGGAGGGGGTGTCGCCGGCGAGGGAGAGGCGGGCGAACTCGCCGACCACCCGCTCGTGCTCGGCCAGCCGCTCGAACCGGACGCGCTGGTCCGCCGGCGCGGCCGCGACCAGCTCGGCGAAGCGCGGCAGGGCCCGCACGGCGCCGTCGGCGAGGTCGGTGAGGAAGGCGTCCCAGGGCGCCGCCGCGACCCGGGCCGCGTACGCCGCCGCCCGGGAGAGTGCCGCGGCGTCGTCGACCGGGCCCAACGAGGCGGCGACGACGGGCGCCAGCAGGGCCAGTGTGCGTTCCTCCAGGTCCAGCAGCGCCGTCAGCTCCGCACGGTGCTCCGTGTGGGCGGAACCGCCGGCCAGCGCCCGCAGGAACGCCGCGCCGAACACCTCGCCGTCGTGGGCCCAGCGCAGCAGCTCCGCGTACCGGCCGGTCATGACGACAGCCGGAACGACGGGACGAAGGCGGGGTCGGCGAGGGCCGGCCGGTCGGCCCGGAACGCGTCGATCGGGTGCCGGCTGGTGCCCGTCGTGGCCAGCGACGCGAGGATCTCGCCGAGCAGCGAGGCGAACTTGGCGGCGTGCCCGGCGCCGACGGCGGCGACGACGCGGGGGTGGCCGGGCACGTGGTCGAGGACGAACTCGCGGTCCGGCGGCATGTCGTAGACGCAGGTCTTGCTGACCAGTTCCGGGCCCGCGGCGCCGGGCAGCCGGTCGCGCAGGAACGCCGCGACGCGCTCGGTCTCGTCGGGGTCCGGCAGCTCCGAACGCGTCTCCTGGGTGACGAACCGGCCGGCCATGTCGCGCGCCGCCTTCACCGCGACCTCGCCGTAGACGGGGAAGCCGTAGAAGAACGACTCGCCGTGCCAGATCCACATCGGGAACCGGTCCGGGGCGAAGTCGCGCAGGTGCGGCGTCGCGAAGTAGCTGACCTGCTCCTGGCTGAGCGTGATCGGCCAGTCGACGCCGAGGCTCGGCAGCAGCGTGGGGGTCCACGACGCCGCGCACAGCACGACCGACCCCGCGGTCAGCTCGCCGCGGCTGGTCGAGACGGTGACGTGGGTGGACGACGACGACAGGCCGAGCACCGCGGTGCCGGGGGCGAACTCGACGCCGCGGGCGCGGGCCAGCGCGATGTGCGCGGCGGTGGCCCGGCGGACGTCGAGGATGCCGCCGTCGGCCTGGAACAGCCCGACGACGTCGTCGCCGATGCGCCACTGGGGCCACCGCGACCGGATCTCGGCGGCGTCGAGGTCCTCCCAGGTGACGCCCTGGGCGGCGAGCGGCGCGAGCGAGGCCCGGTAGGTGTCGAGCTCGCGCGCGCCCGGCGTCCCGGCGACCGCGAGGTCGAGCCCGCCGACCTTGAACACGAGCTGGAGGCCGGTCTCGTCCTCGACCTCGTCCCACGCGGCGTACGCGGCCGGGGTGAGCGCCGTGTAGACGGGCGAGTGGTAGGTGTGCCGGATGATCCGCGAGTGGTCCTCCGACGCGCCGCGGGTGTGCCCCAGCTCGTACTGCTCCAGCACCAGCACGTCGGTGTGCCCGGCCGCCGCCAGCCGGTACGCCGCGGCCGAGCCCAGCGCCCCGGCGCCGATGACGATGTGGTCGTAGGACGTCTTCACGGCCGGCCCTCCAGCACCGGGGCGAAGTACCCGGCCAGCAGGTCCGTCAGCGCCTCGAGGTAGCGGGCGCCGCGGGCCGCGTCGGCCGGGCGGGCGTCGCCGAGGACGCCGTTCTCGGACAGCGCCGCGGTGCCGCCGGTGAAGATCCGCTGGGCGACCTCGTCGTCGAAGACGCCGTCGAAGCCGCGGACGGCGGCACTCATGTCGACGAGGTCGGGCCGCTCGGCCAGCACGATCGACGTCTCCGCCTCGCCCGCGTGCGATCCGCTGACCTCGGGCGGGATGCCGTCGTCGCGGCCGACCCGCTCGAGGACGGCGACGAACGCGGCGAGGTCGGTGTACGGCACGAACCGCGCGCCCCCGACCTCCCCGCCGGTCGACTCCAGCAGTTGCGCGAGCGGCCCGAAGTTGCCGCCGTGGCTCGGCACCACCAGCACGGTCTCGAAGCCGTGGCTGGCGAGGCTGCGCACGTACTGCAGGACGACCGCCTGGAACGTCTCGGTGTCCAGCGTGATCGTGCCGGGGAAGGCCATGTGGTGGGTGGCGACGCCGAACGGCACCGTCGGGCCGACGACGACCTCGCCCAGCCGCGGCGCGAGCCGCGTCACCAGCGCGTCGCCGAGCAGCGCGTCGGTGCGCAGCGGCAGGTGCGGGCCGTGCTGCTCGGTCGAGCCGACGGCGAACAGCGCGGTCCGCCGCCCGGCGTCGAGGGCGGCCCGCATCGCGGCCCAGGACACGTCGGAGAGTCGCAGCACGCTCATGCGGCACCCGCCCGCAGGTGGTCGACGGCCAGCCGGGCGACCTCGCCGATGACGGCGTCGGCGGCGCCGTCGCGCAGGTCGTACTCGTGCTGGCGCAGGTAGACGGCGACGGCGTACCGGTCGCCGCCACCGAAGTCGACGACGCCGACCTCGTTGCGGATGCCGCCGTGGAAGGTGCCGGTCTTGCCGGCGATGGCCGGGCCGTCGCGGTAGGCGGTGGACAGCCGGTGCGGCGCGTACTGCTGCGCCATGATGCGGCGCACCTCCTCGCACGCCGCGGCCGGGCCGGCCTCGTCCCGCCAGATCGCGCTGACCAGCGTCGTCATGTCGCGCGGGGTGGTGGTGTTGCCGACGGTGCCGGCGATGGACGGGCTGGCGGCGACGGCGGCGCGCAGCCGCGGGCGGTCCATCTCGTGCGGGTAGCCGCCGAACTCGTCGAGGACGTCCCCGACCAGTTTCGCGCAGTCGTGCGGGAACGACGTGTTCGCCAGCCCGAGCCCCTTCAGCCGCGCGGCGATGCGGTCGGTGCCGACGACCTCCTGCACGACGTCGGTGGCGGTGTTGTCACTGATCTGCATCATCAGCAGCGCGAGGTCGCGCAGCGAGAGGTCGACGTCGTCGAGCATGGCCGAGATGCCGGTCGGGCCGAGGCTGCGCCGCCCGGCGGGCACCCGCTGCCGCGCCGTCAGTGACAATGTGCCCTCGGCGGCCTGGCAGGCCAGCTCCAGCAGCACGGCGATCTTGTAGGTGGACGCGGCGACGCTGACGGCGTCGGGGTTCAGCGCCACCTCGCCCGGGCCGTCGACCGGCCGCACGTGCAGCGCGGCGTCGGTGCCGGCCCGCCGCAGGGCCGCGGCGATGTCGTCCATGACGGGGTTCATCGTGCCTCCTGTGTGGTTCCGGAACTCCAGACCGCGTCGAACACGCGCAGCCAGTTCTCGCCGAGCACCGCCCGCACCTCCGCCTCGCCGAAGCCGCGCTCGAGTAGCCGGTCGGTGAGGTTCGGGAACTCCGCGGCGGTGTCCAGCCCGTCGGGGAACGACCACGGCGGCGGGGGATAGGTGGCCGCCGACCAGATGCCGTCGCGGACGTAGTGGTCGTACAGCTCGCGCGGCGCGTCGCGGACGGTGTAGTCGAGGCCGAGCGCGACGTGCTCGATCCCGACGAGGTCCGCCACGTGCGTGATGTGGTCGACGAAGCGGTCCAGGCCGGGCCGGTCGCCGCCGAGGAACGCCGAGAACCCGTTGATGCCGACCAGCCCGCCCGTGCCGGCCAGCGCCCGGATCAGCTCGTCGGAGACGTTGCGGGCGCTGGCGTGCAGCGCGGCCGGGTTCGAGTGCGACGCCACGACCGGCGCCGACGACGCCGCGACCGCGTCGAGGCTGGTCCGCTCGCCGGTGTGCGACACGTCGACCAGCATGCCGAGCCGGTTCAGCTCGCCGACGACGCGGCGGCCGAACCCGCTCAGCCCGGCGTCGGACGGCTCTTCGCAGCCGTCGCCGACCGGCCCCCGCTGGTTGTAGGTGAGCTGCACGACCCGGACGCCGAGGCGCCAGTAGTACTCGACGAGGTCGAGCTCGTAGCCGAGCGCGGCGGTGCCCTGGAACTGCAGGACGACGGCCAGCTTCCCGGCCGCCTTGGCGGCGCGGATCTCGCCGGCGGTGGTGGCCAGCACGAGGTCGTCGGGCCGCTCACGGACGAACCGGAACAGCCCGGCGATCGCGGTGGCGGCCTGGCGGACGTCCTCGAACGCGACGGCGGTGACGACGCAGCAGGTGGCGCCGCCCTTGCGCCAGTCGTCGACGTTCTGCATCCAGTAGTAGCCGGGACAGGTGCCGTCGATCACGACGGCGGAGTCGTGCAGATCTCGCGCGGGCATGCACACCTCCGGACGGGAGCGGGGGTCAGGACAGCGGTGCGGTGACGCGGGCGGCCAGCCGGGCGGCGACGGCCCAGTCGAGGGCGGCACAGCCGACCGACTTGAAGACGGTGCGGCCGGAGGGCGCGGGGTGGGACGGCGCGGCGGCCAGCTCGCCGAGCGGGCGCAGCGCCGCGAGGTCGAGGCCGGCCCGCAGCGCGGCGGCCACCTCGCCGGACTCGTCCAGGCAGCCGGCGACGTCGTCGACGACCACGGCGGACGCGGTGGTGAGCAGGTCCGGCGGCAGTTCGCTCATGTCCGAGCGGAACGAGCCGACGGCGTTGACGTGCACCCGCCCGGGCAGCGACGACGTGCGGAACAGCGGCTCGCGGGCCGACGTGGCGCAGCAGACGACGTCGGCGGCGGCCACCGCGGCGTCGGCGTCGCCCTCGGTGCGGACGGTGAGCCCCGGGGCGCGGCGGCGCAGCGCGTCGGCGAACGCGGCGGCGTTCGCGGGAGTGCGGCTGCACACCGTGACGTCGTCGATCGGGCGGATCGCGAGCATCGCGTCGACCTGCGCGGCCGCCTGCCGGCCCGAGCCCAGCACCGTCAGCCGGCGGGCGTCGGGCGCGGCCAGCAGCGACGTCGCGAGGCCGGCCACGGCGCCGGTGCGCAGCGCGGTGATCTCGGCGCCGTCGGCGGTGAACGCGGCCCGGCCGGTGCCGCCGTCGACCCACAGGACGGTGCCGGCGATGGCCGGCGCCCGGCCGCCGTGGTCGAGGCTGACGCTGACCGTCTTGACGACGGTGTCGCCGGTGCCGCCGTGGGTGGCGGCCATGACCAGCACCCGGCCGCCGTCGAGCACCAGCCGCGGCGGCTGGTCCAGCTCGCCGCGCACCACCGCGGCCAGCGCCGGGCCGAGCGCCTCGACCGCCTGGCCCATGGTCAGGGCAGCGCGGACGGCGGCGGGGTCGAGGTGGGCCGGGCCGGCGGGGTCAGTCATCGGCCGGCTCCTCGGGCCGGCCGGCCCAGAGTCCGCGGGCGTGCTGCAGGTGCTGGGTCATCAACGTCCGGGTGCCGTCGGCGTCGCCGGCCGCGATGAGGTCGAGCAGCTGCTCGTGCTCGCGCGCCGACGCGACCAGCTGGCGGTCGCCCTCCAGCCCGGACAGGCCCAGCAGCCGCATCTGGTCGCGCAGCAGCGCCACCATCGCGACGTAGCGGTCGTTGCCCAGCAGCGCCGTGACCGCGAGGTGGAACTGCCGGTCGACGGCGACGAAGCCGACCATGTCGCCCTCCTCGGCCAGCCGGACGAGGTCGCGGGCCAGCGGCCGCAGCGGCTCGACGTCGGGAGCCGGACGCCGCGACGCCAGCCGCTCCATCGCCGGGACCTCGAGCGCCAGCCGGAGCTCGACGATGTCGTCGAGGTCCTTGTCGCCGAGGACGCGGACCCGGAACCCGCGGTTGCGGACCATCTCGACCAGGCCGTCCTTGGCGAGGTCGAGCACCGCCTCGCGGACCGGCGTCGCCGACACCCGCAGCTGGTCGGAGATGGTGCTGATCGAGTAGAGCTCGCCCGGCTTCAGCGTGCCGGCGATGATCTGCGCCTTGATCTGGTCGGTCGCGGCGTCGCGCAGTTTCGTGCGCGGCAGTTCGTCGAACCGCGGGGTCTCGGTGGCCATGAACCGCCTCTGCCGAAGTCGTTGATCGTGATCGGGACCTCTACCGTAGTCCGGTCCGCAACCATTGACATGTTAGGCGTAAGGTATTACACCTAACCCATCCGAGCAAGGGTCGAGTGCACGTATGGGAGGGCCGATGGCCGAGCACATCCTCACGAGACGGCAGGTCCTGGTCGCGGGGGCCGCCGCCGGCGCGCTCGCGCTGACCGGGTGCGGCGGCCGGGGCGGCGGATCACGTCCGGCGGGCGCGGGCGCGCCGTCCGACGAGGGCACCCCGCAGCGCGGCGGCGAGCTGCGCATCCCGCTGACGCAAGAGCCGATCGCGCCCGCATTCGACATGGGCACCCGGGCGGCCGGCTCCGTCGGCACCGCGGGCATCTCGACGCTCGCGTACAACGGGCTGGTCGAGGTGGTCGACGGCGAGGTGGTGCCGCAGCTGGCGCTCTCGTGGGAGCAGCCCGAGCCCACCCGCTACGTGTTCGACCTGCGCACCGACGCCGAGTTCCACGACGGCACCCCGTTCGACGCCGCGGCCGTCAAGGCCAACTTCGACCGGCTGATGGCGCCCGGGTCCGACGCGGTGAACCTGCCGCCGTTCCTGGAGTCGGTGACGGTGCTCGGCAGCCACCAGGTGGAGTTCCGGCTGGCCCAGCCGGCCGCCGCGTTCCTCGGGTCGCTGCGCCGCGGCCGGGTGATGATGATGTCGCCCACGGCGGTCGAGCAGTACGCGCAGAGCGACCCGTTCAAGGCCTCCGTCGGCACCGGGCCGTACCGGTTCAGCGAGTACCGGCCGGGCGACCGGATCGGGCTCGAGCGGTTCGACGGCTACTGGGCCGGGACCAACCACCTCGACGCCATCACGTTCACGATCATCCCGACCACCAGCACCCAGATCCAGGCCTTCCTCAACGGCGAGTTCGATCTCATCGGCGTCGTGCCCGCGCAGGTCGGGCAGGTCACCCGCGACCCCAGCGTCGTCATCCACGAGTTCGTCGGCAACACGTTCAACTACCTGACCTTCAACCAGGCCCGGGCGCCGTTCGACAACCCGGACGTGCGGCGCGCGTTCTCCGCCGCGCTCGACCGCGAGGGCATCGCGCAGGGCGTCTACAACGGCTACGCCGAGCCGGCCAGCGGCCCGTTCTCGCCGGCCATCGGCGACGCCTACCAGGACCTGTCCGACGTCGTCGCGCAGAGCTACGCGCCGGACGAGGCACGCCGGTGGCTGCAGCAGTCCGGCTTCGACACCGGCGCGACCGTGCGGTTCGACTCGTTCACGCAGGCGCCGTGGGGCTCCGAGGCCGACGCGATGACCGCCCAGCTGCAGGAGATCGGGCTGGACATCAAGCTGGAGAAGCAGGACTTCGGGTCGTGGGCCGACCTCATCTACACGGCCAAGGACTTCACCATGTTCAACAGCGGGCAGACCACCCGCACCGTCGACCCGGACGAGGTGCTCTACCCGCTGGCGCACTCCAGCGGCGACCTCAACGTGTTCGGCCTCGCCGACCCGGAGCTCGACTCGCTGCTGGATCAGGCCCGCGCCGAGGGCGACCCCGGCATCCGGGCCGAGATGTACCACGACATCGCCCGCAACGTCGCCGAGAACGCGCACGCCGCGTTCACCGTGTGGCCGAAGGAGATCATCGCGGCCGGCCCGAACGTCAAGGGCCTCACGTTCTACGCCGGCGGCACCCACGCGACGGAGGGGTGTTGGCTGTCCAGCTGACGGCGCGCCGCCCGGCCCGCACGGCCGGGCGGATCGCGCTGAGCCTGTTGCAGGCCCTGGTGGTCGCCGTAGGCGCGACCTCGGCGGTCTTCCTGCTGATGCGGCTGATCCCCGGCGACCCGGCCCGGATCCTGGCCGGGCCGGGCGGCAACGTCACCGAGGAGCAGATCGAGCTGACCCGGCGCGAGCTTGGCCTGGACGACCCGCTGCCGGTGCAGTACTGGGACTGGATCAGCGCGGCGTTCCGCGGCGACTTCGGCACCTCGCTGGTGCTCGGCGAGCGGGTGTCCGACCTGCTGGACGACCGGCTGGTGGTGACGGCGCAGCTGTCGGCCTACTCGTTCCTGCTGGCCGTCGCGCTGGCCATACCGCTCAGCGTCGTGGCGGCCCGCTGGCAGGGCGCCGTCGCCGACCGGGCCGCCCGGCTGGTCGGCTCGACCGGCATCGCGGTGCCCAGCTTCTGGCTGGCGCTGCTGCTGATCATCCTGTTCCAGGGATACCTGCCGATCTTCGGCTACGTGCCGGTGTCGGAGAGCCTGACCGACCACCTGGTGCACATGATCCTGCCCGCGGTCGCGCTCGGCGCCGGGTTCGCGGCGCTGGTGTTCGAGACCAACCGGGCCGGGCTGGTCGAGACGCTCGGCTCGGACTACGTGCGCACCGCTCGGGCGTTCGGCATCCCGGAGTGGCGGGTGTACGGGCGGTACGCGCTTCGCAACGCGTTCCTGCCGACGCTGACCATCCTCGGCATCCAGGCCGGCGCACTGATGAGCGGCGCGCTGCTGGTCGAGAACGCGTTCGCGCTGCCCGGTATGGGCCGGCTGGTGGTGCAGGGCGTGCTGTCGCGCGACTACCCGGTGGTGCAGGCCTGCATCCTCGTCATCGTCGTGATCTTCGTGGCGGTCAACCTGCTGATGGACGTCGTGTACGCCGTCGTCGACCCGAGAGTGAGGCGATCGCGTGGCCGCGCCTGACACCGTCGCGCCGCCCGCCGCCGAGGCGGTGGCCGCGCCGCGTCCGTCGTTCCTCCGCCGACTGCTCAGCAGCACCGGGCAGCGGATCGCGTGGGCGATCGTCGCGCTGCTCGTGCTGGCCGCCGTCGCGGCGCCGCTGCTGGCGCCGTACGAGCCGAACGCGCAGGACCTGCGCAACACGCTGCAGCCACCCGGTGGCGGCCACCTGCTGGGCACCGACGACTTCGGCCGCGACCAGCTCAGCCGGCTGTTCTACGCGCTGCGCTCGTCGCTGTTCATCGGGCTGGCGACGACGGCCGGCGTCGCGCTGATCGGGCTGCCGGTCGGCCTGCTGGCCGGGTACGCGCGCGGCGCCCTGGACGTCGTCGTCGCCCGGGTCATCGACGTCGGGCTGGCGCTGCCGTCGCTGGTGCTGGCGCTCGGGCTGATCGCCGCGATGGGCGCCGGGATGCAGAGCACGATCATCGCGCTGGTGGCCGGCTACGCGGCGTACCTCGCGCGGGTGGTGCGCAGCGTCGTCCTGCAGGTGCGGCAGGAGGAGTACGTCGAGAGCGCCCGCGTCACCGGCGTGCGGCCGTGGCGCATCGTGCTGCGGCACGTGCTGCCCAACGTGCTCGGCGCGACGACGGTGCAGCTCACGCTGATCTTCGCGTTCGCCATCGTCGGCGAGGCCGGGCTGAGCTTCGTCGGCCTCGGCGTGCAGCCGCCGTCGGCGTCGCTGGGCAACATGCTGGCCGAGGGCGCGAACTACACCCTGGAGGCACCGGCGCTCGCGGTCGCGCCCGGCGTGGTGATCGCGGTGCTGCTGATGGCGCTGCTGTTCGCCGGCGACGGGCTGCGCGACGCCGCCGACCCGCGGAGGTCCCGATGAACGCGCCGCTGCTGGCCCTCGACGACCTCGTCGTCTCCCTGCGCTCCGACCCCGCGCTGCGCGCCGTCGACGGCGTCGACGTCACCGTCGCGCAGGGGGAGGCGGTCGCGCTGGTGGGTGAGAGCGGGTGCGGCAAGTCGGTGACGGCGTACTCGCTGCTGGGCCTGCTGGCGCCCGGGCTGACCGCCCGCGGCACCGTCACGCTCGGCGGCACGTCGCATGACCTCGCCGACGGAGCCGGACTGCGGCCGCTGCGCGGGCGGGACGTCGCGATGATCTTCCAGGACCCGCTCACCGCGCTGAACCCCGTGCTGCCGGTCGGGAACCAGCTGGGCGACGTGCTGAGGGCGCACACCGCGCTGGACCGGCGGGCGCGGCGGGCCCGGGTGCTGGAGCTGCTGGCCCGGGTCGGCATCCCGGCGCCGGACCGGGTCGCGCGGTCCTACCCGTTCGAGCTGTCCGGCGGCATGCGGCAGCGGGTGCTGATCGCGATGGCGCTGTCCTGCGAGCCGCGGCTGCTGGTGGCCGACGAGCCGACGACGGCGCTGGACACCACCGTCCAGGCGCAGATCATGGACCTGCTGCGCGACCTCGTCCGCGACGAGGGCATGGCCATGCTGTTCATCTCGCACGACCTCGGGCTGGTCGCGGAGTTCTGCCAGCGGGTCTACGTCATGTACGCCGGCCGGGTGGTCGAGACCGGGACGGTCGAGCGGGTGCTGGCCGCGCCCGGGCACCCGTACACCCGGGCGCTGGTCGAGTGCCTGGCGACGATGGGGCAGGGCGCCGACCGGCTGGCCACGGTGCCGGGCAGCGTGCCGGGCATCGACGCGATGCCGGCCGGCTGCCGGTTCGCGCCGCGCTGCGCGTACGCCGTCGACGCCTGCCGCACGACCGACCCGCGCCTGGTCGACGGCGTCGCCTGCCTGCGGGCCGGCGAGCTGCCGTCACTGCGCACCGGACTGGTGGAGGAGGCACGATGACGGAGTCGGCGGCGGTGGCCCAGGGCAGCCCGGTGGAGGACCCGCCGGTGCTGGCGGCGTCCGGGCTGACCCGGACGTTCCGGCTGCGCGGCGGGGGCGGCGAGGTGCAGGCCCTGCGCGGCGTCGACCTCAGCGTCGGCGAGGGCGCGTCGGTCGGGCTGGTCGGCGAGAGCGGCAGCGGCAAGTCGACGTTGGCCCGCATCGTCGCCGGGCTGCTCCGGCCGACCGCCGGGTCGCTGCGGCTGCTGGGCGCTGAGATGGCCGACGCGTCCGAGCGGCGCCGCCGGGCGCTGTCGCGGGACGTGCAGATGATCTTCCAGGACCCGCGGGCGTCGCTGAACCCGCGGCTGCCGATCCACCGCACCGTCGCCGAGCCGCTGCGCACCCATGGGCTGCCGGCCGGACGGGCCGAGGTCGCGCGGCTGCTGGACCGCGTCGGGCTGCCGTCGCGGGTGGCCGAGCTGTACCCGCACCAGCTCTCCGGCGGGCAGTGCCAGCGGGTCGGCATCGCCCGGGCCATCGCCGCCGGGCCGCGGCTGATCGTCGCCGACGAGCCGGTGTCGGCGCTGGACGTCTCGGTGCAGGCGCAGATCCTCAACCTGCTCACCGACCTGCGCGAGGAGCTCGGCACCGCGTTCCTGTTCATCTCGCACGACCTCGGCGTGGTGCGGTTCTTCTGCTCGCAGGTGGCCGTGCTGTACCTCGGCCAGGTGATGGAGGCCGGGCCGACGGAGACGGTGTTCGCGGCGCCGCGGCACCCGTACACGCAGGCGCTGGAGTCGGCGGCGCCGTCGGTCCGGCTGGCGGAGCGGCGCTCCCGGATCGTCCTGCAGGGCGACCCGCCACGGCCGGAGGACCCGCCGCCGGGGTGCTCGTTCCACACCCGGTGCCCGGTGCGGATCGGCCCGGTCTGCGACGAGACCGAGCCGGCGCCGCACCCGGCCGGCGACGGGTTCGCCCGCTGCCACCTGCTCACGACGGCGGCGGGAACCGCCAGTCGGTGAGGCGGGGCAGCTCGACGGCCTGGGTGGCGTCGCCGATGATGTAGGCGTAGTCGCCCGGGTTCACCTGGCCGAACGACGGCCGCATCTGGAACAGCGCGGACGACTCGTACGGCGCCGTGATGGTCTGCAGCACCTCGAACGAGTGCGGGTCGACGACGCGGCCGAGGACGGTGCCGCCCGGCACGGCCGCCGACAGCGCCTCGATGCCGACCGCCGGGTAGAACAGGCCGCCGTGGACCACCCGCTGCAGCGTCCGCCCGCCGCGCATGACCAGCTGGCGGTCCGGCAGCACCGGCTCGCCTTCGATCATGCCCAGCGCCTTGAGGTAGTTGTCGACGCGGGTCAGCGCCAGCTCGTCGAACCCGTCGGGCAGCACGTTGCCGCCCTGCTCGGCGACGACGCACAGCACGCCCTGCTCGGCGGCGTAGCCGGTGATGGTGCCGGAGTACGGGTTGACGTCGTGCACGTAGATGAAGTCGCAGCCCATCAGCCGGTTGAAGTCGAACGCCCGCTTCTGCTCCGGCGTGGAGTCGCCGCTGACCAGCGTGTAGTTGATGGACGTGTTCGCGCCGCAGTGGTAGTCGATCAGCGCGTCCAGCTGGCCGAGCACGTTCTCCGACAGCGCGGCCGCCAGCTGCTGCGTCACCCAGCCGTCGGCGGCGCCGGGGAAGACCCGGTTGAGGTTGTTCATGTCGGTGTTCCAGCCCTGCCCGGTGGTCCGGGTGCCGGACTCGAACGCGACCGGGTTGGCGACGGGGACGGCGACGACGGTGCCGGCCAGCCCGGCGAGGTCGAGCCGCTCCATCGCCAGCCGGATGATGTGCGAGCCGAAGATCGCGTCGCCGTGGACCGCGCCCACCAGGCCGAGGACCGGCCCGTCGCCGGCCGCGCCGCGCGCGACGTGGACGGCGATGCGCAGGTCCTCGCCCGAGGCGCGCCGGGCGACGGGGAGATGGAACAGCCGCCGGGTGCCGGGCGCGATGTCGAGCAGCTGGGCCGGCCCGGCCAGCGTCGCGGCGGTCACGACAGCCCCAGCAGCCGGGCGGCGTTGCCGCCGAAGACCAGCTCGAGGTCGCCGGCGGACAGGCCGGACGACGTGAAGACGGCGTCGGTGTCGACGACGCGCTGGTCGCGGTCGAGGGAGAAGTCGCTGCCGTAGAGGATCTTGTCCGGGCCGGCCTCGGTGACCACCTGCTTCACCAGGCCGGGGATCAGCGCGCCCCACCGCGCCCACGAGATCGACGTCTCCAGGTAGACGTTCGGGTGCTTGCGGGCGAGGTAGAGGGCGTCGCTCATCGGGTTGGCGTGCCCGGCGACCAGCACCGTGTTCGGGCACATGATGGCGAGGTCGTCGAGCAGCTCCACCCGCCCGTTCTCCAGCCGCCCGGCACGCCCGTTCGACGGCCCGGTGTGGAAGATGACGGGGATGCCGAGGTCGCCGGCGGCGGAGACCACCGGCACCAGGCCGGGGTCGTTCAGCGCGAACCCCTGGATCAGCGGGTGCAGCTTGAGGCCCTTGAGCCCCAGCACGTTGACGGCGTGCGCCAGCGTCTCGACCGGGTCCTCCCGCGGGATGCCGGTGGTCTCGGCGAACGGCACGACGGAGGCGAACCCGACGATCGCGCCGTCGGCCTTGGTGACGAGGTCGGCGACCGCCTGGTTGGACATGTACGGCGCGATGGGCAGCACCACGGCCTTGTCGATCCCGAGCGCGGTGATGTTCTGGACGAATGTGTCCACCTCGTCGAGCTGGGTGTTCCAGATGTGGGTGTGGAAGTCGATCCGCAACGAACGCTCCTTCGCTCAGTCGGCCAGGGGTACGGCCTTGCTCCATTCGGGGGTCACGAGGACCGGGGTGTCGATCGAGTAGCTGAGCCCGACCGGCGTCAGCGCCTGCAGCCGGGCGCCGCCGGTCAGCTCGACGTCGTGCAGGACGCCGCCGGGCTGGTACTCGACCACCCGGACGACGCCGGGCGTGCCGCCGTCGTCGGTCTGGCTGAGCCGCACGCAGTCGGGGCGCAGCGCGACGGCGACGACGTCGGACCGGCCGGCGGTGACGTCGTCGGGGATCCGGGCGCCGGCCGCCGTGCGGTATCCGCCGCCGTCGGCGCTGACGTCGACGACGTTGGCGAGGCCGAGGAACTCGGCGGTGTAGCGGCGGGTGGGCCGGGCGAACACGTCGACCGGCGCGCCCAGCTCGACGATGCGCCCGGCGTCCATGACGGCGATCCGGTCGCCCAGCGCCAGCGCCTCGGTGTGGTCGTGCGTGACGTAGACGCCGGTCAGGCCGAGGCCGCGCTGCAGGTCCTTGAGCTGGGCTCGTAGCTGCACGCGGATGCGGTGGTCGAGGCTGGACAGCGGCTCGTCCATGAGGATCAGGCGCGGCTCGACGACGATCGCGCGGGCCACGGCGACCCGCTGCTGCTGCCCGCCGGAGAGCTGCCGCGGCAGCCGGTCGGCGAACTCCGTCAGCCCGACCAGCTCCAGCGCGCGGGCCACCCGATCGGCGCGGTCCTGCTTGCCGACCCGGCGCATCTTCAGCCCGAACGCGACGTTGTCGCGCACGGTCATGGTCGGGAACAGCGCCCACGTCTGGAACACCATCGAGATGTTGCGCCGGAACGTCGGCACCGAGACGAGGTCGTGGCCGTCCAGCTCGATGGCGCCGGAGTCGGGCTGCAGCAGCCCGGCCAGCGTGCGCAGCAGCGTCGTCTTGCCGCAGCCGGACGGGCCGAGCAGCACCAGCATGTCGCCCTTGGCGACGGTGAGGTCGACGCCGGCGACGCCGCCGCCGGTGGGGTACTGCTTGGTCACCGCCCGCAGCCGCAGGTAGGGCGCGGACGCGTCCGTGGTCGCGGGGATGGTGCCGGACTGGTGGGTGAACGTCATGACGATCTCCTGGTGGGCGAGCCGGCGAGGTGGGAGAGGCCACCCAGCCGCGACAGGACCACGGCGACGACCAGTGACAGGACGATGAGGATCGTCGACATCGCCGAGACGGTCGGATCGGAGTTGTACTCCAGGTACTGGAACATCGTGATCGGCAGCGTCGTCTGGCCCGGTGCGGACAGGAACAGCGAGATGGAGACGTTGTCGAAGGAGAAGATGAACAGGAACACCGCCGCCGACCCGATGGCCGGCAGGATCGCCGGCAGCGTCACCCGGATGAACGCGGTGGCCCGCGAGGCGCCCAGGGTCTGCGCCGCCTGCTCGACGTTCTCGTCGACGCCGCTGAGCGCGGCCACCAGCACCTGCACCGCCAGCGGCATGCCGATGAGGACGTGACCGAGCACCAGCCCGACCAGGCTGCTGGCCATCCCGATCTGCACCAGCATGATCAGCAGGCCGAGCGCCAGCAGCATGTCCGGCGTGATCAGCGGCAGCACCGTCGCGGTGCTGACCCAGGGCCGCAGCCGCCGCCGGCCGCGGGTGATCGCGACCGCCGTCGGGATCGTCAGCGCCAGACCGACCAGCGACGCGATGACCGCGATGCGGAGGCTGAGCAGCAGCGACGACTGGAACCGCGGCGTCTCGATCGCGGTGCTGAACCAGTCGAGCGTGAACCCGTCGGGCGGGAACTTGATGTACGCGCCCGGGTTGACCGCCGTGGCGACGACCACCACGAGCGGCAGCAGGAGCAGCAGCGTGAAGCAGATGGCGAAGGCCGGGTAGCGGACGCGCTCGCGTCCCATCGCGCTCACCTCGTTCCCGCCGTCGAGCGCAGGCCGCGGCGCAGGCTGTAGAGGATGGAGACGGCGAGGATGGCGACCAGCACGACGGCGAACGCCGAGGCCGTGGCCCACTGCGACGTCTGGCTGACCGACGTGTAGATCATCTGCGGGATGGTGTTGACCCGCCCGCCGCCCATCATCGCCGGGACGATGAACGTGCCGGCCGCGGCGGCGAACGTCAGCACGCTGCCCGCGACCAGCCCGGGCACCGCCAGCGGCAGCACCACCCGCAGCAGCACCGCCCGTCGCGGCGCGCCCAGCGTCTGCGCGGCCTCGACCAGCGAGACGTCCAGCCGCGACAGCCCCGCGTAGATCGCCAGCGCCATGAACGGGAACTGGAACATGACCAGCGCGACGATGATGCCGGCGAAGGAGTACTGCAGCCCGAGCGGGGTGTCGCGCAGCCCGAGGTCGAGCAGCACGCGGTCCAGCGAGATCATCCCCAGCTGCAGTCCGTAGATCCGCACCACGCCGTTCACCAGCAGCGGCAGCACCAGCAGCAGGAGCAGCACCGTGCGCAGCCCCGGCCGCCGGGTGATCTCGTAGGCGTACAGCAGCCCGAGCACCGCGGTGATCGCCGTCGAGACCACCGCGATGACGAACGTGTTCAGCAGCGCGTCGAGGTACAGCGAGTCGGAGAAGAACGTGACGTAGTGGGTGAGGCTGAACCCGCCGGAGTCCAGCCCGTCGCCGCTGGCCACGCTGGTGCGCAGCACCAGGTACGCCGGGTAGCCGAACATGGCCACCACGAACACCAGCATCGGGCCGCCCAGCAGCCAGCTGCCGCGCCGTCCCAGCGTGGCCTCGTCCTCGGGGGAGCGTGCCTTCGTCACGAGCCGAAGATCCTCTGCCAGCGCGTGGTCCAGTCGGGGATCTGCTGGCCGAACTCGTACCAGTCGATCGGCCAGAGGCTCTCGGCGACGGCCGGCGTCTCCATCAGCTCGGAGGCGAGGTCGTCGGGGAGCGTGACGTCGGTGGTCGACGGCGCCGCCTTGCCGTTGCGGGACCACTCGACCTGGTTGTCCGGGTCGAGCATGAAGTTGATGAACTCGTAGGCGGCGTCCTTGTTCGTCGACTCGGCCGGGACGGTGAGGCTCTGGATGCTGTAGGTGGTGCCCTCCTCCGGGATCACCGTCTCGATGCCCTGCTCGCGCAGCGGCACGCCCTGGTCGGCGATGGTGACGCAGGCCAGCACGCTGCCCGAGGCGAGCTTGCTGACGCCGTCGCTGCTGGTGTTGAAGAGGAACTGGACGTTCGGCGCCAGCTCCTCGATCGCCTTCCAGCCGGCCTCGTAGTCGTCCGCTCCGGAGCCGAAGACGCGGGCGCCGGTGAAGACGAGGAACAGGCCGCCGATCGACGGCGCGTTCTGGATGCACAGCTGGCCGCGCAGTTCCTCGCGCCAGAGGTCCTCCCAGCTGGTGATCTCGAACCCGAGGCGGTCGCGGTTGTAGATGATGCCGGTGGCGGTGTAGCTGATCGGGACGCCGGACAGCTCGCCGTCGTGCGTGATGCCGTCGGAGAGCCGCGAGTTGATCTGGGCGAACCGCTCGATCCGGCTGGTGTCGATCGGCTCGAGCGTGCCGTCGGTCATGCCGCGGGTGGAGTCGGTGCCGATCAGCCAGGCGACGTCGTGCTCGCCCGGCCGCTGCTCCAGCAGCGTCAGCGTGTCGCTGCCCGGGTCGTTGAGCAGCGAGATGCCGCTCGCGGACTCGAAGCCGGACGCCATCGCGTTGACGGCGCCCTCCCAGACGCCGCTCCAGGTGCGGACGACGAGCTCGCCGCCGCCACCGGACGCCCCGGTGGCCGACGGTTCGTCGTCGCTGCCGCACCCGGCGAGCAGGTAGCCGGCGCCGAGTCCGCCGGCGATGGTCAGCAGCGACCGTCGACTGAGTTCGGGTGCCATGTGCCTGACCTCCACATCAGGAGAGATTGTCGACACTACAGTGGTCCAATGTGGCCTCTCGTCGGGGCGAGGAGGCTTGTGAACGCGAGGGCTGACCCTCGGTCCGAGGGGGCGGCGTCGCGCGGGGCCGGACGGCGATCGAGTGCGGCCGGCGGCCGGTGCGATTGCGGTGAGCTTAGGAAACACGGTGCGGGCTGTCAATGACGTCACGCAGACTTTACGAACCCGGTGCGCGGATCGGCGACCGGCCGGTAGCTCGGGGTGGCGGGCCTTGCGTCGGCGGCATGTCGGTCTTATTGTCGACAATCATTTCCACGCGAGACGGGAACGAGATGGTCACGACCGACGCCCTGACGGAGTCATCGACCCTGCCCGAGACGGTGGCCGACTGGATCGAGCGGGCCATCATCGACGGCCGGTTCCCCGAGGGCGCCCGCATCCGCGAGCTGGCGATCGCCAAGGAGCTGGAGGTCAGCCGGGCGCCGGTCCGCGAGGCGCTGCGCATCCTGGCCGGCCGCGGACTGGTCCGGCACGTGCCGAACGTCGGCGCGGTCTCCAGCGGCATGTCGCGGCAGACGGTCCGGGAGGTGTACGGGCTGCGCGCGCTGATCGAGGCGGACATGGCCCGCGCGGCCGTCCCGCGGCTCGGCCCGGCCGACGTCGAGCGCATGGAGGAGCTGCTCGCGCAGGTCCTGGAGCTGTCGGCCAGCGGCGAGTGGGAGCTGATGTTCCAGACGGCGTGGCGGTGGCGGGAGATCCTCTACGACGCGTCGGGCAACCGCACCGCGCTGGAGGTCGTCCGCCAGCTGCGCGCCCGCATCTCCTCGGTGCCGCACGGGCTGCGCGACGACCCCGAGCACGTCACGCTCAACAACATCTTCTACCGCCAGGCCACCACCGCCGTGCGCAACGGCAACGCCGAGGCCGTGGCCGCCCTGGTCAGCGCGTTCCTCTGCCAGACGGGCGACCAGGTCCTCGAGTACTTCCGCCAGCGCGTCGCCGGCGCCGACGAGCCGGCCGCCGGGCACCGTCCCGCCTGACCCCGACCCCAGGAGGTCCTGCACGTGGCACCCCCCATCGCCGACCTGCGCGAGTACCTCGCCGAGACCGAGGACTACCGCCGGATCTTCGACCACCTCCGCTACGACCAGCAGACCGTGCTCCCGGACGGCGCGACCGCCGACCGCGCCCGCCAGATCGGGCTGATGGAGCGGCGCATGCGCGACCGCATCGCCGACCCGCGACTGGACGAGCTGGTCGCGGCGGTCGAGCGGCACGGACCGGACCCGCACGACGACTTCGCCGCCTGGGCCGTCGCGCGGACGGCGCGACGCGACCACGACGCGGCCCGGACCCGGCCGGTCGAGGTGATGTCCGACTTCCAGGTGGTCGCGGCCGAGGCGTTCCCGGCCTGGCGCGACGCCCGCGCCGCCGGCCGGTGGGCCGACTTCGCGCCGTGGCTGCGGCGGCTGGTGGACCTCAACCTGCGGCTGGCCGACGCCGTCGGCTACACCGACCACCCGATGGACGCGCTGCTGTCCGCGTACGAGCCGGGCCTGTCCTACGCGGCCACCGACGAGCTGCTGGCCGGCCTGCGCGAGCCGGTCCTGCGGCTGAACGCCTTCCGGCAGGAGCACTACGCCGGCCGGCCGCGGGTCGCCTTCCCCGACCTCGACCGGCAGACGGCGTTCGCGTTCGTCCGCGACCTCACCGAGCGCATCGGCTACGACTGGAACCGCGGTGGCCTCGCGGTGTCGCCGCACCCGTTCACCAGCCCGTCCGGCGCCAACGACGTCCGCTTCACGCTGCGCGACGACGTCCCGTTCGACGAGATCCTCACCAGCGCCGTCCACGAGATCGGGCACGCCCTGTACGAGCAGGGCATCGCGCCGGAGCTGTGGGGGACGTCGGCGGCGCGCGGCGTCATGCCGTGGCTGCACGAGTCGCAGGCGAAGTTCTGGGAGAACATCGTCGGGCGCACGCCGCAGTTCGCCCGGTTCGCGCACGGCGTGCTGGCGCCGTACCTGGGCGACCACCCCGGCGCGGTGACGCCGGAGTCGCTGCACGAGGCGCTCGTGGCCCGCCCGACCAGCGTCATCCGCATCGCCACCGACGAGCTGACCTTCAACCTGCACATCCTGCTGCGCTGGGAGATCGAGACGTCGCTGCTGTCCGGCACGCTCGACGTCGACGACGTGCCGGAGCTGTGGAACGCGCGCAGCGCCGAGTACTTCGGAACCGCGCCCGCGTCCGACCGCGACGGCGCCCTGCAGGACCCCCACTGGTGCCACCGGTGGATGGGGCTGTTCACCAGCTACGTCATCGGCAACCTGGTGTCGGCCCAGCTGGCCGCGGCGATGCGCCGCGACGGCGTCGACCTCGAGGCCGGCGCCGAGGCGGGCGACTTCGCGCCGATGCTCGGCTGGCTGCGCCGCCACGTGCACGCGCCCGGCCGCACGTTCACCCTCGCCGAGCTGGTGCCGCGCGCCACCGGCGCCGACCTCGGCACCGAGGCCTACCTGTCCCATCTCGAGCGGCGCTACGCGCCCGACACCGAAGGGGAGACCCGATGACCACGCTGACCCACTCCGACGAGATCGCCGCCGTCGCACCCGGCTCCCGGTCCCGCTTCCGGCTGCCGGTCGCCCGGCGCAGCTCCGGCGAGGAGCTGGCGATCAGCGGGCAGGTGGTGCGCGGCCGGTCGCCCGGCGCCAGCCTGCTGCTGATCGCCAACGTGCATGGCGACGCGATCTTCGGCGCCGAGGCCGTCAACACCGCGCTGGCCCGGCTGGACCCGGAGCAGCTGGCCGGTTCCGTCATCGGGGTGCCGGTGGCCAACCCGGTCGCGTTCGAGAGCGGCACCCGGGCCACCGGCCAGGGCTGGAACACCGACATGAACAACATGAACCGGGTGTTCCCCGGCACCCGGCAGGGCTGGGTCACCCAGAAGATGGCGGCCGTCATCAGCGAGGAGATCATCCCGCACATCGACGCGATGATCGACTACCACTGCGCCGGCGACACCTCGATCAACTACACGCTGGTGAACTCGGACAGGACGCCGGAGCAGAAGCGGATCTTCGACTTCACCCGCCTGATGGGCACCGACTTCGTCTTCGTCCACGACGTCGACCCGTTCGCCGGCACCATCGACCAGTACGTGAAGTCGCTGGGCAAGCTCTCGATCGTCGCCGAGCAGGGCGGCAACGTCATGCCCGAGGGCTTCGCCGCACTGACCCAGACCCGCATCGACAACTTCCTCAAGGGCCTGGGCATCATCGACGGCGTGCCGGAGCTGCCGGAGAAGCAGCTGCTGATGCGCGAGCGGGTGCTCATCCGGGCCGACCACGGCGGCCTCTGCTACCCGTCGGTGGGCATCGAAGGGCTGTCGGCGGTGGTCGACGGCGGCACGCTGCTGTCGCGGATCGTCGACGCGCACACCGGCGACACGCTGCAGGAGATCAGAGCGCCGTACGAGAAGTCGGCGATCCTGCAGACCCGGCCGGGCTTCTCGCGGGTCAACCCGGGGGAGTACATGTACATCATCGCCGACGCCGGGTCCGGCGAGTGGATCGCGGCGCCCGAGCAGTGGCGGCTGGAGGTGTGAGCGCGCCGTCGCATCCGGACGTCCGGTCCGACGTCGCCGCGCTGCGCCACTACCGCCTGCCGCTGTTTCCCGACCCGGTCGTGCCGTTCGGCGACGTCGTCGGGGCCGCGCCGCCGCCGCTGGTGCCGTCGGCGCCGGTGCAGCCGGACCCGGACCCGGTGGGCGGGGTCCGCCGGGTCCTCGACGACCTCGGCGGGCGCGGCCGCGAGCTGGGCGCCGTCGAGGTGCTGCTGGCTGACGAGGCGCTGGTCGCGGCGGAGGAGTCGGCGCGGCGTCTCGCGGCCGGAGCGGCCCGCCCGCTGGAGGGCGTGCCGTTCGGCGTCAAGGACGTCGTGCAGGTCGAGGGGTCGCCGACGACGTTCGGCTCGGCCCGCTACGCCGGGTTCCGGCCGGCGACGACCGCCCAGGTCGTGCGGAACCTGCGCGCCGCCGGCGCCGTCCTGGTGGCCAAGCTGGCGACGTACGAGTTCGCCTCCGGGCCGAACAGCCGCACCCGCAACCCGTGGGACCCGGGCCGCCGCTCCGGCGGGTCGTCGTCCGGCCCGGCCGCGGCCGTCGGCGCCGGGCTGCTGCCGCTGGCCGTCGGCACCGACACCGGCGGCTCGATCAGGGTGCCGGCCGCCTGGTGCGGCGCCGTGGGGCTGAAGCCGACGCTCGGCCGCGTCCCGCGGGCCGGCACCCCGCCGCTGACCTGGACGATGGACCACACCGGCCCGCTCGCCGGGAGCGTCGCGCTGGCCGGGGCCGCGCTGACGGCGATGACGGGGGTCCCCGCGGCGGCGTCCAGGCCGCGGTGGCCGGCGGTTGACGGGGCGCCGCTGGCCGGCCTGCGGGTCGGTGTGCTGGGCGGCTGGTTCCGGGTGGGCGAGGACGACGTGCTCGTCCTGTTCGACGCCGCGGCGAAGGTGCTGGCCGGGCTGGGCGCGACGCTGGTGCCGGTCGAGCTGCCGGTGATCGAGCAGATCGACCCCGACGCGATCAAGCGCATCCTGGTCGCGGCGGAGACGGCGTCCCTGCACGATGCCGGCGACGACCTCGACGGCTACGGCGCGGTGTTCACGCAGCTGCTCACCGGCGGCCGTTCGCTGTCCGCCGTCGACTACCTGCACGCGCTGCGCTGCCGGACCGTCCTCGCCGACGCGGTCGACGCGCTGTTCGCGTCCGTCGACGTGCTGGCCTGCGCGACGTCGGCGATCGTCGCCCCGCCGGAGGGTGTGGACGCGGTCCGGCTGGGCGGGCGCGACCGCGTGCTGGCCACGGTGGTGGCGCGCAACACGTCGGTGTTCAACGTGTCGGGGCACCCGGCGCTGACGCTGCCGTGCGGACGCGCGCCGGGCACCGGTCTGCCGGTGGGCCTGCAGCTGGTGGCGCCTCGCTGGCAGGAGGACGTGTGCCTCGGTGCGGGCATCGCGTACGAATCGGTAGCAGGTTAGGCTGTCCTCCCTTGCCGCCTGGTTCGAGGAGCATCGATGCGGTTCTTCCGTGCGGAGGTGGTCGAGGCGCGGCCGCTCTGCGCCGGCATGGTGCGGGTGGTGTTCGGCGGCGCGGGCCTGGCCGGGTTCGCCAGCACCGGCGTGGGCGACGAGTACCTGCGGATCTTCTTCCCGCCGCCGGGCGCCGAGCCGGTGCTGCCGGTCGTCGACGAGCGGGGCCGGTGGTCCTACCCGGACGGCGCCGAGCCGTCGCCGATGCGCACGTACACCGTGCGGGAGTTCCGCCGCGCCCGCGGCGAGCTGGTGATCGACTTCGTCGTGCACGACGGCGGGGTCGCGGCCACGTGGGCGCGCGCGGCCGCGCCGGGCGACGTCGTCACCGTCAACACGCCGACCGGCATGTACGACCCGCCCGCGGACCTGAGCTGGCAGCTGCTGCTGGCCGACGCCGCGGGGCTGCCGGCCGCGGCCCGGCTGCTGGAGGCCACGCCGGCGGGGGTGCGGACCCGCGCCGTGCTGGAGGTGCCGACGCCGGCGCACCGGGTCGAGCTGCCGGACGCCGTCGAGGTCGCGTGGCTGTACGGCGGCAACGGGCACGGCGCCAGCCGCTTGTCCGGCGCGCTGCGCGCGGCCGACCTGCCGGCCGGTCCCGGCTACGTGTGGGTGGCCGGCGAGACCGCCGTGCTGCGCGACGCCCGCCGCTACCTGCGGCACGAGCTGAAGCTGCCGCCGTCGGCGTACAAGGTGGTCGGCTACTGGACCGACAACGGCGACGAGTACAACCGCCGGCTGGCCGCCCTCGACGACGCCACCCAGGCGTGGCTGCTCGCCCCGTGGGAGACCGACGCCGACGAGGAGGAGCAGGAGGACGAGTACATCGCCCGGCTGGAGGCGCTCGGCCTCTAGATGACTGAGTCCTATTGATCGCTAGTGGTCGTAGGCGGTGATGGAGCCGTTTGGTTGGGGCGCCGGTGCGCGAGTTGTGCCAGATCGCGGCGGCGAGGGTGGGGAGGCCGGGTCGGGGCGGATCGGGGCAGATCAGCTGCGGGCGCCCAGGGGTGGTGGTGTGTGGCGGGGTGACACCCGTGCCAACAGTTGGCGCTGAGGTCACCGCGCCGGAACAGTACTCCCGCCGGGCGACGGGCCGGCCGGGTCCAGGACGTGCCGCCTGACCGCGTCCTCGCCGTACCGGCAGCGACCCACCCGCAAGATCAATACGACTCACTCATCTAGGGTGTGTCTCCCGGGTCTCGATCTCACCCGTCGCGGAGGAGGCGTGTTCCGCGCGGAACGGGGAACCTGGCACCAGAGAGGGTGAGGGGGGAGCCGATGACGTGGCCGATTGCGGCGAAGCTCCGCTATGTCGACGAGACGCTGCGCTGGCTGGCCGATTACCGCCGCCGCTGCGATGACCCGGGTGAGTTGCTGCGCATCCAGACGGCGATCGACGGCTGGCTGGACGAGCGCCTCGACCTGATGCGCCGGGCCGAGCGGATGGGCCTGGCGCACGAGCATCACGCGCCGAGCAGCGCCGCGTAGCTGCCCGGCGTCCGGCCGAAGTGGCGGCGGAACGCGTTGATGAACCCGTTCACGCTGCGATAGCCCACCCGTGCCGCGACGGCCGCGACGGGCAGCCGGTCGGCCAGCAGCGGTAGCGCCGCCCGCATTCGCACCTGGGTGCGCCAGTCGGTGAACGTCATGCCGGTCTCGGCCACGAACGATCGGCGCAGCGTCTTCTCGCTGACGTGCAGGGCGGCGGCCCACTCGTGCAGGCCGCGCGGATCGCCGGGGGCGCGGACCAGGGCGACGGCGAGCTGGCGGGCGGGCCCGCCGGCCGGCATCGGGACCTCCCGCGGCTGCTGCGGCAGATCGGGGCGCAGCAGGTCTGCCAGCAGCGCGCGGGCCCGCTGCGCGGCGTCGTCGGGGAGGTCGGGCCGGGCGAGGTACAGCATGACCTGGCGCAGCATCGGGTCGGCGGCGACGACGGTGGTGCCCGTCCACGCGATGGGGCAGTCGGCCGGCCACAGGTAGAGGCAGTACAGCTGGGTCGGGCGGGTCGCGCGCAGCGCGTGCGGGGTGCCGGCCGGGATCCACACCGCCTGCGACGGCGGCAGCAGCCACGTCCCGCCCGCCTCCACCACCAGCTGGCCGTGCGCCACCCAGGACAGCTGGTGCTCGGCGTGCTCGTGGACGGTGAAGCCGCTCAGCCGGGGCAGCTCGAACCGGGTCAGCCAGAACTCCTCGGCGCCGTCGAGCCCGCCACCGAACGCGCGCGCGAACACCGCACCTCCCGACCGTCGACGTCCGCGGCCTGATGTGAGGTGACCGCTGGGTTGGACCACCACCAGGTTAGCCGACCCTAACCTGTGAGTGATTTCGCGGCCCCCTCCGAGAGGACCTCTTCTGTGACGGCGGAACAGACCCGCGCCCCTGGCCGCCGGCTGCTGCGGGAGGTGTTCCGCCGGCGCCGGCGCGCGCTCGTCACCGGCCTGCTCTGCGCCCTGGCCGGGCAGCTCGGCTACCTGGCCACGCCCGCGCTCGTGCAGCGCGCCGTCGACGACGGGCTGGAGGCCGGCGCGCCGGGCCGCACCGCCGGCTGGGCCCTGGCCGTCGCCGGGCTGGCGCTGGTCGTGCTGGCCGGCGGCGCGCTGGGCGAGCGGCTGACCCGGCACGCGGCCAACGCGACGGCGCAGGATCTGCGCGAGCGGCTGCTGGCGCGGGCGGGTGACGCGGACGGCGCGGTGACCGCCCGCTTCGACCGCGGTGACCTCGCCTCGCGGGCCGAGCGCGACGTGCTGGCCGTGGCCGACTGGGTCGACAAGCTCACCTACTGGACGCTGGCCCTGAGCACGATCGTCGTCGTGGTGCCGGCGGTGGCGACGCTGCACCCGCGGCTGCTGATCGTCACGGCTGTGATGGCGCCCCTGGTCGTCGTCACGCAGCTGATCTTCCCGCCGCGATACGCCGCCGCGGCCGAGCGGCTGGCCGGGGCGCACTCGCGCCGGTCGGGCGCCGTGGAGGAGTTGCTGTCCGCCGCGGGAGCCGTGCGCGGGCTGGGCGGCACCGGCCGGCTGGTCCGGCGGCACGCCGCGGCCAGCGGGGAGGTCACGGTGCACACGCTGGCGCTGGCCCGGCTGGCCGCTTGGTGGGCGTCGGTGCCGCCGTCCGTGCCGCGGCTGGCGATCGCGGCGGGGTTGTTGACGGGCGGGCTGGCGGTGCTGGACGGTGGGCTGAGCATCGGCGGGCTGATCGCCTACACCTCGTGGATGACCATGCTGACCATCGCGTTGAGCTTCCTGGTGCTGCTGGTCTCGAACCGCCGCGAGGCCGAGGTGTCGGGCACGCGGATCGCCGAGGTGCTCGGCACGGGCGGCCCGGCTGCGTTGGGTGGCCTGGGTGCGGCGTCCGGGCTGGACGCGAGCGGCTCGGCGGAGGTAGGTATGACCCGCCCCTCTAGGGAGGGTGCCCACCCTACGGGCGGGCACCGACACACTCCGCCGACGACGGACGATGCGGCGGCACCGGTGCCGGGCGGACCGGCGGTGCTGCCGGAGCGGGGCGAACTGCTGCTCGACGACCTGGCGGCGCGGACCGGGGGTGGTGGCGAGCCGACCCCGCCGCTGCGCCTGACCGCGGCGCCGGGTGAGCTGGTGGTGCTGCGTGGCCCGGTGGGCAGCGGCAAGTCGTCGCTGTTGCGGGTGGTCGCGCGGCTGGACGAGCCGGCGGCGGGGAGCATCCGGTACGGCGGCGTCGACGTCGCCGGGGCCGAGCGCACCGAGTGGTGGTCCCGCATCGGCTACGTGCCGCAGCGGCCGCTGGTGCTCACGGGCACCGTCGCGGACAACATCAGGCTCGGCCGCGACGCGAGCGACGACGAGGTGGCGTGGGCCGGGCGGATCGCCGGCGCCGACGGGTTCGTCCGGGCGCTCCCGGCCGGGTACGAGACCGCCGTCGGGGAACGGGGGACGACGCTGTCTGGAGGTCAGGTGCAGCGGTTGGCGCTGGCCCGCGCCCTGCTCGGCCGGCCGCGCGTGCTGCTGCTCGACGACGTCACCTCGGCGATCGACGTCGGCACGGAGCGGGCGATCCTGGACCGGCTGCGGGCCGAACTGCCCGGCACCGCGATCGTCGCCGTGTCGCACCGGACCCAGCTGCGTGACCGCGCCGACCGCGTCGTCGACCTCCGCGTCCCGGCGACCGCGGGGAGCATCGATGGCTGAGGCACCCGTCCTCGAGGAGGCGCCGTCCACCCGCGGCGTGTACCGGCGCTTCGCCGCCGTGGCCCGGCCGTACCGGCGCGAGGCCCTGCTCGCACTGGCGGTCAGCGTGCTCAGCGCCGGCGCGCTGGTGTCGATGGCTCCGATCATCGGCCGGGCGATCGACGAGCTGGTCCAGCGCTCCAGAAGCGGGCTGTTCGCCGCCGTCGCCACCCTGGCGGTGGTGGTCGTGGCGCGGATCTTCCTGCTGCGGACGTCCGAGGTGCTGCTGACCCGCACCGGCGAGCGGGTCGTGCGCGACCTGCGCGACACCGCGGTGGCCCGCATCGCGACGGCGCCGCTGCGGTTCATCGAGTCGCACCGGGTCGGCGACCTGCTGCAACGCACGACCGGCGAGGTCGCCACCGTCACCGACTTCGTCCGCCAGCAGTTGCCCGACGTCGTGAACCTGTCGCTGTCGTTGCTGCTGACGCTGGCCGTGCTGGTGTCGTACTCGCCGCTGCTGACGCTGATCACCCTGGCGGTGACGCTGCCGGCGACGTGGCTGGCGATCCGCTGGTTCCGGCGCGACGCGACGACCGCGTACGGACGGGTCGCGGCGGGGCGGGCGGGCATCGCCGCGACGTTCACCGAGACGCTGGCGGGACGCGAGACGCTGCACCTCACCGGCGGCATGCCGGAGCGGCGGCGCCGCTTCGCCGCCCAGAACGCCGAGCTGCGCGCCGCCGAGGACCACACCGTCGACGTCGAGCTGCGGCTGCGGCTGATCGGCTTCCTCGAGGGCCTCTCGGTGGCGGTGCTGCTGGTGGCCGGCGCGTGGCTGGCGGGGCAGGACCGGGTCACGATCGGCACGGTCGCGGTGTTCGTGCTGGCCACGGCGAACCTGTTCGAGGGCGTGCTGCGGCTGTCGCAGGTCTTCGGCGAATTGCAGGCGACCGCCGTCAGCCTGGCCCGGCTGCTCGACCTGCTGGACCGGACGGCGGACCGCTCACCGTCCGAGGGCGCCGCGCTCCCCAAGTCCGGCGACCTGACGGTGCGCGGCGTCCACTACGCCTACCGCGCCGGGACCGACGTGCTGGCCGGCGTGGACGTCACGTTCCCGCACGGCGCGCACGTGGTGGTCGCCGGCCCGACGGGGTCGGGCAAGAGCACGCTGGTGAAGCTGGCCAGCGGGCTGTACCGGCCGGACGCGGGGACGGTGACGTTCGGCGGGGTCGACCTCGCGACGGCGACCGAGGCGGAGGTCCGGCGGCGCGTCGTCCTCGTCCCGCAGCAGGTGCACCTGGTCAGCGGCACGCTCGCCGACAACCTCGCGCTGGTGCCGCACGAGCCGACCCGCGACGAGCTGCTGGACGCCGTCGACCGGCTCGGGCTCACCGCGTGGCTGGCCGGGCTGCCGGCCGGGCTGGACACCGTCGTCGGGCCGTACGGGTCGGCGCTGTCGGCGGGGGAGCAGCAGCTGGTCGGCATCGTCCGGGCCGCGCTGGTGGACCCGGCGGTGCTGATCCTCGACGAGGCCACCGCCGACCTCGACCCCGCGGTCGCGGCCGGCATCGAGACCGCCGTCGACCGGGTCCGGGCCGGGCGGACGCTGATCCTGGTGGCGCACCGGCCCGAGACCATCGCCCGGCACGCCGACGTCGTCCGGGTCGACGACGGGGTGGTCTCCGTCAGCTGACGTGCGGGTGGAACAGCACCGGGTGCAGCAGCTCGGCCAGCTCCTCGACGGTGTCCAGCGGCCGGGCGAAGTCGAGCCGCACCCATCTCCGCCGCGGCCGCCCGGTGTCGACGGTGAACCCGTACCGGTCCAGCCGGGCCGCCCGCGGCCGGTCGGCGTCGATGCCGGCCGACGCCAGCGCGGCGCGGAACCACGGCTCCAGCTCGTCGCGGTGATGGTCGGCGAGGTCGAGCAGCAGGTCGCGCTCGGCCTCGTGCAGCGGGTCCGGGACGGCGGCGGCGTACGCGGCGAGGTCGAGCGGGCCGCCGCCCCCGTCGGTGAGCAGATGGACCCCGGTGACCTCCAGCCGGTAGAGGACGGCGTCGGTGCCGACGCCGAGCAGGCTGGGCAGCGGGTTGGACGCGGCGAACTCCAGCGCCGCCGCGGTGCTCGCGCCTGGATCGACGGGGTGCAGCCGGCCGCTGGCCCGGGCCTGGCCGAGGCTGGGCGCGTCGGCCGACGGCGGCACGTCGTCGACCCGCAGCACGCCGCCTGGCGCGGCCGGCCCGCGTGAGCGCAGCGCCGCGCGCAGCCCGCCGTCCGCCGGGACCAGCAGCAGCGGCCGCCCGGCGCGGTCGGTGCCGTGCCGCACGGGCAGCGGCACCGTGACGTCGTCGAGGAACAGCAGGCCGGGCAGCCGCCCGCGCAGCAGCGTCCGGGCCCGCTCGGCCGGCGTCGGGCAGCGCATGTCCACCTCCGGACTCACAATGAGGAAAGGCTAACCTAACATGCACGCGGCGGGCAGGCGTGTGGCGGGCCGCGCAGAGGGCTAGGACGGGCCCATGGTGGCGAGGTAGACGAACAGCACGACGAGGGCGGCGACGAGGCCGAGCACCCCGCCGGTGAGCGCGCGGGCGCCGTCGTCGGCGAGGCCCTTCTCGGCACGGTCCCACCCGATCAAGCCCAGCACGATCGCGATGACGGCGGCCGGCGCGGCGACGAACTCGCCGACGAACGGCACGAACGCGAAGACCAGGGCGAGCACGCCGGTGAACAACGCCGGCCCGCCCAGGCCGCGGGGCCGCCGCTCGGTCTTCGGGTCGCCGTCCACGACGGACAGCTTGTCATGAGGCGGGCGGCGGCCAAGCGTTCACGAAACGGTCACCACCCTTTCGTCGAGCGGATCGGCGGAGGTTCCCGGCGATCGGGACGATTCAGGGCGCTCCCATCCCCAGAGAGAGGTCTCGTCGATGACGCTGCCCCCACGTCCCGGCCGACGGAAGAGACGGGCCGGCCTGGCCGCGGCCGCGCTGGCCGCCGTCCTCGCCGGCGCCACCTGGCCCGCCTCGTACGCGGTGACGGCGCCGGAGGAGGCCGCGGCCGAGGAGGCCAAACGGGACGCCCCGGCCGAGCCGCCGACGCTGACCCCGGCCGACGGCGCGTACCTGGAGGGCGCGGTCACGGTCGCGTCCGAGCCGGTCACGGCCGACGACGACGTCACCGCGCTGGTCATCGACGGCACGCCGATCCAGGGCACCTCGACGCTGGGCGTGTCGACGCTGAGCTTCGACGTCGGCAGCAACTCGACCGAGGCCCGCTACCGCAACTACGTGCTGGTCAACGGTGCGCACCGGATCGACCTCGGCGACGCCGTCGACGAGCGGGTCAGCCTGGAGATCCCGAACGAGCACCTGGTGGCCGGGACGAACACGGTCGAGGTGTTCGCCGGCACCATCACGACGAGCTGCGGCGTCAACCACGACGACTTCGTGCTCTCCGACTTCACCCTCGACCTCCTCGGCGGGCCGGCCGGCGGCGACGCCAACGAGTACAGCTACGCCTTCGGCGACGGCAGCTGCGGCTCGAACACGTCGCTGCTGCTCAGCGCCGAGCTGACGTTCGTCGTCGACGGCGACCCGCAGCGCACCACCGGGCTCGCCGCCGAGGTCGACACGACGACGCTGGCGAACGGGCCGCACGAGATCGTCGCCCGGACCGCGTCCGGCGCGGCCACCACGCACACCGTCACGGTGAACAACGCGCCGACCGGCGCCCCGCACGTCGCGCCGGCCGACGGCACCCTCGCCGCCGGCACCCAGCCGGTGTTCGCGTCGTTCCCGGCCGGCACGCCCGGAGCGGTGCCGGCGCTCACCGTCGACGGCGCCGAGCCGGTCACCCGGCCCACGCTCGGCACGGGTGTGTCGACGTTCGGTTTCGATGTCGGCAGCAACTCGATCGAGGCGCGCTACCACAACCACCTGCTGGTCAACGGCAAGCGGATCGAGCTGGGCGGCGACTACGTCAGCCAGCGCGTCGACGTCGCGGTGCCGAACCAGTTCCTCGTCCCCGGCGAGAACGTCATCACCTTCGTCACCGGCGGCGTGCAGGCGGCCTGCGGCGTCAACCGCGACGACTTCGCCGTCGCGAACCTCGAGCTGGTCGTCCCGGACGGCACCGCGGCCGGGCAGGGCATCGAGCCGTCCTACGCGATGGGCGACGGGAACTGCGGCAGCAGCACGACGGCGCTGCGCGAGGTCGAGCTGCGCTACGTCGTCGACGCGCCCGGCGCGGCGGTCCGTGAGACCCTCGGGTCCGGGCTCGCCAGCGTCAGCTTCGACGTCGGCACGAACTCGATCGAGGCGCGCTACCACAACTACCTGCTGGTCAACGGCATGAAGGTGGAGCTCGGCGGCGACTACGTCAGCCAGCGCGTCGACGTCACCATCCCGAACGAGTGGCTGCAGCCGGGCTGGAACACCATCGACCTCGTCACCGGCACGTTCGCGACCGGCTGCGGCAACAACCGCGACGACTTCGCCGTCAGCAACGTCGCGCTCACCCCCGCGGAGGGCACGGCGACGCCGCAACGCCCGCTGCCCGGCTACGGCATGGGCGACGGCGACTGCGGCTCCACCGTGAACCCGCTGCGCGAGGTCGACCTGAACTTCCTCATCGACGCGCCGGCCCGCGGCCTGCGCGCCGACCTCGACACCACCGCGCTGGCCGACGGCGAGCACACCGTCGCCGCGTCGTCCACCACGGGCGAGGTCGCGACCCGGCTGCTGGTCACCGACAACACCGCGCCCGAGGTGACGGCGAGCACTCCGGCCGCGGGCGAGACGATCACGTCCGCCGAGGTGCTGGACGTCCAGCTGGCCGACGCCTCGGGCGTGCAGACCGGACCGGACGTCACGCTGGACGGCGCCGCCGTCGCGCTCGGCGCCCCGATCGGCCCGGGCCTCGCGCCGGGCGAGCACACGCTCGCCGTCACCGGCACCGACGTCCTCGGCAACACGGCGGTCCGCGAGATCGTCTTCACCAGCGCCGGCATCCCGGACGTCCCGGCCGCGCTCGCACCGGCGTCCGGCAGCACCGGCATCGGCTCGGAGGTCACGCTGTCCGGCGAGGTGGCCACGCCCGGCGGCGGCGATGTGACGGCGTCGTTCGCGCAGGCCGAGGTGGCCACCGCGACCACCGCCTGGCAGGGCAGCACGACAACGATGCCGACGACGCCGCGGGTGCCGGGGGAGCGGCCGGTCCCGACGAAGGACCTCGCGCCGCTGGACGGCCGCACGGTCGCCGCGCCGGCCAGCCGCGACCTCAGCTACCAGCGGTTCGACCTGCGGGTCCGGAAGAACGTCGACGCGCCGTTCCTGCGCTGGGAGGGCGTCGTCGACCCGCAGCGGCTGGTGACGCTGCACGCGTGGAACCCCCCGCACTCAGACGTGGGACGCGCTGACCAGCGCCCGCGGCGCTGCCGAGGGCAACACCGTGCTGTCCGCGACGGTGACGGCGGAGTACGTCGACCGCAACCGGGTGAACGTGCTGGTCACCGGAGAGGACCCGTTCGCCGACGACATCGTCGACGGCGACCCGGACGGCTTCGCCGACCCGGACAGCTACGACTTCTCCATCGTCCACTTCACCGACACCCAGTACCTGTCCGAGGGCGCCGTCGAGCAGGAGACGCCGGAGGAGCGGGCCGTGTGGGCGTCGGCGTACCAGGGCATCGTCGACTGGGTGGTCGAGAACGCCGAGGAGCGCAAGGTCGCCTACGCGGCGCACACCGGCGACATCATCGAGAACAACACCCGGCCGCCGCTGGACGAGCCGATGCGCCAGCAGGTCATCGGCGAGTTCGAGTTCTCGTCGGAACAGCAGGGCGTGCTCGACGGCGCCGGCATCCCGAACGGCGTCGTCGCCGGCAACCACGACAACCAGGGCGGCCGCGAGACCGGCCCGGAGTCGCTGTACAACCAGTACTACGGGCCGGACCGCTACGCCGCCGCCGACGACCAGTGGGAGCAGGCGGAGTACGGCGGCCCCTGGCGCGAGGGCGACAACCAGAACCACTACGACCTGTTCACGGCCGGTGGCCTGGACTTCGTCGTCGTCGGCCTCTCGTACGGCGTCACCAAGGAGGAGGTCGACTGGGCCAACTCCGTCTTCCAGCGGTTCCCGGACCGCAACGGCATCCTGCTCACCCACGACTACGTGATGCCGTCGACGCTGCCCGACGGCCGCGACGCCGCACTCGCCGCGCCCGACGGCGCGGTGCTCTACAACCGGGTCGTCGCGCCGAACCCGAACGTGTTCCTGGTGCTGGCCGGTCACCGGCACGGCGTCGGGACGAACGTCCGCCCGCCGGTGGGCGAGATCGGGCACGGCGTGGTCGAGCTGCTCGCGGACTACCAGTTCTACACGGTCTCCGCGGACCGGCTCGGGCTCACCGAGATCGGCGGCTACCAGCCGGACGACCAGCTCCAGTTCGGCGCCAGCTTCTTCCGGCTGCTGCAGTTCGACGTCGAACGGTCCGAGCTGATCGTCGACACGTACTCGCCGCTGCTGGCGGAGTTCGGCGCCACGGAGTACGACCAGGACGGCCGGTACAACGGCACCGAGGACAACATGGTGCTGCCGGTCGACCTGCAGACCCGCACCACGACGTTCCAGACCGACGCGATCGCGCTGTACACGCCGTCGGAGCCGATCGGTGAGGTGACGGTGCCGTCCGGTTCGACCGCGTCGGTGCAGTGGGCCGGGCTGACACCGGGCAGTACGTACGCGTGGATCGTCACCGCGCACAGTCCGGGCGGCGGCGTCACCGCGTCGCAGCCGGCCGTCTTCACCACGGCCGACACCCGCGGCCGGCCTGGGACGTGGGGCCCGGACGCACCGCTGTACCCGTACTTCGCGCCGTTCGAGGAGTAGCCCGCCGGTACGGGGCCGCCGCGATGCCGCGGCGGCCCCGCCGGCGTCGTTCACTTGTCGTTTGTGCTGGTCACGGGTTCGCACGTGGTATGCTGCGAACAGCTGTGATCGTTAGTCCTTCGAACGTTGCGGGATGCGCCGCTGCCCGGTCGTCGGGTGTTTCAGCGTTGACGTGGTTCTCCCCTCACGCACGGTCGGCTTCGCACGGGTCCACCGCCGCTACCCGTCGTCGCCTCCGGGCTCGCAGCCGCGGTCGTCGCCGACCGCGTCCTGTTCGAGCCCGGCACAGACCGACCCCATGGGTGGTGCACACGTTGATCTCCTTCATCTGGTCCCCAGGCAACCCGCTACCGGCCGGCACCGGCGGCTCCGAGAACTACACCGTCGGCCAGGTCCGCGAGCTGAATCGGCGCGGCGTACCGGCACAGGTCGTGACCGTCGGCCTGGGTACCGCGGACGGCCGCGACGATTTCACCGGCATCCCGTTCTTGTCGCTGCCGACGCTGACCGCCGTCGGTGAGCTCGACGGCACCGTCGTCTTCGTCAACGAGCCGTACCCCGTGGCGACCCGGACGCCGTCGTTCCTGATCCTGCACAACCCGCCGCCGATCCGGGAGCGGGAGTGGGCGTTCGCCGCCGATGGCGCCAGGGACCGCACCTTGATCGCCACCAGCCGCTATGCGGCCGACCTGTGGGCACGCTTCCTCGACGTCGACGTCGCGACCATCAGCGTCGTGTACCCGTTCGCGGAGCCGGCCTTCGCCGCGCAGCCCCGCCCTGCCGGTCCCGGCGGGTCCACCCGGGTGCTCTACGCCGGCCGGCTGAGCCCGGAGAAGGGCATCTACACCCTGCTGTCGACCCTGCACATCGACATCATCGACCAGGACCTCGATCTCGTCTTCATGGCGACGACCGCCGGCGCCGACAAGCCGCAGGGCAAGATCATCGAGCGACTGCTCCAAGCGCACCCGCGGATCTCGGTCGTGCCCACCCGCAAGACACCGGCCGGAATGGCGGCGCTGATGGCCGAGCACGACATCGTCGTGATGCCGTCCAACAGCCAGTACTGGCACGAGACCTTCGGCATCGTCTCGATCGAGGCCCAGCACGCCGGCTGCCGGGTCGTCGCCTCCGACGACGGCGGCCTGCCCGAGACCGACTGCGGCGGCGTGATCCTGGTCGAGCCCGACGACGCCGAGGCGCTCGCCTGGGGCATCCGGGCGGCCGTGGCGGCCGGGCCGCTCTCCGGGGCCGCCCGCCGGGACGCCGGCACGAGGTTCACCGTCGAGCAGTCGGTGGACGCGCTGCTGAGCGTCCTCGCCCAGCCGAAGCCGATCCCGCCCGCGACCACCGTCCGGCAGCTCGAAGACCTGATCGCCGCACCGCCCGCGCAGCCGCAGCGGCCGCTGGTCATGGCGACCGGTGACCAGGATGACATCCACCCCGCAGGGGTACAGGCGTGACCGCGGCGCCGCGCCGCGTGCGGTACGTGAGCACGTACACCGAGCTGGCGCACCAGGTACGGGCCGCCGGACTGCTCCGCCGCCGCTACGCCTACTACTGGACGATGATCATCGGAACCGTCACGGCCTTCGCCGGACTCTGGGTCGCGTTCGCGTTCCTCGGCGACTCCTGGTTCCAATTGCTCCTCGCCGCGGGACTGGGTGTCGTGCTCTCGCAGATCAGCTTCCTGGGCCACGACAGCGCGCACCGGCAGATCTTCAAGTCGCACCACTGGAACGACTGGATGTCCCGGGTGCTCTCGGGATTGTTCGCCGGGCTCAGCCACGGCTGGTGGATGAGCAAGCACAGCCGCCACCACGCCAACCCGAACAAGGAGGGCTCGGACCCCGACATCGGGCCCAGCGCCTTCGCGTTCACCCCCGCCATCGCCCAGAAGCGGCGCGGGCCGGTGGCGCGGCTGACTCGGTGGCAGGGCTACTTCTTCCCGCTCGTCATGTTCGTGGGACTCGCCCTGCATGTGGCGAGCATCCAGCGACTCGTGGGCCGGCAGCCGCTCAAGCACCGGTGGTGGGAGGTCGCGTTCGTCGCCGGCCGCCTCGGTGGCTACGTCACCGTGCTGCTGCTGATCCTGCCGCCGGGCAAGGCCGCCGCGTTCTTCGGCGTCCAGATGGCCCTGTTCGGTCTCCTGCTCGGCGGCACCTTCGCGACCAATCACCTCGGCATGCCCATCGTGCCGGCCGACCAGAAGATCGACTTCCTGCGCCGCCAGGTCCTGATGTCGCGCAACATCGCCGGCGGCGGATTCACCACGTTTGCGATGGGCGGGCTGAACCACCAGATCGAACACCACCTCTTCCCGAACATGCCCCGCCCCAACCTCCGCCGCGCACGCACGCTCGTCCGGGCACACTGCGCCGCACATGACATCCACTACACCGAGACGACGTTCATCGGCGCCTACCGCGTGATCGTCGGTTACCTCAACGCCGTCGGACGCGTCCCGGACCCGTTCCGCTGCGCCCTCGCGTCTCAGCTCCGGTAGCCGGCGGCGAGTGACGTCAGCACCGTCAGCATGGCGGCCGCCGCCGGGGTGCGCCGGTCGCGCGGCGCGACGGCGGCCAGCAGGCGGCGGCGCGGCAGGGCGGGGGCGGTGGGCCGCAGGACGACGTCGGGGCGGATGGCCGCGGCGGCCAGCGTCGAGATGACGGTGACGCCCATGCCGGCCGCGACCAGCGCCTGCTTGCCGGTCCAGTCGTCGCAGACGAAGCCGACGCGCGGCGGCCCGCCGAGGGCGCGCGTCAGCGCCGTGAGCGGGCCGAGGCAATCGGGGTGGCCGCCCTCGATCCAGGTCTCGCCGCGCAGGTCGCGCAGGGCGACGGTGGGGCGCCCGGCGAGCCGGTGCCCGGCCGGCAGCGCCACCCGGTGCTCCTCGTCCAGCAGCGGCACCAGCTCGACGCCGTCGCGGGCCTCGTCCCAGTCGGTGACCAGCGCGACGTCGACGGCGCCGGAGCGGACGTCGCCGGGGCCGCCGCGGATCAGCCCGACCTCGACGCCGGGGTGCGCCTCGCTGAACCGGCGGATCGCCGCCGGGACGAACGCGGTGTTCGCGCTCGGGAACGCCGACAGCCGGACGTGCCCGCCGCGCAGCTGCGCGTACGCGCGCAGCCGGGCCTCCAGCGCGGCCAGCCGGCCGAGGATCTCGCGCGCCTCGCCGATGGCCAGCTCGCCGGCCGCCGTCGGGACGACGCCCCGCGGGCGGCGGTGGAACAACCGGACACCGGCCCGCCGCTCCAGCGCGGCGATCTGCCGTGAGACGGCCGGCTGGGTCATCGTCAGGGCGTCGGCCGCGGCGGAGAACGAGCCGTGCTCGGCGACCTCGGCCAGCACCCGCAGCGACCACGTGTCCAGCATGCGCTGAGCGTATACCCGACCTGTCGGACCCGCAGTGGTGCTCATGGCCGCGCGGCCGCACGGTGGGAGCATGGACTTCCTCGCCACCCACCTGCCGCCCGCGCCCGCCCGCGTCCTCGACGCCGGGTGCGGCGACGGGCGCCTGGCCGACGAACTGCGCGGACGCGGCTACGACGTCACGGCCATCGACATCGACCCCACGCTGGCCCGGCCCGGCGTGCTCACCGCCGACGTCTGCGATTTCCGCGGCGACCCGTACGACGCGGTGCTGTTCGTGCTGTCGCTGCACCATGTGCACGATCTCGCTCGCGCCGTCGTGGCGGCCGCCGGGCTGCTGGCGCCGGGCGGCCGGCTGCTGGTCGACGAGTTCGCGCACGAGCGCGCCGGCACCGCCATCGCGGACCGCTTCTACGACGCGCCCGGCTCGCTCCCGCGCTGGCGCGCCGAGCACCGCGAACTGCACACCGGCACGGCCATGGTCGACGCGATCGCCGAGCGGTTCGGGATCACGCTGCTGGAGAGCGTGCCGTACCTCTACCGCTACCTCGAAGACGAGTCGCTGCGCGAGGCCGAGTCCGTCCTCGGACTGCGGCTGGCCGCCGTCCCCGCGCCGGCCTGAAGGCGCAGCGCGAGGGTCGGGAAGATCAGCACCGAGAGCATGCCGCTGCCGACGAGCGCGCTGGCGGTGCCGGCGCCGAGCACGCCCTCGTCCTGCGCGATGCCGGTGATCACGACCACCAGCGGCAGCGCCGTCGAGGCCAGCAGGCCGAGCGACACCGCCGGCCGGACGCCGAGCGCGTCACGCTGCAGGAGCACCGTCGGCCCGCCGCGCACCAGCAGGAAGAACAGCAGGAACACCGGCAGCAGGAGCAGCGTCGACGGCTCGGCCAGCAGCGCGTCGACGTCGAAGCGGACGCCGCTCATGACGAAGAAGATCGGGATGAAGAATCCGAAGCCGATGCCCTCCAGGCGCGACAGCACCTGCTCGGACTCGTGCGGGTCGCCGGCGTCGAGGAACAGGTGGACGACGATGCCCGCCGCGAACGCGCCGAGCACCGGGTCGAGGCCCAGGCCCGCGGCGATGGCGAACATCGCGACGACCACGAACACGCACAGCCGCAGCCCGACCTGCGCGCTGGTGCCGAGTGTGCTCGTGACCATGCGGGCGAGCCGCGGATGGCGAGGCTGCCGGGCCATGACCGCCGCGCCCACCGCCACCAGCCCGAAGACCGCGAGGACGATCGTCGTGTGCGCCGGTCGTTCGCCGCTGAGGGCGAACGCGATCGCGAGGATGGGCAGGAACTCGCCGGCCGCCCCGATGGCCAGGAACCGCGTCCCGAGGGTGGTGTCCGCCAGCCCGTGGTCGCGCAGCATCGGCAGCAGCGTGCCCAGGGCGGTCGTGGTCAGCGCCAGCCCGACGACGAGGCGGGCGTCGGTGCCCGCGACGAGGAAGCCCAGGCCGATGCCGAGCACGAGCGAGGCGGCCCAGCCCCAGGCTGCGGCGCGCAACGGCCCGCCGCGGATGCGCCGGAAGTCGATCTCGTAGCCGGCCAGGAACATGAGGAAGGCCAGACCCAGGTCGGACAGCGCGCTGACGACGTCGGTGTCGCGGACCCAGCCCAGCACGGCCGGCCCGATGAGGATGCCGAGCCCGATCTCGATGACGACGGGAGGCACGGCGGCGAAGCGGGCGAGCCGGTCGGCGGTGAACGGCGCCAGCAGCGCGGCGCCGAAGACCGCGGTCAGCATCCAGAGCGTCTCGTTCGACATGGGCCACCTCCGGTGCGGCTACCAGCCCTCCCGAGTCATGATGGCCGACCTCGGCGGCGCCCGTGGTGGTCTTCGCGCGGATCAGCCGGCCGGGCCGACCGGGCTGAGGCCGCCGAGCAGCGTCGTGGCCCACGGGGTGCCGCGCAGCCCGCCGACGTCGACGAGGCGGGCCGCCTCCGCGGCGCAGGCGTCGGCGCTGACGAGGTCGCCGCGGGCGCGGTGCGCGTGCGCGAGTTCGGCCAGCGCCTCGCCGGTCGCCTGCAGGTCGGTCGGGTTCAGCGCGGCGAGGCCCTGCAAGGCCTCGGCCGCGGTGTCGAGGCTCTCGCGGCCGGCCAGCCGCCGGGCCCGTGCCAGCGTGAGGGTCGCGCGGGCGACCAGCCGGGGCGAGCGCATGGCCTGGGCGGTCGCGACGGCGCGTTCGGCAGTGCCGACCGCCTCGGCCGGCCGGTCCGCGGCGAGGTGCACCCGGACCTCGGCCGACAGCAGGTGGTAGGCGGGGTACGACCCCGGCTCCGGTGTGTCCAGCTGGCGTGCCTCGTCCAGCGCGGCCCGCGCCGCGGCGACGTCGCCGTGGCTGGCGAGGCGCTCGGCGTAGGTGGCCTGGCAGCGGGCACGGAGCGAGAGCGGCAGCGCGTCGGCGACCTCCATGCACTGGCGCATGTACTCGAGCGCGGCGATGTCGTCGCCGTACCGGCCGCGCAGTCCGGCGAGGTTGTTCAACAGGGCGGCCTCGCCGTACCGGTCGCCGGTCCGCCGCCAGAACGCGATGGCCTGTGCCGCGGCGTCCTCGGCCTCCGCCAGCCGGCCCTGGTCGGACAGGCCGGAGGCGAGGTTGTGCCAGGCACTGCCGACGAAACGGTCGGCGACCGGCGGCAGCGGCGTGACGGTGACGGCGCGCAGCAGGTCCTCGGTGCCGTCGGACGATCCGCAGCACTCGTAGATCAGCAGGTCGAGGCTGGTGGCCAGGGCCGCTGCCTCGACCGCGCTGTCGGCGTGGCCCGACGTCAGGGCGTCGCGGGCCAGACCGACCAGCAGCGCGCCGCGCGGGTGCACCCAGGCATGGACGTCGTCGTGTCCGGCGAACACCACGCCGTCGGCGTCGACACCGGCGATGACGGGGTGGAGCGGCCGGTCGCCCGGGCGCAGCCGCTCGTTGGCGTGCGCGACCGACGCGATGGCCTGGCGCAGCGCCCGCCGCAGGCCGGTGGGGTCGCGCCGCCCGGGCTGGTCGCGCAGGTAGCTGCCGATGAGGCCGTGCCAGGCGTAGCACTCGGGGGCGGCCGGCTCCAGCAGCCGGAGGTCGCAGAGCTGTTCCAGCAACTCGCGGGCCTCGGCCCGGCCGGTCTCCCACAGCGCCGCGGCGGTCTCGACGTCGACGAGGTCGGCCGGCAGCGCGCCCAGGGCGCGGAACCGGGCGGCGGCCGGGGCGGCGAGGGTGCCGGTGGTGGCGTCGAGGGCGGCCTCGACGGAGCGGCCGTCGAGCTGCAGTTCGGCCAGGCGGCCGGGCCCGGTGAGGCGGTCGCGCAGGTGCGCCAGCGGCCAGGCCGGCCGGGTGGCGAGCCGTCCGCCGACGATCAGCAGCGCCAGCGGCGAGCCGGCGCACGCCTCGACGATGGCGGCGGCGGCCGCGGGCTCCGCGGTCAGCCGGTCGGCGCCGATCAGCGTCGCCAGCAGCTCGTGCGACTCCGTGGCCGAGATGGCGTCGAGGTCGACCGACACGTTCGCCGGGACGGCCAGCCGCCGGCGCGTCGTGACGAGCACGGCGCACTCGCCGGCGCCCGGCAGCAGGGCGGTGACCTGCTCGACCGAGTGCGCGTCGTCGATGACGAGGAGCAGCCGGCGGCGCGCGCACATCGAGCGGAACAGCGCCGCGCGGCCGGCCTGCGCGGACGGGAGGTCGTCGGCCGCGACGCCGAGGTCGCGCAGGAACGCCCCGAGGAGGTCGCGCGCCGGGACCTCGGCGCCGCCGCGGGTGCCCTCGGCGAAGAGCTGGCCGTCGGGGAACCGGGACCGGGCCCGGTGCGCCGCCTCGACCGTCGTGGCCGTCTTGCCGACGCCGGCCGGACCGGACACGACGGCGACGCGGACGCGGTCGGCCGGGCGCTCCAGCAGCCGGGCCAGCGCCGCCAGCTCGTGCGGGCGGCCCACGAACGCCGGCGACCCGGCCGGCAGCTGGGCCGGCGGCTCGGCCGCCGCCGTGACGGGCGCCGCCGGTGCGGCGTCGAGGAGGTCGGGGTCGCCGGCCAGCATCCGCTGGTGCAGCTGGGTGGCCTCGGCGCCGGGGTCGATGCCGAGGTCGTCGCGCAGCACCGTGACCAGGCGGGCGAACGTCGCCAGCGCCTCGCCCTGCTGGCCGGTGCGGTACAGCGCCAGCATCAGGTGGCACCAGGACCGCTCGCGCCACGGATGCTCCGACGTCAGCCGCCGCAGCGACGCCACGAACACGTCGTCGAGGTCGCCGGCCCGCAGCCGCAGCTCGTCGCGCCGCTCGGCCACGCTGAGCACCTCGTCGAGCAGGGCCGGCCCTTCGACGACGGTCAGCTGGCCGACCGCGAGCCCGGACAGCGGGTCCGCGGTCCACAGCTCCAGCGCCTCGGTCAGGGTCGCCGGGTCGGTGGCCGCCGCGGCGAGCCGGCGGAAGCGGTGGAGGTCGACCTGGTCGGGGTCGAGGTCCAGGCGCAGGCCGTCGCCGTGCGCGACGACCGCGTCGCGCCCCAGCGCGTCGCGCAACCGCGACGCGTACGTCTGGATGGCCCGCCGCGGGCTGGCCGGGAGCTCGTCCGGCGACCACAGCAGCTCGGTGATCGCGGCGTACGACACCGGCGTGCCCAGCCGCAGCGCGAGCGCGGCGAGCAGCGCGGCCGGACGGCGGGCCAGCGGCACCGGCAGCGTGCCCCGCAGCAGCTCGACTTGGCCCAGCAGCCGGACGAAGACGACTGGTTCGGGCACGGCGTCGAGGTTACCGGCCGGAGCCGGCGGGCGCGGCCGGCTCGGGCAGCGGGAACAGGTCGAAGAACCGGCGGGCGGTCTCGGTGTCGGGGTCGAGCCGCACGAGCCCGTCGTCGACGGCGGCGCCGAGGTCCTGGCCGCCCCAGATGACCTCGTTGAGGACGGTGCCGGCGGCGGTGACGGCGACGTCGGCCGGCCCGGCGCCGCGCACGATGCGGAACTCGCCCCCGCCAACCGTGGCGGTGAAGGCGTCGTCGTCGACGCGCAGCGCGTACGTGGCGTCGAGGCCGGCCGCGCGGGCGGGGGCGAAGAGCGTGCGCATGGCCAGCACCAGGGCGTCGACGCTGAGCGGGGCGTCGTGGTCCATGCCGGGGGACCGGCTGCCCCAGCGGCCGAGCGCGCGCACCACCGGCTCGAGCTCGAGTCCCCACGTCGTCAGCTCGTAGACCTGCGACGCGACCGGCGGCGGCAGCGTGCGGCGGCGCACCACGCCGGCGGCCTCGAGGTCGCGCAGCCGTTGCGCGACGACGTTGGGCGCCGCGCCGGGCAGCCCTCGTCGCAGGCCGGAGAAGCGTTTCGGGCCGAGCAGCAGCTCGCGCACCACGAGCAGCGCCCACCGCTCGCCGACGAGATCGAGGGCGTGCGCGGCCGCGCAGCCGTCGGCGTAGGAGCGCTTGGTCGACACGCCTTCCAGCCTAGCAGTCGAGTAGCGAATTGCACTCAGAGGGTTGTTATTAGCATCCGGTCGGTTGTAATTTCTAACTAGAGCGAGCGAGGAGGATTCGATGGACACCCGGACGCCGCCCGTGGCGGCAGTCGCCGATCCGCATCGCTGGCAGGCGCTCGGCCTGCTCGGCCTGGCCTTCTTCATGGTCATCCTGGACGCGACGATCGTCCTGACGGCCATTCCGTCGATGCGGCGGGAGCTGGGCTTCACCCTTGCGGGCGTGCAGTGGGTGCTGACCGCCTACGCGCTCACCTTCGCCGGGCTGATGCTGTTCTCCGGCCGGATGGCCGACCTGTTCGGGCGGCGCCGGGTGTTCATGGCGGGGCTGGTGCTCTTCGTCGCGTCGTCGCTGTTCTGCGGCCTCGCGTGGTCCGGTGAGGTGCTGGTCGCGGCCCGGGCCGTGCAGGGTGTGTCGGCCGCGATCATGGCGCCGACCGCGCTGTCGATCGTCGTCGCCACCTTCCCGGACGGCGCCGAGCGCAACCGCGCGCTCGGCGTGTGGGGCGGCCTCGGCGGGTTCGGCGCGACGGCCGGGCTGCTGATCGGCGGCGTCATCACGTCGCTGCTCGGGTGGGAGTGGGTGTTCTTCATCAATGTGCCGATCGGGCTGGTCATCCTGGCGCTGTGCCCGGTGGTGATCCGGGAGAGCCGGGACCGTTCCGGCGAGCGCCGGTTCGACCTCGCCGGCGCGGCGACGATCACGGCCGGTCCGCTGCTGCTGGCATACGCGGTGATCAAGGCGCCCGAGCGCGGCTGGCTCAGCGGGGGGGTCGCTCGGGCTGTTCGCCGCCGCGGCCGCGGTCCTGGCGCTGTTCGTGGTCGTGGAGGCGCGCGCCGCGGCGCCACTGGTGCCGTTGCGGATCTTCCGCAACCGCACGCTGGTCGGCGGCAACCTGCTGATGCTCGCGGTCGGCCTGGCCGTCGACGGCATGCTGTTCCCGCTGACGATCCACGCCCAGCAGGTGCTCGGCTACTCGGCCCTGCAGTTCGGCCTGATGAGCGCCGTCATGACCGGCATGTCGATCGCCGGTGCGTTCGCCGGGCAGGCGCTGGTGACGCGGCTCGGCGTGCGGCCGATCGCGATCGGCGGGATGCTGCTGGTGCTGGGCGGGGCGCTGCTGCTGGTACCGGTCTCGGCCGGCGGCTCGTTCGCCGCCGACGTGCTCGCGGGGTTGCTGGTCTTCGGCCCGGGCATGGGCGCCTGCTTCGTCGCGGCGCAGATCGCCGCACTCACCGGCGTGCCCGAGGAGGAGTCGGGGCTGGCCGCCGGGCTCGTCGACACCCTCTTCACCATCGGCAGCGCGCTGGGCATCGCGATCGTCACGTCGGTCGCCGTCGCGGCCGGCCGGCACGGGACCGTCGACGGCCTGCGGGCCGCCTTCGGCGCCGCCGCCTCCTTCGCCGTCCTGGGCCTGCTGGCGGCGCTGTTCGTCCTCCCGCGCCGGCGGTGACGAGTCGTTCGATGACGATGTCGTGCGGGACGCCGAACAGGGTCCTCGATGGTCGCGCCGTTGAGATGTGCGTGCGGCCCGGCGAGGACGTAGTCGCCGAGCGACAGCGGGAAGACCGGTCGTCCGCGCAGCACCGCGTTCTCATGACGACGCAGCCGGCGCCGACGCGGACCGGCCCGCCGTCGGCCGTCAGCACCGCGCCGAAGAGGATGCGGCTGTTCGCACCGACCCGGACGTCGCCCGACAGGACCGCGTTCGGCGCGACGTACGCCGACGCCGCGACGACCGGACGCGCGCCGTCGTGTTCGATCAGCATGCGCCGTCATCGCGGATTCCGCCCGCCGGTGCGAGGGCCGGCGGGCGGAACCCGGCGTCGTTACTGGATGCCCTCCCGCTTCAGCCGCCACTGCTGGCACTGGCAGGAGCTCGTGGTCCACTGCTGGGCGACGGTGCCGTCGGCGGTGGATCCGCCGGCGATTTCGAGGCTCTTGCCGCTGTTCGCGTTGGCCAGCCGCCACCAGCCGCCGGTCAGCAGCGTCGGCACCCAGGTCTGGGTGGCGTGGCCGGTCGGGGCCCATTGCACGGCCTGGACGCCGTCACCGGTGGCGGCGCCGGGGATCTCCAGCAGCTTCCCGCTGTTGACGTTGGCCAGCTGGACGCCGCCCGTGACCGTCCGCAGGTTCCACACCTGGGTGGCGTGGTTCGTGTCGCCCCACTGGCCGGCGCCGGCGCCGTCGGTGGTGAGCGCGGAGAGGATCTCCAGGAACTTCCCGCTGGTCCGGTTGACGACGCGGAACTGCGGGTCCAGCGGCGCCGACGTGCGGTACACGTGCAGCACGTCCAGCTCGGCGAACGACGTCGCCTTGGTGAACGTGACGGTGTTGACGCCGGCGTTGAGGTTCACCGTGTGCTGGGCCCACAGGTAGCGGCCCCAGTCGACCGTCGGCGGGTAGGAGATGGTGGTCGCCGCGCCGCCGTTGACGCTGACGGAGTGGGTGCTGGTCGTGCCCATCCCGTTGGCGTAGCGGACGTTCAGCCGGTACGACCCCGCGGCCGGCGCCCGCACGGTGAACGCCACCGAGCTGCCCGCGTTGTTGATGTTGCCGACCTTCTGTCCGTTCGACGCGTCGTGGTGGGTGACCAGGGACGCGTCGGTGCGCACGGCCCGCTCGGCCTCGTACTGCTGGGCGTCCAGCGGGATGGTGCCGACGCGGACGTCGTTGTAGGTGGTCGACGGGTTCTCGACGTTGGTCGCGTGCACGAGCGTGCGCCCGTCGACGGTGGTGTCGAAGCCCTGGGCGAAGCCGCTGAACGCGCCGCCCTGGGTGTCGGTGGAGTCGTACGTGACGGCGTACGGCAGCCGCTCCCAGGGCCCCTCGCCGAGGTTGTAGTTGACGTAGAAGTGCTGGCCGGTGTTGATGTTCCCGCTGCCGTCCAGCGACCACTTCGACGACACGATCACCATGCCGTTCGGCCCGCCGCCGGGCACCCACTTCACGAACGGCGACGACCCGATGCCGCGGCCGTCGGCCAGTCGCACCGGCGTGCCGATGCTCGACTCCGGGCTCCAGTTCAGGCCGTCGGGGGAGATCTTGTAGTAGACGGGCGCGGTGTTCTGGCTCAGACTCGGGCGGTTCACCACCTCGAACGTCGCCAGGTAGCGGCCGTCGGGCAGCTTCGTCACGGTGATCATGCCCGGCCGGTCATTCGTACCGGCCGGCGCGGAGACGTTGACCAACGGGCCCCAGGTCAGCCCGCCGTCGGTGGAGCGCCGGTACGACACCGCCTGCAGCACGCCGTTCGGCTTCTGCCGCTCGTCGGAGAAGTAGGCGACCAGCCCGCCCTGACCGTCGACGGCCAGCGCCGGCTCCCAGACGGTGGTGGTGGTCGACGTCGGGCTCGGGTCGTAGACGGCCGGCCCGCCGGTATCGATGGTGCTGAGGTAGGACCACGTGACGCCGCGGTCCTGGCTCTGGTACACGACGAGCCGGCTGCTCGACCGGTCGGCCGGCATGATCATCCCGGCCAGCAGGACGGTCCCGGCCGGCAGCGAGCCGACCTGCTGCGGCAGCTCGTACAGGAACGGCTGGGCGGTGCGGGTGAGGGTGGGGAAGGTGGCACTGGGCGCGACGTCGGCGATCTTGCTCCAGCTGATGCCGCCGTCGGTGCTGCGGTGGATCGGGTACACCTGCACGCCGCCGACCAACACCAGCTGGTCGAACGTCACCAGCTGGGTGCCGTTGGCGCTGCCGTTGTGCTTGAGCGTGATGACTTTGGGGTAGGTGGTGCCGACCGGGCGGTTGCCCTCCGGGTCGAACGAGGTGCCGGCGGCGGGTGAGTAGACGAGGGCGCCGTTGCCGGTGGTGACGGCGGTGGCGGCGGGATCGGGCGCGGCGGCGAGGGCGGCCGCGGCTATGGCGGCGACGGCGGCGACGGCCGCCAGCGCACGGCGGCGTGGACTGCGTACGGTGGTCATGACTCTCCTCTGACGGATGCGGGCACAGTCATGCAACGTTGTAAGGTCAGGTGGCCGTACAACGTTGTAACACCGGTGTTGATCAGCACCTTAGAGTTGGGTCAGCGCTGGTGTCAACGGCTACCGTGGGTCCATGACAGCGACGCTGCGTGATGTCGCCCGGCTGGCGGGTGTGTCGTTCAAGACCGTGTCGAACGTCGTCAACGACCATCCGTACGTCTCCGACACCACCCGCGCCAAGGTGCAGGCGGCCATCGACGAGCTGGGGTATCGGCCGAACCGCCAGGCGCGCAGCCTGCGGTCGGGCCGTACCGGCGCCATCGGGCTGGCCGTGCCGGAGCTGAGCCTCGCGTACTTCGCCCAGCTCGCCGACGAGGTCATCACCGCGGCCGAGCAGCGCGACGTCGTCGTCGTCATCGAGCAGACCGGCGGCGACCGCCGCCGCGAGCTGGACGTGCTGTCCGGGTCGCGGCGCCAGCTCACCGACGGCCTGCTGTTCAGCCCGCTCGGCCTGGGCAACGACGACGGCGGGCTGCTCGCCGTCGACTTCCCGCTGGTGCTGCTGGGCGAGCGCATCTTCGACGGCCCGGTCGACCACGTCACCATGGAGAACGTCGACGCCGCGCGCGCCGCCACCGACCACCTGCTCGGCCTCGGCCGGCGGCGCATCGCCGTCATCGGCGCGCACGAGGGCGAGGTCATCGGGTCGGCCGGGCTGCGGCTGCGCGGCTACCGGGCCGCGCTCGACGTGCGCGGCGTCGCCTACGACGACGCGCTGGTCGTCGACGCCGGGCCGTGGCACCGCATCAACGGCGCCGAGGCCATGCGGGCGCTGCTCGAGCGCGGCGTCGAGTTCGACGCGGTGTTCGCGCTCAACGACGAGCTGGCGCTGGGCGCGCTGCGGGTCATGCAGGAGCAGGGCATCCGGGTGCCGGCCGACGTCGCCATCATCGGCTTCGACGACGTCGACGAGGGCAAGTACTCGCTGCCCAGCCTCAGCACCGTCGACCCCGGCCGGCGCGAGATCGCCCGGCTCGCCGTCGAGGTGCTGCTCGACCGCATCGAGAAGGGATCCGGCGAGCCGCGCCGGGAGCTCCGTTCGGGCTACCGCATCGTCGAGCGCGAGTCCACCCAGCCGGGCTGAGTCGGCTTGACATCTCCTGGCGCGTTCCCCATGCTGACTCTTACAACGTTGTAAGGCCAAGATCATTTAGATGATCAGCATCGTCTCACCGTGGAGAAGGCCATGACACGCAACCGCCTCACCCGTGTTCTTCCTTTGGGCCTCGTCCTCGCGCTCGCCGTCGGGCTGACGGCCTGTGGTAGCGACGACGACTCGAGCGGCGACTCCGCCGGCGGCCCCATCGAGCTCACCTTCTGGCACGGGTACACCGAGGCCGACGGCGACGTGCTCGAGCAGCTCGTGGACGACTTCAACGCTTCGCAGGACGAGATCGTGATCAGCACCGAGATCAACCCGTGGGACGTCATCGACGACACGCTGCTGCCGGCGCTGTCGGCCGGCAACGGCCCGGACATCGTGGCGATGCCGGCCGAGCGGCTGCCGGTGTACGCCGACCGCGGCGCGTTCGTCGAGCTGGACGACTTCTACGACGACCCCGAGAGCAACACCGCCGAGCTGAACGCCGGCGCCGTCGACATGGTCACCGTCGAAGGCACCCGCTACGGCGTGCCGACCGGGTTCGTCCCGCTGGCGATGTTCTACAACAAGGGGTTGTTCGCCGCCGCCGGCATCACCGAGCCGCCGGCCACCTGGGACGACTGGGTCGAGACCGCCAAGGCGCTCACCGTCGACCAGAACGGCGACGGCACGCCCGAGCAGTACGGCGCCGCGATCCCGGACCACGCGACGGTCGCCAACGGTGTCTGGCCCAGCCTCTTCTACGGTGGCGGCGGCGACATCGTCGACGGCGGCACCGAGGTCGTCATCGACTCGCCGGAGAACCGCGCGACGCTGGAGTACTGGTACCAGGCCATCGCGGTCGACAAGATCTCGCCGACGGGCGTCGACGGCATCGCCGGCGACGGCCTGTTCAGCAGCGGCAAGGCCGCGATGTACCTCGGCGGTCCGTGGATGGCGTCGATCTCGGAGGAGAACGGCATCGACTACGGCATCGCGCCGGTCCCGGCCGGGCCGGAGGCGCAGGCGGCGTCCGCCATCGGCGTCTCCATGGCCATCACCGAGCAGGCCGGCGACGACGCCGTCGAGGCGGCGGAGCGGTTCTTCAGCTTCTTCCTCGACCAGGACAACGCGGTGACGTGGTCGCTCGGCTCCGGCTGGCCGCCGCTGCGTACCGACGTCCCCGCCGACGCCGTCGCCGAGAACCCGGTGGTGGCCGCGCTCACCGAGCAGGCCGAGTTCGGCCGGCCGCTGCTGCCCGGCGTGGTCAACAGCGTCGACGTGCTCGCCGCCGTCGACGAGCTGACCCAGCGGGCGATGGCCGGCGAGGATGTCGCGACGCTGCTGTCCGAGGCGCAGGCCGAGATCGAATCGGCCGTCGGGTAGGTCTCGTGTCGATCACCGCACCACGACGGCGCTACCGGCCGCCCGCGCCACTCGGCGGGCGGCGGGTGGCGCCCGGGGCCCGGCGCGGCGGCCGGCGCACCGCGACCGCGCTGGCCTTCCTCGGCCCGGCCCTGCTCATCCTCGCCGTCTTCGTCGGCTGGCCGATGGTGTCGGCGCTGCGCACGTCGTTCACCGACGCCAGCGGC